>NZ_JAVIIY010000002.1:0-648248 GCF_033977345.1 Mesorhizobium dulcispinae
CCATCGCCTGTGGCCCGCGGGTTCCTTCCTCGGGGACTTTCGTACGCCTGCCGGCGCCCGAAACTCTTCACGAAAGCGGTCGGTCGGCTTCCGAGGCTCGGATTCTTAGAAGCGGACCTTGAGTCCTCTGCCGGCGTCGACGTGATCTGACCCGAAGCGGTCATCCGGCAGACTGCGGATTAGCCCGGAAGCTCCAGCTATGTTAGAGTTGCGGTGATCGCATCGCCAGAGTTGAGCGTATTTGGTGCGACACTCTTTGCCGATGATGCGACAGTTCAAGGCGCTATGGAACGCAAGCTTGCGGCCATTCTTGCCGCCGACGTCGTAGCTTACTCGGCCCTGATGGAGGCGGACGAAGCAGGCACTTTCGAACGGCTAAGGGCCAGCCGTAAGGAACTGTTCGAGCCCGAGATCGACAAGCGTCACGGGCGCATCTTCAAGCTGATGGGCGACGGCTTGCTGGCGGAATTCGGCAGTGCTGTCGATGCCGTCGAATGCGCGGTGACGCTTCAACGCGGCATGGTGGAGCGCAACGCGAGCGTCCCCGAAAGCAAGCGCATCGAGGTCCGTATCGGGATCAATCTGGGAGAAGTGATCATCGAAGGGGACGATCGCCACGGCGAGGGTGTCAATGTCGCGGCGCGCCTGCAGCAGGTGGCTGATCCCGGCGGCATCTGCGTCTCGGGAAAGGTCTCGAAAGAGGTCGAGAAAAAGCTCGCCTTCGGCCTTGAGCCGATGGGCAAGCAGCGGATGAAAAACATCGCTGAGCCGATCGCTTGCTATCGCGTCCGCCTACAAACCTCGTCGGCATCCGCTAAGCCCGACCGACCCTTACGCACTCCACCAGGCTTGCCCAACAGGGCGGCAATCGCCGTTCTGCCATTCACCAACATGAGCAGTGACCCGGAACAGGAATACTTCGCAGACGGCTTGGCCGAAGATTTGATTACCGATCTGTCCAAGGTGCCCGGGCTGCTCGTCATCTCGCGGCATTCGGCATTCGCCTACAAAGGGAAGTCTGTCGATATTCGTGTGGTCGCGACGGATCTGGGCGTGAGGTTTGTTGTCGAAGGCAGCGTGCGCAGGGTTGCGGCCCGGGTCCGCATCAATGTCCAACTCATCGATCCGGAGGATGGAACACACCTTTGGGCTGACCGGTTCGACCGCGATCTAGCAGACATTTTCATGGTACAGGACGAGGTGGTGGGCAGGATCGTAGATGCTCTTTCCCACTTGCTACCATCGGCGCACCCCGTTGCCAGGCAAAGGGCCACGAACCTTGAAGCTTACGATCTGTTCGTACGCGGGCGGGTGCTGGTAACGCAATCGGTTCAGAGTAACAGAGAGGCTCGCCCGCTCCTCGAGAGAGCAATCGAACTCGATCCAGGCTTCGCCGACGCGCACGCCTGGCTTGCGATGAGCCATGTTTGGGGATGGTCGTACTGGGGAGAAGCGCCTGAACCCGGTCGCTCGCTTGCTCTCGCGGCAGCGCGACGAGCCGTGTCGCTCGACCCAGAAAACGCTGGTGCGCACGCGATTCTCGGCTTTGTGCGGTTCTTGGATGGTAGGCTGGATGCGGGCGCACCAGAATTGACGACAGCGCTCGAAATCAACCCTAACCACTCCGACGCTTGGGCATTCCTGGGTGTGATGAAAGCGTTCGAGGGCAGCGCTGGCGAAGGCATCGACTCCTTGCGGAATGCGTTCCGTCTCAATCCGCACCCGCCAGGATGGTACTATTGGCATCTCGGTCTTGTACAATATCTGGCGCGCCAATACGAAGATGCAGTCGAAACTTTGCGACACGAGGCTACACACCGTTCGGGTTCGCAACGCATCCTGGCCGCCAGCCTAGCGCAGCTTGGCCGCATGGACGAAGCCAAGACGGAAGCAGCGCAGTTCCTTGTCGCACACCCTAACTTCTCGGTAGAGGACTGGGCGAGCAGGCAGCCGTTCCAGCGCCGCGAGGATCGGCAGTGTTTTGTCGAAGGGTATCTAAAGGCGGGTCTGCCAGGGTGAGAGCGGTGCTACCAACCGATGTCCACAAGTTCGCCGGCGGCATTTCGCGTCAACCAGATGCGTCGGCGATACATCAATGGCTGGCGAAGAGGCCCCAATGAATAGGACGGCCATCGTCAACACCGACCCGGAAGCGGCGCTTGCCGATGCCCAGGCCCGCTATGCCGCGAGCAATTCGGAGAGTCTGACGCGACATGAGGAAGCCTGCGAGGTGTTTCCCGGCGGGACCACGCGCACGGTGTTGTTCTATCCTCCGTTCCCCTTGACGATGGTTCGCGGGGAAGGCGCGAGGCTCTGGGACGCAGATGGGCACGAATACATCGATTTCCTTGCAGAGTACACGGCAGCCGCCTACGGCCACTCGCATCCCAAAATCCGTGCTGCAATCAACAAGGCGCTCGACGGCGGTATAGACCTGGGAGGCCACAATAGGTTTGAGGCAAGACTGGCCGCTGCCTTGTGCTCTCGCTTTCCCTCAATCGACCTAGTCCGCTTCACCAACAGCGGAACCGAGGCGAACCTCATGGCGGTCAGCGCGGCCTGCGCCATAACCGGTCGCACGAAGGTCCTTGTGTTCGATGGCGCCTATCATGGAGGCGTGTTCCTTTTCGCGAACGGTGGCAGCCCAATCAATGCGCCTTTCGGATTCGTAGTCGCCAATTACAACGACCTCAATCAAACGATCGACCTGGTCGAGCAGCAGGCGAACGATCTGGCGGCTGTGCTGATAGAGCCGATGATGGGCGTCGCTGGCTGCTTGCCCGCCGACAGAGCGTTTCTTCAGGCCCTGCGTGATGCCACCCATAAGCACGGCATCCTCCTCATATTCGACGAGGTAATGACGTCACGTCTGTCACCGGGCGGTCTACAGGAATTCCACGGAATTCTGCCGGACATAACCACGCTTGGGAAATATATCGGCGGCGGCATATCGTGCGGTGCCTTCGGTGGCCGCAAGGACATCATGGACCGCTTCGACCCTCGCAAGCAGGGTTCTTTCCCCCATGCCGGGACTTTCAACAACAATGTCTTGACCATGTCCGCTGGAATTGCCGGCCTGACGGAGGTCTATACACCTGAAGCTGTTCGCCAACTCAATGGCCTCGGTGACCGGATGAGAAGTCGGCTCAACCAGTTGGCCCAGGCCGAGAGCGTAAGGATGTGTTTCACCGGGCTCGGATCGATGATGAGCGTCCACATGCGCAGCGGCCCCATCCATACGCCGGCAGACGCTTTGAAGGGAAACGCCACACTGAGGCAGCTCTTCTTTTTTGACATGATCGAACGGGGCGTATGGATGGCTCCGCGCGGCATGATCAACCTTTCACTGCCCATCACCCAAGAAGACAGCGAGAGGTTTGTCGCCTCGGTGCAGGAGTTCATCGAATCACGGCGATCACTGCTAGGCCCTTAACCGGCATTGATTTGCCGTACTCCGACCGTACCGCCGGAGAGTGGTCGCGGCTTGCAAAGTCTGCTTCGACGCAACCGCGACCTCCAGCGCGGTCGCCGGCAATGTCTGCTTTCAGGCGGCGGCAACGCTCACCTCAACGGCCGACATTGAGGCGCTAAGCTGCCGTCGAAATCGGGTCTGCGTACGCCGCGATCCGCAATCCGGCGGATCAGCTATGCTGACATTGTGGATAATTAAACGGCGCGCCATGGTCTCAGCGCAAAAGGTCCGTTGAGCGCCTTCCTGGCATCGCCGATGAACGGCAAGCCGTCGGGCACGTTCCTGCGAGCGCACTATGGCGCAAGTCGGCCCATTGCCGACTTTCCCGCACCCAATATTCCTTGCGAAGGATGATCCTGCTTTGAGGTCAACCGGCGCCCACAACACCAAGGCTTCAACGGTTTTTTTGCGGCCAATTAGCCTCTGCCGGGCCGTATACGGGCAGCCGTCACTCCGGCAAGCCCGCGATCCGCATGTGTTCGATCCAGCGGTCGAGGCTTCCGGGGGCGGTCCATAGCTTCTCCCACTCCCTGCGTTCCTTACTGATGGATTGACCGGGCGAGTCTTTAAGGAAAACCGCAAGCGCTTCCCTTGCCTCGCGCTTATTTCCCAGACAAGCGTGGATTCCCGCAAGCATTCGGTGCGCGCCGCTCGGGATTGTGGACATTTTCCGCATCGCCGCCAGCGCAGCCCCGCAATCGTTCTTTTCCCAGAGCGCCCAGCCCATCTGCCAGTTGAAGTCGTCTGGGTAGAAAGGATCGATGCCCATGGCCTGCTTGATCCGATCGATCGCTTCGTCTGTACGGCCAACATAGAGTAGCAGATCCGTGCTGCGGACCAGGATATCGGAGTTGCTGGGGTTCAGGGCGATTGCCTGATCGTACTGGCCACTGGCCTGCTCGACCTCGCCGGCTTCGGTGTGGATGCTGGCGCGGATATTATGCGCTTCAGCGTCATCAGGAGCGAGCAGGATGGCCTTGTCGGCGTATTCGGCCGCGCGCTTCAACGCCTCGTCACGGTCAGGTTCCTGCTCGTTCCAGCCGAACATCGCATCGTTGCGATAGGACCAGGCCAGCCCGATATAGCCGAACTGCGAGTTCGGATCTTCTTCGATCGCCTTGAGGTTCAGCTGCCGAAACAGCTCGTTCCTCGGGGCCGAGAAATCCTCTCGGATCTCGGCAATCCCCATCAGATGATAGTGGAGCGCGCTGACCCTGGCGGCACCGGTCTGTGGCAAGGGGCGCTCGATCCTGCGCCCGACCCGTACCGCAAGCGTGCGGATGATTTCCTCCTGGACGACGAAAAGATCGCCAATCTCCCGGTTGTAGGAGTTCGCCCAGACATGCGATCCATCATGCGCATTCAGCAGTTGGGCCGTCACTTTCAGCCGGTCTCCCACCTTCTGCTGGCTACCCTCAAGCAGGTAGTCGACCCTGAGTTCATCTCCGATCTGCCTGGTGTCGGTGGGCTTACCGCGGTACCTGAAACTCGAGTTCCTGGCGATGACGGCATAAGTCTTGCTTCGTGCCAGCTCGGTGATGATCCCCTCGGCAACGGCATCGCTGAGATATCCCTTGTCCGCTCCGGCACTGAAGTCATCGAAGGGAAGGATTGCAATCCTGGGCATATCGCTCGAAGGAACCGGAGCGGCTCGCCACATTTCGGTGCCGTAGTATGCGCCGATCGCTGCCGCAGCGAGAACGATTGCAGCAAGAATGAAGCCGCGCTGCGAGAATCGTTTCTTGGCACGTTCCGTGACGGCTGCGGCGTTTGGGGCCGCCGCGTCCGACAGATCGGCATTCAGTCGGTAGCCTCTCCTTGGGACGGTTTCCACGATCACGTGCGCGTCGTCCGCCAACGCGCGGCGAATATCGGCAATACATTGCGTGAGGCTGTCGTCGGTCACGAAGGTATCGGGCCAAACCGCCTGCATCAGCGCATCCTTCGACACGATTTCGCCCGGTCGCGCCGCGAGCACCGAGAGCACCTCGGCGGACTGGCTGCGAAGACTGACCGCTTTGCCTTCGACGGTTCGGAGTTCTTTGCTTTTCGTCAGGAAGACAAAACCGCGAAACGTGATCGTTTCAGCAGATTTCAGGTCAATTTCAGGGGCCGTTCGGGACATTTCACCTTCCTGGCGCGCTTTCTAGTTTAGCCCATTCGGCCTTCGCCTCCAAGCGATCCCAGCAGCACCGGATGAGACGGAGGACGACATGAATCGCATCAAGCTCATCATCGCTCTCGCTCTTCTTTTGGCAGCGCAAACGGCCGCAAAAGCGGATTCCCGCACCGCGAGATCCTGTGGCCCTGACCATGTCAACCAGGTTGCCTCAGACGAGGTCCGTCCCAGCCCCCGCGGTTATAATGTCGCCAGCCTTGAGTCGATGGATAGCCGGACCGTGCTCTCCGCCAGCGCTGTCACAATCCTTCTGACCAACCACGGGGAGCTAATCAGGCTCCCCGACGTGAAACCCATGACCTCCATGGCCGAGTGCAGAGCTTGGACCCATCAACAGGAGTTCATGCCCGGACTCCCCGGCTATCTCGCCACCTTCCATTACTGCGACTACGCATTGTGAGCTGCCGAGCCGGGACGACCATGGTCGGACGCGCCTTTTCGCGGGGGGCGCGCATGTTTGGTACGAACTGAGGTGGCGCCCCAGCGAAGATCCGCAAGATTCCAGAAATTTGGATTTCGCTTACACGCATCATCGAATGTCAGGTTTGGTCCTCTATCCTGCCAAAGATGACAATTCCTGGTACTTCCGCTTCTCATCTATTCAGGACGTTCCGACCGTGATGTCGCAACGACTGCACAGCTGGTGGCCGTTCCATGCTCCTGTTCGGCCCTCCAGGCGGCGGAAAGAGCCATCTTGCTTCGGCCATCGGGCTGGCCCTCATCGAGAACGGGTGGCGGGTCATGTTCACCCGCACCACCGATCTCGTTCAGAAGCTGCAGGTCGCGCGCCGCGAGCTCGGCCTCGAAGCCGCCATCAATCGGCTCGATCGCTTCCACCTGCTCATCCTCGACGACCTCGCCTATGTCACCAAGGATCAGGCCGAGACCAGCGTGCTGTTCGAGCTCATCAGCGCTCGCTACGAGCGGCGCTCCATGCTCATCACCGCCAACCAGCCCTTCGGCGAATGGGGAAAGGTCTTCCCGGACCCCGCCATGACGCTCGCCGCGGTCGACCGCCTTGTCCATCACGCCACCATCTTCGAGCTGAATGTCGAGAGCTATCGGCGGCGCGAGGCCATCGAGCGAAAAAGAGGGCCAAGCAGGCCGGCGTCATATGCAACCCCGGCCAACGTCGCTCCTGATTGACGCGCCGCGACAATCAAACCGACAAAACCTCTTGCGCGCGACAATCAATGCCGCGATCATCACAACCGCCGCGACACAAGATTCTCATCCAGATTGTCGCGCGCCTCTCTCCCAGATTGTCGCGCTATAACTTCTGTCGGAGCGCTGATAACTGGAGTTTCGGTTAGCCGCTCAGATCCCCGTGGCCTCCTGCGGTGGCCCGCGCCTCTGCGGATTCGATTCTTGCTTCCGGCCACCGCAAGGTCATGGGGCAACTGGAGTTCGAAGATTGTCCGCAGAACCGTTCTCCATAAAGCACGATCTTTTCCAGCTGGGGCGTAAAGGATTCGCTGTCCTCGAGAGCATGGTCTTCCCCTTGCCGCTCGACCGCAAAGACGCCAAGTACCGGGCGGCTCGCCTCACGATCCGAACAGGCGAAGCTCAGTACGCTATCTTCGCTGCGAACATGAATCTGGAAGCTGCAAAGGAACTTGCCAGCCTGCTGCCGCTTCCTCGTCCAGAACTTAACGGGTTGAAGCTCACTGCTGGCCATGACCAATTGCGCAGCTGGGGCGATCCGCTTGTAGCGGCAGGCCAGCTGCCGTCGCGTGATTGGGTTCTGCAGGTCGACGATCCTGGCGACGCTGCTGTTCAGGTCGACGACATCTTCACGCCGGATGGCCTCGATCGCATGACGCCGTCGAACCATCCCAATGCCCAAATCGAAGACCATGTCGCCAGGGAATTCTATCGTCTGCGGACCACTGACCAGGAAGTCAAGCTGGCGCTCTGAGCAGAGAGGCAACGCTTCCGCATGCTACGCGGCGAGTTCGAACCCATCTGCCTCTTCTCGCGTAATCTCCACATGTCCTGCGGCGCCGATAGCAAACAGAAAGTGGAGTATGCGTTCATCAGCCGAGACGACAAGGCAGGTTAGTCTGCCGGTGGCGTATGCCCCGGTATCGATGGCGATACGGCAGCGCTCCTTCTCGGGCAGACAGTTCGACGTTGGCGTGTGGCCGTGGACGACGACGTGAGACAGCTCGCCCTTGTATTGAAGGAAGGGTTCGCGGATCATCATCATGTCCTTCGGATCCTGTTCCGTGATGGGGCGATTTGGATCGACTCCCGCGTGAACGTAGGCGAGGCGGTTATCGACTATGATCGGGACGGATTTCCGCAATGCCTCCACGTGTCGGGCAAAGTTTGCCCTGAATGCGGATGCAATGTCGGAGATATCGCCGTCGGCAAGCAGCCCATAAGATTCCAGGGTCTCGTAGCCGCCCAGCCGTAGCAGCCACTTGGTGAACCTAACCTCGTCGACAGCATCGGAGGTCATGAAATCCAGGAAGTAGGCATCATGGTTGCCACGGATCAGCCGCGACCGAGGCCATATCTCCAGGGTGTGGCAGACAAGGTCCAGCGCCTGCCGGCTCGATGGGCCGCGGTCGACGATGTCCCCGAGGAAGAGCACGCGGGGCTCGCGGCCGGATGCGCCAGCTTCCCGGCCGATGGCATCAAGGAGAGGCGCAAGCAGGTCAGCACGGCCGTGAACGTCGCCTATGGCGTAGGTGGTGTATGGCAATCCAGGAATCCTTCCGAGGACCCACAAGTAGCGGCTGTCTCGGCAATCGTTTTGGTCAAACGAAACGTGGCTTGGGGCTAGCGCTTCGTCCCAGTCGGTCGCTTTGCGCGGCGTTTGATAGGGACCAAGTCGTCGAGGCCTTCGTCATATTCATAGGCAACGCCATCGAGGGTAATCCGACCGTCATGGGGCGGGAGAGGGGGTGCTCCGTTGGCGTGGGCCTCGCAATCAACGGAAAGCCACGACTTGTCTCGTAGGCTGCCCGGCTTGCCGCAGGTCTCGCAGTATCGATAGGAACGCAAGTCGGCGAGGACCTCTGCCCTATCCAGTGCAAGGTGAACAGAGCGGGTAACGGCGCCCTCGGGCATCGCATCAACCCTCAGGCTTCCATATTTCTCGTAGACTTTGTCGAGGCGTAAGCGCGTTCCTGATGGAAGGGCGGCGGAGACGTCGCCGAAATACTTGTCCAGGACCTTTTCCCATCCCGGCCCGCACTCGAAATCCATTCGGGCCGGAATCAGGTCCGGGTACTTCGTCTTCAAATTCGGGAAGTCTGTCATCTGGAAGCCTTTCACCTTTCGCCAAGGCACGCCAGCTTGCAGCGATAGCAAGATAGAGGTGAAGGCTTCGTTCATCCCTTCGTCTAGCTCGTTACGAGTATTCCGGAAACACCGACGGTCAGGGGCATGGCCATCCGAGTACCGGCATGCAGTCTGCATATTGTTTCTTCTGGTTGAAGGTTCGCCTGAAGCTGTCAAGTCTCAGAAGAAACGGAACTCTCCTGGAGCCTTACTAGGCCTCCACGCTCGAAGACACTTGCCGAGAGGTAGACCTCTCGTGCAGCCGAAGTGCCAGCTATAATCATGACCGGCTTTGGACATCGATAGCTGATTTCCTTTGAAATCGCCCGCATTTCCTTGATGTCGCTCGCGCTCGGCTCGGGCGCTGCGCGTGGGTGCGAATGCCATTCCCCGACGTAGTATTCGCCATGGCGCCAACGGCTTTGGAGAAGGTCTTTCAAGCCATGGACACCACGCTGAAACCATGTCCGACCTGACCGAGAATCCTTAGACTGCGTCGTTGCCTCGGAGACGGTTACGTTATTCCCGTGGCCATCGTAGCGGCCGACTAGGATGCCTCCGGTCTCGCGGTCTCCCGCCGCCAGCGCGTATTCTTTGATCGTGTGAACGGCCACTCCGGTCAGATGTACTGAGATCCCATGAACCTGGCTTACGAAGTCTTTTCCGTCCTCAGGCATCCTGACGCTCCACGGTCCCGTCCACGCCCTGCCTGAAATACTCGCAACGCCTTTGCGGAGACCGGATCGCCCTTAGAATGGCTTTCGATCCAATCGCGCCCCACAATCGCACGTCCGATGCATCTGCCGGGAACACAGGGTGCCAGCAGCCGATACCTTCTATTCGCGCGTCATCAAGAGAGGCAGGGGGAACGCCGAAATCCGCGAAGCTCTCTTTGGCGTCCACCGTGGGAAACGAGGTTTCCGATGCAGTAAACACGAGCAAGCCTTCGCCTTTCCAGGTCATCGCTAAGCTGACGAACGTTTTTTCGTCCCCCCAGTCGAACATTGACAGGGCATCAAGAACACTGTCCGATCCCGAGCAATCGACAATCACGTCGAATGAACGCACCTGTTCTGCTATCTCCGTGTCTGTCGGCGGGAAACTCGATGCGAAGCCCGTGACGTTTGCGTCCGGCATGATCAGGTTCAGGGCACTGGCAAGCGCCGAGGCTTTGTTGTGGCCAACCGCGTCCATGCCCAGCGCGTGTCGGGTAAGGTTGCCGACGTCGAGAAGGTCGGCATCAAGGACACCCATCTCGATCAAACCCATCCGAACCAGATTCTCGCACACCGCGCTGCCGAGAGAACCTGCCCCGATGACGAGGACCCGCTTCGACGGCACCACATTCTCCGGACCTGCGCGGGCCCGGATTTCCTCGGGCTCCCAGTTCACCGTGCGGAGCCATTTCAGGTTCGAATTCAAGGACGCGCGGGAGCGGTCGATGAACTGCCGCGTATTTTCATTCGCTCGGAAACCGTTTTTCTTTGCCCGACGGTCAGCAAGTTCGACGCCGTCGATCGCTAGCCAATGATAGCGCAAGGGCGGTTCGCCGATCGTGTACGAAAGTGGAAAACCAAGAAGCATCATTACGGGACCGCTGTCCTTCGTTCGGTGACGGCGATCCGCTCCCGATCGAACAAGGACCTCTCCGAGATCGACTCCGACGGTTTCTAGGTAGGAGGACAGGGCGGCCCAGGTCCGTGGCAACTCCCATGGCGCGACGACAGGCAACCGATCGAGGGCGATCCAGAGCGCTGTTGCGGACGACTCCTGGGCCGCGATCAAGCGGCCCCATTTCAGCTCGCGGATCGATTTTTGACCTTTGCCGTGGAAAGCCGTGATGCCATAGCTTGCGACCGATCTCGGAAGCCGTGCTAGGTCTGCCCATCCCCACTGACCGTTCATTGCCTGCCAGTACTGAAGGTCGTCGACCGAGCTCGTGAAACCCACCACAGGAAAACTTGTCTGACCAGGACCGGACGGCAGTTCCAGAGGCTCTCCCGGGACCGCGAGTTTATCGCTCGCCCCAGCGTCGATCCAAACAAGTAGCCGCTCGAGATGCCACCAAATCTTCTCGTCGATGGCTTTGGGTTCGCCTGCCCAGGCGACGCGGGCGAAAGCTGCTGCTTGACGATTAAGGCACGGATTGCCCAGCCGCCACGGTAGGGCGGCCGGACCTTCGTCATTGAAACTCTGGTGCTGGTGGGTCGCAGTTATCCCACCTACCTTCGATGGGAAGACGGTCACAGACACGCTGGCCGGATCGAACACCAGATACCAGTTTGTCTCCGTTGGAATGGTGCCACATTCGGGAACTGAAAGGCGCGCGCATATATACAGCGTCCACCGGCTGTCGGCCAGACGTGTCCACGGCCGGAGTACCGTAATTCGGCTGTGGCCGACAACGCTGTCGGCCACGTTCTGAAGGACCTCAGGTACGAACAACTACGAGGTCCTCATGCGAACCGCTCGGTCCTCCGTGGTTCGGCGGGCTGCGCAGGCGCGGTGAAGAAACCTGGCTTTCGATCTCCTCCGTTCGGACCGGGAAGGGGGAACTTTCCGCCGAACAGTTTTTGCCAGAGCTGGCCGCTCTCCTGAACGTCGTCACACTCCAGCGCCTCGCGCGCCTGATCGGCCGCGGTCGTGATCGCAGAGTGGAATGCCCTGAAGTCTTCCAGAGACAGGCGCTTGAGGACGTTGTGCTCGGGCACGCCGTGGTCCGCCAGTACAGGGACCTTGCCCACGAGGGCTTCGAACCTCCATTTGTCCCGCATCGTCTCGAATACCTGGACGAGGCCTGAAGCCATGGAACTGGTGCCTTCCTCAAGGACGTGGCCGATCATATGCTCCAGCGGGTAACCCTTGGGATATTTGGGGAGGGTCTCGGCATACTGCTGCCGCCACCATTTCGTCGCGCGTACCAGATTGACGTAGTGTCCGTTGCAAGCTCGATTCTTGGCGGCCGTCCACTGGATTTGAGCCAGCGGATGCGTACGTCCCCACCTCCCGACATCGCGGTCGGGAAGGAAAAGCGGATGTGGTCGCCAGTTGCCTGAAGGCGCGTCCTCAAGCAACTGCGGCTGAACTCCGAAGGGCGTTGGCTGCCAGCGCTCGTTCAGCCGCCAGCTCATGTCGTCTTCGATAGTACTGGTGGTCAACACCGAGTTGGACCGATACAGACGCTCCATTGCCTGACGCGACGTCGGATCAGTCGGAAGCGCGGTGATGACCAGATCGAGATCGACATAGGAAAGTTCGATCCCGAAGGAACGTCCCTGAGCCCGCCACTTGCCTGGGTAGTGTCGATCGAGGAACGGCACGAACTTGTCCATCGCCTGCTGGGGGGTGGTTTTGTCACAGTCGATATCCGTCACCACCACCACATCGACATCCGGACGCTTGTCGCCCGTCGGACGAATGGCAGTGGAACGTCGGATGCTTCCCTGCAGGAAGGTCGCCACCACGATTCCACTCAGGTCCCTGTCCGCCGCTAGGCGAGACCGGAGCGTGTTCGAGCCCGTCTTCCATTCCTCCTTCTGGCGATCGGTAGGGCGGATTTCCCTGAGAAACTCACTGAACTGCGATTTAAGTTCCATGTTCAACCGATCCTGATAGAGGGGATGTAGCTGCCGTCCACGGCGCTCTTGAAGTCGAATTCGTATAGCGTCACAGGACCCATCGAGTCGCGGTGCTGGCCCATGAAGAATGTGAAGGCATTCGGGGCCGTTATGAAGAAGTGCCGCCGCGCGCTGATCGGCGGGCGAAGCGCCTTCACGGCACCCGCGATCTGATCGGCGAGATCGGCTGCATGCTCTCCGCCAGCGAGCGCTTTCTGGCTCGGGCCGTTTGCGGCGACGACGTGCAGGATTCTCCCGATGCTCGGGGCGGTCGTCCTGATGTATTCCTGGACATCCGCCAATGCATTTCGCGAGAAGCTGACCACGACAGCGATCTCGTCGCCGGATCCGACTGGAATCACCTCGGTTGTGGCCGCCGGGCCGACTTTCCCGTCGTCCGACCGCCATACGGTGGTCGGCCCTCGTCCCTTCTGGTTGAGTTCGACGTGCGTGCTGGTCTTGAAGCCGAGCATCGCGCCTGCAAGGAAGGCAATCGAGGAATGGCTATCTAGGAACAGACGGATGTCCTTGTCCGTCTGGCGAACGCGCGTGAGGAACTCCTCGACAGCAGAACGGACGTCGGTGTTCCAGTCGATTCCCTCCCTGAGATGCCGCAAGTTGAACAAGTCCACGAGCGAGAGCGTGTTTTCCGGCTGAGCATCGAGGTAGTCTGTCGGACCGTCTGTGAATGAACGGATGGAAATGTTCTTTCTATCCTCCGGCTGGGTCGTTCTCACCCAGCCTTGTTCGATGCACAGCTCTTCGAAGGCCTCACGGGTAAGCACATTTCGCTGAGTCGCCTTGAGTGCCCGGGCTGCACCATCGAACTTGAATTCGAGGCTGTTACCCCCGGGTGCCAGACCGACGACCTGGAATCTGAGGTCGACGTTTTCACGCATGTCTTGCAGCGAATGATACGCCTCCATGATATGGAAGGTGTCGAGGATCGCGTAGAGTTCTTCGTCCGATTCCAGCTCGAGATGATTGCGCCAAAGAGCGCGGACCTCACCCATTTCGCTGCGTTCTGTTTTCCCTACGGCGAGCTTTTCCAGGTCCAGCGACTTGTCCGCCGTTTTGAGAAGCTTGGACAGCGGGTCATCATCGCGGACGCGATCTGTCGTGACCAATGTGAACGTCGAGCGGGGTGGGGCTTTCGCCACCGCTTCCTTCAGGCGCTGCAAGATAGAGATCGCGCTGGCGCCGATAAACTCGGGTTCCACAAGCTCCCTGAAGCCGAAACGCCCAGCTTGGTTTACATGAAATTTGACCTGGTGGTGGGCGGTCTCGACTCTGAACGAGCGACGCCCGGCCATACCAGGATTATATCGCACGACAACGTCGTCGAACCCTTTCGGGCCGTCGGCCTCGTACGAAACTTCGACCACATGGGGTGTCTCCGGATTGCGGAGACCCGAAGCATGTATCCAGAAGAATCGGGCCTGATAGTCATGCCCGTCCCAGTTTGCAATCACTGCGTCAGCCATAGGCACCCACTACCTATACTCTCAATTCTCGTTTTGTTCGCCGTACCATTTTCCGGGCACCCTAGTGCCCGGAAACGTTCGTTTCAGTGTTCGCCCGACCTATTCAGGCCGGGTGAGCGGACTTCGTGTGTCGAATGAGCGATCTACCTTGACGTTGAGTGAGATTCAGTGACGCGTCAGGGTCGAGGCGGCATCTAGTCCTCAGCTGCACCCACTCGTCGAACCACAAGTATCGCACTTCTCGCAGGTGCCGTTCCGCACCATGGTGAAGTTGTGGCATTCGGAGCATTCGTTGCCGGTATAACCTTGGAGCAGCGACTGCTGGCGGCGGGTGGCGGCGAGCTTCTTCGCCTCGGCGGCCTCGTTGGCGGCTGCGTCAGTGAATAAAGCCTCGGCGCCGCCAGCAGCCTCGGCTTCCCGTTCGACCATTTCCTCGGCCAGTTCCCTGGCACGCTCCTCATAGTCGCGCTTGTAGGCGATCGCCTCGTCGCTTGCCGGCTTCAGCGTCAGCACGTTGGAGCCCGAGAAGGCGGTTGGTGCGGCGCGGGCAGGAGCCGTCGTCGGGGTCGAGCCGCCAAAGCCCTTGGGCTCGCCGCCGATGCCCGACACCAGCTTCACCGGCGAGGCGCCGCGATAGAGACCCTTGGAGAAGGGCGTCGCCTTGCCTTCGGTGATGCCGCGGCCGAGCGCCGTCTTGTCGAAGTCCGACTGGTCGACATGGGCAAGGTCGTGGCGGCCGAGATAGGAGACGGCAAGCTCGCGGAACACGTAGTCGAGGATCGACGTCGCGTTCTTGATCGCGTCGTTGCCCTGCACCATGCCGGCCGGCTCGAACTTGGTGAAGGTGAAGGCCTCGACATATTCGTCGAGCGGCACGCCATATTGCAGGCCAAGCGAGATGGCGATGGCGAAGTTGTTCATCATGGCGCGGAAGGCAGCGCCTTCCTTGTGCATGTCGATGAAGATCTCGCCGAGGCGGCCGTCGTCGAACTCGCCGGTTCTGAGATACACCTTGTGGCCGCCAACGACCGCCTTCTGCGTGTAGCCCTTGCGGCGGTTCGGCAGTTTTTCGCGGTCGCGGTAGAGGCGCTCCACCACACGCTCGACGATCTTTTCCGTCACCTGCACGGCGCGCTGCGCGGCGGGGGCGGCGATGAACTGCTCGACCGCCTCGTCCTCATCCTCGTCGTCATCGGCAAGCAGCGAGGCATTGAGCGGCTGCGACAGCTTCGAGCCGTCGCGATAGAGGGCGTTGGCCTTCAGCGCCAGCTTCCAGGACAGCATGTAGGCGTTCTTGGCGTCCTCGACCGTCGCCTCGTTCGGCATGTTGATGGTCTTGGAGATGGCGCCCGAGATGAAGGGCTGCGCTGCAGCCATCATCAGGATGTGGCTCTGGATCGACAGCGAGCGCTTGCCGATCTTGCCGCAGGGGCTGGCGCAGTCGAACACCGGCAGATGCTCGGGCTTCAGGAAGGGCGCGCCTTCGAGCGTCATGGCACCGCAGACATGGATGTTGGCGGCGTCGATCTCCTTCCTGGTGAAGCCCAGCGCCGGCAGCATCTCGAAGGAGAAGTCGCTGAGCTGCTCGTCGGTGAAGCCGAGCGTTTCCTTCACCCAGTCGGCGCCCAGCGTCCACTGGTTGAACACGAACTTGATGTCGAAGGCCGACTTCAGCGCAGCATTCAGCGCCGCGATCTTCTCGTCGGTGAAGCCCTTGGCCTTCAGCGTCGACGGGTTGATGCCCGGCGCCTGGTTTAGGTTGCCGTGGCCGACCGCGTAAGCCTCGATCTCGGCGATCTGGCTTTCGGAGTAGCCCAGCGTGCGCAGCGCTTCCGGCACGGCGCGGTTGATGATCTTGAAATAGCCGCCGCCGGCGAGCTTCTTGAACTTCACCAGGGCGAAGTCGGGCTCGATGCCGGTGGTATCGCAGTCCATCACCAGGCCGATCGTGCCGGTCGGCGCAATCACGGTCGCCTGCGCGTTGCGGTAGCCATGCTCCTCGCCGAGCTCGATGGCGCGGTCCCAGGCGGCGCGGGCATGCTCGGCCAGCGCCTGCTGCTTGAGGTCGGCAGCGACCAGCGGCACCGGATTGACGGCGAGCTTCTCGTAGCCGTCCTTGTCGCCATAAGCGGCGCGGCGGTGGTTGCGCATGACGCGCAGCATGTTCTGGGCGTTGCGGTCATAGTCCGGGAAGGCGTCGAGCTCGGCGGCCATTTCGGCCGAGGTCGAATAGGCGACGCCGGTCATGATGGCGGTGAGTGCTGCGCAGATGGCGCGGCCCTCGTCGGAGTCGTAGGGAATGCCGGACGTCATCAAGAGGCCGCCGATATTGGCGTAGCCGAGGCCGAGCGTGCGGTAGTCGTAGGAGAGCTTGGCGATCTCCTTCGACGGGAACTGCGCCATCATCACCGAGATTTCGAGCACGACGGTCCACAGCCGAACGGTGTGCTCGTAAGCGGCGATGTCGATCGTGCCGTCTTCCTTGCGGTAGGGCAGAAGGTTGATCGAGGCGAGGTTGCAGGCCGTGTCGTCGAGGAACATGTATTCCGAGCACGGGTTGGAAGCCCGGATCGCACCGGCGGAGGCGCAGGTGTGCCAGTCGTTCATCGTCGTGTTGAAGTGCAGGCCGGGATCGGCCGACGCCCAGGCGGCGTAGCCGATCTTTTCCCACAGATCCCGCGCCTTCAGCGTCTTCAGCACCTTGCCGTCCTTGCGGGCGGTGAGCTGCCAGTCGCCATCGGCCTCGACGGCGCGCAGGAAATTGTCCTTCAGCGACACCGAGTTGTTGGAGTTCTGGCCGGAGACGGTGAGGTAGGCGTCCGAATCCCAGTCGGTGTCGTAGGTCTTGAACGACATCGAGGTGTAGCCCTGGCGGGCGAACTGGATGACGCGGTAGATATAGTTTTCCGGCACAGAGTTCCGCTTGGCCAACTTGATCTCACGCTTCAGCGCGGTGTTCAGCGCCGGGTCGAAGCAGTCGTCGCCATTGCCTTCGCAATTGACGCAGGCCTTCATGATCGCTTCGAGGTGCTTCTTGACGATCTTCGAGCCGGTCACCAGCGAAGCGACCTTCTGCTCTTCATTGACCTTCCAGTCGATGAAGTCCTCGATATCGGGATGGTCGGCGTCGACGATGACCATCTTGGCGGCGCGGCGCGTGGTGCCGCCCGACTTGATGGCGCCGGCCGCGCGGTCGCCGATCTTGAGGAAGCTCATCAGGCCGGACGAGCGGCCGCCGCCGGAAAGCTTCTCGCCTTCGCCGCGCAGCATGGAGAAGTTCGAGCCGGTGCCGGAGCCGTATTTGAACAGGCGCGCCTCACGCACCCACAGATCCATGATGCCGCCCTCGTTGACGAGGTCGTCCTGCACGCTCTGGATGAAGCAGGCATGCGGCTGCGGGTGCTCGTAGGCGGACTTGGACTTGGTCAGCTTGCCGGTGAAGGGATCGACATAGAAATGACCCTGGCTCGGACCGTCGATGCCATAGGCCCAGTGCAGGCCGGTGTTGAACCATTGCGGCGAGTTCGGCGCGACGCGCTGGGTGGCCAGCATATAGGCGAGCTCGTCGCGGAAGGCGCGCGCGTCTTCTTCCGACTTGAAGTAGCCGCCCTTCCAGCCCCAATAGGTCCAGGTGCCGGACAGCCGGTCGAAGACCTGGCGGGCATCGGTTTCCGAACCATAGCGCTCCGCTTCCGGGAGCTTCGCAAGTTCGGCCTCGTCGGCAACCGAGCGCCACAGGAAGGAGGGGACGTCGTTCTCCTCGACCTTCTTCAGGCGCGCCGGCACGCCGGCCTTGCGGAAATACTTTTGGGCCAGGATGTCGGCCGCGACCTGGCTGAACTGGGCCGGCACATCGATGTTGTCGAGACGAAACACCACCGAGCCATCGGGATTCTTGATCTCCGACAGGGCCTTGCGGAATTCGATCTCCGCATAGGCAGCCCTTTCTTGACCTGCTTGGTCTGGCTTGGTGAAGCGACGCTCGATGCGCATTGGTCCGGTCCCTTTTGTCTACATATAGCGCTTTTCCCCAGGGATTTCTGCCCCGATAGCCAAAAGCGCGGTCCGCCGTTTGCCGGCATTGCGAACAACGCCGGCATTCTCCTCGTCGCAGGTGCCGCCGTGCAGACAGCAAAACGCCTTGCCCAAGCATTTGCCCGGGCTGCAGGCCGACCCCCGCGGGTCCCTAACTGAAACTTTGGTCGATTCCCTCGTTCGAGGGAGGTTCACACTATCTAGGGTCGAGCCTGCCTGCAAACACTAAATATAGTGTTAACAGATCATTTTTTCCAGGCCGACAATTCTCCCTTTCGCCCACCCAAGCCCCAACATCCCAACGCTTCCGCCGGCCTCGCGACCAGGCGGAAATGCGGGCAAAACGCACAAAATCCGGGAAAAAAGACCGGC
This sequence comes from Mesorhizobium dulcispinae, assembly GCF_033977345.1. Taxonomy (NCBI): domain Bacteria; kingdom Pseudomonadati; phylum Pseudomonadota; class Alphaproteobacteria; order Hyphomicrobiales; family Phyllobacteriaceae; genus Mesorhizobium; species Mesorhizobium dulcispinae. The sequence continues at coordinate 18,451 of NZ_JAVIIY010000002.1, forward strand.
CTCTGAACTCTCCGGTCACGCCCACAACAGGAGCGCATGGCCTATAAAAAGCGACTCGTTCTGACCCGTCAAGGATTCGTTTTTGTAGCTTTTGTGACCCCAATATGTTGTGTGTCACATATGTGGATAACGGGGACAGAAAGGCGCCTCGAAAGGCCCGGATTCGACCGGTCGTTGCAGACAGGTTCGCCGGGTGGCCCGGAGCCGAGCCCGACGAGCGGCTTTTCATTTTAGCTGGCTTGCACTATCTCTTGCGCTTGCGCGGGGGCGTGTCTTGTCAAGCCTAAAAGCATTCGTTACGCCCCGCTCATGACAGTTACCGTTCGTTTCGCCCCATCGCCGACCGGCCGCATTCATATCGGCAATGCGCGCACCGCGCTGTTCAACTGGCTGTTCGCCATGAACAACAAAGGCCGCTACATCCAGCGCTTCGACGACACCGACATTGCCCGCTCGACGCAGGAATTCGCCGATTCCATCCTGTACGACCTGCATTGGCTGGGCATTTTCCCGGATGTCACCGAATACCAGTCGCGCCGCGTCGAGATCTATGATGCGGCGGTCGAGCGGCTGAAGGCGGCACGTGTGCTCTATGCCTGCTACGAAACGCCGGAGGAGCTCGATCTGCGCCGCAAGGTGCGCCGCACGCGCGGCCTGCCGCCGGTCTATGGCCGCGAGGCGCTGACGCTGACGCCCGAGCAGGTGGCCGAATACGAATCCGACGGGCGCCGTCCGCACTGGCGCTTTCTTCTGCCGAATTTCACGAGCGACCCGCTGCAGCCTGAACGCACCGAGGTGCACTGGAACGACCTGGTGCGCGGCGAGGAGACCGTCGATCTGGCCTCGCTGTCGGACCCGGTGCTGGTGCGCGAGGACGGCACCTATCTCTACACGCTGCCTTCGGTGGTCGACGATATCGAGATGGGCGTCACCCATGTCATCCGCGGCGACGATCACGTCACCAATACCGGCGTGCAGATCGCCTTGTTCCAGGCGCTGGGCGCCGAGCCGCCGGTGTTCGGCCACCACAATCTCTTGACCACCGTCTCGGGCGAGGGGCTGTCGAAGCGCACCGGCGCGCTGTCCATCGAAAGCCTGCGCGAGGACGGCATCGAGCCGATGGCGGTCGCCTCGCTCGCCGTGCTCGTCGGCACGTCGGAAAACGTTGCGGCCGCGCACGATCTCAACGAGCTCGCCGGGCATTTCGACCCGGCGGCGACGTCCAAGTCCGCCGCCAAGTTCGATCCCGACGAATTGTTCGTGCTCAACCGGACGCTGATCCATCAAATGTCGTTCGAGGAGGCGCGCGACCGGCTGATCGTGCTCGGCATTTCCGGCGACAAGGCCGAGCCGTTCTGGCTGGCGGTGCGCGGCAATATCGACCGCTTGTCGGACGCCGTCGCCTGGTGGCGAATCCTGAGCGACGGGCCGCAGGAGCAGGCGGAGTTTTCCGGCGAGGATCGCGATTTCCTTCACCAGGCGTTCGACCTCCTGCCCGAGGAGCCGTGGAACGGCTCTGTCTGGAAGGACTGGACGGGCAAGATCAAGGAAGCGACCGGCCGCAAGGGCAAGCCGCTGTTCATGCCGCTGCGGCTCGCGCTCACTGGGCGGACTTCGGGGCCTGAGCTTTCAGATCTATTGCCGCTGATGGGTCGGGAAGGAACGCTGGCCCGACGACCCTGACCTTGCGCTGTTCCGGCGGCAGCACTGAGACCGGTGACACCGGCACCTTGGTGGTCAGGCGCTTGATCGCCGCGCGATCGAGCCCGCCTTCGGCATTGGCGAGCGTTTCGGGGTCGGCGCCAGGATCGGGTTTGGCGGCCGGCGCCGGGATGAAGGGTGTGGCCTCGCCGTCCGGCTGCGACTGTTCGGGATTGGGCGGATTGCCGGCGATGATCGAGAAGTTTTCAGCCCGGGCGTTGCAGCCGCACTGCGGCGGCCGCGAGAAGTTGGCGCTCTTGTAGAGGTAGGCCGTCGGCAACTCGCTGTAAGGGCGGCCGGTTACGGACGAGGTCATCGCGCCGGCATCGTCGTCCATGCCGCGCGTGTAGAAGACCTGCATCTCGGTGCCGGGGCAGCTCGATTCGCAATTCTTCTGGTCGCGCTCGAAATCGCCGTAGGACGCGGCGTTCGACATCGGGAAGAAATAGCCGTCGCAGGTGCGTACGCAGACTGTGCGGAATTCGCCGTTCAGCCGCGGCAGGTCCATGCCGTCCGGCTGGTTGATGACGCCGCGGATGTTACGCACGCTCGGATCATCGGATGGCACCTCCGATGCATCGGGCACGTCGAGAGGCTCGGCTTCCTGACCGCGGCCGAAAAGCTGTTCGAAGAGATTGCCGTTGCCATCGTCGCGGGCGGCCTCCGGCATAGGAGGGCGGCGCGGCGCGATCTCCTCGTCGCGGCAGCCATTGGCGTCGAGCGCCGCAAGGATGCGGCTGCGGTCGCGCCGGGTGCCGCCGTCGGCCAGCCGCTCGCGCTTGGCCTGCAAGGTGTCGAGATTGGCGTTCATGCGCTCTATCGAGGCATTGATCGCCGCGCATTGGCCGACATTGCGCGAAAACAGCGTGAAGCCGCAATTGGCGTCGCTTGCCCGGCTGCGCGCCTTCGCCAGTTGCTCGCGCTGGCGGGCGATCGCGTCGTCATATTTGCGGATCAGGGCCGGGCCGCCGCCGCCGCCACGTGCGCCGGCCAGCTCGGCTTCGAGCTGGCGGCACGTGCGGGAAGCCGCCTGCGGCTCGGTGACGGCGACAGCCGACGCCGCCAACGCTGCAAGCAGCGCCGCGAGATGCGTCAGCTTCAACCCCTTCATCCGCCTGCAATCCCGATTGCCCGTGGCCGGAAGGCTGCTGCGTTCGTGGTTAACTGTTCCCTAGTAGAGGCCATACCGATGCCAGCAAGAGCATGACGATTCCAACAAACGCAACGTTCCAAACGAGCGAGCGAAGCAGGGGAACGCCGAATGCATAGAGCGGAAGATAGACCAGCCTGGCCGAAAAATAGAGTCCGGCTCCCCACTTGCTGAGCGCGGTCTCGTGGCCAGCCGCGTGGACGAGAAAAACCGCCGCCACGAACACCGGAAATGTCTCGACGAAGTTTCGCAGTGCCCTTTCCAGGCGCCCCGCCATTCCCGTGAGCGGAGGGACTTCGGCGTCTCGGGCGCTGGCCGTCGAGCGGTAACCTCGCTGGAAGCTCGCCGAATGCGAGGCGAGAACTATGTGGATGAAACAGAGCACACAACTTGCAGCGAGCATGGCTAGTTCGAAGCTCATTCAACCCTCGCACCTGGCCATTCATCATTCGCCCCGCGATGGCCACCACTGGTGTTTACGGCTAGAGCGGTCCTCAACCCAGATTGGCGATCGCCTGCGCCTTGTGCGCCGCTTCCACCACCGCCAGCGCCGTCATGTTGACGACGCCGCGCGAGGTCACCGAAGGCGTCAGGATATGCGCGGGCTTGTCGGTGCCGAGCAGGATCGGCCCGACATGCAGCGCATCCATCATAGCACGCAGCGCCGTCAGCGTGATGTTGGCCGAATCGAGGTTCGGGAACACCAGGAGATTGGCTTCCCCTTTCAGCCGCGAATGCGGGTAGACGCGCTGGCGCAGATGCTCCGAAAGAGCGGAGTCGGCATGCATCTCGCCGTCGCACTGCAGGTCCGGCGCGATGCGCGCCAGGATCGACGCTGCTTCGCGCATCTTCAGCGCGCCGGGCGAATCGCGCGAGCCGAAATCCGAATGCGACAACAGCGCTGCCTTGGGCTCGATGCCGAAGCGCTGGATCTCTTCCGCCGCCAGCACCGTCATCTCGGCGATCTCCTCCGCCGTCGGATCGACCGAGACATGGGTATCGGTGAGGAAGATGATGCCGCGCTGGGAGATCAGCATCGACAAGGTCGAGAGATCGCGGTCCTTGATGCCGGGACGCGGCCCGATGATCAGCGTGACATTGCGCAGATGCCGCTCGAAGCGGCCTTCGAGCCCGCAAATCATCGCATCCGCATCGCCGCGCTTCAGCGCAAGCGCGGCAATCACGGTGTTGTTGGTGCGCACCATGGTGCGAGCGGCTTCCGTCGTTATACCGCGGCGGCCGGCGAGCTCGATCAGGAGATCGACATAGTGGCGATAGCGCGGATCGTCTTCCGGGTTGATCAGGCCGAAATCGACGCCGGGCTTGATGCGCAGGCCGTAACGCTTCAGCCGCACGTCCACGACATGCGGGCGGCCGATCAGGATCGGCTCGGCGATGCCTTCCTCCAGCACCACCTGTGCGGCGCGCAGCACGCGCTCGTCCTCGCCGTCGGCGTAGATGACGCGCTTGGCGCTGGACGCCTTGGCCGAGGAGAACACCGGCTTCATCACCAGGCCGGAGCGGAAGACGAAGCGGTTGAGCTTGTCGATATAGGCTGAAAAGTCGGCGATCGGGCGCGTCGCCACGCCGGTGTCGCAGGCGGCTTTGGCCACGGCCGGCGCGATGCGCAGGATCAGACGCGGATCGAAGGGCGAGGGGATCAGGAAATCCGGGCCGAAGACCGGCGTCTCGCCGGAATAGGCGCGCGCGGCGACGTCCGACGGTTCTTCGCGGGCAAGAGCCGCGATCGCCCTGACCGCGGCCATCTTCATCTCCTCGTTGATGGCGCTGGCGCCACAGTCGAGCGCCCCGCGGAAGATGTAAGGAAAACACAGCACGTTATTGACTTGATTGGGAAAATCCGAACGTCCGGTGCAGATCATGGCGTCCAGCCGGGCCGCCCTTGCCACTTCCGGCATGATCTCCGGCGTCGGGTTGGCGAGCGCCAGGATCAGCGGCTTCGGCGCCATGTGCTGCAGCAATTCGGGTTTCAATACGCCGGCGGCGGAGAGGCCGAGGAAGACATCGGCGCCTGGGATGACGTCGGCCAGCGTGCGGGCTTCCGTATCCTTCACATAAGGGTCTTTCCAGCGGTCCATCTCCTCGACGCGGCCCTTATAGGCGACGCCGAAACGGTCGGTGACCCAGATGTTTTCCACCTTGGCGCCGAGCGAGACCAGGAGGTTGAGGCAAGCGAGCGCCGCCGCACCGGCGCCGGAGGTGACGATCTTGATGTCGGAGATCGTCTTGCCGGCGAATTCCAGCCCGTTGAGCACTGCCGCGGCGACGATGATTGCGGTGCCGTGTTGGTCGTCATGGAAGACCGGGATGCCCATGCGGGCCTTCAGCCGCTCCTCGACCTCGAAGCATTCCGGAGCCTTGATGTCCTCGAGATTGATGCCGCCGAAGGTCGGCTCGAGCGCGGCCACCGTCTCGACCATGCGCTCGATCTCCGGCGCGTCGATCTCGATGTCGAAGACGTCGATGCCGGCGAACTTCTTGAACAGCACCGCCTTGCCTTCCATCACCGGCTTGGAGGCGAGCGGACCGATATTGCCGAGGCCAAGCACCGCCGAACCGTTGGAGACGACGCCGACAAGGTTGGCGCGCGCCGTGTAGTCGGCGGCGGTCGCCGGGTCGTCGCGGATCTCGAGGCAGGGGGCGGCGACGCCCGGCGAATAGGCAAGCGCGAGATCCCGCTGGTTGCCGAGCGGCTTGGTCGCCTGGATCTCGAGTTTTCCCGGGGTGGGGTACTTGTGGAAGAAGAGCGCGGCCTCGTCGAGGTCCGATCGGGCCATTTTCTTGCTCTCGCCGTCCATTCGCGGCCCCTCCTTGCGCTTCCTGCTTTCGAGCCTTTTAGCACGCGGCGACGATTCTTCGCGACGCCAAATCTCGGCTCCGGTATTCACAATGCCGAAGCGACAATAATCAATCTATTTCAGCCTGTTGGCTCGGAAACTTCCGACGGATTGACGACGCTCGTCAGAAAGCGCTGACGTAGAGGCCACCATCCACCGGAATGTTCTGGCCGGTGAGATAGCCGGCATGGACCGAGCACAGGAAGGCGCAGATCTGGCCGAATTCCTCCGGCGTGCCGAGACGCTTTGCCGGCACATCGGCGCTGATGCGGGCCTTGCGCGCGGCCGCCGCCGCCGGGTCTTCCGGCGTGCCGGCCTCATGCGGGCCGCGCAGCCGGTCGGTGTCGAGCTTGCCGGGCAGCAGGCTGTTGATGGTGACGTTGCGGTCGATCACCGTGCGCGCCACGCCGGCAAGGAACGAGGTCAGCCCGGCGCGGGCGCCCGATGACAGGTCGAGGCCCGGGATCGGCACATAGACCGACAGCGAGGTGATGTTGACGATGCGGCCGAAGCCGCGCTTGGCCATGCCGTCGATCACCGCCTGGATCAGCTCGATCGGCGTCACCATGTTCTGCGTCACGCCTTCGAGGATTTTTGCGCGGTCGAGCTCGCGGAAATCGCGAAGCGGCGGGCCGCCATTGTTGTTGACCAGGATGTCCGGGTCGGGGCAGGCGGCGAGCAGCGCCTTCTGTACCTCCGGCTTCGAGACGTCGCCGGCGATCTCGATCACCTCGACGCCGAGTTTTTCGCGGATTTCCCGCGCGGTCCTCGCCAACAACTCGGCATTGCGGCCGTTGACGACGAGGTCGACGCCGGCTTCGGCCAGCGCGATGGCGCAGCCGCGCCCAAGTCCCTTGCTCGAAGCGCAGACGATGGCCTTCTTGCCGCGAATGCCGAGATCCATGGTGGTTTCTCCTTTTTCAAGGGCGGCAAGCTAGCGCCTGGGCTGGACCAACCGCAACCGTCATACGGTTGTTGCATGAATCGAGGCATAGGCACGCGAAAGAAAGGTGGAAATCGCGATGTCCGGTCCAGAGCCCCGCACTTTTCGCACCATGTTCATTTCCGACGTGCATCTCGGCTCGAAAGCGGCCAAGGCCGATTTCCTGATCGATTTCCTGCGCTACCATGACGCCGATACCATCTATCTGGTCGGCGACATCGTCGACGGCTGGCGCCTGCGGCGCAGCTGGCATTGGCCGCAGAGCCACAACGACGTGGTGCAGAAATTGCTGCGCAAGGCGCGCAAGGGCGCCTCGATCACCTATATCGCCGGCAACCACGACGAGTTCGCCCGCCAGTTCCAGGGCGTGCATTTCGGCGGCATTGTCGTTGCCGACCGCGCCATCCATGAGACCGCCGACGGCAAACGACTGCTTGTCATCCATGGCGACCAGTTCGACACTGTCGTGCACAACCAGCGCTGGCTCGCTTATCTCGGCGACTACGCCTATGACGCGGCGATGCTGGTCAATCGGGTCGTGACCAGGCTGCGCCATCTGCTGGGCCTGCCTTACTGGTCGTTCTCGTCCTGGGCGAAGGTCAAGGTCAAGAAGGCGGTGAACTTCATCGGCTCGTTCCAGACGGTGCTGTCCGAAGAAGCGCGGCGCTCGCATGTCGACGGCGTCATCTGCGGCCACATCCATCACGCCGCGATCGAAAACTATGGCGACGTGCAGTACATCAACACCGGCGACTGGGTGGAAAGCTGCACGGCTGTGGTCGAACATTTCGACGGCCGCATGGAGATCCTGACCTGGGCGCATGTGCTACCCGAGGTTCCGGCCGGCAAGGACGTGCTGGTGCCCGTCGATATCGTCAATCTCAAGGGCAGGGCGGCGGCCAAGGCCGCCTGAGCGCCTTTCCGCCTTCTCCGGGCCGAGATTCCTTGTCTTTCAACAGCTTTAGCCGGATCGATTGGTCCAGGCAGTTCCGCCTCGCATTGCCGCATGATAGGGATCGAGATGCGCTGAAGGTCGTAAAATGCAGCGTAATTGGATCGATTCATGTCGCTGCCGCCGCTTTCGCCTGAGCAACTCGTCAAGCCCGACCATTTCGAACTGCGCATGAGCCTGATCTTCGCGACTTTGTTCGTGTCGCAGGGCACGCATCTGCCCTATTTTCCGCTCTGGCTGGAGGCGAAAGGTTTTCATGCCGAGCAGATCGCCGTCATCCTGGCCGCGCCGATGTTCCTGCGCGTCGTGACGACGCCGATGCTCACCGCGCTGGCCGACCGGGCGAAGGACCGCGCCAACGTCTATATCGCGCTGGTTGCGGCGACGATGATCATTTCGGCCGGCTATTTCCTGCCGGCCACCTATGTGGGCGTGCTGGCCGTCTCGCTGTTGGTCTCGATCCCGTGGGCGCCGCATTCGCCGATGGCCGATTCGCTGTCGCTGTCGGGCGTGCGCCGCTTCGGCTCGAACTACACCGCCATGCGCAAATGGGGTTCGATCTCCTATTTCTGCGCCAATATAGTGGGCGGCTTCATCCTGGCGGCCACGGGTCCTCAGGCCGTTCCGGCGATCATCTTCGTGGCCCTGGCGGCGGCCCTTGTCGCAGGACTGTGGGCGCCGCGCATGGGCAAGCCCCGCAAGGCCTCGCCGCTGTCGGCGACCGACATCCAGCATTCCGCCCCGAGCCTGTTCAACGCCTATTTCCTCTATTTCACGCTCGGCGTCGGCATCATCACCGCCAGCCACGCCTTCCTCTACGGCTTTGTGTCGATCTACTGGAAGTCGATCGGCATTAGCGATTCCGTCGTTGGCCTGCTGTGGGCCTGGGGCGTGGTCTCTGAGGTCTGCATGTTCGTGTTCTTCAACCGGATTTTCGCTTCCGTCTCGGTCGTCAGGGTAATGGTGATCGCCGGCATTGGCTCGATCGTGCGCTGGATCGCCTTACCGCTGGTCTGGCCGCTCGGCCTCGGCGTCGTCGGCTTCTTCGGGGTGCAGACGCTACATGCGGTATCAGTGGCGATGGTGCTGATCGGCCTGCAGAAGATGATCGGCGAGACGGTTTCCGAAGAGCGCACGGGCGCCGCGCAAGGCATCGCCTATTTCTTCAACGGCTTCTTCATGGCCGCGGTGACGCTGGCCTCGGGACCACTCTACGACCGTCTCGGCGTCGGCGGGTTCCTGGCGATGATTCCGATCGCGATCATCGGCCTCGTGCTGATCGGTCTTGCCGCGCGCTCAGCCCCACAGCGCCCGCTCAGGGGGTGACACCAGCGACCCCTGGTAGACGAGACCGGGCTCGCGGTCGCGCGCCAAGAGCAGCGGCCCGTCGAGGTCGACGAAATCGGCGCCTTGAGCCAGGAGCACGGCCGGCGCCATGGCGAGCGACGTGCCGACCATGCAGCCGACCATGATGCCGAAACCCAGTTCGCGGGCACGGTCGCGAAGCATCAGCGCTTCGGTCAGGCCGCCCGATTTGTCGAGCTTGATGTTGACGGCGTCGTAGAGGCCGACCAGCGCTTCGAGATTCTTCGCCTCGTGCACGCTTTCGTCGGCGCAGATCGGCACGGGATGCGCGATTTCGCGCAAGATGCCGTCACGGCCAGCCGGCAGCGGCTGCTCGATCAGCGCTATGCCGTGCTGCGCCGCGAAAAAGAGGTTCTCGACGATGTTGTCGTCCGTCCAGCCTTCGTTGGCGTCGAGGATGATACGGCTTTGCGGCGCGGCTTCCGTCACCGCGCGAATCCTTGCCGTGTCGTCGTCGCCGCCGATCTTGACCTTGAGCAGTGGTCGCGAGGCATTGGCTCGTGCTTGCGCGGCCATCGCCTCAGGCTCGGCGAGCGACAGCGTGTAGGCGGTCTCCAGCGCCGTCGGCGAAACGACCCCGATCGCGTCCGCCACCGGCCGGCCGCTCAGCTTTGCCTCGAGATCCCACAAGGCGCAGTCGACGGCGTTGCGGGCCGCGCCCGCCGGCATGGCCGCGAGCAGGGCGGCGCGGCCGATGCCGCCGATGATCTGGCCGCGCATCGCCTCGATCGCGGCGCGCACGCCCTCCATCGTCTCGCCGTAGCGCTTGTAGGGAACGCATTCGCCGCGACCGGCATGCCCGTTCTCGCCGATCGTCACTGTGATGACCTCGGCCTCGGTCTTCGATCCACGCGAGATGGTGAAGGTGCCGGCGATCGGGAATCGCTCGGCCTCGACCGAAATGACACGCGCCATATTTTTCTTCTCCGGCTGTGCGACACCGGTCTGCCGGCAAATCGACACGCCAGTCCCGTCACGCTAAACAGGACGCCATGTTGAACATCCGCAAACGCGACGCAAGCCGCACGCCAGCCGGTGAGGCCAATCACCAGCCGCGCATCGCCGTGGGCGAGGAAGGCGGCGTGCTCGGCTGCGCGTTCTCGGGTGTCTGGACGACGCGGACTGTGGCCTCGGTCGACGCCGAGATGCGCAGAATAGAAAAGCGCAACAGCGCCAAGACGCTGATGCTCGACCTTTCCAAGATCGAGAAGATGGACACGGCCGGCGCCTGGCTGATCGACCGGCTGGCCAGTGCCTTCGAGAAGAAAGGCGTCGAGGTCCATGTGCAGGGACAGAGCGAGATCGCCTCGATCCTGCTCGGCGCCGTCGGCGACGCGGTGCGGCGCGAGCCCGAATCGGGACCGGCCGGCCCACCCAACATCATCCTGCGCGCGCTGGAGCTGGTCGGCCGCCGCGTCTACGAGATGCGCGACGACTTCCTCGCCTCGATGAACATCCTCGGCGCCACCATCCGCGGCGCGCAGATGAAGCTTGGCCGCGGCCATGCCGTCAATCCGGCCGCGATCTTCAACCAGATCGACCGCATGGGCGTCGGCGCCATTCCCGTGGTGGTGCTGATGTCGGCCATCGTCGGCGCCATCGTCGCCCAGCAGGGCGCCTATCAGCTCAGCTATTTCGGCGCCGACATCTTCGTCGTCGACCTCGTCGGCGTGCTGATCCTGCGCGAGCTCGGCGTGCTGATGACGGCGATCATGCTCGCCGGCCGCTCGGGCAGCGCCATCACCGCCGAGATCGGCTCGATGAAGATGCGCGAGGAGGTCGATGCGCTGAAGGTGATTGGGCTGAACCCGATCGGCGTGCTGGTGTTTCCGCGGCTCGTCGCCCTGGTGATTGCGCTGCCATGTCTGACGATCATCGCCAATTTCGCCGCGCTTGGCGGCGGCATCATCGCCGCCTGGCTCTATTCCGACATTCCGCCGGCTGCGTTCATCGACCGGCTGCGTGTCGCGATCGACCTCAGCACCATCTTTGCCGGGCTGATCAAGGCACCGTTCATGGCCATGATCATCGGCACCATCGCATCGGTCGAGGGCATGAAGGTCGGCGGCAGCGCCGAATCGCTCGGCCGGCACGTGACCGCCTCGGTGGTGAAGTCGATCTTCGTCGTCATCATCCTCGACGGGCTTTTCGCCATGTTCTACGCAGCGATCGAGTTCTGAGATGGCAGTCGCAAGCGGCAACGGGGTCAAGACGCAGGAGAACGCGGACGAAAGCGAAATCGTGCTTTCGGTGCGCGACGTAACCGTTGCCATCGAAGACAAGCTGATCCTTGACAAGCTTTCGCTCGACATCACGCGTGGCGAGATCCTGGGCTTCGTTGGCGCGTCGGGCGCCGGCAAGTCTGTCCTGCTGCGCACCATCCTCGGGTTGATGCCGAAGCAATCGGGAACCATCACGCTGTTCGGCGTCGACGTCGACAAGGCAAGCGAGGTCGAGCGCCTGCGCATCGACATGCGGCTTGGCGTCCTGTTCCAGCACGGCGCGCTGTTTTCGGCGCTGACGGTCCTGGAAAACGTGCAGGTGCCGATGCGCGAATATCTCGACCTGCCGAAGAAGCTGATGGACGAGCTCGCCATGCTCAAAGTGGAGTTGGTCGGGCTGCCGCCGGATGCGGCGCAGAAATTTCCCTCCGAGCTGTCGGGCGGCATGATCAAGCGCGCGGCGCTGGCGCGCGCGCTGGCCCTCGATCCGGACATCGTCTTTCTCGACGAGCCGACCTCCGGCCTCGATCCGATCAGCGCCGCCGAGTTCGACGAGCTGGTTGTCAAGCTGCGCGATACGATGGATTTGACGGTCTACATGGTCACGCACGACCTCGACACGCTGTTCACCGCCTGCGACCACGTGGCGGTGCTCGGCAAGAAGAGGGTGCTGGTCGAAGGCACGATCGACGACATGCTGAAGAGCGAAGAGCCGTGGGTCAAATCCTATTTCCGCGGAAAACGCGCCCGCCAACTTGATCTTGCGGCGCGCGCATAGCCATAAGTGGAGCAATGGAAACCAGAGCCAACTATGTAATTGTCGGCATCTTCACGCTGGCCGCGATCCTCGCGGCCTTCGCCTTCGTCTATTGGACGGCCGCGATCGGCGAACGGGGCGAGACGACGCTTCTGCGCGTGCGCATCCCGGGCTCGGCTTCCGGCCTTGGCCGCGGCAGTTTCGTGCTGTTCAACGGCGTCAAGGTCGGCGACGTCAAACGGGTCTATATCGACGTCGACAATCCGACCGTCGCCATCGCCGACACCGAGATCGACCGCATGACGCCGATCACCAAGTCGACGCAGGCCGATATCGGGCTTGCCGGCCTTACCGGCCAGGCCAATATCGAGCTGAAAGGCGCCGATCCCAAGGAGGTGAAGCTGCTCGACCAAGCCGAAAAAGAAGGCAGGGTTCCGGAGATCGTCGCCAATCCGTCAGCCGTTACCAACCTTCTGCAGACCGCTCAAAACATCTTCACCCGTGCCGACAAGGTGCTTTCAGAGCTCGAGGGCTTCACCAAGGACGTTCGCGGACCGCTGACGCAGACCGTCAAGAACGTCGAGACCTTCTCCGATGCGTTGGCCAAGAATTCGGACGGCATCGACAAGTTCCTGTCCGCCGTGAGCTCGCTTTCGGAGCAACTGCAGAATGTGTCGGGCCGACTCGACAGCACGCTGAAAGCGGCCGAGGGCCTGCTCAACTCGGTCGACAAGGACCGGATCAAGAGCATCGTCGCCAATGTCGACACGGTCACCGCGAACCTCAAGGAAACCAGCAAGCAGTTCGATACCACCCTCGAAAACGTCAACACGGCGGTTGGCTCGATCAACGACTTCGCCAAGCAGACGCAAGGGACGCTCGCCAAGGTCAACGGCGTTCTCGATGGAATAGATCCGGCGGATGTCCGCACGGCGCTCGCCAACATCCAGAAGGCGAGCGACAGCGCCAACAAGGCGGCCGCCGACATCGCCAAGGTCACCGACAAGATCGCCAACCGCTCCGACGACATCAATGACACCATCAAGAATGCCCGCCAGCTCACGCAGCGCCTCAATGATGCTTCGGTGCGCGTCGACGGCATCCTCGAAAAGGTCGACCAGCTTCTCGGATCCGGCGAGGCCAACGGCGTGATGGCCGATGCCAGAGCGACGCTGAAATCCTTCAAGCAGGTTGCCGACACGCTGAACTCCCGCCTCGGCGCCATCGTCGACAATCTGTCGCGCTTCTCCGGCTCGGGGCTGCAGGATGTGAAGGCGCTGGTGCAGGACAGCCGGCGCTCGATCACCCGCATCGAGGAAGCCGTCACCGATCTCAGCCGCAATCCGCAGCGCATCCTGACGGGCGGCGAGGGAGAGGTTCGTCAATTCGACGGCAGGGCTCGGCGTTGACTTCGGCTGCCGCGAACGCCAAGAAAGATGGTTGCAGCTGCAAGTTGATCGTCAGATCCGGGGACATAACGGGGATCGCGCGTGAAATCGGGTAGAGGGTTGAAGACGGTTGCCGCCGCGACGGTCGTGCTGACGCTCGCCGGCTGCGCAGCACTGGGAGGCAAGCCGGCGCCGCTCGACACGTTCGAGCTTTCCGCCCCGTCGGTCGACATGCGCGGCCATAGCCGCCGCCAGATCCTGATCGCCCAGCCCTCGGCGCTGAAGGCGCTGGACAGCCAGAACATCGTCATCAGGCCGTCCGACCAGTCGATCCAGTTCCTCAAGGGCGCGCAATGGGCGGACCGCCTGCCGCTGATCGTGCAGGCAAGGCTCGCCGAGACCTTCCAGCGCTCCGGCAGCTTTGCGGGCGTCGGCAAGCCGGGCGAGGGGCTGGCGATCGACTACCAGATCATCGTCGAGGTGCGGTCCTTCGAAGTCCGCGTCAATGGCGGCGAGCATGCCGATGTCGACCTGTTCGTGCGCATCCTCAACGACCGCAACGGCGAGGTGCGCGCCTCCAAGAGCTTTACCGCTAGCGCGCCGGTCTCGGGCGGCGGCAACGCCGCCTATGTCGGCGCGCTGGACAGCGCCTTCGGCCAGGCGGCGAAGGACATCGTCCGCTGGACGGATTCGGTGATCTGAGCCAAATGGCCGTCAGTTTTGTTCAAAGGACGTTTTCGGTCGATGGTAGGGAGGTGACCTGCCGCTTCTTTTTGCCCGAGGCGAAGCAGGGGCGAGATTTCCAGTGCCGGTATGAAATAGCGTGGCCCGAAGGTTCGCGTTCTCGAAAAGCTTACGGAGTCGACCAAGTGCAGGCGCTATTGCTCGCAATGCAAATGGCCCATGCTGAACTTCTATCAGAACGCGAAAATAATGGACGCCAAGTACTATGGCTCGATCAGCGAAGCTTGGGTTTGCCTATAGCCAACTCAATTCGCGATTTGGATCCTGACGGCGGTTTCTGAACGTGAGTCAGATGAAAAGGCGGGCTTCGGCCCGCCTTTTTCATATCCTGATCCGCCGGCTCAGTGCAGGCGGCCGCTGGCGTGGGCCAGCATGGTGTAGACTTTGCCGGTGTCCGACGTGAGATAGGTCTGCGCCATGATGTTGTCGCGGTCGTTGCGCGAGACATCCTTGAGCAGCTTCTCGAAATCGTCGCAGTAGCGGTCGACGGCGGCGCGGAACTCGGCCTCTGCCTGGTACTTGCGGCGAATCTCGTCGAAGGTCTGCTGGCCCTTCAGCGTGTAGAGGCGGCGCGTGAAGACGTCGCGTTCGCCGCGGCGGTAGCGGTTCCACAGTTCGATCGAGGCGTCATGATCGATGGCGCGGGCGATGTCGACGGAGAGCGAGTTGAGCGATTCCATGACATGCAGCGGCGAGCGCTGGGGAGGGGTCGCGCGCGGCGCTTCCGCCGGCGCTGCCGGCTTCAGCTCTTCCTCGCGCGAGGCGTTGGTCAGGAGATCACGCACCCAGCCACCCTGCGGCGTGCGGCCGTTCGGATCGCGGCGCGGGGCTTCGGCGGGGCGCTCGATATCGAGCGTGCCGCGCAGCGTCGTTTCGGCGAGCGGTGCCGGGGGTGCCGGTCGTGCCGGCTGAGGCTGCTGCGGCGCCGGACGGCGCAATGGCTGCTCGACGGGGCGGGCAGGCGCCTGCGGGGCGGGACGCAATCCGCGCGGCTCGCCGGTCTCGCTGCTGCCGCTGCGGCCGGATTTCGCAACGATATCCGACAGTTCCTTGAGCGCGTTGATCTGCTCGGATACGGCGCGGCGGATGGCCGAGGTCGATTCCTTGGCCTCCTCCGGCATCTCGATGACGCCCTTCTTGAGCTCGGCGCGGGTCAGGTCCAGCTCGCTCTTGATCGAGCTTGCGGTGCGCCGCATCTCCTCGGTCGCGTCGGCGAAACGGCGCGTCGCTGAATCGACGACCTCGGCGATGGCCGTGCGGATCTTTTCCGCCGATTCCATCGTCCGGCCCTCGGCGGTCTGCATCGTCTGGCCGACGAGGTTCTCGAAGGAGCGCATCACCTTCTCGAGGTCTTCCGACTTCTTGACCAGGCCGACGGCGAGGTCCTCCAGCGAGGATTGCCGCTCAAGCGTGTGCTCGAGATTGCTCTGCGCGGAACTAAGCAGATTGGAAGCGCTCGACAGCAGTCGGCTATGCTCGTCGAACTTGGTCGCGATCGAAGCGACCTCGCGCAAGGTCGCCGACGACAGGTCGGTGAGCCTCGTCGTGTTGGAATCGACGAGACGCGCCGAGCTGGCAAAGGTCTGGGCCGCCTTTTCCGTGGTCGAGGCGAAGCTCTGCGTGCTGCCGTTCAGTCGTTCCTCGATCTGGCCGAGGTTGATGGCAGCCTGGTCGATCAGCTGGCTGAGCTGAGCGCTGGAGCTGCCCATGCGGCCGATGAGGTCGGCAACGCTGTCGGCCAGCGTCGAGCGCGCGCCCTCGACGGCCGAAAGCGTCTCCGCTGTGCGGCTGGCAAGCGCATTGACGAGGACGGCGTTTTCGCTGCGCAGCTTCTCGGTCGCCCGTTCGGTGACCTCTTCCATGCTCTTTTGCAGCTCGGAGCCGCCCTGGGCGAAGCGTTCGACCAGCGGACGCACCGTCTCGTCGAGGATCTTCGACATTTCGGCGGAGCGCGCCGCGAGCATGGTGTTGAGCTCGCGGGTGTTGGCGCCGATGGTCTTTGCCGCTTCGTTGGTGCTCTGGCCGATATGCTGGCCGACCGCCGTGAAGGTCTCGGCGATGACGTTGGCGCGCGAGATGAGCTGGGCCTCGGCGCTTGAGACCTGCTCGCCGAGCTTCTGGCCCATCGTTTCGGCGCTGTAGGAGAGGCGGTTCTCGACGCTCGCCACCTGCTCCTCGACACGGGCCGCGGCCGCGGCCGCGCTCGACGCCAGCCGTTCGTCGGCGCCGGCAAGCGCCTGCTCTATCTCGCGGGCGTGGACGGCGAGCTCCTGACCGGTCTGCCGGGCGCGATCCGCGACGCGCTGCTCGGTGGCCGCGAATGCGCCGACAATGGTGTCGGCATGTTCGCCGATGGTCGAAGTGCTGCTCGCGATGCGCGACACCAGGCGGCTGTCGGCGTCGTCGAAGATGCGGGCGATCTCGGACGCCCGCGACGACAGCGCCTCCGAACCTTCCGCGATGCGCGAGATCAGATGCTGGTCGGCGGCATCGAAGATGCGGCCGAGATCGGAGGCGCGTGCGGCCAGCGCCTCGGCCGATTCGGTAATGCGCATGCTCAGCCGCTCGTCGGCGCCTTCGAAGTTGCGCAGGATGTCGCCGGCGCGCGCCGCCAGAGACTGCGCCGTCTCGACCGCGCGGGCGACCAGCTTCTGGTCGGCGGCGTCGAAAGTGCCGGCGATCTCGCCGGCGCGGGCGGCCAGCTTGTCGGCGGTTTCCTCGGCGCGGGCCATGAGCGAATTGGACGCATCGTCGGCGCGGGCCATCAGCATGCTGGAGGTGTCCTGGGCGCGCTCGTGCAGGCGGCGGTCGGCCTGCTCGAAGGCGCTGGCAATGTCTTCGGCCCTGGCGAGCAACGCGGCCGAAGTCTGCTCGGCGCGTTCGGCGATCTGGCGATCGGCGTCGCTGAAGGCGGCGCCCGCCTGCTCGTGCAGCGTGCTGGTGATTTCCATGACCTTGTCGCGCAGCGCGCCGGCAACGAAGACGGCGGTCTTTTCGAGAACGCCGCGGACATTGTCGACGCCGGTCGAGAGCGCACGCTCCATGGTGCCGGCGCGTTCTTCGATGATGCCGGTCTGGCGGCTGAACGCCTGCTCGATCTTCTCGACATCGACAGCGATCGCCGCCGAGATGTCGCTGCTCTTGGCCGCGATCTGGTCGATGTGGCCGGACACCGAACGGTCTACGTCCTTGCGCGCCTCGGCGAGCTTGGCGAGATCGTCCTCCAGCGCGCGGGCCAGCATGTCGCGTCCTTCGGACAGCTTGCCGACATGGCTGGCAATGACGTTGTCGATCTCCGAGCGGCTTTCGGCCAGCTTCTGCAGATCGGTTTCAAGAGCGCGCTTGAGGATATCGCGACCCTCGGCGAGCTTCTCGACCTGGCCGGAGACCAGCCCGTCGATACCGGCGCGGCTTTCGGCCAGCTTGGCGAGGTCGGCCTCGAGGGCGCGCGTCAGGATATCGCGGCCTTCGGCGAGCTTCTCGACCTGACCGGCAACGAGGCCATCGATCGAGGCGCGGCTTTCGGCGAGCTTGGCAAGGTCTGCTTCGAGCGCACGCTTGAGGATGTCGCGGCCTTCGGCGAGCTTCTCCACCTGGCCGGCGACCAGCCCGTCGATCGAGGAGCGGCTTTCGGCCAGCTTGGCGAGGTCGTCCTCCAAGGCCTTGGACAGCACCGCGCGGTCTTGCGAGAGCCTCTCGGCATGGGTCTGCATGAGACCGCTGGCATTGGTCATGTCGGAATCGAGGGCGCGCGACAGCTCGGCGCGATGATCGGCGATCTTCTGCGAATGATCGACGATGGCGCCCTGGATGGTGTTGAGGTCCGCTTCCAGAGCGCGCTTCAGGATATCGCGGCCTTCGGCGAGTTTCTCGACCTGGCCGGCGACCAGGCCGTCGATCGAAGAGCGGCTCTCGGCGAGCTTGGCCAGATCGTCTTCGAGCGACTTCGACAGCACCTCTCGATCCTGCACAAGCCGGTTCTGGTGGTCGGAGATTGCGCCGCTGACCGTCTGCAGGTCGGCTTCCAGGGCCTTCGACAGCTGCGAGCGGTCTTCCAGCACCTTGTCGGAGTGTCCCGCGATGGCGCCCTTGATCGTGTTGAGGTCTGCCTCCAGGGCGCGCTTGAGGATGTCACGGCCCTCGGCGAGCTTCTCGACCTGGCCGGCGACCAGCCCGTCGATCGAGGCGCGGCTCTCGGCGAGCTTGGCAAGGTCGGCCTCCAGCGTCTGCGACAGCAGGCTGCGGTCGTCCGCGAGCCTGCCGGCGTGGCTGTCGATCAGGCCGCGGATGCCGCTGAGGTCGTCCTCCAGGGCGCGGCTGAGCTCGCCACGATCCTCGGCGAGCTTGGTCGAATGGGTCTCGATCAGGTTCCTGATGCCGACGATGTCGGTCTCGAGCGCCTTGGCCAGCACTGCGCGGCCTTCGGCAATCTTCTCGACCTGGCCAGCAACGAGGCCGTCGATCGAGGCGCGGCTGTCGGACAGCTTGCCGAGATCGGCTTCCAGCGCGCGCGCCAGAATGTTGCGGCCTTCGGCCAGTTTGCCGACATGGCCAGCGACCATTTCGTCAATCATCGTACGGGCTTGCACAAGTCTGCCGGAGTCTTCGTTCAACGCCTGGGACAGGCGGTTGCGACCCTCTTCGAGCTGTTCGAGATGGCTGCCCAGCGAAGCATCGATGGCGGCGCGCGACTCGTTGACCTTGCGCAGATCCTCTTCCAGGGCGCGCGAGATCAGGCTGCGGCCTTCGGCCAGCTTCTGCACCTGATTAGTGACGGCGGCATCGATCTCGGCTCGACCCTCGGCGAACTTCGCCAGGTCCTCCTGCATAGCGGCGGCCATGCGGTCGCGGCTTTCGGAAAGCATGCGGCTGTGGTTTTCGACGGCTTCTTCAATGCCGACTCGAGCATTGGCAAGCCGCTCGATGTCGGAGTCGAACGAGCGCGACACGACGTGGCGGGCGGCCTCCATGCGTCCGGCGAAATCGGTGGCGCGGGCCTCGAGCATGGACGAGGTCGACGAGATGATGTCGGCCATGTCGGCGCCGATCTGGGTCTTGCCCTGATCGATCATCGCCGACAGCTGATCCTTGCTCTCGGCAAACGTGCCGGCGATCTCGCGCGCGCGTTCGACCAGAGTCTCGTTGATCTGGCGGGCGCGTGCCTCGAGCGCGGCATTGAGCTTCTGCGTGCCGGTGTCGAGCGCTTCGGCGCGGGTCTGGAACTCGCCGATCAGCGCCTGGCCGCGCTCGGCCAGCGTCCGCTCGATGCCGCTGAGGCTCGCTTCGAATTCGGAGCTCAGCGTGCGCGCGGCGCCGCCGAGCAGCGAGACCATGCCGCTGGTGCGGTCGTCGAGCAGGTCGGTCAGCGAGCGGGTGAGGCCGTCGGTGGTGTCGGTCAGCTTGGCGATGCGGGTGTCGAGCAGGCTGGCGAAGGCCTCGCCCGAGGTCGACAGGCGGTCGGTGATCGAATCGAGCCGGGTTTCGACCGAATCGAAGATCGACGTCGAGCTCTCGTTGATGCGATCGATCAGCGTATCGCCGGAATTGTTGATCGTCATCGACAGCTTGGTCGAGGCGTTGAGGATCGAGTCGCGGATGATGTCGCTTGCGGCGCCGATCTCGTCGCGCAGCGTCTCGTGGGCGCCATGGATCGAGGCGCGCACGCGCTCGGCATGGGTCACGACCGCCTCGCGCTCGCTGCCGAGCCCGTCGACCAGGGAGCGGATGCGGGCCTCGTTTTCGGAATAGGAGCGCTCGATCTGGCTGACTTCGCTGTGGACGAGCGTTTCGAGTTCGACGGCGCGCGCCAGAGTGCGCTCGATGCCTTCGCCCATGGCCGCCACCTCGCGGCGCACGGCCTGGCCGATCATCATGACGCGATCCTGGGCAAGGTTTTCCGGCTCGGCGAGGCGGAAGGCCACTTCGGTCATCGATTGCGCGGCAAGGCGCATTTCCTGTGCGCGCCGGATCATCGCGGCGAAGGCCCAGAACAGAATGACCGGGATGATCGCCGCGACCGCCAGGCCGATCAGCTCGGGGCGGGCGAAGAACTGGTCGAGGGTGCGGATATTCCAGATGCCCGAACCGAACAGAAGGTTGGCGAGGCCGCCGGCGCCGGCAATCCAGGCAAGCGAAATGAACGCCACGACCCAGTAGACAGTGCTGGACGCACGCCGGTTGAGGCTGTGCAGAAGCGTTCGGTAATCCTTCTGGCGGTCGTCATTTGCCGGCGTGAAACCGGCGGGAGCAGGCGTGAAGCCAGCCGGCTGCGGACCGCGCGATTCAACCGGGCGGAGTTCCGCCGGCTTAGGCTGAGGCGCCGCCTTCACGGCCTGAGGCTCATTTGCCGGCTCAGCCCTCTGGCTGCGGCCTTCGCGCGCCAGTTCGTCCGCGGCGGCCGAAATCTGGGCCTCGAGATCTTCCATCGACGCGGCCATGTCGAGCCCGCCTTCGCCGTTAAGGTCAAGGTCAAGCGCCTTTTCCAGCTCCGCGGCTACGTCGCTCTCGAGAGATTTGGTCGTCGTCGGTTTCTTAGCCATGCCTTCGCTACCCTGTACTAGCTGCCGCGGGACTTATGATTTTGGCCTGATTCTGGCTTGTCTGGTCCCAGACAGGAGGCTGAAAATGGACGTTCGTATCGTAATGACACACAGGGGTAAAGAAAACATGCATTCCGGGCGATACGTAAAACTTTAAATATAAGGTTAACGCAAGCGTGATTTGGCCGCCTCCGTGACAACATTTTTCTCGCGCAACCGTTAACCCGATGGCGACGCGGGTCGCCTATTTTTTTGGCCGCAGGCCGCCTTTTGCAGGAGTTGCAGTGCGTATGCGTGGTGACAGTGGGATCGCGTTTTCCATGCCCGGCGGCGACGTGTCGGGAACGGCTGGGTCACGACCTGTGGATATGGCCCACCTTGCGCGGCAGACGATGGATGATCGCGCGCTCGAACAGGAGGTGCTGGCGCTCTTCGTGCAGCAGGCGCTTTCGGTGCGCGACAAGATCGTCGATGCCGATGCCAAGGAACGGGTGCTCCTTGCACACAGCCTGAAAGGCTCGGCGCGCGGCATCGGTGCCTTTGCCGTCGCCGAATGCGCCTCGGCAATCGAAAAGCAGCCCGAGGACGCCCGCACCCTGAAGAAGCTCGGCATGTTGATCGAGCAAGTGCGGGACTTCGTCGCCGCCATCAGCCGCTAAAGCATCGTGCTTCGCAAGAATCGAGCGACGCGCTTCCAACCGGCCGCCGCGCCCTAAAGCGCGTCGCGATCTTTCAGGTTCGCTCCATGCGCTTTAGGTTTTTGATTTTACGCATGTCTTTGTCCCGAAACCGGTTCCCACTTTCGGGAGACATGCTTTAGCGCCGGCGAGCAGCCACCTTCTAAAAAAAACGTCATTTGGTGGCGTTTTCCCGCCGCAGTTGACTTGTCCGGTGGAGTGATTATCTCCGCTGCGACTCCTCAGGTGACCGATGACCAAGCTGACTTACATCGCCAATGACGGCACTCAATTCGACGTGGAAGCCGAAAACGGTTCGACCGTCATGGAAAACGCGATCCGCAACGCGGTGCCCGGCATCGAGGCGGAATGCGGCGGCGCGTGCGCCTGCGCGACCTGCCATGTCTATGTCGACGAGGCCTGGACATCCGAGGTCGGCGAGCCGGAGGCGATGGAGGAGGATATGCTGGACTTCGCCTATGACGTCCGGCCGAATTCGCGCCTGTCCTGCCAGATCAAGGTGCGCGACGCGCTCGACGGGCTGGTCGTTCGCGTGCCCGAACGCCAGGGCTGAACCAACTCTCCATTTTCCAATTTCGCGCCTGGCCGCTTGGCAGCGGGCCATGGCTCATGCACTGTCCCGCGGTTTCCCTACAGCGCCGCGCGTCCTCTTGGACGCGCAAAGGACGCTGTAGCACTTTGATTGGCGCATGATCCTTTCCGAGAATCGATCCCGATTTCGGGGTCATGCGCGACGGGGCGGAGCTGATGACGGACACGATCAAGACAGACGTACTCATTGTCGGGGCGGGACCAATCGGCCTGTTCGCCGTATTCGAGCTTGGCCTCTTCGATATGAAGTGCCATCTCATCGACATTCTCGACCGTCCGGGCGGACAGTGCGCGGAGCTCTACCCGGAAAAGCCGATCTACGACATTCCCGGCTGGCCATTGATCACTGCCCAGGGCCTTGTCGACAAGCTGCTGGAGCAGATCCATCCCTTCAAGCCGGACTTCACCTTCAACCGCATGGTCTCCAGTCTCGAAAAGCTCGAGGATGGTACATTCCGCGTCACCACCGACGAAGGCGAGGTGTTCGTGGCCAAGGTGGTGGTGATCGCCGCCGGCGGCGGCTCGTTCCAGCCCAAGCGCCCGCCGATCCCGGGCATCGAGCAGTACGAGGGCAAGAGCGTGTTCTATTCGGTCCGGCGCATGGAGGATTTCCGCGGCCATGACCTCGTCATCGTCGGCGGCGGCGATTCGGCGCTCGACTGGACGCTCAACCTGCAGCCGATCGCCAAAAGCGTGACGCTCGTCCACCGGCGCCCGGAGTTCCGAGCAGCGCCCGACAGCGTCAACAAGATGTACGCCATGCAGGAGATGAAAGAGCTGGAATTCCTGGTCGGTCAGGTGAGCGGCCTTGCGGGCGTCGACGGCCAGCTCTCGTCAGCGACCATCAAGGGCGGTCCGGACGGCGACGTCGAGGTGCCTTGCACCCGCATGCTGCCGTTCTTCGGCCTCACCATGAAACTCGGGCCGATCGCCGAATGGGGGCTGAACCTGCACGAGAACCTGATCCCGGTCGACACCGAGAAATTCCAGACGTCGGTTCCCGGCATTTTCGCCGTCGGCGACATCAACTCTTACCCCGGCAAGCTCAAGCTGATCCTGTCAGGCTTCCATGAGGTCGCCCTGATGGCGCAGGCCGCCAAACGCATCGTCAGCCCCGGCGAGCGCATCGTCTTCCAATACACGACCTCGTCGACCAGCCTGCAAAAGAAGCTCGGCGTCCACGATTAAAGCGTGTCTCCCGAAAGCGAGATCGCGACGCGCTTTGACGCGGTCATTCGGCGAGCACGGGCGCTGCGTGCTCGTCCTTGCCGCGCAGCGGCTTTTCCGGCATCAGCGCCAGCGCGATCAATGCCAGGACAAGCGTGATGCCGGCGGTGAGGAAGATCATCACGAACGGCAACGCGGATGTCAGCTCGATATGCGCCTGCGAGCCCTCGGCGGCTAAAGGCAGGCCAAAGCCGAGCGCGACGGCGCCGAGCATGGCAACGCCAAGCGCGCCGCCCAGCGAACGCAGGAAGGTCAGGACGCCGGTCGCGACGCCGAGATGGGCGCGATCGACCGCGTTCTGGACCGAGACGGTGCTGACCGGGAAGGTCGTGCCGCTGCCGAGGCCGATGAGGGTCGTCAGGATTTCGACTTCGAGCAGCGAGGCGTGTCCCGCGATGGCGCTGAGCACGCCGATGCAGGCGATCGCCAAAGTGACGCCGACCATGGCGATGCGCTTGTAGTGATAGAAGCGCGGGATCATGCGGCCGCTGAAAGTGGCGCCGGCAACGGTGCCGAGCAGGAGACCCAGCATGGCGGTGCCGGACCCGCTGACCGAGAGCCCGACGACCGACTGCAGATAGACCGGCAGGTAGACCGACGCACCGATGTTTGCCGCCTGCAGCAGGAACATCGACGACGTCCCTGCGAGCACGATCCGGTTGCCCAGCACTTCGAGCGAGATCAGCGGTTCGCTGGCCCTCGATAGCCGCAGCGCGAACAGCGCCCAGAACACGGCCGAGCAGGCCACAAGGCCAAGGATTTCCGGCGAGAACCAAGGATAGGTGCTGCCGCCCCAGTTGAGCGCCAGAAGCAGCAGCGCCGTGGCCACCACCAGAAGCACTGCGCCCAGCCCGTCGATGCGGTGATGCTTGGCCGCGGTCGGCAGCTTCTTCAGCGGGTTGTTGATTATCGCCATCGCCAGGAAGCCGATCGGCAGGTTGATCCAGAAGATCAGTGACCAGTGCAGATGCTCGGCGAAGACGCCGCCAAGCAGCGGGCCGGCGACGCTGGCGACCGCCCAGGTGCCGGAGATCCAGGCGGCGTAGCGGGCCCGCTCGCGCGGCGGCACGAGATCGCCGATGACGGTTTGCGTCAGCGCGAAAAGGCCGCCGCCGCCCGCGCCCTGGATCGCCCGGCCGATGACCAGCACCAGCATGTTGGGGGCCAGAGCGCTGACCAGCGATCCGAGGAGAAATATCAGGATGGCGGCGTAGATGACCGGGCGGCGGCCGTAGACGTCGGAAATCTTGCCGTAGAGCGGCGCCATCGCGGTGGCTGTCAAAAGATAACCGGTCACGATCCAGGGCAGATATTCGGCGTGGCCGAGCGCACGCGCGATGGTCGGCAAAGCAGGCGCGACGATGGTCTGGTCAAGCGCCGCCAAAAGCATCGACAGCAGCACGCCGCCGATGATGGCGTTCTTCTCGCGCTCGCTGATCGAAGGCGAGGCGGTTGTCGCCATCGTCGTGCGATTGTCGACGGTCTGGTCCATGCGTTATTCTTCCAAGGTCGGTGCGCCGGCAAGAGCAAGCCGGGTGCGGGGCGTCTTGCGCCTGTCGTTCGTGTCTTGTGTTTCCGAAGTCCGCCGGAGGCGAACCCGATATATGCCGTTCGATATAGGCCGTTTTCGACCACCGCTCGAAAGTTTTTCGGATCTGGCACCATGGTTCGGCGGGATTGGCTTTCGCCGCTACCGCCGCTTCGATGGTCAAGCCGGCGGCAACTGACCGCTTTGGATGCGCTGCATCCGGTAGCGCAGGAGCCGGATGATCCGGCTTTCGAAATTGACGCCTTCGACGCGGTCGAACTGCACCTGGGCGCGATCATGCCTGGCGAGGACGGCGGCCGAGATTTCGGCGGCCTTGGCCTTCGCGGCTTCGCAGGTGTTTTGGGGATAAGTCGCCTTCAGTGCGTCCTCGAGCTCGCGCGCGTGGTTCTTGGCGATCTCGACGTGGCGCTCCTCATGGCGCTTGATGTCGGCCGACAGCGTGTCCCAGAACAGCCGGACTTCCGGATCGGCCTTGCGCGGCCGCCGCCATTCCGGAAGGATCACCTTGACCTTCACGGTCACCTGCGCATTCGCGATCCGGCAGGAATTCGCCGTCTGCGCGTAGCTGACGCGGGTGGTGAAAGCCATCTGCGTGGCGCCCGGGTGCCTGGAACCCGTGCTCTTCACTTCAGGGCCGTTTTTCGTCAGCTGTTTTTCGATGTCGTCCAGCGTGCGGCCGCCGACGCTGAAATAGCTATAGGTCTTCACCAGGCTAGCCGCGGCGGCCGGTGTGGCGGCGAGCGTGAGCATCAGGGCGCAAAGCAGGGGACGGTTCATCATGTTGCCTCTTTAGCCACCTTGCTTTACGGCCGTTGCCGGCGCAACGGAATTGATTTCGCGCGGATCACGCATGGTTGATGGACAATGACGACAAAGCGATGGCAGCTCGCGCATGGACGCCATCTCGACCTCGGCCCCAAGGCGGTCGTGGTCGGCATCCTCAACGTCACGCCGGACAGCTTTTCCGACGGGGGATTGTTCATCGCGCCGGAGAAGGCGATAGCCCAGGCGCGCCGCATGGCGGAAGAGGGGGCCGCCGTCATCGATATCGGCGGGGAATCGACACGACCAGGCTTTGCCCCGGTCACCGCCGAGGAAGAGCAGGCGCGGGTGCTGCCGATCATCGAGGCGCTCGCGGCATCGGGCGAGGCGCTGATCTCGGTCGACACCTATCGCGAGGACACCGCGCGGCGGGCCGTCGCCGCCGGCGCGCATATCGTCAACGATGTCTGGGGCCTGCAGCGCGAGCCCGGCATTGCGCGCGTCGCGGTTGAGACCGGCGCCGGCCTCATCATCATGCACACCGGCCGCGAGCGGCAGAAGCTGCCGGACGTGATCGAGGACCAGTTCCTTTTCCTGCGCAAATCGCTGGAGATCGCGCGCGCCGGCGGCGTTGCCGACGGCCAGATCGTTCTCGACGCCGGCTTCGGCTTCGCCAAGGAAACGACCGAGGAAAATCTCGACCTGATGGCGCGGTTCTCGGAGCTTCAGGCACTCGGCTTTCCGCTGATGGCGGGGACATCGCGAAAGCGTTTCATTGGCGGCGTCACGGGGCGCGAGCCTGCCGAGCGCGCGGTCGGCACCGCGGCCACCAGCGTCATCCTGCGGCTCAAAGGGGCCGATCTTTTTCGCGTCCACGATGTCGCAATCAACGTGGACGCGCTTGCGGTGGCCGATGCTATGCTGGCGCGAGAGAACGAACTTTCGCCCGGACGCTGACCATGTATGTCATCCGCATGAAGAACTGCGCCTTCTTTGCCCGGCACGGCGTGCTGGACGAGGAGGAGACGCTTGGCCAGCGTTTCTATGTCGACGCCGAATTGACCGTCGAGCCGAGCCGGCCATTGGAAGAGGACTCCATCGAAGACACCGTCAATTACGGCGTCGCCTTCGCGGTGATCGAGAAGATCGTCACCGGGCAGCGCCGTTTCCTGATCGAGGCGCTGGCGCTGGAAGTGGCGAAGGCGCTGGCGGCGCGGTTTCCGCAGATCAGGAAAGCCGAGATCACGGTGCGCAAGCCGAACGCGCCGGTGCCGGGCGTGCTCGATCATGTCGAGGTGACCGTTGTCTGGCCCCAATAGCCTCGTCTATCTCAGTCTCGGCGGCAATCTCGGCGACCCGGCGAAATCCATGGCCGCGGCGCTGCGCATGCTGGACGGCGACGACAGGACGCGCGTCACCGCCGTCTCCTCGCTCTACCGCACGCCGCCCTGGGGCAAGCTCGACCAGCCGGATTTTCTCAACGCCGCGGCCGCGATCGAAACGGCGCTGTCGCCACGTGCTCTTCTCGACCTTTGCCTGGACGTCGAAAGGCGGTTGAAACGGGTGCGCGAGGAGCGCTGGGGACCGCGCCTGATCGACATCGACATCCTGGTGTTCGGCGACCGGGTGATCCACGAGACCGGACTTGAGGTTCCTCATCCACGCATGCTGGAGCGCGCCTTCGTGCTGGCGCCGCTGGCCGAGATCGCGCCCGACCTTGCGGTCGGCGGCAAAAGCGTGTCGGAGCGGCTCGGCGCGGTCGACGCGTCGGGGATCGAGCGCCTGCCGTCGGGCCGGGAGTGGTGGCTGGGTTAAAAATCAGCCAGAGAAGCCACCGCCATCGAGAAATGTCTTCTCCTCGGGCGTCGTCTCGCGGCCGAGCATCCTGTTGCGATGCGGAAAGCGGCCGAAGCGCTGGATGATCTCCAGATGCTCCTCGGCGTATTTGAGATAGTCCGGCGCCCGTGCGGCCGTGAGTTCGACCGAGCGCTGCTGATCCGCAAGCGACTCCGAATGCTCGAAGGGCAGGTAGAGGAAGACGCGGACGATATCGTCGAGGGCCAGGTCGTGGCCGGCTGCGATCGCTTTGTCGGCGAAATGCCTGGCCAGTGGATCGGTCGCATACATATGCCCGGTGCCTCGGAAGCAGTTGCGGGGAAACTGGTCGAGCAGGATCATCAGCGCCAACGATCCTTCGGCATGCGCGTTCCAGTCGTCGCATTCCCGCCTGGCGGTCGCATGGTGCAGTTCCAGGAAGCGGTTGCGGAAATCCGCGTCGAAGGCGTCGCTCTTCTCGAACCAGGCGTCCTCGCCGGCGTCGCGCCAGAATTTTGTGACGGAAAGCGCTCGCGCGTCGAGCTCTGCCATGCGTTACCCTCTCAGCTATTCGTCTCTGCCTTGTTCAGCACGCCGGCCGTCTCTTCGTTTAGCGCCCTGCCGGCTCGACGCGGCTGCGTGAGCGGTGTCGGGATCGGGGTGCCGATATTGCCCTTCAGGAAGCGCTGGCCGGCACGGATGCCTTCGGCGAGCTGTGTCTCGAAGCGGGCTTCGTCGCGGCGGCGCACGTCCTCGATCACCTCGGCGACCTCTTCCGGATCGACGCCCAGCGCCTCCAGCGCCGAGCCGCCGAAGACCAGTGCGGATTCGAAGGTCTCGCGCAATTGATAGTCGACGCCGGCGCGGATGAGCTGCAGCGCGGTGCCGCGGTCGAAGGCGCGCGCCAGTATGGTGACCAGCGGGAATTCGGCCTTGATCAGCTGCGCGATGCGCACGGCCGCGTCCGGCTTGTCGACGCAGATCAGCACGGCGCGCGCCCGGCCTGCGCCGGCCGCGTGCAGGATGTCGAGCCGCGTGCCGTCGCCGTAATAGACCTTGAAGCCGAAATCGGCCGCCGCCTGGATCATCTCGACCTCATTGTCGATGATTGAGACGTCGAGGCCGCGCAAAAGCAACGGCTGGCTGGCGATCTGGCCGAAGCGGCCGAAGCCGATGATCAGCACGCTGCCGGTGAGGCCGTCGGCAATGTCGACGCCCTCGAGCGACTGCTCGTCGCGCGGCGTGAGGTAGCGCAGCGCCACGATGGCCAAGGGCGTCAGCACCATGGAGATGATGATGATGGCGGTGAGCGTGGCATTGGCCTGGCCGTCGATGATGCCGACGGAGGCCGCCGAGGAATAGAGCACGAAAGCGAATTCGCCGCCCTGCGCCATGAAGACGGCGCGTTCGAGCGCCTCGCGGTGGCCGCTCCTGAGCATGCGCGCCACGATGTAGATGCCGAGCGCCTTCATGATCATGTAGGCGACGACGTAGATCGCGACGAGGCGCCAGTTCTGGGCGACGACGCCGAGGTCGAGCGACATGCCGACGGCGAGGAAGAACAGGCCGAGCAGGATGCCGCGGAACGGCTCGATGTCGGCTTCGAGCTGATGGCGGAAGGTCGATTCGGAAAGCAGCACGCCGGCGAGGAACGCGCCCATTGCCATCGACAGGCCGGAAAGCTGCATGGCCAAAGCCGACCCAAGGACCACCAGCAGGGCGGCGGCCGTCATCACCTCGCGGGCGCGGGCGTCCGCGAGGATGCGGAAGAGCGGGTTGAGCAGATAGCGACCGGCCACGACGAGGCCGACGATCGCCGCGACGCCGATGCCGACCTCGGTCAGCCGTTCGGACAGGCTGGTGTCGGCGCCGCCGGGCGCCAGGAATGCGACCAGCGCCAGAAGCGGCACGATCGTCAGGTCTTCGAGCAGAAGGATCGAGACGATGCGCTGGCCCTTGGGCGTGGCGATCTCGCCGCGTTCCTCGAGCAGTTGCATGACGATCGCCGTCGAGGTCAGCACGAAGCCGGCGCCGGCAACGAAGGATTGCGCGATCGGAAAGCCCCCGGCCAGGCCGACCAGCGTCAACAGAATGGCGCAGACGCCGACCTGCAGCGCGCCGAGCCCGAAAATCTCGCGGCGCAGGCTCCAGAGCCGCGACGGCTGCATTTCCAGGCCGATGATGAACAGGAACATGACGACGCCGAGCTCGGCGACGTGGAGGATGGCTTCCGATTCGGAAAAGACGCGGAGGCCGAACGGCCCGATGACCACGCCGGCGGCGAGGTAGCCGAGGATCGAGCCCAGCCCCATGCGCTTGAAGATCGGCACGGCGACCACGCCGGCAGCAAGCAGCGCCACCACCTGTACGAGATCGCTGCTCGATGCTTCAGCCGCCATGCCTGTCGTCCCGTTGTCTCGAAGCACTCCTTGCATGCAGGGGGACCGAGAGGCAAGGGCAGGGAGCCTGGCAGGAAGGGCAGGGCCCTCGGCAGGAAACAAAGGTGGCGCCCGTCCGGCAAACTCCTGTTGCAGCCTCGTTACACAAGTTTACGCGGCGCGGTCGTTGCGCGCCGCCACAATCGAAGGTTATGGCACATCTGGCTTCGGCCATTGGAAGGCAGCGGTGATGGGCCGCTGCCTTTTTTGAGGAGATGACTGACATGAAGAAGTTTTTGCTCGTTGCCGTCGGTGTTGCGGCGCTGGCCGTTTCGGCCTGTTCGAAGGGACCGGAATGCACGCAGGAGATCGCCACCAAGAAGGCGCAGGACATGGCCGCCGCGCTTCAGGAGGCAATCACCAAGGATCCGAGCAAGGCGGCCGATCTGACGGCCAAGGTGCAGGCCGTGACGACGAAATATCAGAACGCCACGACACTGGACGAAGCCTGCAAGGCCTATGATGAAGTGACCGCCGCCATCAAGGGTTGAGCGACCTCGTCAAAAACGAAAGAAGGCGGCAGCCAATGGCTGTCGCCTTCTTGTTGCCTGGCCCAGGCGTTTGCTCAGTTTTTGGCGATGGAGCCGACCTCGACTGTGTCGATGCGCTTCAGGCTCATGCCGATGACCGGCACCAGCTGCTTGTTGACGCGCACGGCGACCGTCACGGTCATCGAATTGTCATCCGGGACGCGCGCCTGCATGACGCCGTTCAACTGATTGCGGTTGATGGTGAAGACGACCTTCTGGGGATCGACGACATTGCCGCCGACGATGTCCATCCCGTTGCCGGTCGAACCGCCCATGAAGGTGCCTCTATAACCATCCCGTCCCCGGCGTTCGACGGTCGCGGACATCTTCTGGGTAAAGACACCAACCCGGCAGTCTCCGTCCAGTGTCATGCCGACCTTGTCGTCCGGCGTAGAACCGTTGAAATTGCAGGTGAATTTCGTGCCCTTGTACTTGCCGGCGATGATTTCGCCAGGGCCGACCCATTTGCCTTCCACCGAACGGAAAAACTGCTTGTCGGGCTCTGCTGCAAAGGCCCTTTCGGCAGAGCCGAGCGGCACGGCGACCGCAGCGGTCATGACGCAGGACAAGATTACGCTTTTCATGGACAACACCCGGCACGAACGAGTCTGCTGTTGGAACCAGAGTGACCATGAAGAAGATTGGTTAATGCTTCGTCACTGGCGACCGTTTCTGCATTTACCTTACTTCTCGGTCTTATGCTCGCTTTGGCCCTCCTTTCGCGTTGCGAACGAGGTCAATGCCGAGAGGAAATCGCCTAGCCCCGGTCGCTTTGCCGCGATGAAAGGCAGCGGGCGCGTCGTTTCCATCGCCGCGATGCCGATGCGCGCGGTCATCATGCCGTTGACGACGCCTTCGCCAAGCTTTGCCGAGAGCTTCGCGGCAAGGCCGTGGCCGACGATCTGCTGCACGAAACTGTCGCCGACGGCGATCGAACCGGTCACCGCCAGATGGGCGAGCACGCCGCGGGCCAGCCGGAAGAAGCCCAGCGTGCCGGGACGGCCGCCATAGAGTTCCGACAGGCGCCGGATCAGCCTGCCGGCCTCGAACACGACATAGGCGACGTCGACCAGCGCGCGCGGGCTGACCGCCGTCACCAGCGAGACGCGCTTCGCGGCCTCAAGGATCATCGTCCTGGCGCGGGCATCAAGCGGCGACAGGATCTCGGTCTCGGCGAGCCGCACCAGATTGCCGCCGTCGATGATCTCTCCGCGCAGTTCGGCAAGCGCGCGGCGGCCGGCCGCGGTCTCAGGCTTTGCCGCGACGAAGGCGGAAAGCTCGTCGACCAGGGCGCGGGCGGCTTTGGGGTCGTCGCGCGCCACCGCATCCAGGGCCCGCCGCTGCAGCTTCTCGACTTCGGCAAGGCGGGCGATGGCGAGGAATTCGCGGATCAAGATGACGAACAGCGACAAAAGCGCGATGGCCGCCATGCCGGCCGCCAGCCAGCCCAGCCATTCGGCGCGCGCGAAGAGGTCGCGGATGAGCTGGTCCGTCCACAGGCCGGCCGCAAGCGAGACGAGCACGCCGAGAGCGCCGAAGAACAGGCGGGCGAGCAGCGAGCGTTTCCTTGGGGCGGTCGCCGGCGGCGGCGCTGCCTGCTCGATATCCGGCTCGTCGAAAATGTCGATCTCCGAAGGAATGACGACGGCGACATCGGATCTGGCGGCGCGTGGCCTGCGCCCGGCCTGTTCGTCGGCGCGGTGCTTCTGTTGCGGCTCCTGTCTGTTTGCCTCCCGTCTGGGCGCCGGCTGGGGCTCGATGCGGAAGGCCGCCGGTTTGCGGGGCGGGGTCATGCCAGATGATCTCCGATCAGGAACTGCAGCGCGCGGTCAAGCCGGATATGCGGCAAAGACAGCGTGGCGCCTTCGGCCGTGCGCTCGAGCTTCGGCGGACGGAACCGCACGAAGCGGATCGCCGGTTCATTGTTTTCCGCCTGCGGCCCGGAAACATCGAACACTGCATCGACCTTTTCCGGCAAGTCACCGGGAAATATGGCGGTTTCGGCCTTGCCGTCGAATGCCTCGCCGTTGATCTTCTCGCCGTTCAATGGCGTGCCGATGATGACAGGCAATGCCTCGCGGCCTTGTTTCACGGTGCCCTCGCGGGTCGAACGCACCGCCGCCATGGCGAGCACATCGACATAGGCGCCGCTGAAGTTCGCCCGCGCCACGGCCCGGTCGGCCAGCCTGCGCACGATCGCCTGCAGCCGGTCATGGCTTTCATGGTGCAGTTGGTCGGCTTTGGTCGCCGCCACCAGGATGCGGTCGATGCGCCTTGAAAACAGATCGGTGACGAAGTTGCCCCGCCCGGGCCGGAAACAGGAGAGGATTTCGGTGACGGCCCGCTCCAGATCGGCCATGGCGGCCGGGCCGGCGTTGAGCGCCTGCATGGCGTCGATCAGCACGATCTGCCGGTCGAGGCGGGTGATATGCTCGCGAAAGAACGGTTTTACGACATGCGTCTTATAGGCCTCGTAGCGACGCTCCATCATCGCGTGCAGCGATCCGGAACGGGGGCGTCGCTCCGGCAGCCTCATCAGCGGCGCAAAGGTCAGCGCCGGCGAGCCTTCGAGATCACCCGGCATCAGGAAACGGCCCGGCGGCAGCGTCGATAGCGCGCGTTCGTCGAGCTTGCAGGCCTTGAGATAGGCCGCGAAACTTTCGGCGAGACGGCGCGCGGTCATTTCATCGGCGTCGGCGTCCGGATCGATCTTGGCGGCCAGCGCCAGCCAGCCCTGCGACAAGTCGGAGCGCACGGACAGTGCCGCCAACTCGACAGCCTCGCGCGAGAAATCGGCGAAGGATTTGCCGAGCAGCGGCAGATCGAGCAGCCATTCGCCGGGATAGTCGACGATGTCGACCGACAGCTTTCCTGCCGAAAACAGCCGGTTCCAGCCGGAGGCCGACTCGTATTCGATGGTGAGCCGCAGCTCGGAAATGGCGCGCGTCGAATCCGGCCAGGCGCGGTCGTCGACCAGGGCAGCGATATGGTCCTCGTACTGAAAGCGCGGGACGGCGTCGTCCGGCTGCTCCTCGAGGAAGGCGCGGGCGATGCGGCCCGATTTTTGCGCCTCGAACAGAGGCAGCCGCCCACCATGGATAAGGTTGTGCACGAGGGCGGAAATGAACACCGTCTTGCCGGCGCGGGAAAGACCGGTGACGCCCAGGCGCAGCGATGGAGAGAAGAGCCCCGCGGCACGGCCCGACAACGTGTCGAGCGCAATCCTTGCCTCGTCGGTGAAAGTGGTCAGCGATGATGCCAAATCTGCCTCTGGGTCGCCCGTCAGGGCCCGATATAGGCCTTGGGCACGGCGTTTGAAATGGTGTCAGAGATCGGCGGGGGTGAGAAAGGCTTCGAGATAGCCGTTGCCCTGGCCTGCTTCGCCAAGATTGCCGGGAAAACGCACGACGGCTAACCCGGAGGTCGGAAAGCCGTGGTTGAGCATGCCGCGCGCGGTCTCGTCGCCGTCACCCGACACCGCCATTGCGAGGTCCTCCGTCATCGGATTGTGGCCGATGACCAGCAAGGAGCCGGCCCCGCCATTCCGGCGGATGATGTCGAGGTAGCCGGCGGCATCCTCGCTGTAGAGCGTGTCGAAGAACAGCACGCGGCCGGTGTCGGTGCGACCCGCGAGGCCTTCCAGCGTCTGCCGCGCCCGCTTGGCATTGGAGCAGAGCGTGACGTCCGGCACGTAGTTGCGGGCCCGCATGGCGGCGCCCATCACCTCGGCGTCGGCCATGCCGGATTCGTCGAGCGGGCGGTCGAAATCGCGCACCCCGGGCAGCGCCCATCCGGCCTTGGCATGCCTCAACAGATAAAGTCTGCTCAACCGGCTTCCCCTTTATGCTGAATTCGCTGAGCGTTTTGGCGATTAGTCACCAGAACGGTGTCGTGCACAATGGCATACGACGCGCAACCGCGCCGAATCGCTGATGAATTCGATCCCGACCGTTGAGAATGGCCGTCGCGAATGCCTGCTGCTGTGAAGACTAACAAATGCGTGAAACTGTTATCGTTTGCGCTTGTGCAGCCCCTTGTCCGCGAATATATAGGCGCCAAATTTGGGGTTGTTGGGTGAGTCGAATGAACGACATCGTTACCGCCGATTACGTACCCTCCGAAGACGAGCCGTTCATGAACGAACGGCAGAAATCATACTTCCGTCAGAAGCTTATCACATGGAAGAACGATATCCTTCGCGAAGCGCGTGAAACCCTCGAAATCCTCCAGCAAGAAAACGCCAACCACCCCGACCTCGCCGACCGCGCCTCTTCCGAAACCGACCGAGCCATCGAACTGCGCGCCCGCGACCGCCAGCGCAAGCTCATCTCGAAAATCGATTCCGCGCTGCAGCGCATCGACGAAGGCACCTACGGCTATTGCGAGGAAACCGGCGAGCCGATCGCGCTGAAGCGGCTCGACGCCCGCCCGATCGCGACGCTGTCGATCGAGGCGCAGGAGCGCCACGAGCGCCGCGAGAAGGTCTACCGCGACGACTGACGCGGGCAGGCAGGCATAGAGTTTGAAAACGGCCGGGTTTTCCGGCCATTTTTGTTTTCGGCCACCTTGTCAAAGGCTGCGGGGTCGGCCAGCGGCTATTCGCCCAAGGCACCAATCGACAGGTTCACGGTGGTTCCCGTCATCCCGCTTGCCCGGTCCGAGGCAATGAAGACCGCCGTGTTCGCCACCTCGTCCAGTGCCATCACGCGCCGGGGATGCGTGGTGCCGGCGAGATAGGCCTGGAACTCACCTGCCGCGGACACTTCCGGGTCGATAAAACTGCAGACTGTCAGTCGAGTATCGCCGGGGTCAGCGTTTGTGGTTGGCCAGCTCGCCGAGAAGCTTGGTCATCTCGTCATCGAGCGAAGGCTTCGCCGCCGGCTTGCTGCTTGCCGGTTTGGGGTGCTGCTCGTCCAGCGATGCTTCGAGTTCGTTCATCAGCGTATCGTCGATCGTGTCGTTGGAGGGGGGCGGCGGGGCATGCCGGCCGCTGCCATTCGGCGTTCCATAGGCAGGGAGCGGCATGACTTTCGCGGTCGGCTGGCTCGGGGCCACCGGACCGGGCGCAGAGGTCACCGTGCGCGGACGCGCCGTGGACTCGGTGACTGGAGCAGGGGCTGGCACCGGAGATTGCCTCGCCGGTGCAGGTGCAGGCTGCGGCGCGCGCGGGCGCGGCGCGGCAGCCTGCTGCTGGCCGCTGTCGCCGGTCAGCGCCGGGCGGCGGGGCGCCGCCAGCCTAATGTCGCGTTCGACCACGACATCCGTCGGGCCGCCGATCAGGATCAGGTGTTCGATATCGTCGCGCCGCACCAGCACCAGCCGGCGGTGGCTGTCGACGGCGGTGGCGTCCATGACGGCGAGCCGCGTCTTGCGGTTCCTGCCGCCGGCAACGAAGGTGCCGAAAGTCAGGTTGCGGACCACCTTGATGACGAGGAGGACGACGACCAGCAGGATAAGGGCTGCGAACGTCCACAGGATTGCAGCGACATAACCCGGACCCGCCACGCTATCCAGCCACTGCAGCATCGGTGCACCCAATCGCCTTTGAAGTGACGCGACACTAGACCTTAGGGACTAGCCGCCGCAAGGCGGCATCACCCATCGTGAACAGTTTGAAACATGAATCGTTGATTTTATCGGACATTTGCCGTCGGGGCCTTTTCCGCTACAGGAGAATGTGATTCAACCGGCCGTTCGCGGGTGTCGGGGCATCGGAATCACGAGCAGGGGGCACATGGCCAAGGAAACGCGCGGCGATTTCTATCCGGTACCGATCGTCGACCAAAACACGCGTCCGGGCGCCGTCGCCAGGCTCATCATCTTCATCGTCGTCTTGACCGGCGCCGCGGTCGTCTTCGGCTTGTTCCGCGAGCGCCTCGGCGATCCGTTCCTGCTCGGCATGCTTGGCGTGCTCGCCATGATCGGCGTCGGCTTTCTGTTCGCGACGGCGATCGGCTTCGTGCAGATCGCTCCGCGCTCGACCGGCGACGAGTTGTCGAAAGCCTTTGTCGATTCAATGTCGCAGGGTCTGCTGGTCACCGACACCAAGGGTCGCGTTATCTACGCCAACCGGGCCTATGCCGACATGACGGGCGCAGCTTCGGCGACGGACCTCAAGACGGTCGAGGGGCTGCTTTCGGATGTTCCCGAGGCTTCGATGACCATCTACCGGCTGGCCTCTGGCCTGCGTGACGGCCAGGCCGGCGACGGTGAATTCCGCCTGGCGCAATCGATCAAGCCAGGAGCCGAGCCCGGCGCGCGCTGGTATCGCGCCCGCGCCCGTGCCTTCAACGTGCCGGGCCAGCGGCTGCCGATGCTTGCCTGGCAGATCGCCGACATCTCGCAGGAGCGGGCGGAACAGGAGCGTTTCTTCCTCGATCTGCAGAAGGCGATAGACCATCTCGACCACGCGCCGGCAGGTTTTTTCTCGGCCGACCAGGAAGGCCGCGTCACCTATATCAACGCCACGCTGGCCGAATGGCTGGGCATCGACCTTGCCAGCTTCACCCCGGGCGCGGTCACGCTGCCGGAGATCGTCGCCGGTGACGGCATGGCGCTCGTCCGCTCGGTCAAGGCGGATCCCGGCACCACGCGCAATGCCGTCATCGACCTCGATCTCACGACAATGAGCGGCCAGGCGCTGCCGGTCCGCTTCATGCATCGCGTTTCGGCAAGCCGCGAAGGGGTGAACGGGCCGACCCGCACCATCGTGCTCAACCGCACCCAGGGTGAGGATGCTTCCGCGGACCTTCGCGCCTCGGAGGTCCGCTTCACCCGCTTCTTCAACTCGACGCCGATGGCGATAGCCGGCGTCGATCCCGGCGGGCGCATCCTGCGCACCAACGCGCCATTCCTATCGCTGTTTTCGTCCGTGGTCGACCGCGACGCGGTCGACCGGCGCGTGCGCTTCGAGACGGTGGTGCATGAGCGCGACCGGCCGGCCTTCGCCGCCGCCTTCGAGAAGGCGCGGCAGCGGCAGGCCAATATCGAGCCGATCGACTCGCTGCTGCCCGGCCATGAGGAGCGCCACATCCGCTTCTACGTCAATGCGGTCGCCGACGGCGCCGGCGAGGGAGCGGAAGAGTCGGCAATCGTCTACGCCGTCGAGACCACCGAGCAGAAGGCGCTCGAGGGCCAGATGGCGCAGAGCCAGAAGATGCAGGCGGTCGGCCAGCTTGCCGGCGGCATCGCGCACGACTTCAACAACGTGCTCACAGCCATCATCATGGCATCGGACCTTCTGCTCACCAACCACCGGCCGTCGGACCCGTCCTTCCCCGACATCATGAACATCAAGCAGAACGCCAACCGCGCGGCGTCGCTTGTCAGGCAATTGCTCGCCTTCTCGCGCAAGCAGACCTTGCGGCCGGAAGTCCTCAACCTGACCGATGTGCTCGCCGATCTGCGGATGCTGCTTGCCCGCCTGGTCGGCAACGACATCAGGCTGAAGATCGACCACGGCCGCGATCTGTGGCCGGTCAAGGTCGATATCGGCCAGTTCGAGCAGGTGGTGGTCAATCTCGCCGTCAACGCGCGCGACGCGATGCCCGTCGGCGGCGATCTTACGGTGCGCACCCGCAATGTCGCGACCGAGGAGTGCAAGTCCTTCGGCTACCGGGAGCTCACACCGGCCGATTATGTGTTGGTCGAAGTCGAGGACACCGGCAGCGGCATCGCGCCGGACGTGCTGAAGAAGATCTTCGAGCCCTTCTTCACCACCAAGGAGGTCGGCAAAGGAACGGGCCTTGGCCTCTCGATGGTCTATGGCATCATCAAGCAGACGGGCGGCTTCATCTATTGCGATTCCGAGGTCGGCAAGGGAACGGTGTTCCGCATCTTCCTGCCGCGCCATGTCGCGGAGGCAAAGAAGGTTGTCGAGGCAGGCGAGACGGCAGCGGCTTCGGTGCCCGCAAAGCCGGTCGACATCGCAAAAGACCTGTCCGGCTCGGCAACAGTGCTTCTGGTCGAGGACGAGGATGCCGTTCGCATGGGCGGCGTGCGGGCGCTGACCTCGCGCGGTTACACGGTGCACGAGGCGTCTTCCGGCGTCGAGGCGCTGGAGGTCTTCGAGGCCCTCGGCGGCAAGGTCGACATTGTCGTGTCCGATGTGGTGATGCCGGAAATGGACGGCCCGACGCTGCTCGGCGAGCTGCGCAAGCGGCAGCCAGACATCAAGTTCGTCTTCGTTTCCGGCTATGCCGAGGACGCCTTCGCCAGAAACCTGCCGGCCGACGCGCATTTCGGCTTCCTGCCCAAGCCCTTCTCGCTCAAGCAACTGGCGACGATCGTCAAGGACGTGCTGGAATCCTAAAACAGCTATCGCTTGCACATTGCTGCGACCCTGCCATGATGGAGACCGGATGGGTCCTGTCATGGGGGTGATAGCGCGTGACGCCGCACATCGAGGCGGGCAGGGGAGATTATGCCGAAACGGTGCTGCTGCCCGGCGACCCCGAGCGCGCGCAATGGATGGCGGAGACTTTTCTGGAGGCGCCGCGCTGCGTCAATCGCCGCCGGGGCGCCCTTGGCTTCACCGGCCGGTTCCGCGACAAGCCGGTCAGCATCCAGGCGACCGGTATCGGCGTCTCGTCCTTCCTGATCTATGCCCATGAGCTGCTGGACTATCATGGCGTGAAGACGCTGATCCGCACAGGAACATGCGGCGCGCTGTCGGAGGAGGTTCCGTTGCGGGGCCTGGTCGTTTCCAGCGCTGTGCGCGCCGAAGGGGCCATCAGCGGGCAGGTGTTCGGGCTTTATCAGCCGGCGGGGCCTGATCAGGCGCTCCATGAACTGGCGCTGCAG
The DNA here is from genome assembly GCF_033977345.1 of Mesorhizobium dulcispinae. NCBI lineage: Bacteria > Pseudomonadati > Pseudomonadota > Alphaproteobacteria > Hyphomicrobiales > Phyllobacteriaceae > Mesorhizobium > Mesorhizobium dulcispinae. The sequence continues at coordinate 57,482 of NZ_JAVIIY010000002.1, forward strand.
CGGGCCGCCGATCTCGGTATCGCCTGCAGCGCCGGGCTGACGGTCTGCAGCGACGTCTTCCATCATCCCGACGGCCGCGCCCGGTTCGACGAGCCCAGGGCGCTCGGCGCGCTGGCGGTCGATATGGAAACCAGCGCGCTCTACCGCATCTCGGCGCGGTTCGGCGCGCGCGCGCTGTCGCTGCTTACCGTGGTCGACCACGTCGTCACGGACGAGCAGACCGACTATTCCGAACGCCAGGCACTGTTCACCGACATGACGCGCCTGGCGCTGGAAATTGCCGCGGCAAACTAGGCGGCTTCGCGCTTGAGCTCTGCCTGCTCTTGCACCGTTGGCCGGTGGCCGCGCAGATAGAGCGCGCAGGTCGTGCGCAGCATCGAAGCGAAGTTGGGAATCTGACCATTGATCTCGATCGCCTCGTCATAGAGCGTCGAGATGAATTTGGGTGTCGTCAGGCCTTGGCTCTCGGCGATCTCGTCGAGGAGCGCCCAGAACGTCGCCTCGAGCTGGATGCTCGTCGAATGCCCGTCTATGCGGATCGACCGATTGATCTGCCGGTAGCCTTCCGGATCCTGTCCGGCAAAGACTCTGCACATCGTTACCTCCCATTCTTGTTGGTCTTGGGCGCCGATTTGACCTGCTTGGCGCCTCCTGAACACTGCCTGCGTCTTTCATCTTCGACCCGACCGCCGGCCGCGGCAATCGGACTTTCGTCCTTAAAGCGCGTCGCGCTGCACGGATTCAGGCGACGCGCTTCAAGCCTTTGTTTTTATGCATGTCGTTTTCGCAAAACCGCTGCACACTTTTGCGCGACATGCACTAGAACCGGCGCGAGACTAGCCGTTTTCCAGCCGTATGCGTGGTAATCGGCTGCCACCACCTTTTTTTGCCGGCGCGCATAATCGTTTTCCAGAGCACCAAAGCTGCGGAGTCCGATTTGGCGAAGGCGATCCACACCATGATCCGGGTTCTCGACGAGACCCGGTCCGTCGATTTCTACAACAAGGCCTTCGGTCTCGATGTCGCTCAGCGGCTCGATTTCGAGACTTTCACGCTCATCTATCTCAGCAATGCGGATGCTGCGTTCGAGGTCGAACTGACCGTGAACAAGGGCCGCACGGAGCCATATGCGCTCGGCGACGGCTACGGCCATCTGGCGGTTTCCGTCGCCGATCTCGACAGCGAGCACGACCGGCTCGGCGCGCTCGGATTCAATCCGAAGAAGATCGTGGAGTTCAACCGCGACGGAGCCCTGATTGCGCGCTTTTTCTTCATCGAGGACCCCGATGGCTACAAGATCGAGGTCCTGCAGCGGGGAGGGCGCTTCCAATAGGGGACAAATGCCGCGCGGACCGGTGCGGCGCCAGCAACGGCACTCGCCAAGTGCGAACAGCAAGCAGGGAGGAAACTATGGTCACGATCTATGAAAGGCAGCCGCATGAGAGAAAGCCTGGCCTTTCGCGGCGCGAGCTTCTCAAGCGCGGCGGCGCCGGCGCGCTGCTCATCATTTCCGGCAGCGCCGTCATCAGCCCCGAACATGCCTGGGGGCTGGAAACCTCGGCGCTGAAGCCGGAGACGATGGCGACGCTGATCCAGGTGGCGCGCGACATCTATCCGCACGATCAGGTGCCGGACAAATATTACGCCATCGCCGTCAAAGGCCATGACGAGACGGCCGCCAAGGATCCGGCTCACAAGGAACTGATCGAAAAAGGCATAGCCGATCTCGACAAAAAGGCCGGCAGTAGCGGCTATCGCGGGCTCGGCTGGGAGGAGCAGCGGGTCGCCCTGCTCAAGGAGATCGAGACGACGCCGTTCTTCCAGGCGGTTCGCGGCGGCCTTGTCGTCAGCCTCTACAACCAGAAGGAGGTTTGGCCGATCTTCGGTTACGAGGGCGAATCCTACTCCAAGGGCGGCTACATCGCGCGCGGCTTCAACGACATCGAGTGGCTCTGAGCCGCTCTGTCCCGAACCGCTTTTGACCGATTGAACCGCTTTGACCGATTTCATGGGAGGAAACCATGGCAGCACAATTTGATCTCAAGAACGACGGCGTGGTCGTCATCATCGGCTCGGGCGCCGGCGGCGGCACGCTCGGCAACGAGCTTGCGCAGAAGGGCATCGACGTCGTCATCCTGGAAGCGGGCGCCCGCCACGAATATGAGGACTTCATCAATGACGAGTGGGACTCCTTCACCCAACTCGCCTGGAAGGACAAGCGCACCACCTCCGGCGACTGGCGCGTGGCGAAGGATTTCCCGAACCTGCCGGCCTGGATCGTCAAGTCGGTCGGCGGCTCGACCACGCACTGGGCGGGCGCGTCGCTGCGCTTCCAGGAGCATGAATTCAAGACGCTTTCGACCTACGGCAAGGTGAAGGGCGCGAACCTTCTCGACTGGCCGGTAACGCTTGCCGAGATGGAGCCCTACTACGCCAAGGCCGAAGCCAAGATGGGCGTCACCGGCACCAACGACTGGCCGCGGCTGCCCGGCAACAACAACTTCAAGGTGCTCAAGGCCGGCGCAGACAAGCTCGGCTACAAGGAATGCCACACCGGCAACATGGCCATCAATTCGGTGCAGCGCGACGACCGCAATTCCTGCCAGCAGACCGGCTTCTGCTTCCAGGGCTGCAAATGGGGCGCCAAATGGTCGACGCTCTACACCGAGATTCCGAAAGGCGAAGCGACCGGCCATCTCGAAGTCCGGCCCAATTCCATGGTCATCAAGATCAACCACGACGCCAGCGGCAAGGTGACGGGCGTCGTCTATGCCGACAAGGACGGCAAGCTGCAGGAGCAGAAGGCCCGCATCGTCGCCGTCGCCGGCAACTCGATCGAGAGCCCGCGCCTGCTGCTCAATTCCGAATCGAGCAAGTTCCCGCACGGGCTTGCCAATTCGTCGGGGCAGGTGGGCAAGAACTACATGCGCCACACGACCGGGTCGGTTTACGCCGTCTTCGACAAGCCGGTGCATATGTATCGCGGCACCACGATGGCCGGCATCATCCGCGACGAGGCGCGGCACGATCCGTCACGCGGCTTCGTCGGCGGCTACGAGATGGAGACGCTATCGCTCGGCCTGCCGTTCATGGCCGCCTTCCTCAATCCCGGCGGCTGGGGCCGTTCCTTCACCACGGCGCTCGACCATTACGATCATATGGCGGGGCTGTGGATCGTCGGCGAGGACATGCCGCGCGAGGAGAACCGCATCACGCTGCACAAGGACGAAAAGGACGAGCACGGCATGCCGATCGCTGACGTCCATTTCGACGACCATGCCAACGACACAGCGATGCGCCATCACGCCTACAAGCAGGGCCAGGCGCTCTACGCAGCCGTTGGAGCGACCCGAACCTTCCCGACGCCGCCCTATCCCTCGACCCACAATCTCGGCACCAACCGGATGAGCGAGAAGCCGGCCGACGGCGTCGTCAACAAGCACGGCCAGACGCACGACATCAAGAACTTGTTCGTCTCCGACGGCAGCCAGTTCACCACCGGCGGCGCCGAAAATCCGACGCTGACGATCGTGTCGCTGGCCATCCGCCAGGCCGACTACATCGCCGCCCAGATGTCGGCGAGAAGCATTTAGGGCGGTTCGGCGTAATCGCCGATCCGCTCTTTGTTACGCAATTCCGGACGGAAAACCGCTACGCACTTTTCCTGGAATTGCTTAGTCCTCCCCGACTGCCTGCTGGCGCGGGACCTGACCGGGTTCCGCGCCTTTTTTATGCCGCTGCTCCGATGCTCAGGCGCCGACCGGCTGGCCGTCCTTGCGGCGGATGGCGACGACCGAAGGCCGCGGCGGCTGGCCGTCCTTGAAGTCGGGCCACAGCGACTGCGCCTTGTCGAGCGACTCGGCGTCTTCGGACGGGTGCTGGACCGAGAGGAACAGCGTCGTGCCGTCGGGCGTGAAGCAGGGCCCGGTCGCTTCCGCGCCATGCGGGCAGGTGAAGAGCAGTTTCGGCAGGCCGCGCGCCGCGCCCTCGGTGTCGACGCCGTAGACGCCGTCAGGCAGGTCGAAGTCGTTGGCGCCGTCTGTAGCCACCCACAGCCGGCCGGCCGGATCGAAGGTGATGTTGTCGGGGCAGACGAACCAGCCATTGTCCGAGGTGTCGGGGTGGAAGGTGGCGCCAACCTTGGCGTCCTTGGGATTGCCGCAGAGCACGAACAAGTCCCAGGCATATTTGTCGGCGGCGTGATCGGCGTCAGGGCCGTCGCCGCCGGGCGGGATCAATTCGACGATATGACCCCAGAGGTTTTCCGGCCGCGTGTTGGCCGGATTGACCTTGGATTCGTCGCGCTTCTTGTTCTTGGTCATGACGGCGTAGACGCGGCCGGTGACCGGATTGGTCTCGATATCCTCCGGCCGGTCCATCGGCGTCGCGCCAAGCGCGTCGGCGGCAAGGCGGGTCTTCAGAAGCACCTCGGCCTGGTCGGCAAAGCCGTTCTCGGCGGTGAGCTTGCCCTGGCCGTGGACCAGCGGCAGCCAGCTCATCGCGCCGTCGGCGTCGAAACGCGCCACCGAGAGCACGCCATCGTCGAGAAGATCCTTGCCGGAGGCGGGGTTCGCGGCGTCGTAAGCTTTTGCCGAGACGAAGCGGTACATGTACTCAAAATAGTCGTCGTCGCCCATATAGACGACGATACGGCCGTCCTTGTTGCGAACGACAGTCGAGGCCTCATGCGACATGCGGCCGAGCGCGGTGCGCTTCACCGGGTTCGACTGCGGATCGTAGGGGTCGATCTCGACAACCCAGTCGAAGCGGTTCGGCTCGTTCGGCTCCTTGTCGATGTTGAATCGGTCATGGAAGCGGCCGCGGCCGTAGATGTCGGAACCGTCGAAGCCGTAGCGGTCGAGGATGTCGGCGGTCGGCGCCTTCTTCGGATCGCCGCCGAAGAGATCGGAAACGCCTTCCTCGCAAGTCAGTACCGTGCCCCAGGGCGTGACGCCGCCGCTGCAATTGTAACTGGTGCCCAGCACCTTGGCGCCAGTCGTGTCGGCCGAGGTCTGCATCAGCGCGTGGCCGGCAACGGGGCCGGAGACGACCATCTCGGTGTTGGCGGTGATGCGGCGGTTGAGCGGACTGTCCTCGACGGTTGCCCACTTGCCGTCCTTGAGCATCACTTCGACGATCGAATGGCCCATCGCGGCGAGGCCGAGATCGACCTGTTCCCTGGTCATCGTCTTGCCGGCATCGTCCTCAGTCATGCCGGGGAACATCACGTTCGGCGAAATGTACTCATTGTTGACGCAGAGCAGGCCGTGGTCGGAATTCACCGAACCCTTGGGCAGCGGCATGAAGGCGATGTAGTCGCAATTATAGCCGAACCGCTTCTCCTGCTCTTCCGCCGCGACCTTGTTGCCGTCGAATTCGGACAGGCCGGCCGCAAGCGGATCGCCCCAGCGCGCGACGATGGTCGTCTCGTAACCTTCGGCGGCGGCGTGGGTCTTGCCGTAGACCCGCTTCAGCTCCGGAAAGCCGAGCGTGGAAAGGGCTGCAGCGGCATGTGTTTCGCCGGCAAACAAGGAGCCGACGAAGCTGCCGCCGGCAATCAATGCGCCGGAGGCGAGGCCCCTTTGAGGAGCTCGCGGCGCGAGACGCGCGCGGCGATCACGTCGCGAATGACAGGGGAGGGTGAAGACGGAGAGTTGGCCATCGTGTCTGCCTCTCGAGGTGGATGTGGACGACATGCGCTGCCTAAGCCGCTTCGGCAACATCCGGATGACATGAGAGGGCGTGCCGCGACGGCAAAAGCGGACGGTGCCGCCGCTACTTCCTGGTGCAGGTCGAGGCGGTGAAGGCGCCCTCCTGCTGCTTCATGATGATATCGAAGGAGGGCGCGTTCGGATCATCCAGCGTCGCCTGGGTCAGCGAGATCGAGTTTCCGCCGCTGGTGTAGCCGCCAAGCGGACCGAGCCAGCTGATCTCGCCATTGGCGTCCATCTGGTAGTTGTATGTTCCCGAGGTGCCGAAAGTCATCGGGCCGCTATAGACATTGCCCTTGATGGTGATGTCGCCGAGGTTGAGGAAGAGGCCGAGCAGATAGATCTCGCAGTGATAGACGCCGTCCGGCAGCTTGCCTTCGGCGAAGTCGGCGCGGGCGCTGCCGGCGGCGGACATGAGAAGCAGGAAACTCAGGAAGAAGCGGAAGGCCATGACGTCGCTCGTTTGCGCGGCGACCTTGCCCCATTTTGCCGTCGGCCCGCAACAGGCGCCAAACGGGTCGCATCCAGGGCAGATTAAAGTTTGAGCATTTTTACCATTTGGGCAAAATCTAGGCAGCATTGCGTAAACTTTTCTCAGCCTTCGCGCGCCACAGCAGCGCGAAATGTTCGGCGGCTATAGGATAACTGACTGTAAACGCTTCATTATCCCACTATTTGTCGCTGCGCTTCAGCGTCTGGCACGTCGCTTGCACCGTTATGTTGCGATGCAAAACAACCAGCGTGGGAGCGTGGAACATGAGGGGTAATTTCTCGACAATAACAAAAATGTTTTCGGCCGGCGTGATCGCTGCCGGCCTGTCGATGTCGGCACCCGCCAAGGCGGCCGACGACACGATCAAGGTCGGCATCCTCCATTCGCTGTCGGGCACCATGGCGATTTCGGAGACGACGCTGAAGGACGTCATGCTGATGCTGATCGAGGAGCAGAACGCCAAGGGCGGCCTGCTCGGCAAGAAGCTCGAGGCAGTCGTCGTCGATCCGGCGTCCAACTGGCCGCTCTTTGCCGAAAAGGCGCGAGAGCTGATCTCGAAGGACAAGGTGGCGGCGGTGTTCGGCTGCTGGACCTCGGTGTCGCGCAAATCGGTGCTGCCGGTGTTCTCGGAGCTCGACAACATCCTGTTCTACCCGGTCCAGTATGAGGGCGAGGAGAGTGAGCGCAACGTCTTCTACACCGGCGCCGCCCCGAACCAGCAGGCCATTCCGGCCGTTGACTACCTGATGAGCGCCGATGGCGGCTCGGTGAAGCGCTGGGTGCTCGAAGGCACCGACTATGTCTATCCGCGCACCACCAACAAGATCCTTGAAGCATACCTGAAATCGAAGGGCGTGCCTGCCGAGGACATCATGGTCAACTATACGCCGTTCGGCTTCTCCGACTGGCAGACCGAGGTCTCGGCGATCAAGAAGTTCGGCTCGGCCGGCAAGAAGACGGCGGTCGTGTCGACGGTCAATGGCGACGCCAACGTGCCGTTCTACAAGGAACTCGGCAACCAGGGCATCAAGGCCGAGGACATCCCGGTCATGGCGTTTTCGGTCGGCGAGGAAGAACTGGCCGGCCTCGACACCGGTCCGCTGGTCGGTCATCTCGCCGCCTGGAACTATTTCGAGAGCGTCGACACGCCCGAGAACAAGAAGTTCATCGACGACTGGCACAAGTTCATCAAGAACGACAAGCGCACCACCAACGACCCGATGGAAGCCCACTATATCGGCTTCAACATGTGGGTGAAGGCGGTCGAGAAGGCCGGCACCACCGATCCGGACAAGGTCATCGACGCCATGGTCGGCGTCTCGGTGCCGAACCTCACCGGCGGCTATTCGACCATGATGCCGAACCACCACATCACCAAGCCGGTGCTGATCGGCGAGATCCAGGCCGACGGCCAGTTCGAGACCGTCTCGCAGACGCCGGGCCTGGTGATGGGCGACGAGTGGTCCGACTACCTGCCGGACTCGAAGGACCTGATCTCCGATTGGCGCGCCCCGCTCAGCTGCGGCAACTTCAACGTCGCCACCGGCAAGTGCGGCGGCAAGGGCACCAACTGATCACGGTCCGGACGTTGGTCCGTGACCTCCCAGGTCTATCGGATCGCGGTGTGGCCCCACGATCCGAGACCGCGGCCCGGGCGGGCTTTTTCGGTCCGCCCGGGCAGAAACCTCCAACCTTTGAGAACTGCTCGAAGACGATGATCCTGCTGCGTGCGATCGGCCTGATGCTGCTGCTGACGATGGCAAGCCTGTTGCCGTCGAGCGCCGCCGAGAGCGATCTGCGCGCCGCGATCGCCAAATTCGCGACAGCCACCAATTTCTCCGCCACGGAGGGCGTGGTGCGCGAGCTGGCCGCGAGCGGCGATCCGGCCGTCGAACGGCCGCTCTCGGCGCTGGCCGACGGCAATCTCTATGTCCGCAAGGCCGATTCCCAGGTCTTCGTCGGCAAGGAGGCCGGCGAGGGTATCGAACTGCTCGATCCGCTAAGCGGCGAGAAGGCAGCCGACGCCGCCAAGGCCGACCTCACCAAGATCAAGGTCAACAATGGCCTGCGCCGTACGATCCGCGATGTGCTGGGCACGCTGACGCTGCGCGCCAAGGATGCTGCCGTGCGCCTCGCCGCCGCGGCGACCATGTTCAAGACGCCCGATGCGGCGAACATCGAGCCGCTCGATGCCGCCATCGCCGCCGAGGCCGATCCTGCAGTCAAGGTCCTGTTCGAGCAGGCCCGCGCCGCCTCAATTCTCGTTTCCGATAAGCCGGAAGCCGACAAGCTGACTGCGATCTCTGTCGTCGCGGCGCGCGGCGACCGTGACGCGCTGTCGTTGCTGACCTCGGTCGAGGCCAGCGCTCAGGGCGCGGTCAAGGATGCCGCGACGGCGGCCATCGGACATATCAACTCGACGCTGGCGCTCTGGGATGCCGGCCAGAACATCTGGTACGGCATCTCGCTCGGATCGGTGCTGCTGCTCGCCGCGATCGGGCTCGCCATCACCTTCGGCGTCATGGGCGTCATCAACATGGCGCATGGCGAGATGGTGATGCTCGGCGCCTACACCACCTTCGTCGTCCAGCAGGTCATCCGCACCTCTTTCCCCGGCCTGTTCGACTGGTCGCTGGTCATCGCGCTGCCGCTCGCCTTCCTCGTCGCCGCGCTGGTTGGCCTTGCCATCGAGCGCGGCATCATCCGCTTCCTCTATGGCCGCCCGCTGGAGACGCTTCTGGCCACTTGGGGCGTCTCGCTGATCCTGCAGCAAGCGGTGCGCACCATCTTCGGGCCGACCAACCAGGAGGTCGGCAATCCGTCGTGGATGTCGGGCTCGTTCGATATCGGCCAGCTGGCTATCACCTGGAACCGGCTGTGGATCCTGGTCTTCGCTCTCGCGGTCTTTGCTGTGCTGCTCTACGTCATGAAGCGCACGCCCTGGGGGTTGCAGATGCGCGCTGTCACCGCAAACCGCCGGATGGCCGCCTCGATGGGCATCAGGACGCCGTGGGTCGACGCGCTGACCTTTGCGCTCGGCTCCGGCATCGCCGGCATAGCCGGCGTCGCGCTCAGCCAGATCGACAACGTCTCGCCCAATCTCGGCCGCGGCTACATCATCGACAGTTTCATGGTCGTCGTCTTCGGCGGCGTCGGCAACCTCTGGGGCACGCTGGTCGGCGCCTTCTCGCTCGGCATCGTCAACAAGTTCCTCGAGCCTTATGCCGGCGCCGTGCTCGGCAAGATCGTCGTGCTGGTGCTGATCATCCTTTTCATCCAGAAACGCCCGCGCGGCCTGTTCGCGCTGAAGGGCAGGGCGGTGGAAGCATGATCACGCAGCGCTTATTCGGTGCCGACCGCCGCATCGCCGTCACGATCTTCGTCCTGCTTGCGGCCGCCGTCATTGTACCGCTGCTCAATCTCGCGGTCCCCTCGTCGAGCGCGCTCTACGTGCCGCCCTATATCGTGGCGCTTGTCGGCAAATATCTCTGCTATGCGCTGCTCGCCTTGTCGCTCGATCTGGTCTGGGGCTATTGCGGCATCCTCTCGCTCGGCCATGGCGCCTTCTTCGCGCTCGGCGGCTATGCGATGGGCATGTATCTGATGCGCCAGATCGGTTCGCGCGGCGTCTATGGCAATCCGATCCTGCCCGACTTCATGGTGTTCCTGAACTACAAGGAGCTGCCCTGGTTCTGGTACGGCTTCGATCATTTCTGGTTTGCGGCAACGATGGTGCTGGCTGGGCCCGGCCTGCTCGCTTTCGTGTTCGGCTGGTTCGCCTTCCGCAGCCGCGTCACCGGTGTGTACTTGTCGATCATCACCCAGGCGATGACCTATGCGCTGCTGCTTGCGTTTTTCCGCAACGACATGGGTTTTGGCGGCAACAACGGCCTGACAGACTTCAAGGACATTCTCGGCTTCAACGTGCAGGCCGACGCGACGCGCTCGGCCCTGTTCGCGGCGAGCGCGATCACGCTGGCGCTCGCGGTCTTCGTCACCGCAGCGATCGTTCGTTCCAAATACGGCAAGCTTCTGATGGCAGTGCGCGACGCCGAAAGTCGCACCCGCTTCCTCGGCTGGCGGGCCGAGAACGTCAAGCTGTTCGCCTTCACCGTCTCGGCGATCATGGCCGGCATCGCCGGCGCGCTCTACGTGCCGCAGGTCGGTATCATCAACCCCGGCGAGTTCGAACCTTCCAATTCGATCGAGGTTGTGATCTGGACCGCCGTCGGCGGGCGCGGCACCATCGTGGGCCCGATCATCGGCGCGCTGCTCGTCAATGCCGGCAAATCCTGGTTCACCGGTGTGCTGCCGGAATTCTGGCTGTTCGCCTTGGGCGGGCTGTTCGTCGCCGTCACTTTGTTCCTGCCCAGGGGTGTCGTCGGCACCTGGGATGGCTGGCGCGGCAAGGCCAGGGCATTGCGCACCGCCTCGCTCGCCGCGGAAGCCGGCGTCGATCCGGAAGAGCCTTCAGTCAAGATCGTGCGCTCGGCGGCGAGGACGCCAGGCGCTTGGTCCTCCGGCCCCGAGCCGCAGCCGGCGGAGTGAAACGGTCATGAGCAAGTCGACCACCATCCTCTATCTCGACGGCGTCTCGGTTTCCTTCGACGGTTTTCGCGCCATCAACAATCTGTCGCTGGTGCTCGACAAGGGTGAGATGCGGGCGATCATCGGGCCCAACGGCGCCGGCAAGACGACGATGATGGATATCGTCACCGGCAAGACGCGGCCGGACGAGGGCGAAGTGTTCTTCGACGGCCAAGTCGACCTCACAAGGCATGACGAGGCCGAGATTGCCATGATGGGCATTGGCCGCAAATTCCAGAAGCCGACGGTCTTCGAGAGCCACAGCGTTGAGGACAATCTGATGCTGGCGCTGAAAGGGCCGCGCTCGATCTTCCCGGCTTTGTTCCACAGCCGCTCGGCCGCCGAGACGCGGCGCATCGACGACATCCTCGGCATCATCAGGTTGGGGGATAAGCGCGACGAGCTTGCCGCCAATCTCAGCCATGGCCAGAAGCAGTGGCTCGAAATCGGCATGCTCCTGGCACAGGACCCGAAGCTCTTGCTCGTCGACGAGCCGGTCGCCGGCATGACCGACGCGGAGACCGAAGAAACCGCACGCCTGCTGAAGGACATCGCGCGCGACCATTCGGTGATCGTCGTCGAGCACGACATGCATTTCGTGCGCGAGCTCGGCGTCAAGGTCACCTGCCTGCACGAGGGCTCGGTGCTGTCCGAAGGCACGCTCGATTTCGTTTCGGCGGACGAGCGCGTCGTCGAAGTCTATCTGGGGCGCTGAGCATGGTCTGGCGGGTTCCGTTTTATCGCTTCGATTTCGCTTTCCTGAAGCGCTGGAGAAGGGGCTGACCATGCTCGAAGTCTCCAATGCCACGCTTCACTACGGCGCCGCACAGGCGCTACGCGGCGTTTCACTGAAGGCAGGTGCTGGCAAGATCACCTGCGTGCTCGGTCGCAACGGCGTCGGCAAGACCAGTTTGATGAGATCGATCGTCGGCCACCACCGGCTGACGAGCGGAAGCGTTGCCTTCGAGGGGAAGGCGCTCGACCGGAGCGCGGCGTATGACCGCGCCCGGTCGGGCATCGCATTCGTGCCGCAGGGCAGGGAGATTTTTCCGCTGCTCACGGTACGCGAGAATCTGGAATCGGGCTACGCGCCGCTGAAGCGCGCCGACCGCAATGTTCCGGTGCATGTCTTCGAGCTGTTTCCGGTGCTGAAGCAGATGCTGGGGCGACGCGGCGGCGATCTCTCCGGCGGTCAGCAGCAGCAGCTCGCCATCGGACGGGCGCTGGTGACGCGGCCCAAGCTGCTCGTGCTCGACGAGCCGACCGAAGGCATCCAGCCCTCGATCATCAAGGATATCGGCCGCGCCATCCGCTACCTGCGCGACCAGGCGGGCATCGCGGTGCTGCTGGTCGAGCAATATCTCGACTTCTGCCGTGAGCTTGCCGACGAGGTCAACATCATGGACCGCGGCCAGATCGTGCACACCGGACCGGCCGAGGATCTGGACCGGGCGGATGTAAGGAAGTTCCTCACCGTCTAGTTCCTCGGCATAGGGAATTTTTGAATCTGTGATGCGGGCGGGACAGCGCCCCCTCTGTCCTGCCGGACATCTCCCCCCCCCCTCGAGGGGGGAGATTGGGTGTCATCCCGACTTTCGCAATCGCCAACGTCGCGGGAAATGAGCGGAGCGCCTAAGCTGCCGATCTCCCCCCAAGTGGGAGAGATGTCCGGCAGGACAGAGGGGGACGCGAAGGATCGCCACGGCATTCGTCTTGCGCCGCATTCCTCGGCTGAAGTCCTGACATGGATACTTGGGTCTCGCTCTGCTTCGCCCAAGGATAACGAAGTCATTGCTAACTATGGCGCCTCCGAAGCTGCGTGCTAGTCTTTTCTTGGCCTTGGTGAGTCGGCCGCTTTTCCGTACCAGTCGCGAATGAAGGGGAAGGCGCGGGCCTAGCCGGCAAGTTCCACGCAAGCATACCTGCCTAGCTTTCTCCTGAGTGTCGGTCAATGCGTCCAACAAAGAACTTGCCAGGGGAAGGCGATGGAACGTTTTGTCGAGGACTATCAGAAGCGGCGCCTCACCGAACGTGTCGACATCATGACGGCGATCAACATCCTGATGTCGCAGGGCTACGACGAGGATGACCTGCTCGGAGAAATAACCAAGGTCTTTTACGTCGATCTCGACGCCTACAACGAAGTGATCGGGCGACACTGAGGGCCTAAAGCGCGTCGCGATCCTTCCGCTTCGCTCCAATGCGCTTTAGGCTTTGATTTTGCGCATGTCTTTGTCCCGAAACCGGTTCCCACTTTCGGGAGACATGCGCGGGCCTCTAATCTTCAAGCGCAGCGGCGGATGTCGAGCACGCGGTTGCGGCCGCCGCGTTTGGCTGCATAAAGCGCCTTGTCGGCGGCGCTGAGCACCTTGTCGAAGCTCACGCCTTCGCTGCTGCCGAACGCGAAACCGGCGCTCACCGTGCAATTGAGCCGGCCCGTCTCGGTCTCGATCGTTCGCGCCGCGAATGCGATTCTGATCCGCTCGGCCGTACCTTCGACCATCTCGGGCAGGGCTCGTTTCAGCACGAGCGCGAATTCCTCGCCGCCCATGCGGGCGGCGACGTCGGTCGGGCGCAGATTGCCGGACAGTTCTTCGGCGAAGACCTTCAGCACCTCGTCGCCGGCGGCGTGGCCGAACCGGTCGTTGATTGCCTTGAAGCCGTCGAGGTCGAACACCACCACTGCCACAAAGGCGCCGACAGGTGTCTTGCCGTGCAGGTCGAACAACGCGCGACGGTTGAGCAAGCCGGTGAGCGCATCGGTCTCGGCCTCGCGCTTGTGGTGGCGCGCGAGCCGCCCCTGATTGAGCGCCAAGGACAGCGCGCCGATGCCGGTCATCGAGGCGATGACGATGACCAGGCTCAAATCCTCGGCCCAGTTGCTCGGCGCGTGGCCGAGGACCGGCTTGCCGTCCCATGCGAGCACGGCCGCGCACAATACGAAGGATGATGCGGTCAGCGAATAGAGCAGCGCCACGCCAACAAGCTGCGCCGGCGCCTCTTCGCGGCCCTTCCAATATTCATATGCGGTGCCGAACAAGAGCAGCGCGGCGAGGGAGTTCTCCAGCATGAAGCCCAGCCCGTCATAACCGAGCGCCATCGGCGGCAATGCCAGCATAAGGGAGATGCCGGCGCCAATCGCGATGTGCGGCAGCGGCGAGCGGCCGGTCCGGAACTGGTGGGCGGCGCCCAGCATCACGGAGAAGCCGAGCAGCAGCAGCGCCAGCGTCAGGATGCCGAGGGTCGTTCCGGGCGCTGCGATATAGGCGTCATAGGCAAAGACCTCAGCCACCACCAACAACACGCTGATCGCCCATGTGAGCAGGAATTTGTCGGAACGGGCGGTCAGCCAGGTTCCGAACAGGGTCAGGCTGAGACAGGCCGCGGAGAAGCCGACGGCCAGCAGCAATGAGTTGTAATCGAGCAGCATGCACCCGTCCTTGCCGCGCTAGGCCTCTGCAACCTGGCGTAGATGCGTTAATGCAGCAAGGAAGTATCGATTGCGTTACGATAGCGGTGAAGATGCCGGAATTCCTGCGTTACAGGATCGCTGCCGACAATAGCAGGATAAGGCCGATCGCCATCATCAGCAGACCTGGCCAATTCTGTGAGAGGCCGAGGAAACCGAGGCCGCGCCGGCGTGGCTCGAGCGTCGGGCCAGGCGTTGCAAGGTATGGCTTCGGGCGATCCGAGGCTGCAGGTGCCGGAGAGCTAAGTTGCCCGCGCCAGAGGACTGCACCCGCCATGTACACAACTCCGGCGACTGTAAGCAACGCCCCGATGAGGATGACAGCCATATCACCTCGCTTCTTCGGGTTCTCCCGATACCGCAGCCCTAGCCGGCGCTCTGCGGCGCAACCGCTATGAGAACCGGCCCCTGGCGAGATAGGCAAAACGGTCGAGATGCCCGGCAAGTTCCGGCGGAGCTTTCGCAAAGTGTATCCATGCTTAAAGCGCGTCGCGTTGAAGCGGATTCAGGCGACGCGCTTCAAGCTCTTGTTTTGATGCATGTCGTTCTCCCAAAACCGCAGCGCACTCTTGGGCGACATGCATTAAACAAAAGGATTTGACCGCAGTGAAGGCTCGCCGCTTTATTCGGTTACCCGCTTCATCAGCGCCATGGCGCCGAAGGGCGCGCGCACCTTGCCCTCGGTGATGAAGTAGACGAACACGTCGCGCGGCTTGACCGGCGCATCGGTCCTGGGGTCGGCGCGCGGCAGGTCGACCGGCTGCTTGCCCTCGGCCCAGGTCTTTGCCCGCGCCGCCCACTGGTCGAGGCCCTTCGGCGTGTAGCAGTCGGGATTGTCGTCGCTGCCGGTCTGCAGGCGGGCATAGACGAAATCGCCGGTGACGTCGGCGATCGCCGGATATTTGGCATGATCGGCATAGACGATGGCGGCGTTGTATTTTCGCGCCAGCGCGGGAAATTCCGGCACGATGAAGCTGTCATGCCGCACTTCGAGCGCATGGCGCAGCGCAACACCGTCCTGCTTCTCGGGCAGCAGCTTCAGGAAGGCCTCGAAATCGTCCGCGTCGAATTTTTTTGTCGGCGCGAACTGCCACAGGATCGGCCCGAGCTTGTCGCCGAGCGCCGCGACGCCAGAGCCGAGGAAGCGCATCATCGATTCGCCTGCCTCGCCGAGCACGCGGCGGTTGGTAACGAAGCGGTTGCCCTTCAGCGAGAAGACGAAACCGTCCGGCGCCTCGCTGGCCCATTTGACAAAGGTCGGTTCCTTGAAGCTGGAATAATAGGTGCCGTTGACCTCGATGCTTGGCACCTGGCGGCTTGCATAGTGGAGCTGCTTCGCCTTCGACAGCTTGTCCGGATAGAAGGACGTATCCCAAGGCTCGAAGGTCCAGCCGCCCATGCCGGAGCGGATCTTTCCTTGGCTCATCGTCTTCCTCCCGGTTTTCGAATTGATCAGGCCGCTTTGTCGATCGGCTTGGCCATGTCGACCACGGTCCATCCTGGCCGGTACGGATTGGCCCGGCGACCCGTTTCCCGATAGCCGTAGGCGGAATAGAGGGCGATGTTCCGCTCCATCCGCGAATTGGTGTAGAGCCGCACCTCGGGCACGCCCCATGACCGCGCCTGCTCGTCGGCGAAGTTGAGCAGCGCGATGCCGAGCTTCCTGCCCTGGAAGGCCGGCGCGACGGCGACGCTGAAGATCATGGCGTGGTCAGGATGCCGTTCCAGCACGATCAGCCCGGCCAGTTCGCCGCCGCTCTCCAGCAGCCAGATCTCGCCGCGCTCGATACGCGGCGCATAGTCTTCCGTAACCGGGATCGGAGGCGCGCCGAACAGGGCTGTGTAGGGGGTGTAAGCGTTCGTGGTCAGCGCGACGATGGCGGAGAGATCTTCGGAGCGAGCAAGTCTCATGATTAATTGGTTCCAGCAGCGGCCGCGATGACCTTTTCCATGCCTGCGGCGATAGCCGTCACGGCATCGCGGCTGGCCTCGCTGAGACCGTGGCGTTCGGCCAGCCATTGCGTGTCGTTGTAGGACAGCCAGGCCTTGCCTTGCTCGTCTTCCCAAGCGAGCGCCTTGATCGGCAGGTCGATGCCGGCAAGCTGCCGGTCCTGCATCAGCGGCGTGCCGCCTTTCGGATGGCCGAAGATCAGCAATTCGGTCGGGCGCAGCGGCGCGCTGATTTCATGCGCGCCTGCGGCATGGTCGATCCGGGCGAAAACGCGCAATCCCGCACCGGTGACAGTCTCGACCAGCCGGTCGATGGTTTCGGCCACGCCAAAACGGCTTTCAACGGAGACGAGGCCGTTGCTCGCCATCACTCCGCCGCTTCGCGCTTGCCCCCGGGGCGGCGCTCCAGAAGCTCCTTCAGGAACTGGCCGGTGTAGCTGCGCTTCTCGCGCACGATCGCTTCCGGCGTGCCCGACGCGACCAGCTCGCCGCCGCCATCGCCGCCTTCGGGACCGAGGTCGAGCACCCAGTCGGCGGTTTTTATCACCTCGAGATTGTGCTCGATCACCACCACCGTGTTGCCCTGGTCGACCAGCTCGTGCAGCACTTCGAGCAGCTTGGCGACGTCGTGGAAGTGGAGGCCGGTGGTCGGCTCGTCGAGAATGTAGAGCGTCTTGCCGGTCGCCTTGCGCGACAATTCCTTGGCGAGTTTTATCCGCTGCGCCTCGCCGCCCGACAGCGTCGTCGCCTGCTGGCCGATATGGATGTAGCCGAGGCCGACCTGGTTCAGCGTCACCAGCTTGTCGCGCACGCCTGGCACCGCCGAGAAGAAGTCGACGCCTTCCTCGACCGTCATGTCGAGCACGTCGGCGATCGACTTGCCCTTGAACAGCACGTCCAGCGTCTCGCGGTTGTAGCGCTTGCCGTGGCAGACGTCGCAAGTGACGTAGACGTCCGGCAGGAAGTGCATCTCGATCTTGATGACGCCGTCGCCCTGGCAGGCTTCGCAGCGGCCCCCCTTGACGTTGAAGGAGAAGCGGCCCGGCTGATAGCCGCGCGCCTTGGCTTCCGGCAATCCGGCGAACCAGTCGCGGATCGGCGTGAAGGCGCCGGTATAGGTCGCCGGGTTGGAACGCGGCGTGCGGCCGATCGGCGACTGGTCGATGTCGATGACCTTGTCGAGGAACTCCAGCCCCTCGATGCGGTCGTGATCGGCCGGATGCTCGCGCGAGCCCATAATGCGGCGTGAGGCCGCCTTGAACAGCGTCTCGATCAGGAAGGTCGACTTGCCGCCGCCGGAGACACCGGTGACGCAGGTGAAGGTGCCGAGCGGAATCTCCGCCGTCACGTTCTTCAGATTGTTGCCGCGCGCGCCGACAACCTTGATACGCCGGTTCTTCTTTGCCTCGCGGCGCACCTCCGGCGTCGCCACTTCGAGCTCGCCCGAAAGATATTTGCCGGTGATCGAGGCGGGCGTGGCCATGATCTGCTGCGGCGTGCCCTGGGCGATGATTTCACCGCCATGGATGCCGGCGGCCGGGCCGATGTCGACGACATAGTCGGCATGCAGAATGGCGTCCTCGTCATGCTCGACGACGATCACCGTGTTGCCGATGTCGCGCAGGTGCTTCAGCGTGTCGAGCAGGCGCGCATTGTCGCGCTGGTGCAGGCCGATCGACGGCTCGTCCAGGACATAGAGCACGCCGGTGAGGCCGGAGCCGATCTGCGAGGCGAGGCGGATGCGCTGGCTCTCGCCGCCCGACAGCGTGCCGGAATTGCGAGACAGCGTCAGATAGTCGAGGCCGACATCGTTGAGGAAGCGCAGCCGCTCGCGGATTTCCTTGAGCACCCGGACCGCGATCTCGTTCTGCTTCTCGTTCAACTGCGCCGGCAGGTCGGTGAACCACTGGTCGGCCTTGCGGATCGACAGTTCGGTGACCTCGCCGATGTGTCTTCCGGCGATCTTCACGGCAAGCGCTTCCGGTTTCAGCCTGTAACCATTGCAGGCGGGGCAGGGGGTCGCCGACATGAAGCGCTCGATCTCCTCGCGCATCCAGGCCGATTCCGTTTCCTTCCAGCGCCGATCGAGATTGGGAATGACGCCCTCGAAGGTCTTGGTGGTCTTATAGGAGCGCAGGCCGTCGTCATACTGGAAGGTGATCTCGCGCTCGCCCGTGCCGTGCAGCACGGCCTCTTGCGCCTCGGCGCTCAGATCCTTGAACTTGTCGCCGAGTTTGAAGCCATAGGCCTTGCCCAGCGCTTCCAGCGTCTGGGCGTAATAGGGCGAGGTCGACTTCGCCCACGGGCTGATGGCGCCGTCGCGCAGCGAGACGTTCTCGTCGGGCACCACGAGGTTGGCGTCGATGGCGCGCTGGCTGCCGAGACCGTCGCAGGTCGGGCAGGCGCCGAACGGATTGTTGAAGGAGAACAGCCTCGGCTCGATCTCGGGAATGGTGAAGCCGGACACCGGGCAGGCGAATTTCTCCGAGAACATGATCCGCTCATGCGTCTCGTTCTTCGACTTGTTGACCGAGTCCTCGCCGGTCTGGCTGGCGTCGAGCGGCCTGTCGGCGAATTCGGCCACCGCCAAGCCGTCGGCGAGCTTCAAAGCCGTTTCCATCGAGTCCGCGAGCCGCGTCGCCAGATCGCCGCGCACGACGATGCGGTCGACGACGACGTCGATGTCGTGCTTGTATTTCTTGTCCAGCGCCGGCACGTCGGCAATCTCGTAGAAGACGCCGTCGACCTTGACGCGCTGAAAACCCTTCTTCTGCAGCTCCAGCAGTTCCTTGCGGTACTCGCCTTTGCGGCCGCGCACGATGGGCGCCAGCAGATAGAGGCGTGTGCCTTCCTCCAGCGCCAGCACGCGGTCGACCATCTGGCTGACCGTCTGGCTCTCGATCGGCAGGCCGGTGGCCGGCGAATAGGGGATGCCGACACGCGCGAACAGCAGGCGCATATAGTCGTAGATCTCGGTGACGGTGCCGACCGTCGAGCGCGGGTTGCGCGAGGTGGTCTTCTGCTCGATGGAGATGGCGGGCGACAGGCCGTCGATCTGGTCGACGTCCGGCTTCTGCATCATCTCCAGGAACTGGCGGGCATAGGCCGACAGGCTTTCGACATAGCGGCGTTGGCCTTCGGCATAGATGGTGTCGAAGGCAAGCGACGACTTGCCGGATCCTGACAGGCCGGTCATGACGATCAGGCTGTCGCGCGGCAGGTCGAGATCGACGTTCTTGAGATTGTGTTCGCGCGCCCCGCGAATGGAAAGGTATTTTTGGTCGGCCATCGCCGGTCGCCGCCTCAGGTCTGGAATTTTGCTGGATTGGCGGGTTTGTCCCGGCCATCCCCTATGTAGGTAGTTTCGCCGCTGCGTCGAGAGACGCCACAAATCTCGACGAAAGCAGCCACCATGGGTTTAACCGGCTTTCGCGCGTGCGAGCAAGCGCAAAGAACAAAGGCCGAACACGCTCCTGACAAAGCGCTGTGGAAAGAGCGGCTGCAAAAACCGTCCCGACCGAGCGGCCGAAAGGCATTCTTCTTACCTGGA
This sequence comes from Mesorhizobium dulcispinae, assembly GCF_033977345.1. Lineage (NCBI taxonomy): Bacteria > Pseudomonadati > Pseudomonadota > Alphaproteobacteria > Hyphomicrobiales > Phyllobacteriaceae > Mesorhizobium > Mesorhizobium dulcispinae. Next base: position 77,242 of record NZ_JAVIIY010000002.1, read on the forward strand.
CGTAACCTCCAACCGATCACATTTTTCCGTAACCGGCTATTCAACGGTTGACGTCTCGGACCCACGGGGGCAGTCTCTGGGCGTCAGCGAAGCCGGCCGTCTTTCGATGGCCTCGCCACCCGAAGGTGGCCTGCGAGACGCCGTGGGCATTTGCGACGAGAGCTTCGTAAGACAATGGTCGCAACGGACAGAAGGAGCGGAGCATGACGCCACCGGACAGTCCCTTGAGGCTCCACACAAAGATGGAGCCGCGGCGGGCATAAGTGCCAGGGCGGGCGTGAGCGCCAGCCCGACAAACCGTGACCTGCCGATTGCGTACAATCAGAGACCATAGTCGGATCGTCGGCTGAACGCCGCGTTACATCCGAAACAGAATGCCGGCAGTCCACTCCCGGCTAAAATTGGGTTTCAGATCCATGAAAGCCCCGTCCACCTGCGGAAGCAGTGGCGGGGCTTACATTTTGTGGGTCGGAAGCCCGGCCATTGGCGTCCGCAGCGGTGAGCTTCAGTGGTTGGGCGGCCTGATGCCGCCCGTTGCCATGTCGATGGTGATGCTGCCGGAAATCCTGACATCGGTATCGCCGATCTTGAACGTGCCGTTGCTGCCGGCCGGCAGCGCGTCGTCCGGCTCGGGCTGCGGGGCAGGCTTGGCAATGCGGTAATCGCTGCTGACACCTGGAAGCTTCTGCGCCGAACTGTCGCCGGCAAAGGCTGCCGTGCTGCCGATCAGAGCGCCCGCGAGAGCAGCGAGGGCGATGCGTAAATGTCTGGATTGTCGGTGCGTCGTCATCCGCGAACTATAGAGATCCGCTCGGAGCGAGGCCAGACGCGCGGCAATCAAATTGCCGCGCGTCGTCCGTCCACCTCAGGCCGCTTTCTTGCGGGTGTCGTAGACATGGTCGACGAGGCCCCAGGCCTTGGCCTCCTCGGCGGTCATGAAATAGTCGCGGTCGAGCGTGCGCTCGACCTCTTCGTAGCTGCGACCGCAATGCCTGGCATAGAGTTCCGTCATGTGGCGCTTGGTGCGCAGGATGTCCTCGGCATGGCGCTGGATGTCGGAGGCCTGGCCCTGGAAGCCACCGAGCGGCTGATGCAGCACGATCCTGGTGTTGGGCAGTGCGATACGCCGCCCGGGCGAGCCCGCCATCAAAAGGAAGGAGGCCATCGAGGCCGCAAACCCCATGCACACCGTCGACACTGGGCAGGAAATGTACTGCATCGTGTCGTAGATGGCGAAGCCGCTGGTCACCACGCCGCCCGGCGAGTTGATGTAGATCGATATCTCCTTGTCGGGATGGTCCGATTCCAGGGACAAGAGCTGCGCGCAGACCAGCGCCGAGACGCCGTCGTTGATCTCGCCGTTGATGAAGACGATGCGCTCGCGCAGCAGCCGCGAGAAAATGTCGAAGGCGCGTTCACCGCGGCTCGACTGCTCGATCACCATCGGCACCAGATTGGCAAATGCGTTCATGGCCAGGTCTCCTCGGTTGTCTTTGGTCAGGCCGCGCGCAGCATCATGCAGGGCGCATTGGCGGCGGTCGGGTTCCTGCGCGCGTCGAGGGAAAGCCCGCAGCCGGCGCCGGCAACGGCGACGACGGGCTGCGCCACCGGCACGAAGCCGTCATGGACGATGCTGAGATGCGTGCCGCCGGAGACCGTGCGCGCGAGCGTGAAGGTGACAACGCTATCGAATGCCGGCAGACGGTCGGCATCTTCGGCACTTGGCCGCTCGCGCCAGGAATAGCGCAGCAGCTTGCCGGGCTCGGCCTCGAGCACTTCGCAGTCGATCGGTGCGTCCGGCCGGGCAAAGGCGAAGCGCTTGCCGGTTTCCGGCTTCATGTCGTTCGGCATCATCCATGCCGCGAGCAGCTCGGGCTCGGTGAGCGCCCGCCAGACCTTTTCCGGCGGATCGGGAAGCTCGCATTCGAAGCTGAGCGGCACATCGGCCGCTGTCGGGTGCTTTGTCGCCGTCATTGGTCCATTTCCTTCAGAACCGTCTTCAACTTCTCGATGCGCTCCGGCCAGAAGGCGCGGTAGCGCTCGATCCAACCGAGCAGCGGATCCAGTCCTTGCGGGTCGGCGCGGTAGTAGGCATTGCGGCCGGCGCGCCGCTCGACCACGAGGCCGGCGCCGCGCAGCACCGCCAGGTGCTGGGAGACCGCGGGCTGCGACACGCTCATGCCGGCGCGCAGCTCGGACACGCTCATCTCGCTTGCCGCGAGCCGTTCGTACACGGCGCGGCGGGTAGGGTCGGCAAGCGCCCGGAAAATCTCCGCTTCGATCATATGCGAAGCATAAGTCGATACTTATTGGTTTGGCAAGCGCCGTTTTAGGGCGTCCAGCGTTTCACCGGCTCCGCGGCTCCGTCGAAGCTTGCCTCGAAGATCGGCGATGCGAGAACGGCATGGATGTGAAGCGTGCCGGAACCGACATTTCGAAAGCCATGTTTGCAGTGCGCGGGAATGATCAGCGACTGCCCGGCGGTGAGCACGGCGCGTCGGTCATCGATCCACATTTCGGCTTCGCCGGCAATCACCGTTAGCACTTCCTCGACCGCGTGCGCATGGGTCGGTGCGCCGGTACCCGGTCCGACCCACTGCTCGAATATGCAAAGCTCGGCTGCACCGTTGATGGCGGCGATCTGCATGCGGGTCTCCACCCCGGCTCGCCAAATCTCTCGCGGCTGATGCTCATGCGTAACGATGTTCATTCGGATGTCTCCCCTTTTGTTTCCCCTACGGAACACTACCTCTTGGTGACATTCCTTGACAGAGGCTGTGGCCAGGACTAGAACGAAAAGAGAACAAAAACCTTGTGGGAAAAGCCAGCCTTTGCGGGCATGAGCGACCTGCAGGCTGTAAGGTGAGCGACTTAAAATTTGTTTCGGATGAGAGCGGAGAAGTACGATGGCGGGTAGCGTCAATAAAGTCATTCTGGTCGGCAACCTCGGAGCCGACCCTGAAATCCGCCGCCTGAATTCGGGGGATCCGGTCGTCAACATCCGCGTCGCCACGTCGGAGAGCTGGCGCGACAAGAATTCCGGCGAGCGCAAGGAAAAGACCGAGTGGCACAACGTTGTCATCTTCAACGACCAGCTCGCCAAGGTGGCCGAGCAGTATTTGAAGAAGGGCATGAAGGTCTATGTCGAGGGCCAGCTGCAGACGCGCAAATGGCAGGACCAGACCGGCAATGACCGCTACACGACCGAGATCGTGCTGCAGAAATTCCGCGGCGAATTGCAGATGCTCGACGCGCGCGGCGAGGGCGGCGGCCAGGTCGGCAATTATGCCGGCGGCGGCAACAGCCGTGGTTCCGATTTCGGCCAGTCCGGCCCGAACGAAGGCTTCAGCCGTGGCGGCGGTGGTGGTTCCAGAGGCGGTGGCGGCGGCTCATCGCGCGAGCTGGACGACGAGATCCCGTTCTGAGAAGCGCGTGACCGGCATCTGAGGAGAGGCGATGTCGCTCGGACCACTTCTGTCGGCGCCGCCTCCCATTCCATGGCATGCCTTCGCGGCCTTCGCCGCGCTCGCCGTCGGCGGTGCCCAGCTGGCGCTGCCGAAAGGCACGATACGTCACCGCGTGCTGGGCTACGCCTGGGTGGCGCTGATGCTGGTCGTTGCCATATCGAGCTTCTGGATCCAGCAGATCCGGCTGATCGGGCCGTTCAGCCCGATCCATCTTCTGTCGATCCTGGTGCTGGTGACGGCGCCGCTGGCGGTATGGTATGCGCACATCCATAAAGTGGCCGCGCATCGCGGCGCCATGATCAAGCTCTACCTGTTCGCGCTGATCGGCGCCGGCATCTTCACGTTGTTGCCCGGCCGGATCATACATGCGGTCGTGTTCGGCCAGTAGGCCTCAGTCTCACAAGGAAGAATGCAGTGAAAGCACGCGTCAAATGGGTCGAGGAACGCACCTTTGTCGGTGAGTCCGGCAGCGGTCATAGGGTGGTGCTGGGCACCGCGCATGGGCCGGAAGGCCTGACGCCGGGGCCGAGCCCGATGGAGCTGGTGCTGATCGGCACCGGCGGCTGCTCGGCCTATGACGTCGTCCATATCCTCGAGAAGGGCCGCGAGGCGGTCGAGGACTGCGTGGTCGAGCTCGACGCCGACCGCGCCGAGACCGAGCCGCGCGTCTTCACTCGCATCCACATGCATTTCATCGTCAAGGGCCGCGCGCTGTCGCGCGACAAGGTGAAACGCGCGATCGACCTCTCGGCCGAGAAATACTGCTCGGCAACGGCGATGATGGCCAAGACGGCGACGGTCACGCATGATTTCGAGGTCGTTGACACGGCGCGAAATGAGGCAGCAGGGCAGTAGGATACCTGCTCAGGCGGCCATCAGCGCCCTGATGCCGTCCGCCACGAACTGCACGGCAAGCGCCGCCAGGATGACGCCGAGCAGCCTTGTCAGGATCGAGCGGCCGGTCTGGCCCAGGATGCGGTCGATGCGCTCGGCCAACACGAACACCAGAAAGGTGAGCACAAGACAGATCGCGATGATGCCGACCAGGGCCGCCTGCGCGGCAAAGCCTTCGAAGTGCCCGGACAGCAGCACGGTCGCCGAAATCGCGCCCGGGCCGGCGATCAGCGGAATCGCCAGCGGGAAGGCGGCGATGTTGTGGATCATGTCCTTGGTGATGGCGACGTCGCCGATCTTCTCCTTGCGGTCCTGACGCCGCTCGAACACCATTTCGAAGGCGATGAAGAAGAGCAGGAAGCCGCCGGCGACACGGAAGGCCGGCAGCGTTATGCCGAACACCGACAAGATCGAGGCGCCGGCGACGGCAAACAGCGCCATCACCAGAAAGCCGATCACCGAAGCGCGCACCGAGACCTGCTGACGCTCTTCGCGGTTCATGCCGCGCGTCACGGCGAGGAAGAGCGGCGCCAGCCCGGGCGGATCGATGGTCACCAGGATGGTGACGAAGGCGTTGAACAGGCTGTCGAAGCTCGGCATCGCTGGTCCCCTCCCGCCGGGCGAAGCCCAGGCTCTGCAATTGGTAGAGCAAAGCCGGGGCGCTGGAAACAGGCGGAAGGGGAAATCAGCCAGCTATTCAGCCTCGCCGCAGTAGGCCTCAAGCCGGTAGCCGTCAGGGTCGATGACGAAGGCGGCATAGTAGTTGTCGCCATAGGCGGCACGCAGTCCGGGCGGGCCATTGTCCTTGCCGCCCTCGCGCAACGCCGCAGCATGGAAGGCATCGACGCCGGCGCGCGTCGGCGCGGCAAAGCAGAAGTGCAGGCCGGAGTCGGTGTCGGCCGGTACAGGCCGACCGGCCTCATTGACCCAGAGCTCTACCGTCTTTGCGCCATAGCCGAGCGAGCCGGGCGACTGACTGAGGCAGGAATAGCCGAGCGGCTGCAAGGCGGCGTCGTAGAAGCGTTTCGAGGCGCTGGCGTCGCGGACGCCGATCGAGACATGGTCGATCATTGTTTTCTCCATGATTGCAATTGGTTGATCGATCAGGCTGGAGTCGCGCGGCGCGCCAAAAACTCGACCTCGATGCGCCAGGTCGCGCCGCCGTCATGCGAACGTTCGCCCAGCCAGCGGAACGAATTGTCGGTGATGCGCGAAAAGCTCCAGCGCACCGATGCGCCGGTGCCATCAGCACCGATCTGCACGATCGTGTCGCCTTCGGCGCGTCCGAGCTGCCGGCTGTAATACTGGTTACGGGGGTCGCTCCAGAAAATGTGCCAGGCGTCCGCGCCGGGATCGTAGACGCGCAGCGTCGTGCCGTAAAAGGTCCATGGTCCAAGCGACGGCGACGGGCCGGTGTCCCGCGCGGGCAGTATCCAGACGTCCTGGACGGCCTTGCCTTCCAGGACCCAGCCGAAATGCACCTCGCCGCGTCCGGTAAGCTTGGTGCCATCTTCCAGGGTGCGCGTGGCGTCGAACGTCCAGGAGCCGATGAAGCGGCCATAGAGTTTCAGCTTTTCGGCGCGATCCGGGTTGGGGTGGTCGCTGTGCAGGGCTTCGGCAAAGGGATCGGTCATGGCTGCTGCCTCGTTTGTCAGGAGAAGCCGAGCAATAGGAGCATGCCGGGGTTTTGCGCTTGGGAAAAATTGCTATCTTTCGGTGATGGCGACGACTGGGAAAAATCTTGCCTCGGGACCTGGCTGGCAGGTGTCCGACGTGATCTGCACGGCTCGCGCCGGCGACAGGCCGTTCGAGGAACAGCATCGCAGTTTCTGCATCGCCGCCGTGACCAGGGGCACGTTCCGCTACCGGACGCGCCAGGGCACGGCGGTGCTTGCTCCCGGCGCCATCCTGCTCGGCAATCCAGGCGCCTGCTACGAATGCGGCCACGAACATGGCGCCGGCGACCGCTGCCTCTCCTTCCATTTCTCTCCCGCCTACATAGAGAGCCTTGTCGCGGGTGCGCCGGGCGCGAAGCGGCTGGGCTTCGCCGGTCCGCGCCTGCCGCCCTTGCCGGCGCTGGCCCCGTTGCTGGCGCAGGCGGAGGCTGCGCGGGAAATGGCCGACAGCGAGGCGTTCGAGGAGCTTGGGCTGCGCATTGCCGGCGCGGTGATCGGGGCTGCGGCCGACACGCCCGAGGTTGCCCGGACACCCAGCCGTCGCGACCAGAAACGCGTTGCCGAGGCGGTGCGCCTGATCGAGCTCAATGCCGAGCGGCCGCTATCGCTGGCCGAGCTCGCCGACGGCGCGGCGACCAGCCCGTATCATTTTCTGCGCACATTCCGGCATGTCGCCGGCATGACGCCATACCAATTCCTGTTGAGGACCAGGCTGCATCGCGCCGCGGTGCGGCTGCGCGCGTCGGACGAGGCGATCTCGACGATCGCCTTCGACGCCGGCTTCAACGATCTGTCGACCTTCAACCGCCGGTTCCGGCGCAAGATGGGCGAGGCTCCCGGCGCCTATCGCGCCAAACGGGCGGGCGGACGCGGACGTTAGCCAAGGCTGCTCGATATTGCCGACCTTGCCCGGCGCGCGCGAAATGATGCTTGGCCATATCGTCGCAATCAGCGATATCCATTTGAAATTGCCATCAAAATTGTCTCTGGAAAAGTGTCGCCGCCATTGGAGTTTCAGCCCGGCTTCCTATATAAGCGGCAAGTGATTCCCGACTGGATTGTGACCTGATTTGACCGACCAGAAGACACCGCGCGGGCCGGAGGGCGGCCCCACCGGCATCGAGCCGATTTCGATCATCGAGGAGATGCAGCGCTCCTATCTCGATTACGCCATGAGCGTGATCGTCAGCCGCGCGCTGCCCGATGTGCGCGACGGGCTGAAGCCTGTTCACCGCCGCATCCTCTATGCCTCGCACGAGAGCGGCTACCATTGGAACCGCAAATATGTGAAGTCGGCGCGCCCGGTCGCCGACGTGATGGGTAAATACCATCCGCATGGCGACGCCTCGATCTACGACGCCTTGGTGCGCATGGCGCAGGACTGGTCGCTGCGCGTGCCGCTGATTGACGGTCAGGGCAATTTCGGCTCGATCGACGGCGATCCGCCGGCGGCGATGCGCTACACCGAGTCCCGGCTGACCAAGGTTGCGCACGAATTGCTGGAAGACATCGACAAGGAAACCGTCGATTTCCAGGACACTTACGACGCCTCCGCCACCGAGCCAAAGGTGCTGCCGGCGCGCTTCCCGAACCTGCTTGTCAACGGCTCGGGCGGCATCGCCGTCGGCATGGCCACCAACATCCCGCCGCACAATCTCGCCGAAGTCTGCAACGGCGCCATCGCCATCATCGACAATCCGGCCATCGACCTGCCGTCGCTGATGGAAATTGTGCCCGGTCCAGATTTCCCGACCGGCGGCATCGTGCTCGGCCGTTCCGGCATCTACAATGCCTATTCGACGGGCCGCGGCTCGATCGTCATGCGCGGCCGCGTCAATATCGAGGCGCGCGGCAACGACCGTGAATCGATCATCATCACCGAGATTCCCTATCAGGTGAACAAGGCGGCGATGATCGAGAAGATGGCCGAGCTGGTGCGCGAGAAGCGTATCGAGGGCATTTCCGACATCCGCGACGAGAGCGACCGCCAGGGCTACCGCGTCGTCGTCGAACTGAAGCGCGAGGCCGTCGCCGACGTCATCCTCAACCAGCTTTATCGCTTCACGCCGCTGCAGACCTCGTTCGGCGCCAATATGGTGGCGCTGAACGGCGGCAAGCCGGAAGTGCTGACGCTGATAGACATGCTGAAAGCCTTTGTCGGCTTCCGCGAGGAGGTGATCAGCCGGCGCACGAAATACCTTTTGCGCAAGGCTCGTGAGAGGGCTCATGTGCTGGTCGGTCTGGCGATAGCGGTCGCCAACATCGACGAGGTGATCAAGCTGATCCGCACCGCGCCCGATCCGCAGACGGCGCGCGAGCAGTTGATGGAGCGGCGCTGGCCGTCCCACGACGTCGCTCCGCTGATCCAGCTGATCGACGATCCGCGCCACCGCATCAACGAGGACGGCACATACAATCTCTCCGAGGAGCAGGCGCGCGCCATACTCGATCTGCGCCTGCAGCGCCTGACCGCGCTCGGCCGCGACGAGATCGCCGACGAATTGAACAAGATCGGCGCCGAAATCGTTGATTACCTTGACATTTTGTCGTCCCGCGCGCGCATCCAGCAGATCGTCAAGGACGAACTGATCGCGGTCCGCGACGAGTTCGGCACGCCGCGCCGCACCGAGCTCGCCGAGGGCGGGGCGGATATGGAAGACGAGGACCTGATCCAGCGCGAGGACATGGTCGTCACCGTCAGCCATTCCGGCTACATCAAGCGCGTTCCTCTGTCGCTCTACCGGGCGCAGCGCCGCGGCGGCAAGGGCCGCTCCGGCATGTCGACCAAGGACGAGGATTTCGTCACCCGGCTGTTCGTCGCCAACACGCACACGCCGGTGCTGTTCTTCTCCTCGCGCGGCATCGTTTACAAGGAAAAGGTCTGGCGGCTGCCGGTCGGCAATCCGCAGTCGCGCGGCAAGGCGCTGATCAACATGCTGCCGCTCGAGCAGGGCGAGCGCATCACCACCATCATGCCGCTGCCGGAGGATGAGACCAGCTGGGGCGAGCTCGACGTGATGTTCGCCACCACGCGCGGCACGGTGCGCCGCAACAAGCTTTCCGACTTCGTCCAGGTCAACCGCAACGGCAAGATCGCCATGAAGCTGGAGGAAGAGGGCGACGAGATCCTCGGCGTCGAGACCTGCACCGACAATGACGACGTGCTGCTTACGGCGAATTCCGGCCAGTGCATCCGCTTCTCGGTCAGTGACGTGCGCGTCTTCCAGAGCCGCAACTCCGTCGGCGTGCGCGGCATCGCCATGGCCGAGACCGATCGCGTGATCTCGATGTCGGTGATCGAGCATGTCGATGCTTCACCGGCCGAGCGTGCGGCCTATCTCAAGCGTGCGGCGTCCGAACGCCGGCTGGCCGCCGGCGGTGCGGCCGAGGAGGAAGAGATCGCGCTGACCAATGAGGAGATCGGCGAGGAAGCCGAGCTTTCCGACGAGCGCTACGAATTCCTCAAGGTGCATGAGCAGCTTGTGCTGACAGTGACCGAATACGGCTACGGCAAGCGCTCGTCGTCCTACGATTTCCGCCTGACTGGCCGCGGCGGCAAGGGCATCCGCGCCACCGATGTCTCGAAAGTGGCCGAGATCGGGCGGCTGGTGGCGACCTTCCCGGTCGGCAACGACGATCAGATCATGCTGGTTTCGGACGGCGGCACTGTCATCCGCGTGCCGGTCGACGGCATACGTTTCGCCAGCCGCGCCACCAAGGGCGTGACCATCTTCAACACGGCCGAAGGCGAGAAGGTAGTGTCGGTCGAGCGGATTTCGGAGCCGCAGTCGGAGGAGGAAGCCGAAGAAGCGCCTTCGGGTGAAGCTGGCACCGCAGAAGATGCGGGCGAGGGAAATCCCGAATAGGCTTTGGCTACGCGCCACCGGCCCTCGGGGCCGGTGCGATCATGGCTGGAAATCAGAAGCGACGGTAAACGTTGCGGGCAGCGAAGCCATCGAGGCGCTTGGTGTTGGCCTTGACGCGCACCCGCGCTGATTCCTGATGCAGCCCGAATGCGGTGGCGATCAGCATCACGATGGTCATTGCAGTGGCAAGCATGTAGATCAGCATTTTGCGTGTTCTCCTGCACTTACAACGATAGAAATGGTGCTTTGGTTTCATCTCCTGAAGCGGCAACCTAGTGAACGCTGCGTGAAGCATTCGTGATTGTCGCATTCATCCGTCGTTCATGTCCGTGAAAAGGTTCACGAGCGGGCGCAGCAATGGATTTGCCTTTGTTTGAGAGGCTCGCTAGAAGCCTGCCATGACTGAACGCACCGCCCTTTACGCCGGCTCCTTCGATCCGCTGACCAACGGCCATCTCGATGTCTTGAAGGCTTCGCTTGCCGTGGCCGACACCGTCTATGCGGCGATCGGTATCCATCCCGGCAAGACGCCGCTGTTTTCCTTCGAGGAACGCGTGAAGCTGATCGAGGCCGCGACCAAGGCCGAGTTCGGCAGCGACAGCGCCCGCATCAAGGTCGTTGCCTTCGACGGTCTGGTCGTCGACTCCGCCAGGAAGCATGGCGCCTCGATCATCATCCGCGGCCTGCGCGACGGCACCGATCTCGACTACGAGATGCAGATGGCGGGCATGAACGAGACCATGGCGCCGGAGCTGCAGACCGTTTTCCTGCCGGCCAGCCCCTCGGTGCGCACCATTACCGCCACACTCGTCCGCCAGATTGCGTCGATGGGCGGCGACATCCGCCCGTTCGTGCCGGCCGCCGTTGCAGGCGCGCTTACTGCCAAATTCGCGAAATAGTGCATGTCGCCCAAAAGTGGATTCCGGTTTTGGGTCAACGACATGCACCCAAACAAAGACCTTCGGAGAATATCATGCAGCTGAAAAAGCTCGCTTCGTTCCTTGTCGTGCTTGCCGGCCTTTTGGCGGCATCCTTTCCGGCCTTCGCCGCCGACAAGGAAAACACCATGATCATCACGCTGAAGGATGGCGACGTGACCATCGCTTTGCGTCCGGATCTCGCGCCCAAGCATGTCGCGCAGATCAAGAAGCTCGTGCGTGACGGTGCCTATGACAATGTCGCCTTCCACCGCGTCATCGACGGCTTCATGGCCCAGACCGGCGACGTCAAGTTCGGCAACATGAAGAAGGGCTTTAATCCCGAAGCCGTCGGCACCGGCGGTTCCGATCTTCCCGACCTGCCGGCCGAGTTCTCGCAGACCGAGCAATTCACCCGCGGCGTCGTCGGCATGGCCCGCTCGCAGGACCCGAATTCGGCCAATTCCCAGTTCTTCATCATGTTCGCGCCGGCGCCGAACCTCGACGGCCAGTACACCATCGTCGGCAAGGTCGAGAGCGGCATGGAACTGGTGGACAAGATCAAGAAGGGCGATGAGGCCGACAACGGCACGGTCACCGACCCCGACCGCATGATCAAGGTTCGCATCGCCGCCGACGGCAAATAACTCCCTCAATTTTCAAAAGGATTTTCTGACATGGCTGAGATCAAGGACCGCGAGAACGCGCTCATCATGGAAACGACCAAGGGCCCGGTCGTCATCGAAATGTATCCCGACCTGGCGCCCGGCCACGTCGCCCGCATCAAGGAGCTGGCGCGCGAGGGCGCCTACGACGGCGTGGTGTTCCACCGCGTCATCGACGGCTTCATGGCGCAGACCGGCGATGTCAAGTTCGGCAATTCGTCGAAGCCAACCTTTGCGCCATCCCGCGCGGGCATGGGCGGCTCGGACAAGCCCGACCTGAAGGCCGAATTCTCCAACGCCAATCACGGCCGCGGCACCTGCTCGATGGCGCGCGCGCAGAACCCGAATTCGGCGAATTCGCAGTTCTTCATTTGCTTCGACGACGCCTCCTTCCTCAACCGCCAGTACACGGTCTGGGGCCAGGTGATCGAAGGCATGGAGAATGTCGACAAGATCAAGCGCGGCGAGCCGGTGCAGGATCCCGACAAGATCGTGTCGCTGAAGGTCGCGGCAGACGTCAAGTAAAGCAGAGTAAGGCAGAACGACGATGATGGGCGCTGTCTGGTCGCTACTTGGCATCCTGTCCGGCGCCTTCATCGCCATCCAGGCGCCGATCAACTCGCAATTGGCGCGCGGCCTCGGCCTTCCGGTCGCGGCTGCCGCCTTTTCCTTCCTGTCCGGCGCGATCGTGCTTGGTATCATCGCGGTCGCCGTGGTGAGACTGCAGGGCATCTCACTCGACTGGAAGGCGCCGGCGCCATGGCTGTTCGTTGCCGGCGGCATGCTCGGCGGCTTCTATGTCACGCTCTCCACCATCCTCACGCCGCGCATCGGCGCGGCCGCGCTGATGGCCTTCCTGGTCGCAGGCCAGCTGATCGCCGGCATGCTGGTCGACCGCGCCGGCTTCCTCGGCGTCGCCGTGCGCGAGATTTCACTTGGCCGCGTCGCCGGGGCCGTGTTGCTGCTGGCCGGAGCGCTGCTCATCCGGCTCTACTGATGCGCGTCGATCTGTTCGACTTCGATCTGCCGGAAGAACGCATCGCGCTGCGCCCGGCCGAGCCGCGCGACAGCGCCAGGATGCTGGTCGTCAGGCCCGGCCAAGGTCTCGATGATCGAACGGTACGCGATCTGCCGTCGCTGCTCCGCGAGGGGGATGTGCTGGTGTTCAACGACACCAAGGTCATCCCGGCGCAACTGAAAGGCATCCGCAGGCGCGGCGAAGCGATGGCGCAGGTCGAGGCCACGCTGCATATGCGCGTGGCGCCGGACCGTTGGAAGGCTTTCATGCGGCCTGGCAAGCGCATCGCTGTCGGCGACCGCATCCATTTCGGCCATGACCAGAATTCCTGCTTCCTCGGCCAGCTCGACGCGACGGTGATCGAAAAGGGCGAGGCCGGCGAGGCGCTGCTCGGATTCGACCTCTCCGGCCCGTTCCTCGACGAGGCAATGCATGCCGTCGGTCACATTCCGCTGCCGCCCTACATCGCCTCGAAGCGCGACGATGACGAGCGCGACCGCAGCGACTATCAGACCATCTATGCCAGGGAAGAGGGCGCCGTCGCCGCACCCACTGCCGGCCTGCATTTCACGCCGGAGCTGTTCGCGGCGCTCGACGCCAAGGGTGTCGAGCGCCGATTCGTCACGCTCCATGTCGGGGCCGGCACCTTCCTGCCGGTAAAAGTCGACGATACTTCCGACCACAAGATGCATGCGGAAACAGGCTCGGTGAGTCCGGAGACGGCGGCGGCGCTCAACGCCGCAAGGGCGCGGGGAGGGCGGATCGTCGCCGTCGGCACGACGTCGCTGCGCCTGCTGGAAAGTGCCGCCCGCGAAGGCGGCAGCATCGAGGCCTGGTCGGGACCGACCGATATCTTCATCACGCCCGGCTACCGTTTCCGGACAGCCGACATCCTAATGACCAATTTCCATTTGCCGCGCTCGACACTGTTCATGCTGGTCTCGGCCTTCAGCGGGCTGGAGACGATGCGTTCGGCCTATGCGCATGCCATCGAGAGCCGCTACAGGTTCTACTCCTACGGAGACTCCAGCCTGCTTTTCCGAGCGGAGACGAGCGATGGACGATGATCTCGAGACAATGGACCGCGATGCGCTGATCGCGGAAGTGGAGAAACTGCGCGCCGGCATCCGAGCGCATCGCGACGCGACCGGTCACGATCTGTGCTGGCATCATCCCGACCTCTGGGATCTGCTGCCGGAGAAGACCGAGCCGGCGATCGCCGTGCCGCCCTGGCCGAAATTCATGCGCGGCTGCATCCGCTACCGACAGTCGCTCGATGAGCAGGCACCTGGCGCGCCGGTGCACGACAAGGAATTCGATGGCTGAGACTTTCTCCTTCAAGCTCGTCGCCACCGACGGCAAGGCGCGGCGCGGCGTAATAAGCATGCCGCGCGGCGAGATCCGCACGCCGGCCTTCATGCCGGTCGGGACCGGCGGCACCGTCAAGGCCATGTACATGGACCAGGTGCGCGGCGTCGGCGCCGACATCATCCTCGGCAACACCTATCATCTGATGCTCAGGCCAGGCGCCGAGCGCGTGGCGAAGCTCGGCGGCCTGCATGAATTCGCGCGCTGGCCGCACCCGATCCTGACCGACAGCGGCGGCTTCCAGGTTATGTCGCTGTCGAAGCTCAGGAAGCTGACGGAGAAGGGCGTCACCTTCCGCTCGCATATCGACGGCTCGCCTTACGAGATGTCGCCGGAACGATCGATCGAAATCCAGGGGCTGCTCGATTCCGACATCCAGATGCAGCTCGACGAGTGCACCGCGCTGCCGGCCAAGCCGACGGAAATCGAGCGCGCCATGGAATTGTCGCTGCGCTGGGCCGAACGCTGCAAGACGGCTTTCGGCGACCAGCCGGGCAAGGCCATGTTCGGCATCGTGCAGGGCGGCGACAGCGCGGTGATGCGCGTGCGCTCGGCGCAGGCGCTGGCGGCGATGGATCTCAAAGGCTATGCCGTCGGTGGGCTGGCGGTGGGCGAGCCGCAGGCGGTGATGCTGGAGATGCTGGACATAACCTGCCCGGAGCTGCCGGCCGACAGGCCGCGCTACCTGATGGGCGTCGGCACCCCGGACGACATCTTGAAGTCGGTGGCGCGCGGCATCGACATGTTCGACTGCGTGATGCCGACGCGTGCCGGCCGCCATGGGCTTGCCTACACGCGCCGCGGCAAGATCAACCTGCGCAACGCCCGCCATGCCGACGATCCGCGTCCGCTGGACGAGGAAAGCGATTGCCCGGCAGCGCGCGACTATTCGCGCGCCTATCTGCATCATCTCGTTCGCTCACAGGAATCGCTCGGTGCGATGCTGCTCACCTGGAACAACCTGTCCTATTATCAGACGCTGATGCAGGACATCCGCGCCGCGATCGAGGCAAAAGCCTTCGAGACGCGCGCCGCCGAGATTTCGGAAGGCTGGGCGCGGGGCGATATTCCGGCCATCTGACGGCAGTCCAACGATTGACCGACCGGCTGCCTCGGGAGCAGAGTCTGTTGGGGATCGGCTATGGCTGTGACGTACGACTTTGCCGGCAGGACAGCGATCGTGACCGGTGGCTCAAGGGGTATCGGCAAAGCCGTGGCCACGCAGTTGGCACGGTCGGGGGCTGACGTCTGGGTTTGGGATGCCGATCCTATACCGGCCATCGGAATCCGCGACCAGACGGTTGATGTGACCAGGGCGGGCGACATTCGCGGCGCCTTGGCAGAGGTTGTCGCGGCGACGGGCCGGGTCGACATTCTCGTCAACAATGCGGGCTATCTCGGTCCCTATCTCGGCTTCGAGGCTTTCGATGCGGTCGAGTGGCAGCGCATCATTGGTGTGAACCTCATTGGAACGTTCGAGGTCACGCATCAAGTTTTGCCGATCATGCGCAAGACCGGCAGCGGTCGCATCGTCAATATGGGATCACTCGCGGGCAAAGAGGGATTGCCGAACCTGGCGGCCTACTCGGCGGCGAGCGCGGGCATCATTGGCTTCACCAAGGCCCTGTCGCGTGAGGTCTGCGACACCGATATCCGCGTCAATTGCGTCGCGCCGGGTCCGATCGACACGGATCTTATCCGGCGTCTGGGAAACGAAGTCGTCAGCGACATGATCGGCGCCAGCCCGCTGAAGCGACTTGGGTCGACCAATGAGGTTGCAGCGCTTGTTCTCTGGCTCTGTTCCGATGCCGCCAGCTTCAACACCGGCGCGGTGTTTGACATGTCGGGGGGCAGAGCGCGGTATTGACGCGCTAGGTGCTCACCGAAGTCGAGGCCCGCAGGCTGCAGCCGGTGATCTTGAAGCTGCCGTCCGGCTGCTGTTCCAGCGTGTAGACCGCCTCGTAGTCCTTGCCGTCGGGGCCGACGATCAGCACCTGCTGGATGATCGAGCCCGGGCCGGTCTGCTCGACCTTGCCGAAGGAGTAGCTTTGCGGCCTGCGCACCGGCGCATAGCCGTTGGTCACCATGTTCATGAAGGTGTCGACCGTCGGGAAGATCCGCTTCACGTTCGGAGCGGCGTAGCTGTAGGCGGTGGCGCCGTCATCGGCGAGGAAGGCTTTCAGCTGGCTGTCGATCACCGTTTGCGCGGCTTTGATCTCGGCGTCGCCGGCAAAGGCGATCGAAGCCACGAGCATTGGAATGAGAGCTAGTGCGAACAATACGCGGCGCATGGCCTGCCTCCCCGGAATTCGCTTTGCGAACGCAATCTAACATACGCGCGGCGGCGTCCGGTGGTTTCATCGCTGTCGGAAGATTGTTGGCCTAGTCGTATCGGCGCGGCATGCCGGTCGTCGAATTGCGGCAAGCGGTCGCCAAGGCACTTGCAGCCCGATGCTTGAAAGCCCGTCTCCAGTCTGCCACAAGGGCCGCTATTCGCGAAAGACTGGCAGGACCGGCAATGAAGGCATTTTTCGTGCAGATAAAGTGCGACCTGGGCAAAGCCTATGAGGTCGCCAGCGCGCTCGCCGATGCCGAGATCGCCTCCGAGATCTACTCGACCGCCGGCAATTACGACCTGCTCGCCAAGTTCTATCTCGACGATGAGGAAGACATCGGCCACTTCGTCAATGAGAAGGTGCAGATCCTGCCGGGAATCAAGGACACCTTCACCATCGTCACCTTCCGGGCATTCTGACTTGCCGTTCGATGCCTGGTCACCGGGCAGGGTCTGACCCAGCATCGTTCCCGCTGCCCTAATCTTAGGCAATTTGCATAGAGCGGCCATCGCGGCGGCCCAAATCGCCGATTGCGCTTGATTTTCTCCGATGAGGCCAGTGAAATGGCTTCCAGAGGGGAGTACGCGATTGGCAGCGTTCGACGAAATGCTTCCGGAAGTCTCCGGATTGAGAAGACCATACCAGGCTTACGATCGCTGGCTGAAGGAACAGGACCCGGCCAGGCTCACCGAGAAAATGCAGGACGCCGAGCGCGTCTTTCGCAAGACGGGCATCACATTTGCCGTCTACGGCGAACAGGAAGCTTCCGAGCGGCTGATCCCCTTCGACATCGTCCCGCGCATCATTTCCGGACAGGAATGGCGCCGGCTGACGCAGGGCATCGAGCAGCGCGTGCAGGCGCTGAACGCCTTTCTCGACGACATTTATCATCGCCAGGAAATCCTGCGCGCCGGGCGCGTTCCCAGGGAGCTGGTGGCGAAGAACGAAGCGTTCCTGCCGGAGATGATCGGTGTGAAGCCGCCGGCCGGCGTCTACACGCACATCATCGGCGTCGATATCGTCCGCATCAGCGAGAACGAATTCTACGTGTTGGAGGACAATGCCCGCACGCCGTCGGGCGTCTCCTACATGCTGGAGAACCGCGAGACGATGATGCAGCTCTTTCCCGAGCTGTTCCAGCAGATCAAGGTGCGGCCGGTCGAGAATTATCCGCAGCTGCTGCGCCAGTCGCTGGCCGCGGTGCGTCCGCAGGGCGTCAAGGGCGCGCCGACCATCGCGGTGCTGACGCCGGGCAGCTACAACTCAGCCTATTTCGAGCACGCCTTCCTCGCCGACCAGATGGGCGTTCAGCTCGTCGAGGGGCAGGATCTGCGCGTCGTCGATGGTCATGTCACGATGCGCACCACCGAAGGCTACAAGCAGATCGACGTGCTCTACCGGCGCGTGGACGATGCCTTCCTCGATCCGTTGACGTTTAGGCCGGATTCCGCGCTCGGCGTGCCGGGCATCATGGATGTCTATCGCGCCGGCAACATCACTATCGCCAATGCGCCGGGAACCGGCATCGCCGACGACAAGGCGATCTATTCCTACATGCCCGAGATCGTCGAGTTCTACACCGGCCGCAAGGCGATCCTCGGCAACATCCCGACCTGGCGCTGTTCGGAGCCGGACAGCCTGAAATATGTGCTGGAGCACATCGGCGAACTGGTCATCAAAGAGGTACACGGCTCCGGCGGCTACGGCATGCTGGTCGGCCCGGCGGCGACCAAGAAAGAGTGCCAGGAGTTCGCCAAGAAGCTGCAGGCGAAGCCCGGGAACTATATCGCCCAGCCGACGCTTGCGCTGTCGACCTGCCCGATCCTGACCGAGAAGGGCCTGTCGCCGCGACACGTCGATCTCAGGCCTTACGTCCTCGTCTCCGACCGCATCCAGATCGTGCCCGGCGGTTTGACGCGGGTGGCGCTCAAGGAAGGGTCGCTTGTCGTGAACTCTTCGCAAGGCGGCGGCACCAAGGATACCTGGGTGCTGGATGATTAAGACGAGCGAATAGCGAGTAGCGAATAGCGAGTAGGGAAAAGAGGGGAATACGACGGCAATCAATTCCTACCGAGATCTGATCGTTTGGAAGGCAGCCTTGAAGTTGGCGGTAAATTGCTACTCGGCCACGAAAGGTTTTCCGAACAGCGAAGCATACGGAATGACCTCTCAGATACGACGCTCGGCGGCTTCCATCGCAGCGAATGTTGCAGAGGGTCACGGAAGAGAAAGTACAGGAACCTTCATTCAGTTTCTTCGCACGGCGCAGGGCTCTCTGAAAGAGTTGGAGACTCATCACATACTGAGTGGAGAGGTAGGATTGATGGTCGAAGCGGAGGTCGCAAGCTTGCTTGGTCAAACTGATGAAATCGGGAAAATGCTACGTTCGATGATCAGGAGCCTGCAACAAAAGTCATGAAGTCCTTTTTCCGCTACTCGCTACTCGCTATTCGCTATTCGCTCGACACCGGAGCAAGCTGACATGCTTCTCGGCCGCACCGCCAACGGTCTCTACTGGATGAACCGCTACATCGAGCGGGCCGAAAACATGGCGCGCCTGGTCGATGCGGGCTTACGCATGGCGCTGACGCGCACGCAGAACGCTTCGGAGGAATGGAACTCCGTGCTGCTCAGCGCCGGTTCCGATGTCGCCTTCAGCCAGAGATACCAAGACTACACCGTCGCCAACGTCTCGGATTTCCTACTGCGCGACACCTCGAATCCGTCGAGCGCGATGTCGTCGATCGAGACGGCGCGCAACAATGCGCGCATGGTGCGCACCGCGCTGACGCGCGAGACCTGGGAGAGCATCAACGAGGCCTGGATGTCGCTGAAGCGCATGCTGGCAAGGCCGATCGACGAGCGCGACCTACCGACGGTGCTCGACGCCATCAAGCGCGAGACGGCGCTGATCCGCGGCTCGTTCTACGGCACCATGCTGCGCAACGAGATCTTCGACTTCTCGCAGCTCGGCACCTATGTCGAGCGGGCCGACAACACGGCCCGCATCCTCGACGTGAAATACTACGTGCTGTTGCCGTCGATCTCCTGGGTGGGTTCGACGCTCGACAATTATCAATGGGAATCGATCTTGCGCTCGGTGTCGGCGCACCGCTCGTACCGCTGGGTCTATGACGCCGAATACAAGCCGACCAACATCGCCGACTATCTGATCCTCAATGTCCGCATGCCGCGCTCGCTCACCTTCTGCTACCGCTTCCTCGGCGAGCATCTGAGATTCCTTGCCGACGATTATGGCGAGTGCCATGCCTGCCACGCCACGGCCGAGAAGATCCAGGCGATGCTGAAGAAGGGCTCGATCAAGGATATTTTCGACCACGGCCTGCACGAATTCCTGGCCGAATTCATTCGTGACAACACCAGGCTGGGCGACGAGATCGCCCTGGATTACCGGTTCTACTGAGCGCTGGAGAGAGGCGGCCATGCGGCTCAAGATCACCCACCGGACCGAGTACCGCTATGACGCGCCGGTGCAGTATCTGCTGCAGCGGCTGCGCCTGCTGCCGGTGAGCGGACCGACACAGACGGTCGTGTCCTGGACGATCAAGGTCGACGGCGCGCGCGAGGAAGTTCGCTTCACCGACCATTTCGGCAACGACACGCGGCTGGTGAGTGCCGAGGGCGGCCACCACACCATAATAGTCGAGGCGGCGGGCGAGGTGACGACACGCGACACGGCCGGTGTATCCGGCCAGCATCATGGTTTTGCGCCGCTCTGGCTATTCGGCCAGCAGACGCCGCTTACGACTGCCGGCGACGGCATTCGCGAATTGGCAGGCGCGGCGGGCGAGGGGACCGATATCGAGCGGCTGCACAGGCTGATGGCCTCGATCCGCGAGCGCGTCGACTATAAGCCGGGCACGACGAGCGTCGTCACAGCGGCGGAGGAGGCCTTGGCACTAAAGAGCGGTGTCTGCCAGGATCATAGCCACATCTTCGCCGCCGCGGCGCGTGCCATGGGTTTTCCCGCGCGCTATGTCAGCGGCTATCTGATGATGGACGCTTCGGTCGAGCAGGCGGCGAGCCATGCCTGGGCGGAAGCCTATGTTCCGGGGCTCGGCTGGGTTGCCTTTGACCCCGCAAACGGTATTTCTCCCGACGAACGCTATGTGAGGGTGGCGACGGGGCGCGACTATCGCGATGCCTCGCCGGTGTCGGGAATACTGCTGGGGCAAGCGGAAGAGAAGCTTGCCGTCACTGTCACGGTCGAGCAGTAATCGCCGTCAGAGCGGTTCAGCGTTTGATAGAATCGCTGAACTGCTCCAACTGTTCGTTTTTGCGCAATTCCGGACGGAAAACCGCCACACACTTTTCCTGGAATTGCTTGGGATTCGCTGCCAGAAGAAGAACCATGACTTATTGCGTCGGCCTCAAGATTGATCGCGGGCTCGTGTTCATGTCGGACACGCGCACCAACGCCGGCATGGATTCGATCTCGACCTTCAAGAAGATGCATGTCTGGGAGGATCCAGGCGAGCGCGTCATCGTGCTGATGTCGGCGGGCAATCTGGCCACCACCCAAGCCGTGGTCAGCCTGCTCGACGAGCGCACCAAGGCGGTCGGCGATCGCCACGAGAAGCTGCTCGAAACACCGTCGATGTATCAGGCGGTGCGACTTGTCGGCGACACGGTGAAAGAAGTGATCGCCCATTCGTCGCCGGCGGGCGACAAGGCCGATTCCTATTTCAACGCCTCCTTCATCCTCGGCGGCCAGATCAAGGGCAGCCCGCCACGGCTGTTCATGATCTATCCCGAGGGCAATTTCATCGAATCGACCGACGACACGCCATTCTTCCAGATCGGCGAAACGAAATACGGCAAGCCGATCATCATCCGCGCCTATGACCGGGCGATGAGCCTGGCCGAGACGGTGAAGCTGCTTCTGGTTTCCTTCGATTCGACGCTGAAGTCGAACCTGTCGGTCGGCCTGCCGCTCGACCTGCTCTTCCTGGAGCAGGACGCCTTCAAGGTCGGCCTGAAGAAGCGGATTGGCCAGGATGACCAGTATTACCGCACCATCTCGGATGGCTGGTCGAACGCGCTGAAGACGGCCTTCGCCAGCCTGCCGGATTTCCCGGGGTAGGCGGGCCGGGGTAATCGGGCACAACCGTTGCCTTGATTTATTTAACATGTTAATCAAAGCGCTGAAATGAACGGACGTATCGGCGCGTTCGGTCGGCTGCCGGGAGGATGCATGGACAACGAAGAATTTCGCGATTGGTCGAGGCGCGCCGCCGATTGGGGTGTCGATTACCGTTCGGGCCTCCGTGACCGACCGGTGCGGCCGGCAATCGCGCCCGGCGAGATATTCAGGAGTATCGAGGCCTCTCCGCCCGAAACGGCCGAGCCGATGGAAAGGATCTTCGCCGATTTCGAAGCGAAGATCGTGCCCGGCATGACGCATTGGCAGCATCCGCGCTTCTTCGCTTATTTTCCGGCCAACGCGGCGCCGGTTTCGGTCGTGGCCGAATACCTAGTCTCGGCGATGGCGGCGCAGTGCATGCTGTGGCAGACCTCGCCGGCGGCGACCGAGCTCGAGACGCGTATCGTCGACTGGATGCGCCAGGCGCTCGGCCTGCCCGAAGGGTTCTCCGGCGTCATTCAGGATTCGGCGTCGTCGGCGACCCTGGCCGCGGTGCTCACCATGCGCGAGCGGGCGCTCGACTGGCAGGGGAACAGACAAGGTCTCGCCGGGCAGGCGAAGCTGCGCGTTTATTCCTCCGACCAGGTCCATACCTCGATCGACCGCGCGATCTGGGTCTCCGGCATCGGCGAGGAAAACCTCGTCCGCATCCCGGTTGCCGGCCGTTTCCGCGCCATGGACACGGCGGCGCTGGAGGCGGCGATCATCGCCGATCGCAAGGCCGGCGTGGTGCCGGCGGGCATCATCGCCTGTGTCGGCGGCACCAGCACCGGCGGCACCGACGACATTGCCGCGGTTGCTGCTGTCGCGAAGCGGCACGGCCTTTATCTCCACGTCGACGCCGCCTGGGCCGGATCGGCGATGATCTGCCCGGAGTACCGGCATTTCTGGGCGGGTGTCGAAGGCGTCGATTCGATTGTCTTCAATCCGCATAAGTGGCTCGGCGCGCAATTCGACTGCTCGATCCAGTTCGTCCGCCAGCCGGAGGATCTCGTGCGGACGCTGGCGATCAAACCGGATTATTTGAAGACCCGCGGCCATGACGGCATCATCAACTATTCGGAATGGTCGGTGCCGCTCGGCCGCCGGTTTCGGGCGCTGAAGCTCTGGTTCCTGTTGCGCGCCTATGGCCTGGAAGGGTTGCGCGAGATGATCCGAAACCACGTCGCCTGGAGCGAAGGCCTCGCCGCACGCCTGGCCGGAGAGGCGGATTTTGAGCTCGTCACCGAGCCGATGCTGTCGCTGTTCTCGTTCCGGCACCGGGCCCCGGCGGACGCTGATCCGGACGAGCACAATCTGCGTCTTGTTGACGCCATCAACACGGACGGCCGCATCTATCTGACGCAGACGCGCGTTGATGGGCGGGTGGCGATCCGCTTCCAGGCGGGGCAGTTCGAATCGACGGCTGCCGATGTCGACATGGCTTTCGACGTCGTCACCGAGATCGCGCGAGAACTTGCATAGGCTTGCCAGCCGGCTGCGGATCGGTTTGCCTTTGCAGTCACATGAATTTCGTTAGCCGGCTTATGCCTTTTCATTGCTTTCGTTTTCCGTTATAGACGGAAAAAACGAAAATGGAGGACGCCGGATGTTTCTTTCGCCACGCCATGCCGAGATCATCCAGATGGCGAAGGACCACGGCCGGGTGCTGGTCGATGACCTGGCGACACATTTCAGCGTGACGCCGCAGACCATCCGCAAGGACCTCAACGACCTCTGCGACCAGCGCCTGCTGACCCGCATTCATGGCGGGGCGCTGTTTCCGTCCGGCATCGAGAACATGGAATACGAGGCGCGGCGCAAGATCGCCGCCGAGGAGAAAGAGGCGATCGGCCGCGCCGCAGCCAGGCTGATCCCCGACAACGCCTCGCTGTTCATCAATATCGGCACCACCACCGAAGCCGTCTCGAAGGCGCTGCTCGACCATAACGGGCTTATGGTCATCACAAATAATATCAATGTTGCCAATAGGATGCGGATCTATCCTTCGATCGAGGTGGTGATCGCCGGAGGCGTGGTGCGCGGCTCCGACGGCGGCGTCGTCGGCGAGGCCGCCGTCGATTTCATCCGCCAGTTCAAGGTCGACTACGCCGTCATCGGCGCCTCGGCCATCGACCATGACGGTGCGCTGCTCGACTTCGATTTTCGCGAAGTGAAGGTGGCGCAGGCGATCATTGCCAATGCGCGCCACGTTATCCTCGTTTCCGACCAGACCAAATTCGAGCGCACGGCGCCGGTTCGCATCGGCCATCTGTCGCAGGTCAACACCTTCATCACCGACCGCTGCGACATCCCTTCGGTGCGCAGGATCTGCGAGGAGACGGAGGTTCGTTTGATCGAGACGGCGCTCGAATAGGCCCGTCGCACGGGCATCTCACATGCCTGTGATATTTCGTTTGACATTCGTATTGAGTTCGAAATAATTCAGTCACGGTTTCGCGAAACACAAAAATGGTGCAATGCGAAATCGTGGAGGAAACCTGTGAACGCATCCCCGATCCATGACATTTTCGTCATAGGTGGCGGCATCAACGGCTGCGGCATCGCCCGTGACGCCGTCGGCCGTGGATTTTCGGTATACCTCGCCGAGATGAACGATCTCGCCAGCGGAACGTCCTCCGGCTCGACCAAGTTGATCCATGGCGGGTTGCGCTATCTCGAGTTCTACGAATTTCGTCTGGTGCGCGAAGCGCTGATGGAGCGCGAGGTTCTGTGGAAGAACGCGCCGCATATCATCTGGCCGATGCGCTTCGTGCTGCCCTATGCCAAGGGCCTGCGTCCGGCCTGGCTGATCCGGCTCGGCCTCTTCCTCTACGACCACATCGGTGGGCGCAAGCTGCTGCCGGCGACGAAGACGCTGGACATGGCCACCGATCCGGCCGGTAAGCCGCTGAAGCCGCTGTTTCGCAAGGCCTTTGAATATTCCGACGGTTGGGTCAACGATGCCCGCCTGGTGGCGCTCAATGCCCGCGACGCGGCCGACCGCGGCGCCGTCATCCGCACGCGCACCAAGGTGGTCAGCGCGCGCCGCGAGAGCGCGCTGTGGACGATCAAGATCCAGAATGTGCTGACCGGCGAGACCGAGGAAGTCCGCGCCCGCCTTCTGGTCAACGCCGCAGGTCCCTGGGTCGACCAGGTGCTGGCAAAAACGGTCGGCCAGAACGACGTGCACAATGTCCGCCTGGTGCAGGGCAGCCACATCGTCATCAGCAAGAAATTCGACGATCCGCGCGCCTATTTCTTCCAGAACAAGGATGGGCGCATCATCTTCGCCATTCCTTATGAGGAAGAATTCACGCTGATCGGCACCACCGACCGCGACTTTCCGGGCGATCCGCACGAGGTCAAGATCAGCGATGCCGAGATCGACTATCTCTGCGCCGCCGCAAGCGAATATTTCGCCCTGCCGGTCAGGCGTTCGGACATTGTCTGGACCTATTCGGCGGTGCGCCCGCTCTATGATGACGGCGCCTCAAAGGCGCAGGAAGCGACGCGCGACTATGTGTTGAAGGCCGATGGCGGGGAGGGTGCTGCCCCCCTGATCAATGCCTTCGGCGGCAAGATCACGACGTTCCGCCGGCTGGCGGAATCGATGCTGGAGAAGATCGAAGGCTTTCTCGGCAAGCGCGGCAAGCCATGGACCGCCAACGCGCCGCTGCCCGGCGGCGATTTTCCGGCGACCGGGTTCGACGCGCAGGTGTCGAAGCTCAAGAACGCCTATCCGTTCCTCGACCAGCGGCTGGCGCGCAGGCTTACCCGGCTTTACGGCACGCGCGCGGAGAAGCTGCTTGGGCTGGCCAAGGCGAATGGTGATCTCGGCCGCAATTTCGGTGCCGACCTTTACGAGGCGGAAGTGCGCTATCTCGTCGAGAACGAGTGGGCGCTCACCGCCGAGGACGTGCTGTGGCGCAGGACCAAGCGCGGCCTGCATTTCAACCGCGAACAGACAGCTGCCTTGGAAGAATTCATGCGTGGCCGGCGCCATGTCGCGGCGGCCGAGTGAAGGCCGCCCGATAATGCGCAAGGCCTGGGAGGAGGCGTGATGCTGGAACTGAGGAACGTGACGAAGACGGTCGGCGCGCAGGAGCATATCCGCGACGTGTCGCTGACGCTTCAGCACGGCTCGCTGAACGTTCTGCTCGGGCCGACGCTTTCCGGCAAGACCAGCCTGATGCGGCTGATGGCCGGCCTTGATGCACCGACCTCCGGCTCGGTCTGGTTCGACGGCAAGGACGTCACCGGACAGCCGGTGCAGAAGCGCAACGTCGCCATGGTCTACCAGCAGTTCATCAACTATCCGGCGATGACCGTCTACGAGAACATCGCCTCGCCGCTTCGGGTTGCCGGCGTGGAGCAGGCCAGGATCGACAAGGAGGTACGCAACGCCGCAGCGCTGCTGAAGCTCACGCCCTATCTCGACCGCACGCCGCTCAACCTGTCGGGCGGCCAGCAGCAGCGCACAGCGCTTGCCCGCGCCATCGTCAAGAATGCGAGCCTGGTCCTGCTCGACGAGCCTTTGGCCAATCTCGACTACAAGCTGCGCGAGGAATTGCGGGCCGAGCTGCCGAAGATTTTCGCCGCTGCCGGCACGATCTTCGTCTATGCCACAACCGAGCCGCATGAGGCGCTCTTGCTCGGCGGCAACACGGCGACGCTTTCTGAAGGCCGCGTAACCCAGTTCGGCCCGACCATCGACGTGTTCCGCAAGCCGGTCGACCTGGTGACGGCAAGGACCTTCGCCGACCCGCCGCTCAACACAATCGTGCTCGCCAAGAAGGGGTCGGATTTCCTGCTGGAAGGCGGCGTCAAGCTGCCGGTGCCGCCGGAACTGCTCGGCATTCCGGATGCCAGCTACACGATCGGCTTCCAGCCGCACCATCTGTCGCTCGAGCGTCCGAACGCGAGCGCCGTGCCGGTGCGGGCCAAGGTCACCATTACCGAGATCACCGGCTCGGAAAGCTTCGTCCATCTCGACTTCGCGGATGCGCGCTGGGTGATGCTCGCGCACGGCATCCTCGATTTCGAGACCGACGACGAGGTCGAGGTGTTCATCGATCCGCGCCACATCATGGTGTTCGACCAGAACGGCCGCGCCGTGACGGCGTCGAAGCTGGCGGCCTGAGGAGGAAGCGATGGCACGCATCGACGTCAATCATATCCGCCACTCCTACCTGCCCAATCCGAAGAAGGATTCGGATTTCGCGCTGAAGGAAGTGCACCACACTTTCGAGGACGGCGGCGCCTATGCGCTGCTCGGGCCGTCGGGCTGCGGCAAGACCACCTTGCTCAACATCATCTCGGGATTGCTCCACCCCTCCCACGGCCGGCTTCTGTTCAACGGCCGGGACGTGACCAATCTGTCGACGCAGGAACGCAACATCGCCCAGGTGTTCCAGTTCCCGGTCATCTACGACACCATGACCGTCTACGACAATCTGGCCTTCCCGCTGCGCAACCGCGGCGTGCCGGAAGCGGACGTCGACCGCAAGGTGCGCGAGACGCTCGACATGATCGATCTCGCCTCGATGGCGAACCGCAAGGCACGC
This sequence comes from Mesorhizobium dulcispinae, assembly GCF_033977345.1. Lineage (NCBI taxonomy): Bacteria > Pseudomonadati > Pseudomonadota > Alphaproteobacteria > Hyphomicrobiales > Phyllobacteriaceae > Mesorhizobium > Mesorhizobium dulcispinae. The sequence goes on from NZ_JAVIIY010000002.1 coordinate 104,159, forward strand.
GGTCTCACCGCCGACCAGAAGCAGAAGATTTCGCTCGGACGCGGCCTGGTGCGCTCTGACGTCAACGCCATCCTGTTCGACGAGCCGCTCACCGTCATCGATCCGCATATGAAGTGGGTGCTGCGCTCGCAGTTGAAGCAGCTGCATCGCCGCTTCGGCTACACCATGGTCTATGTCACGCACGACCAGACCGAGGCGCTCACTTTCGCCGACCGCGTCGTGGTCATGTATGACGGCGAAATCGTGCAGATCGGCACACCGGCCGAGCTGTTCGAGCGGCCGCGACACACCTTCGTCGGCTATTTCATCGGCTCGCCGGGCATGAACGTGCTGCCGGTTGCGCTCGAAGGCAGTACGGCGATGCTCGGCGCGCAGCGCATCGAGCTGCCGGGTGCGCCAAAGGCCGAAGCCGGTTCCGTCGAGCTCGGCATCCGTCCCGAATATGTGCGGCTCGGCCGTGAAGGCATGGCGGTGTCCATCAACAAGGTCGAGGACGTCGGTCGCCACAAGGTGGTCCGCGCCAGCCTGGAAGGCAGGGAGATCGCCGCCGTCATCGGCGAGGACGACGAGGTGCCGGCCGAACCAAAAGTCCGCTTCGACCCGGCCGGCATCAACATCTATGCCGATTCATGGCGCGTCGAGATGGGGGCCTAGATGGAAAAGACCTGGAACAACAGGGCCTGGTTCCTTGTCCTGCCGGTGCTGGTGCTGGTGGCGTTCTCGGCCGTCATCCCGCTGATGACCGTCGTCAACTATTCGGTGCAGGATACGTTCGGTAACAACGTCTTCTTCTGGGCCGGCACCGAGTGGTTCGAGGAACTGCTGCATTCCAATCGCTTCTGGGAAGCGATGGTGCGCAACCTGATCTTCTCCTTCATCATCCTGGCGATCGAGGTGCCGCTCGGCATCTTCATCGCGCTCAACATGCCGAAGAAGGGCTGGGGCGTGCCGGTCTGCCTCGTGCTGATGGCGCTGCCGCTGCTCATCCCGTGGAACGTCGTCGGCACGATCTGGCAGGTGTTCGGCCGCAACGACATCGGCCTGCTCGGCTACTACGTCAACGCGCTCGGCATCGACTACAACTATGTGCAGGACCCGATCGACGCCTGGGTCACCGTCATCATCATGGATGTCTGGCACTGGACGAGTCTCGTCGTGCTGCTCTGCTATGCCGGCCTGGTCTCCATTCCCGATGCCTTCTACCAGGCGGCCAAGATCGACGGCGCGTCGCGCTGGGCGGTGTTCCGCTACATCCAGTTGCCGAAGATGCAGCGCGTGCTTCTGATCGCCGTGCTGTTGCGCTTCATGGACTCGTTCATGATCTATACCGAACCTTTCGTCGTCACCGGCGGCGGGCCCGGCAACTCGACGACGTTCCTGTCGATCGACCTCGTCAAGACCGCGCTCGGACAGTTCGACCTCGGTCCGGCCGCCGCCATGTCGCTGGTCTACTTCCTGATCATCCTGTTGTTGTCGTGGGTGTTCTACACCGTGATGACCAATTACGACGCGGAGCGCTGAGATGGCGAGCGCCAACGAGACGACACGCGTGAGCGAAACGGCGGTCACGGAAGTGGGCAGCACGCTGTCGCAGGACGAAGTGGCGAAGCTGATGCGCCGCCGCGGCGAGGAATCGCGCTGGTGGTGGATCGTGCCGACGCTCTACATCGTCGTGCTGCTCCTGCCGATCTACTGGCTCATCAATATGAGCTTCAAGACCAATGCGGAGATCGTGTCGTCGCTGACGCTGTTCCCGCACAATCCGACGCTCGCGAATTACCGCACCATCTTCACCGATGCATCCTGGTATTCCGGCTACATCAACTCGATCACCTATGTGGTGATGAACATGGTGATCTCGGTCGCTGTGGCGCTGCCGGCGGCCTACGCCTTTTCGCGCTACCGTTTCCTCGGCGACAAGCACCTGTTCTTCTGGCTGCTCACCAACCGCATGGCGCCGCCGGCGGTGTTCGCGCTGCCGTTCTTCCAGCTCTATTCGGCCTTCGGTCTCATCGACACCCATATTGCCGTGGCGCTGGCGCACTGCCTGTTCAACGTGCCGCTGGCGGTGTGGATCCTAGAAGGCTTTATGTCCGGTGTGCCGAAGGAGATCGACGAGACCGCCTATATCGACGGCTATTCCTTCCCTCGCTTCTTCGTGAAGATCTTCATGCCGCTGATCGCGAGCGGCATCGGGGTGGCCTGCTTCTTCTGCTTCATGTTCTCATGGGTGGAACTCTTGATCGCGCGCACGCTGACCACGACAGACGCCAAGCCGATCGCCGCGACGATGACGCGCACAGTCTCGGCCGCGGGGATGGACTGGGGACTGCTTGCGGCCGCCGGCGTGCTGACGCTGATCCCCGGCGCGGTCGTCATCTGGTTTGTCCGCAACTATATCGCCAAGGGCTTCGCCCTGGGGAGGGTGTGATCATGAACCTCGACCTCTCCTGGATGGCTTGGACCTGGCCGACGGCGGCTTTCTTCGGAACCATCCTGCTGCTGCTTTGCGGTATGGCGGCTTGGGAATACGCTTCGCCCGGCGGCAATCCGCGCGTCGGCATCCTGCGCTTCGAGACGACGCGCGGCGATCGCCTCTTCCTTTCGCTGCTCGGCAGCGCCTTCATCCATCTCGCTTGGTTGGGTCTCGTTGGCCCCAACCTGTGGTGGGCTCTCGCTCTCTCCGTGATCTACGCCTTTGGCGTGTTCCGATACGTATAGAGGGGGAATAGCCGGAGCGGCCGCGTGCTGGCGGCCGCTCCGGATCACACTTGAAACCTAAGACTGGAGGAGACACATGCGACGGCAATTTCTTACATCGACGACCGCCCTTGTCCTGTTGCTGGGCGCGGGCCATGCCTATGCCGGAATGGATGAGGCAAAAGCCTTTCTCGATAAGGAGATAGGCCCCCTGTCGACGCTTTCGCGCGCCGATCAGGAAAAAGAAATGCAGTGGTTCATCGACGCCGCCAAGCCGTTTGCCGGCATGGACATCAAGGTCGTGTCGGAAACCATCGCCACCCATTCCTATGAATCGCAGGTGCTGGCGCCTGCCTTCTCGGCCATCACCGGCATCAAGGTCACGCACGACACGATCCAGGAAGGCGACGTCGTCGAGAAGATTCAGACCCAGATGCAGACCGGCCAGAACCTCTATGACGGCTGGGTCAACGATTCCGACCTCATCGGCACGCACTGGCGCTACCAGCAGGTACGCAACCTGACCGACTGGATGGCGGGCGACGGCAAGGACGTCACCAACCCGAACCTCGACCTGAAGGACTTCATCGGCACGTCGTTCACCACGGCGCCCGACAAGAAGCTTTACCAGCTGCCCGACCAGCAGTTCGCGAACCTCTACTGGTTCCGCTACGACTGGTTCAACGACGAGAAGAACAAGGCCGATTTCAAGGCCAAGTACGGCTACGACCTCGGCGTGCCGGTCAACTGGTCGGCTTATGAGGACATTGCCGAGTTCTTCACCGGCCGCGAGATCGACGGCAAGAAGGTCTATGGCCACATGGACTACGGCAAGAAGGACCCGTCGCTCGGCTGGCGGTTCACCGATGCGTGGCTGTCCATGGCCGGCAATGGCGACAAGGGCATCCCGAACGGCCTGCCGGTCGACGAATGGGGCATCAAGGTCGACGAGAATTCGCGCCCTGTCGGCTCCTGCACCGCGCGCGGCGGCGACACGAATGGGCCGGCGGCGGTCTATTCGATCCAGAAGTATCTCGACTGGCTGAAGGCCTATGCTCCCGCGGAAGCGCAGGGCATGACCTTCTCCGAAGCCGGCCCGGTTCCGGCCCAGGGCGCGGTTGCCCAGCAGATGTTCTGGTACACGGCCTTCACCGCCTCGATGGTCGACGCCAGCGCCAAAGCGGTGCTGAACGACGACGGCACGCCGAAATGGCGCATGGCGCCGTCGCCGCACGGCGTCTACTGGAAGGACGGCATGAAGCTTGGCTACCAGGACGTGGGTTCCTGGACGCTGATGAAGTCGACGCCGACCGACCGGGCGAAGGCCGCGTGGCTTTATGCACAGTTCGTCACCTCGAAGACCGTCGATGTGAAGAAGAGCCATGTCGGCCTGACCTTCATCCGCGAGAGCACGATCCACGACAAGAGCTTCACGGAGCGCGCTCCGAAGCTCGGCGGTCTGATCGAGTTCTACCGCTCGCCGGCCCGTGTCCAGTGGTCGCCGACCGGCACCAACGTGCCTGACTATCCGAAGCTGGCACAGCTCTGGTGGCAGGCGATCGGCGATGCCTCGTCCGGCGCCAAGACGGCGCAGGAAGCGATGGACTCGCTCTGCGCCGAGCAGGAAAAGGTCATGAGCCGCATCGAGAAGTCGGGCGTCCAGGGCGATATCGGCCCGAAGATGGCCGAAGAGCATGACCTCGCCTACTGGAACGCCGACGCGGTCAAGAAAGGCAATCTCGCTCCTCAGCTGAAGATCGAGAACGAGAAGGAAAAGCCGATCACCATCAATTACGACGAGCTGGTGAAGAGCTGGCAGAAGTAACTGCATGACGTGGGCGTGCTCGTCCGCGTAAGAAATGCAGGGGAGGCGGCTTTGCCGTCTCCCCTGTTGCATGAGAAGTGGAGGATGCGGAATGAGCGGTGTTGTGCTGGCCATCGACCAGGGGACGACCTCGACCAGGGCGATCCTGTTCGACGACAAGATGAAAGTCGCCGGCATCGGCCAGCAGGAATTTGCGCAGCATTACCCGGCCTCCGGCTGGGTCGAGCATGACCCGGAAGATATCTGGGCGAGCGTGGTCGCGACGGTGAAGGCAGCGCTGAAGGCCGCCGGCCGCGCGGCATCGGATGTTGCCGCGATCGGCATCACCAACCAGCGCGAGACGGTCGTCATCTGGGACAAGGCGACCGGCAAGCCGATCCACAATGCCATCGTTTGGCAGGACCGCCGCACCGCGCCGCTCTGCCAGAAGCTCCGGAAACAGGGGCTGGAGAAGACATTCACGAAGAAGACCGGACTGCTGCTCGATCCCTATTTCTCCGGCACCAAGATCGCCTGGATGCTGGACAAGGTGAAGGGCGCCAGGAAGCACGCCGAGAAGGGTGAACTGCTCGCCGGCACCGTCGACAGTTTCCTGATCTGGCGGCTGACCGGCGGCAAGGTGCACGCCACCGATGCGACAAACGCCTCGCGCACGCTGATCTACAACATCGAGAAGAACGTCTGGGACGACGAGCTGCTGTCCATCCTGAAGATACCGGCCGCGATCCTGCCGCAGGTGAAGGATTGCGCCGACGATTTCGGCGTCACCGAGAAGAGCCTCTTTGGCGCCGAGATGCGGATCCTCGGGGTCGCCGGCGACCAGCATGCGGCGACCATTGGCCAGGCCTGTTTCGAGCCCGGCATGATGAAATCCACCTATGGCACCGGCTGTTTCGCGCTGCTCAACACCGGCGCCGACCTGGTGCGCTCGAAGAACCGGCTCTTGACCACCATCGCCTACCGGCTGAACGGCAAGACCACCTATGCGCTGGAAGGCTCGATCTTCATCGCTGGCGCCGCCGTGCAATGGCTGCGTGACGGCATCAAGGTGATCGGCAAGGCCGAGCAGAGCGGCGCGCTCGCCGCGACCGCCGATCCGGCGCAACAAGTCTATCTGGTGCCGGCCTTTGTCGGCCTCGGCGCGCCGCATTGGGACGCGGATGCGCGCGGCGCCATCTTCGGTCTTACCCGCAATTCCGGGCCCGCGGAATTCGCCCGCGCGGCGCTTGAATCCGTCGCCTTCCAGACGCGCGACCTGCTCGATGCCATGCGCAGGGACTGGAAAGGCGCCTCCGCCAAGACAGTTCTTCGGGTCGACGGCGGCATGGTTGCATCCGACTGGACCATGCAGCGGCTGGCCGACATCCTCGACGCGCCGGTCGACCGGCCGACGATCCTGGAAACGACCGCGCTGGGCGCAGCCTGGCTTGCCGGATCGAAAGCCGGCGTGTGGCCGAAGGCGAAGGATTTCGCCAAGACCTGGGCGCTCGACCGCCGCTTCAAGCCGGAAATGGATGGAGCCGCCCGTTCGGCGAAGCTCGCCGGTTGGCGCGATGCTGTGCGGCGCACGCTGAGCGTGCAATAAGCGGGCAGGGTCGCAGCAATGCGAGAGGGCATGAAGCACCCGGACTGGTATCCTGCATGGCGCGATGAGGCGTTAGACCAGCTGAACGCCAAGAACGATCGTTTGCAGGATGAATTCCACCTCGGCAGCTGGTCGCGCTACGACTACGACTTGACGACCGGAAGGCTGCTTTTCTCGGCAGATGGCGTCGTGAAGGTGGTCTCTCAAGTTCAAATCGCCGGCTCCACAAGCGCCAAGGCAAGCAACTGGCTATGGGCCTGGGCGAATTCGAACTTGCCCGGCGACCTTCTCAGCGACGCTAAGCTGGTCCGAGCGTTCGGCGAGGAAAAGGGCATAGACGAACTGACGCAGGCTTATGTGATAGACATGGCCAACGACCTCGAAGCGCTTGGTTGGGAACTGACCGGCGCGATGGTTCGGATTTGCAACGCGCTTGGAGCATATCGCTCGCCGCGTGGTGAAGGAGGAGCCCTCTATCTGGTCTTTAAGAGCATCACCTGGGCCTGCTGACTCTGAACAGAAAGCCCGCGCCTTGCGGCGCGGGCCCGGTCAGCTACCGACTAAAGGCCATTAGTAAGGCGAAACGCACTGGCGGCGGGGACCGTAATTGGGCTGGAAAGTATTGTCCGAGGCCCGGTACGAGCGGTAGTGGTCATAGCACCACTGCACATGCGCGTCGCCGCGGTAGACGCGGTTGTTTTCGCTGTTGACGATCGCGCCGGTGATCAGCGCGCCGGTGGCAAAGGCAGCCAGCGGGAACCAGTAATCGCCATGCCGGCGATAGCCGCGGCGATATTCACGATAGCCGCGATGGCCGTTCCAGTAGACGGCGCCGTTCCTACGCGAGAAATCGCGGTTGAAGCTGCGGTGCCGTCTCCAATCCCGATACTGCACGGTCTGGACATCCGACGAGAGGCCCTGGGGTTGTGGCACATAAGTTGGCTGGGCGTTGACCGGCACCATCTCCGCCGCGATGAACGACGCCGAGAGGGCGGCTGCCAGCAGGCCCGATGCGATCCTGTTCATTACTCTGCTCCTCGAGGGTTGATAAACGTCCCTGTGTTGCGAAACGGGTCCGGGTTTCGATGGTTCCCATTCCAACTTCAACGTGTTGTTATTGTAGAGATTTCTGAAACAGTCCTGGTCTCAGTCATCGGCACTGACGCCGAAAGCCTTTTGCCCCCTCGAAATCTGTTCAAAATCCGCCTTGAAAGCCCATCTTTTTCCGGTTGACCGGTCGCGGCACTCTCCCTATGTTCCGCGCAATTTCGAGGGCGGCGTTTCCAGCCCGCGGGAGCGCGTAGCTCAGCCGGTAGAGCAACTGACTTTTAATCAGTAGGTCATGGGTTCGAATCCCATCGCGCTCACCAAAAACTCAAGTAAATCAAATAGTTGCGAGAGGTGAGTACCGGTTTTCGTGTCCGCGCGATTTTGTGTCCGTGCACTGTCCGCAAAATGGGGGAGGGGCGGTTGGACTTCGATTGGGTCGGCAAAGTGGACTGGGTCAACGTCGCGGTGCTGTTAGCGACGTTGGTTGCGTTGGGGATGGCGCTCCATTTCTGGAGGCGTAGGACCAGAGGCGGTTTGCGCCTGGGCGTTCGCAGAAGGCGGCGGCGGGCACTCGGCCTATGATGCCAACGGCCAGCGTGCTAACAGCACAGGCATGCTGCCCACGATATTGAAGGGTTTCGCAATAAACCAATTTATCGGTCCGCTCTGGGAACATATGCAACGGCAAATGGCGGCAGGGTGGGATTTTGGCGATGCTCCCCCGGTGCCATCGCAGGACGAGCTAGACGCGATCGCCCGCTCCATTGATGATCGACCTCAGCGGAAATTCTAGACGCCAATTGAAATTGTGATGCCCACCAGCGCGGTCCAGCGCTACCGGCAACGCGATATGGTCGGCATGGCCGCCTGCCTGATCATTGCTGGCTTGGCGCTCTACGTGCTGCTCGCCTAGCCCGTCTTAGGCTCGGGCTCTGGAAGCGCCGCGTTCGGGTCGGGACAATCAGACAATTGCTCACACGGAGGGGGCCGATCGCCAACACCGCCATAGCGTTCCACGAGTTTTGCGAATCCGTAGGCGAAGGCGAAAAGAAGCGCCAGAACAACCACTATTCGAACGGCCATTCGGGATTGTAGCAGGGCCTCAATCGAGGTTTGACTAGCTACAGGTAGAAGAGCGATTCCTATTGCGCCAGCCAAAGGCGTCCTTCGTTCATATGCTGCGCATATTGGCCAGAGCGCGCCCGCCGTCGGCGGAGTGATCTGCTCCCGGGCGGCGGGTTGGTGCTGTATGCGTTGCTGAGCAAGGCCTACCTCCCGCTTCGTCCTTATGGATGATGCCGATCATATCGGCAGGGACCTATGTTCATTGTCAGCCGGTGCCGTGTTTCGATTCCGAGCCCCCGCCGGTTAGGCCCGGCTTGCGCTGGCCTACCCCGCTAGCCTGCCGGGCCGCTTGCGGTTGACGTTCGAGATTGCGATGTCGGCGCGGCACAACCTTTCGCCTATCGGTTTGGCCGATCCTCACGCATAACATCATAGAGAAGCAGGCCAGCCACTAACGACACGACGGCGCCAAACATGTCAGGGCCGGTCAGCCCTGAATAATAGACGAAAGCGAATGCCAACTGGGACATGGTTCCAACCAGGATGTGTTTCCCTGAGAGAACCGTTAGGCAGCGCTAATGTTCCTCCCGCTACGAAAACGCGTCTACCCCTTCCGCCTGTCCGGCGTCCCCGCATGGTTGGTGAACTGCAGGTTCCGGTCGTCGCGGCCGGCAGCGCGGCATTCGTGGCAGTAAATGATCTTGATTAGATCCCAATGCATTGCGCCATAATCTGGCCCAAACCGCTTCACCGCGGGAAGGGTCGGACAGCACCAGCACATCCCCCCAGCAATAAGAGGTCACAGGCCAAGTTTGCCCGCGACATAAAAGCGACGGCCGGGCCGGCTTGCATGGGTAGAACGGTTGCGCGATGCTGCCGGTGGGGAGTGGTGTTCGCAATACCGATTCTGTGGAAGCACCACGATGTTCATTGACTACTACGAGCTTCTTGAAATCAGCCCGAACGCCAATTCGGAAACGATTGAACGGATATTTCGTTATTTTGCCATGCGCTACCATCCCGACAATCGGGACACCGGCGACGAGTCACGCTTCAACGAAATCGTGGAAGCCCACAACACGCTCAAGGATCCGGTCAAGCGCGCCCAATACGACGTCCGGTATAAAGACCATTTGAGCCTCCGCCGCGAGCTGTCCGAGGAAGCCAGCAACGCCAAGGGGCTCGAGCGGGACGTCATCATTCAGGCCAAACTGCTGTCGCTTCTTTATGTAAAACGTCGGCAAGACGTCCACAATCCAGGTATTGGCGACGAAGAGCTCGAGCGCCTGTCAGGCTGCCCGCGAGAACATCTGGAGTTTCATCTCTGGTATCTTAAGGCAAAGGGCTGGATAGCAAGGATCGAGAACGGAATGTTCGCCATCACCGTGGACGGCATCGATCGCGCCAATTCCGAACATCGTCGTGACGTTGCCGTGACCAGGCTGCTGGACCATATGAACTGACGGGCATCGCCAATGCCGCAGGGGGGCAGGGGAGGGCAAATTGTCCGAGACCAAGGTGATCGCAGTCAAAGACTGGACCTGCGCGATGAGCGACGAGCTTGGCCGCGTGGCCCTGATGGTCAATCCGACCGAAGGCGAGCCGGTCCTGGTTTTGCTGACGATCTTCCAGGCAGCAAAGCTGGGGCGTGAACTGCAGTCGCCAAAGCGCGTACAAAAACCTGTCCTGTAACGGCGCGGCACGACCAAATACGTTATATTAGCAGTAGCTTGTATTCGACCTCGTCCGGGATCATAATCGCAGGCGCTTTCGGGAACTTGAGGGAGGTTCCGATGCGAACAATCCTCCTGCTGCTTGCCCTGGTAGTGTGTTTCTTCATCTGGGACCGCCTCGCGAACGACGGGATCTACACGTCCGACGTTGAGCGGAGCTTCAGAGAAGCCGCAGCCGACATGCCGCACGGTTACGGCACCGGCATCACGTTCGACCGTGACCTGCTGAAGCGCTAGACACTGCTGGAACGAGGCAGCTACGGGGCTGAGTCGCGCATTCGCCAACGTAACGTCTCGAGTGGTCTTGTTCCCGGCGCAGGCGGGGATCACGAAAGCGGGCGCTCGAAGTCGTATCGTCGACCGATATTGGGGATATTGGGGTCGCGTTCACCGGAAACAGCCTCTAACCGCAGCCGCAACCTTGTGGCCGGACTCCCCGGTGACTAAAGTCGGCCTTCCCGAAGGAGAGCTCGACCATGGCACTTGACCTTTCGGTAGATGCTTCTGCCCCCAAGGCGGCGGCGCCTGGCAAATATCTCTTCGGCCCGGTCGCCGACTTCCTCATGCTCGGCGGCGGTGCATTTCTGATCCTGCCGATTCTGCTTTTGGTGCCGCTCGAATACGAAGGTCTTGTGGCAGCAACGATGGTAGTCGTGGCCTACCTTGTGAACTATCCCCATTTCGCCCACTCGTACCAGATTTTCTATCGCAATTTCGGGCGCAAGGTGAGCGGGACGGGATACGACAGGAGCCTGCAGCTTCGCTACATTTTCGCGGGCATGGTCGTTCCCCTGATCATGGGCGCGTTCTTCGCTTATGGCGCAGCCACGGCGAACACCCGCCTGCTCGGATATGCGGCCAACGCGATGTTCTTCTTCGTGGGCTGGCACTACGTCAAGCAGGGCTACGGCATGCTGATGGTGGATGCCGTTCTGAAGCGCAAATTCTTCGACGATCGGGACAAGAAGGTGCTGCTGGTCAACAGCTATGCCGTGTGGATCCTGGCATGGCTGCAGACGAACACTGCGGTGACGCAGGGGAAATACTACGGCCTGGAATATTACACATTCGCGGCCCCTTCCTGGATCGCCAACATTGCCCTGCTGGCGGCCGTTGCCTCGACGGCAGTCACAGTCCTGATGCTGATCAACCGCTGGCGAAGAAACGGCCGCGCCCTGCCGTATAACGGCATCGTGGCCTATGTCGCGTCGCTCTATCTGTGGATCCTGATTGCGAGGATAAACCCGCTTTGGCTGCTCGTGGTGCCGGCGCTCCACTCGCTGCAATATCTGGCCGTGGTCTGGCGCTACCAGACCAATGTCGAGCGCGACGTCGCGGATGCCGCAAGAAATCCGCAACCGCGGTTGCTGTCCTTTCTCGGACCTCTCTACAGGCTCAGGGTCCTGGGATTCATCGTCGGGGGCGGTGCGCTTGGATATCTCGGCTTCTGGCTCGTCCCGATGGCGATGACGGCCTTGATCCCTTACGACAGGCAGGTCCTCGGGTCCTCGCTCTTCTTCTTCATCGTGCTGATCTTCATCAACGTGCACCACTATTTTCTCGACAATGTGATGTGGCGCCGCGGCAACCCGGAAGTGTCCAAGTACCTGTTCCGGTAGATAGTTTTCGGGAAACTGTGCGGCGTTCCAGGAGAGGCCGACGGCTGATCAATCCGATCGCGCCAGCAAAAGGCGAACGATCGGCTGCACATTGTCCTTGTAGGTAATGCATCGGCCGTAGATGCCCTTTGCCACGCGCTCTCGCCCAATCCGCTCCCATTCGGGCGTCTGCGCAGTCCAGTCGGGGGTCTGGGTAATAAGGCGCTCGCGGGTGAGACAGCCCGGGTCGCGCGCAAGGATCAGACGCGCTTCATCGGCCAATGGCGTATAGGCCTCGATCGCGGCTCTCTTTCTTGCCTGAGCATCTTGATCCAGCTTGATTTCCACCTGGACGGTGCCAGGCACATTGGGCACTGCGGCCGAGCAAAGCTGCTGATGCCCCTTGCGCTTCTTTTGCAGCAAAGCGTTCACAGCGCTGCCGAACACAAAAGCCAGGTCGTGCACCGGATTGTAGCCGTCAACGGCGTCCGACACGACCTGCACTTCCTGGTCGCTGTCGAGATCCGCGCTGATCCTGGTAAACACGTCGAGGAAAAATATCTGGTCGCCGGCCAAAAGAGCTTCGTACCAGGCGGCGTCGGGTATCTCGCCGAAGACCGAGCCCGGCGTTGCGCCGGCCGCCTTCACGATATGGTGGGAATATTCGGTCCTGGCGTTATGACGGCCGCCGGAGCCATCGGTCAAAAGATAGACTCTCGGCTTGGCGCGCTCCAGCCAGTGATGAATTCTGAGCTCATGTCCCGGATGCGCGAGGATCAGGATATTTTGGAGTTCGCTATCCATGGTGCCGCTCCAATTTTGGTTACCGCAGGGCAACCGATGTCGACGTCCCTGTACCAGCAGCAAGCCATGGGGGGAACTTGTTTGGCTGAATTGTTCTCACTATGACACGGGCTGCGTGAGCAGTTCGTCGCCTGCGATAGCGGCTCTACAACCGGCAAGGAAAGCTCGCCTTGAGGATACTCATCACCAACCTGTCGGTGGCGCAAAACAGCGGGTCGGAATCGGTCGTCGAATTGCTTGCTGACGGCCTGCGAGGCGCCGGCCACCAGACAATGCTGCTCACCACAAATCTTGGTGGTATGGCCGACAGAATGCGCCAGCGGGGTCATCACGTCGTCGATCGGATTGCCGAGATCGTCGACAAGCCCGACATCATCCATGGTCAGCATCTGACACCTTGCCTGACAGCCTTGGCCAGGTTTCCCGATGTGCCCGCGGTCTTCTCCTGCCACAGTTCGTTCTACGAGATCGAGGCGCCCATGCCTCATCCTCAAATACGCCATTGGATCGCTGTGGATGAGGCGTGCAAGGCGAAGTGCCTGTCGCGCGGCATCCCGGCAGACAAGATCGATCTCATCTACAACGCCGTCGATCTCGAGCGCTTCAGGCAGCGCCCGCCGCTTCCGGCTAGACCCGAGCGGGGCCTGCTGCTGACAAAAAACTTTGAACACCAGCAAGCGGTGCGGGAGGCCTGTGCCAGAAATGGCATTCAACTCGACGAGTTAGGTCCCGCCACAAACCGGTATTCGCAACAGATCGAAAAGGATCTTCTCGCCTACGACATTGTGTTCGCCACCGCGCGGATGGCCATAGAGGCTGCCGCGGTGGGATGCTCGGTCGTGGTTTGCGATGCGCGCGGCTTTGCGGGAATGCTCGATACCGGCAACATGGAAAGTTGGCGGCGGGCGAACCTTGGGGTGGGGCTGCTCAGCAGACCGGTCACGATCGAAAATCTGACGGCTGCAATCTCCAGCCACAATGCTGAAAACGCTGCGGCCGTCTCTGCCTATTTCCGCGATAAGGCAGGTTCCACCCATTTCATCGACGAACATCTGCGCATCTACAATGAGGTATTGCGTGAGGGACTTCGGGCCAGGCCTGAAGAAGTTGCGCTGGGCACAGCCTCCTGGATCGAGGAAACCGCCGTCTCCATCCAGCATCGCAAATGGTTTCGAGTCGCCAAGGAGATGCATGGCTGGCCGGACGCGATCGACCAGCTAATGATGATGGAGCTGTTGCGTGCGAACACGAAGACGCTGGAAGGAAATTCCGCCTTGTTAACGGCGCTTGGCCAACGGGCTGTAGGCTCCATCCAGGACGGGCCGGAGAACCAGGCGATCCTGCACCAGATAGACGACCGACTTTCCCGGCTCTCGCGCTTCGTCGATGAAGTGAGCCGTCTCTACAACGGCGTGGTGCCGCGGTTCATTCGTAAGGTGCTGCTGAGGATTCGGAGGCGAGGCTGACCACCCCCGTCCGCGGGCATCAACCCCAGCCAGTTCAGCTCCTCTCCAGAACAAGCGAGACATTCCCGCCGGCGTGGCGCTCCAGCCTTCCGGCAAGGTCGAGTTCCAATAGCACCATCGCTATCTGCGCGGCGCTCAAGCCTGTGTGGCGGATGATCTCGTCGACCCCGACCGGTGTCGGGCCGAGCGCTTCCAGCACGTCGGCGCGATCGTTTTCGCCTGGCGGCGGCATTGCCGATAGGTCGGGTGCCTCGGCGAGCGGTGCGCTGCGAGGCGCGCGGACACCGGCGAGCGGCGCCAAGGCGCCGAGAATGTCGGCCGCTTCTGTGACGAGCGTGGCGCCGTCTTTCAGCAAACCGTTGGAGCCTGCGGCGCGCGGATCGAGCGGCGAGCCCGGCACCGCAAAAACCAGGCGGCCCATCTCATTGGCAAGGCGCGCGCTGATCAGTGAGCCGGAGCGCTGCGCCGCCTCGATCACGACCAGCCCGATCGCCATACCGGCGACCAGGCGGTTGCGGCGCGGAAAATCCTGCGCGCGCGGCTGCCAGCCGAGCGGCATTTCCGAGACGATCGCGCCGCCGCGCTCGGCAATCTCATTGCAAAGACCGGCGTTTTCAGGCGGGTAGGGGACGTCGAGGCCGCCGGCCAGCACGCCGATCGTGCCGGTCGAGAGACTGCCGTGATGCGCCGCGGTGTCGATGCCGCGCGCCAGGCCGGACACGATGGCGTAGCCGTCGCGGCCGAGATCCGCCGCCAGCATGCGCGCCATCTTGATGCCGGCGAGCGAGGCGTTGCGGGCGCCGACGATCGCCACCGCCGGCAGGCGAAACACCGCGCCTTCGCCTTTTACCGCCAGCAGCGGCGGTGGGTTGTCCATGGTCTTCAGCATGGACGGGTAGTCGGCCTCGCCGATGCCGACGAAGCGGGCGCCGGCGCGCCTGGCCGCTTCCAGCTCCGCTTCGGCTTCCGCGACCGTCGGGATGCGGACGATGCGGTTGGCGCCGCCCGAAATCATCAGCTCGGGCAGCATTTCGAGCGCTGCCTCGGCCGAGCCGAAGCGGTTGATCAATTCGCGGAAGGAGGCCGGGCCGACATTGGGCGTGCGGATCAGCCGGAGCCAGGCAAGCCGCTGCCGGTCGCTGAGGCGCGGGCCGGCGGCGGGCCCGCTCACCCCTTCGCCCCGATCTTGCCTTCGGTGCCGTCGAGAAGCCGCGAGATGTTGGCGCGATGCTTGATGAAGACGATCAGGCTCATCAACGCGAACAGGCCGGCAATCTGGGGTGTGCTGATGAAGTAAAGCGCGATCGGCACGACCACCGCCGCCGCCAGCGCCGCCAGCGAGGAATAGCGGAACAGGAAGGCCATGGCGAGCCAGACGACGGCGAAGACAAGCATGCCTTGCCAGGCAAGACCGAGCAGCACGCCGAGATAGGTGGCGACACCCTTGCCGCCCTTGAAGCCGAGCCAGACCGGGAAGAGATGGCCGAGGAAGGCGCCGAAGCCGGCGATCAGCGCGAGCTCGGGTGCGAAATGGCCTGCAATCAGCACGGCGGCGGTGCCCTTCAGCGCGTCAAGCAGCAGCGTAGCCGCGGCCAGGCCCTTGTTGCCGGTGCGCAAAACATTGGTGGCGCCGATGTTGCCGGAGCCGATCTGGCGCACGTCGCCGAGGCCGGCGGCACGGGTGATCAAGAGCCCAAACGGGATCGAGCCGAGTAGGTACCCGAAGATGAGCGCGAGCACGTAACCCATTGTTTTCCCCAAAGATAACCCTGTCTGGCTTCCAGGAATTCGTAGAGATTCAGGTCAGGCCGACATCACCTGAATCTCGACACGTCCTAGGCCGAAAACACTGTGCGGCCCGCCACCATGGTTTGCAAGACCTTGCCCTGCAGGCGCGCCCCCTCGAAGCAGGTGTTCTTCGAGCGTGAGCGCAGGCCGCTCTCGCTCACGATCCAGGGCTCGTCGAGATCGATCACGGCGAGGTCCGCCAGCGCGCCGGGCTTAAGTGTGCCGCCGGGCAGGCCGAAAAGCTTCGCCGGCGCGGTCGAAAGCGTCTCGACCAGCCGGAGCAGCGGCACGTCGCCATTGTGGTAGAGCCGAAGTGCGGCGCCAAGCAGCGTCTCCAGCCCGATCGCGCCGGCGGCGGCGTCGGCGAAGGGCAGGCGCTTGGTGTCGACATCCTGCGGGTCGTGCGAGGAGACGATGATGTCGATCGTGCCGTCCTTGATCGCCTCGATCATCGCCAGCCGGTCGTCCTCGGCGCGCAGAGGCGGGGTCAGCCGGAAGAAGGTTCGGTATTCGCCGACGTCGTTCTCGTTGAGCGACAGATTGTGGATGGCGACGCCCGCCGTGACGTTGGCGCCGTCCGCCTTTGCCCGGCCGACGGCTCCAACCGCCATCGCGGTCGAGATCTTGGCGGCGTGATAGGCGCCGCCCGTCAGCCGCGCCAGGGCGAGGTCGCGCTCGAGCGGGATAAGCTCGGCCTCGCGCGGGATGCCGGAAAGCCCGAGCCAGCTCGCATAAAGGCCTTCGTTCATCACGCCGGCCGAGGCGAGGTCGGCGTCCTGCGTCTCATGCGCGATCACGCCGCCGAAATCGCGCGCATAGGTCAGCGCGCGGCGCATGACCAGCGCGTTGGCGATCGTGTGGCGACCGTCGGTGAAGGCCACGGCGCCGGCCTCGCGCAGCAGGCCG
The DNA here is from genome assembly GCF_033977345.1 of Mesorhizobium dulcispinae. Taxonomy (NCBI): domain Bacteria; kingdom Pseudomonadati; phylum Pseudomonadota; class Alphaproteobacteria; order Hyphomicrobiales; family Phyllobacteriaceae; genus Mesorhizobium; species Mesorhizobium dulcispinae. The sequence continues at coordinate 120,679 of NZ_JAVIIY010000002.1, forward strand.
AACTCGGTCATCTCGCGGCCGTCCAGCCCCTTGGTGATCGCCGCCGCCGGAAAGATGTTGACGCTCGCCGTGTCCCTTGCCGTGCGCAGCACGAACTCCACCAGCGCCACATTGTCGATCACCGGGTCGGTGTCGGGCATCATGACGATGGAGGTGACGCCGCCGGCGGCCGCCGCGACGCTCGCCGAAGCAATGGTCTCGCGATGCTCGCCTCCGGGTTCGCCGATGAAGACGCGGGCATCGACAAGGCCTGGAATGATCGTCTTGCCGGCGCAGTCGATGACGACAGCGCCCTCGGGCGCGCCCTGGTTCAGCGCCGCCTTGCCGGCGGCGGTGATCTTGCGGCCATCGACGATGACGGTGCCGACCTCGTCGACACCGCGCGAGGGATCAACAACATGCGCCCTGCTGAAAACCGTCACGCTCATGCGCCGCGTCCTTCCTGGTTGCGGCGAGGATCGAGCAGCGCTTCCATGACCGCCATCCGCACGGCGACGCCCATCTCGACCTGTTCCTGGATCACGCTCTGCGGACCGTCGGCGATTTCCGAGGCGATCTCGACGCCGCGGTTCATCGGCCCGGGATGCATGACCAGCGCATCCTCCTTGGCTGCTTTCAGCTTTTCCGCGTCGAGGCCGAAATAGCGGAAATATTCGCGGGTCGACGGCACGAAGGCGCCTTCCATGCGCTCGCGCTGCAGGCGCAGCATCATCACGACGTCGGCGTCCTTGAGGCCTTCGGCCATCGAGCGCGACACGATCACGCCCATCCTGTCGATGCCCGCCGGCAGCAGCGTCGAGGGCGCGACGACCCGCACCTGCGCGCCGAGAGCGTTCAACAGCATGATGTTGGAGCGGGCGACGCGCGAATGCAGGATGTCGCCGCAGATCGCCACGATCAGCTTCGACAGCGGTCCCTTGGCGCGGCGGATGGTGAGCGCGTCGAGCAGCGCCTGCGTCGGGTGCTCATGTGCGCCATCGCCGGCGTTGACTACCGAGCAGCCGACCTTTTGCGCCAGAAGCGCTGCCGCGCCCGCCGACTGGTGCCGGATGATCAGGATATCCGGACGCATGGCGTTGAGCGTCATGGCGGTGTCGATAAGCGTCTCGCCCTTCTTCACCGAAGAGCTTGCCACCGACATGTTCATTACGTCGGCGCCGAGCCGTTTTCCCGCGAGCTCGAAGGAGGATTGCGTGCGGGTCGAGGCCTCGTAGAAGAGGTTGATCTGGGTGCGGCCACGCAGCGTCGAGGTCTTCTTTTCCGATTGCCGCGAGATCGCCACGGCCTGGTCGGCGCGATCGAGCAGCAGCTCGATATCGGCCGGGGAAAGATCGCGGATGCCCAGAAGATGGCGGTGAGGAAACAGCGGCAGGGACGAAGCGTCGGTCATCTCAAGGCGCTGCTATAGGGTGCGGTCCGGCCAGCCGCAAGCGGCAGCTTTGAATTGCGGGCGTTCTCCCCGGTATTTTCGTCGCGCGCCTTGTGTTGCTTGGGCTATAAGGCCCAGTGGCTTCGGATTCGCGACCGCAGCCTTGGGATGGTAAGGACCTCTCTGTCAACTGAAGGATTGGGCGTGACCGACGAGGTGATCAACCAGCCGCCGCCGCTGACGGGCGGCAACGCATGGCGGGGCGATCCGTTGCTCATCCAGCTCGCCGAGCGTTTTTCCGATTCCGTCCGCAAGGATCTGGACGGGCTCGGCCGGTTTGTCATGACCCAGGAGGCGCAGGAACTCGCCCGCCTCGCCAATACCGACACGCCGAAGCTCAGGACGCATGACCGCCAAGGCCGGCGCATCGACCTGGTCGAGTTTCATCCCGCCTATCATGCGCTCATGCGACGCTCGATTGCCGGTGGCTTGCATTCCTCTGTCTGGGAAAACGGCGATGCCGAGATCGGTCGCCGACACCAGGTGAGGGCGGCGCGCTTCTATCTGACCGCCGAACTGGAGACAGGGCATCTCTGCCCGATCACCATGACCAGCGCTTCGCTGGCGGCGCTGATGGCAAGTCCAAAACTGTTCCGCGAATGGGCGCCGCGCGTGACGACGCGCAAATACGACCAGAGCCAGAAGCCGCCGGTGCAGAAGACCGGGCTCACCCTCGGTATGGGCATGACCGAGAAACAGGGCGGCACCGACGTGCGCGCCAACGTCACCAGGGCGGAGCGCACGGGAAGCGGCTTCTACCGGCTGACCGGGCACAAATGGTTCATGTCGGCGCCTATGTCGGACGCCTTCCTGGTGCTTGCGCAGGCACCGGAGGGGCTTTCCTGCTTCCTCGTCCCGCGCATCCTGGGCGACGGCTCGGGCAATGGCTTCCGCTTCCAGCGCCTGAAGGACAAGCTCGGCAACCGTTCCAACGCCTCGTCGGAAGTCGAGTTCGTCAACGCCATCGGCGAGATGGTCGGCGAGCCTGGCGCCGGCATCAAGACGATCATGGACATGGTCACGCTGACCCGGCTCGACTGCGCGGTCGCGTCCTCGGCGATCATGCGGGCAGGGCTGGCCGAGGCCGTCCACCACACGCGCCACCGCCAGGTGTTCGGCGCCAATCTGGTCGACCAGCCACTGATGCAGCGGGTGCTGGCCGACATGGCGCTCGACGTTGCGGCCGCGACGGCGCTGTCGTTCCGGCTTGCGCGCTCCTTCGACGAGGCCGCAAGCGATCGCGGCGAGGCGGCCTTTGCCCGCGCCATGACGCCGGTGGTCAAATACTGGGTGTGCAAGATCGCTCCGCAGCTGCTTTACGAGGCGATGGAGTGCCTCGGCGGCAACGGCTATGTCGAGGAAGCGCCGCTTGCGCGTTACTATCGCGAGGCTCCGGTAAACGCGATCTGGGAAGGCTCGGGCAATGTCATGGCGCTGGACGTGCTGCGCGTGCTCGGCCGTGCGCCCGGCCTGTTCGAGGAGGTGCTGGCCGGCATAGACCGCGACCTCGGCACCGGCGGCCGCGGCACCATCGGCGTGCTCAAGGCGGCGATGCAGGTGGCTTCGACCGACGAGGGCTCGGCGCGCCTACTCACCGAGCAACTCGCGCTTTCGGCGGCGGCGGCCGAACTGCGCCGGCTGGGGGCAGGGCGGATCGCTGATGCCTTCGTCGAAACAAGGCTCGGCGGCCAATGGCGCACCACCTACGGCATGCTCGATTCGCGCCATGATGCGCGCATGATCATCGACACGCTCTATCCGCCGCTGACCTGAAGAGCCTGAAACGCCGTTCATCGCCAGCCTGTGGATGGCCGTTAACCTTAACGAATAGTTTCCGTTGCGGGGAGCCTTCGCAGAGCCCACTCTGCCGATCGGAGTAGGGAAGTATTAACCATGAGCCTCCCGTGCTCCGCCAGGCAGGAAGCGCATGCGGCACGTGTTGACATCATTTCTGGCTTTGCACTGGGCGGTCGTTTTCGCCCTGCTGGCCTACATCTGCATGGATGGCGATCGCGGTATCGCATCGGCGCTCGGCGTGCTTGGCGTGTCGGTGCAAGGCAGCCGTTTCCCGGGTCTCGAGCACGCCGTCATCGTGGCGCCGCTCTCGGTCGCGCTGCTGATCGTTGCGCTGCTGTTCTGCTGGGCTTTCGTCGAAACGCTGCTCAACATCGCGACAAGGCCCGATGCCGGCGACGCGGTGGTGCGGATCGCCTTCATCTCAGCCTCCTTCCTGCTGTCGATCATCCTCGTCGGCGGTGCCGCGCAAGGGATCAACGGGCTGTTCATGGTGGTCGCCATCCAGATGACGGCGCTGCTTGCCTCCTATGTCGCGGTGCTCGCCGAGCGACGCTCGGCTCTGGCCGCCGCGACGGCCTTGCATGAGAGCGAAGCCCGGCTGGTTTCCCATCGCATGGCGGCGGGCGCTGCGCATAGTTCGCTGCTGTCCCGCATCTCCAGCCGGCCGGAAACCAGACCCGGAGGTCGCCGCTGATGCGTGGCCTTCTGGCATTCTGGGCCGCACCGCTGATCCTGTTCTGGGGCTGGTACTTCCTGTCGCTCAACGACATCAATTTCGGCTATGTGATGCTCAGCCGCCAGTTGCACGACTTGGCTTTTCAGCTCTATGGCCAGGTGCTCGGCGTCGATCCGGCGATCATCCCGGGAATGGTCGCGCGGGCCTGCGTGTTCGACAGTTTCCTGCTCCTCGGACTGGTGGCGTTCCGCCGCCGGCGCCAGATCGCCGAATGGATCAGGCGGCGCCGGGAAGGCGCGGTCAGTCCGGACCGACTCGGCCGAGCGACTGAAGCCGGTCCAGGGCTCCCTGCAGAATAAAGGCCGCCGCCGCCGAATCGATCTTGCCGGCGCGCTTCTTGCGCGAGAAATCCATCTCGATCAGCGTCCGTTCCGCGGCGACCGTCGACAGCCGCTCGTCCCACAGCACGAAGGGCAAATCGGACAGGGCAGCCATGTTGCGCGCGAAGGCGCGCGATTTCTGCGCGCGCGGACCTTCCGATCCGTCCATGTTGACGGGGAGGCCGAGCACGATCGCGCCGACATTGTCCTTCTCGAGTTGGGCCAGCAACTGGGCGGCATCGAGCGAAAACTTCCTGCGCAGGATGACCGGGCGCGGATGGGCAAAGGACAGGCCACGGTCCGACACCGCCACGCCGATCGTCTTGTCGCCCAGATCGAGGCCGGCGAGCGTGCGGCCGCCGGCAAGCCGTGCCGGCAATTCCTCGATGCCGATGATGCTCAACAACTCTCCCCGGTCTTTCGCCGCGCGGCTTTTGATGGGCCGCGGGACTTTCAATTTGCCGTCGGCGTTCTATCCTTTGCTAGCAAGAAAATCGAGGAACTCGTTCATGAAACTGACCTGGTACGGCCATTCGGCATTCCGCATCGAGACCAAGGACGCCAACATCCTCATCGACCCGTACCTGGTCGGCAATCCGTCCTGGACCGGCGGCTGGGAGGGGCCGGCAGAAGGGGTGACGCATGTTCTTCTTACCCATGGCCATAACGACCATGTCAGCGGCTCGATCGAAGTATTGAAGAAGAGCGGCGCCATGCTGGTCGCCAATTTCGAGGTCTGCATGTATCTCGTCGGGCAGGGCGTCAGCGACAAGAAGATCAACCCCGGCAATATCGGCGGCACCGTCGATTGCGGTCCCTTCACCACCACCTTCGTCCAGGCGCTGCATTCCTCCTCGTTCGGCGGCCAGGGCGGCACCAACACCTATCTCGGCAACCCGGGTGGGCTCGTGCTGCATTTCCCGCAGGACAAGACGCTTTACCACATGGGCGACACCGACATCTTTTCCGATATGGGGCTGATCAACGAATTGCATGAACCGAAGATCGGCATCGTGCCCATCGGCGACCGCTTCACCATGGGCGGCGCGGTGGCGGCCCTTGCCTGCCGCCGCTTTTTCAACTTCGACACGGTCGTTCCCTGTCATTTCGGCACCTTCCCGATCATCGATCAAACCGCCGACAAGTTCGTGGCCGGCATGGAAGGGTCCGGCGTCAAGGTGGCGCTGCCGGAGATTGGCAAGCCGATCACGATCTAGGCGCTTCGCTCCTCTGCGACGGTGTTGCACTGCCTTAGGCGGCGACGCCCTAAGCGTCCGCAGGCCGATCGCTCCGGCATGATCGATGTTGCGCCGCAAGCGTCGCGCCGCTATAGCCCGCACTGGTTTTCCCGAGGCGATAGATATGTCCGTTGATCTTCAGACCGTGAAGCGCGTCGCGCACCTTGCCCGTATTGCGGTGAGCGAGGAGGACGCCGAACGCATGACCGGCGAGCTGAATGCCATCCTCGGCTTCGTCGAGCAACTGAACGAGGTCGACGTGGCCGGCGTCGAGCCGATGACCTCGGTCACGCCGATGGAGATGAAGAAGCGCCAGGACGTCGTCGCCGACGGCAACAAGGCGGCCGACATCGTCGCCAACGCGCCGGCTACGGACGAGAACTTCTTCCTCGTTCCCAAGGTTGTGGAGTAGGCCACGATGGCCGTCGAGATCGCCGTCGAGACGCCCCTGCAGGACGACGTGCGCGCGCTGGTGGCGGAACTCAACGCCGCGCTGCTCGAGCTGACGCCGCCGGAACATTGCTACCATTTGACCGTCGAGCAGATGGCGGGCGCAGACACGACCGTGTTCATTGCCCGCGAAAATGGCCTGGCCGTCGGCTGCGGCGCGCTGAAACGCCATGACGGCGTGGTCGGCGAGGTCAAGCGCATGTACACGCGGCCCTCGCATCGCGGCCAGAAGATCGGCGCGCAAATTGTTGAGCGCGTCGAGGCGCTGGCGCGGCAAGAGGGGCTGACACGCCTGGTTCTCGAAACCGGCGACCGCCACCCCGCCGCCTGGACCGTCTATGAGCGCGCCGGATTTTCGCGTTGCGGACCGGTGCTGGATTATCCCGACTCCACATGGTCGGTGTTTTACGAAAAGAGCCTTGCCTGATGAGCGACCTCACACATCTCACCATTTCCGAGGCCCGCGCCAAGCTGCGCGGCAAGGAGATCTCCGCCGCCGAGATCACGGAAGCCTATCTCTCGGCGATCGAGCGCGCCAATCCGCTGCTCAATGCCTATGTCACTGTCACGGCCGACAAGGCGCGCGACATGGCCAAGGCGTCCGACGCCAAGCTGGCCCGCGGCGAAGGCGGGGCGCTGGAAGGCATTCCGCTCGGCATCAAGGACCTGTTCGCCACCGAAGGCGTCCACACCCAGGCGTGCAGCCATGTGCTGAACGGTTTCAAGCCGCACTACGAATCGACCGTCACTGCCAATCTCTGGGCCGATGGCGCCGTCATGCTTGGCAAGCTCAACATGGACGAGTTCGCCATGGGCTCGTCCAACGAGACCTCCTATTACGGCCCGGTCATCAATCCGTGGCGACGCTCGCGCCTCGACACGGTGGTGATGCCGACGACGCATCAGGGCGACGGCGGCTTCGTCTCGGCCGGCGGCGCGAAGACCGCGCGGACCTTGGACAATGCCCAACTGGTGCCGGGTGGCTCCTCCGGCGGTTCGGCTTCGGCTGTCGCCGCCTTCCTCTGCGCCGGCGCCACCGCTACCGACACCGGCGGCTCGATCCGCCAGCCTGCCGCCTTCACCGGCACCGTCGGCATCAAGCCGACCTATGGCCGTTGCTCGCGCTGGGGCGTGGTCGCCTTCGCTTCCTCGCTCGACCAGGCCGGGCCGATCGCGCGCGACGTGCGCGATGCCGCGATCCTGTTGAAGTCGATGGCCTCCGCCGACCCGAAGGACACGACCTCGGTCGACAGGCCGGTGCCGGATTACGAAGCGGTGATCGGCAAGCCGATCAAGGGCATGAAGGTCGGCATCCCGAAGGAATACCGCGTCGACGGCATGCCGGAAGACATCGAGGCGCTCTGGCAGCAGGGCATCGCCTGGCTGAAGGACGCCGGCGCCGAGATCGTCGACATCTCGCTGCCGCACACCAAATACGCGCTGCCGGCCTACTACATCGTCGCGCCGGCCGAAGCCTCGTCCAACCTCGCGCGCTATGACGGCGTGCGCTACGGGTTGCGCGTGCCCGGCAAGGACATCGTCGACATGTATGAGAAGACGCGCGCAGCCGGCTTCGGCCGCGAGGTCAAGCGCCGCATCATGATCGGCACCTATGTGCTTTCGGCCGGCTACTACGACGCCTATTACCTGCAGGCGCAGAAGGTGCGCACGCTGATCAAGCGCGACTTCGAAAACGTCTTTGCCGCCGGCGTCGACGTCATCCTGACGCCTGCAACCCCGTCGGCCGCCTTCGGCGTCGCCGACGAGGACATGAACTCCGATCCGGTGAAAATGTATCTCAACGACATCTTCACGGTGACGGTGAACATGGCGGGACTGCCGGGCATCTCGGTGCCCGCCGGCCTTGACGGCAAGGGGCTGCCGCTCGGTCTGCAGCTCATCGGCCGGCCTTTCGACGAGGAAACGCTGTTCCAGACCGCGCATGTCATCGAACAGGCGGCGGGCAGGTTCCAGCCGGAAAAATGGTGGTAGCGTCGTCCCTCATCTAATTCATTAAGCGTTACACCGTCCTTTGCGCGTCCAACAGGACGCGCGGCGCCGTAATGGGGTGAGGGATGTTCTATTATCTTTCCAAGATACTCTGGTTCTTCGTCCAGCCGCTCAACCTGGCGATCTTCCTGCTGCTTGCCGGTCTGCTAGCGGCACTCTTCGGCCGCCGTCGGCTCGTTGCCATCGGCGGCGTCCTTGCTTTTTTGATCCTTGCCCTTTCGGCTTGGACCTCGCTCGGCGCCGTGATGCTCAACCCGCTGGAGGAACGCTTTCCCAAGCCGCCGCTGCCGGAAAAGGTCGACGGCATCGTCGTGCTCGGCGGCGGCTTCGAGGGCGCCATCAACCTGGCGCGCGGCGGCTATGAGCTGAACAGCGGCGGCGACCGCATGGTCGAGACGGCGATACTCGCCCGGCGCTTCCCGCAAGCGAAAGTGGTCGTCTCGGGCGGCAATGGCGAGCTTTTCCTCGACGGCGAAGGCGATGCCGACACCGCGCCACGCCTGCTCGGCGCCCTGGGTGTTGCGTCCGACCGTCTGATTCTGGAGAACAAGTCGCGCAACACCTATGAGAACGCCGTCTTCTCCCGCAGGCTGGTCGAGCCGAAGCCCGGCGAGACATGGCTGCTGGTGACCTCCGCCTTCCACATGCCGCGCGCCAAGGCGCTGTTCGACAAGGCGGGTTTTCCAACCATTCCCTGGCCGGTCGATTACCGCACCTCCGGCAAGGAAGGCGTCGGTCTGTTCCGCGACAATCCAGCCGATTCGCTGCAGGCGACCACGACAGCAATCCGCGAATGGATCGGGCTCTTCGCTTACTGGCTGTCTGGCCGCATCGATCGGCCCTTTCCTGCGCCGGGCGGCTGACCGAGCACTGCCTGGCGCGCGGCCGAGAAGAACTGGCGCCGCACCAGCACGGCAAGCAGCACCAGCGTCGACATGACGAACACCGTCGGGCCGACGAACCAGCCGAGATAGCCGATCGAGAAGAAGACGGCGCGCAGGCCGGAATTGAAATGCTTGCCGGCAAGCACGTTCATGCGGGTGGCCCGCCACACCGCCGTCTCGCTGACCGGATTGCGCGAGGCCTCGCCATGCGGGACAGGCACCGCGCCGATCAGGATCGAGCAATAATTGAACAGCCGGTAGGCCCAGCCGAACTTGAAGAAGGCGAAGGCAAGGATCAGCACCAGGCCGAACATCTTGGCCTGAAAGGCCTCGCGGGAGGATGCGGCGGCGAGCGGCAGGTCGGCCATTATGGTTAGAACCCGGTCGGATGCGCCGAGCAGGGCGAAGCAGCCGCCGAGCGCGATAAGCGAGCTGGAGGCAAAGAAGGCGGTGCCTTGCTGCAACCCGTTCATGATGGCGGTGTCGACGATGCGCACCTCGCGCTCGGCCATGTTGCGCATCCAAGCTTCGCGCTGGGCGTTCATCGCGGTCGTCAGCGACACGCGGCTGACGAGCTTGCCGTCCGAGGCAAGCGTGTGCAGCACCCAGACGACCAGGAAGAAAGCCAGTGCGGCTACGTCTGCCGCCGAAAGATGGATGGAATCGCCCATGGATGCCTTTTACCACAGGCCCGGCGCGCTTCGACGGCGGAAGCAAGCGGTTACATGTCGCTGCCGGAGCAAACAAGGTCGGCTGACGCCGCGCCGCGAGGCGCAAAACAGCGGAAACATCACAGGAATTCCTATATGTAAGTTTTGAGCGGCCCTCAGGAGACAACGGCGCGTGTTCCTTTCGGTATTCGACCTGTTCAAGATCGGCATCGGTCCATCGAGCTCGCACACGATGGGACCGATGACGGCGGCGCGCCGCTTTCTCGACGAAATCCTTGCCGGCGACTGGCCGCGTCCCGCCGGCGTCAAGGTCGATCGCATCGGTGCCAGCCTGCACGGCTCGCTCGCCTATACCGGCATCGGCCACGGCTCGGACCGCGCCGTTATCCTCGGCCTGGCCGGCGAGCTGCCGCAGACCGTCGATCCGGATGAAGCTGACGGCATTGTCGCCCGTATCGGAGCGGAGAAGCGGATTTCGCCGCCTGGACATCCGTCCTATCGCTTCGACCCCGCCAAAGACCTTGTGCTCGACCGCAAGACGCCGCTGACCGGCCACGCCAACGGCATGGCCTTCTACGCCTATGACGCATCCGACCGGCTACTGCTCAAGCGCATCTATTATTCGATCGGCGGCGGCTTCGTCGTCTCCGAGGAAGAATTGCAGCGCATGAAGGCCAAGGGCTCGGTGACGACCGAGGGCAAGAAAGTGCCGTACCCCTTCAAGAACGCCGTCGAGATGCTGGCAATGGCGGCCAAGAGCGGGCTTTCCATCGCCGAGATGAAGCGCGCCAACGAGGAAAAGCACATGTCGCGCGAGGAGCTCGATGCCGGGCTCGACGCGATCTGGAGCGCCATGAAAGGCTGCATCGATCGCGGGCTGTCGCAGGACGGCGTCATGCCGGGCGGCTTGAAGGTGCGCCGCCGCGCGCGCCAGCTGCACGACAAGCTGCAGGAGCAGTGGCAGCAGAACCGGCCCAATCCGTTGCTCGCCAACGACTGGCTGTCGATCTACGCCATGGCGGTCAACGAAGAGAACGCGGCCGGCGGTCGCGTGGTGACCGCGCCGACCAACGGTGCCGCGGGCACGCTGCCGGCGGTCTTGCGCTACTGGCTGCATTTCCATCCTGAGGCCGACCAGCCGAGCATCCGCGACTTCCTGCTGACGGCCGCCGCCGTCGGCGGCATCATCAAGTCCAACGCCTCGATTTCCGGCGCCGAGGTCGGCTGCCAGGGCGAGGTGGGCTCCGCCTCGGCGATGGCGGCCGCCGGGCTCTGCGCCGTCATGGGTGGCACGCCGCCGCAGGTCGAGAACGCCGCCGAGATCGCGCTCGAGCATCATCTCGGCATGACCTGCGATCCGGTCGGCGGACTGGTGCAGGTGCCCTGCATCGAGCGCAATGCGCTGGGTGCCGTCAAGGCGGTCACCGCCGCTTCGCTCGCGATCAAGGGCGACGGCACGCATTTCGTGCCGCTCGACGCTGCGATCGAAACCATGCGCCAGACCGGCCTCGACATGAACGAGAAGTACAAGGAAACCAGCCTCGGCGGGCTGGCCGTCAACGTGGTCGAGTGTTGAAGCGGCGCCACGCCTTTCTTGCCAGGGCATTTTGGAGTTGCCGAAGCAATCGAAACGGCTGCCCTGGCCTCATAATCGGGCAGTTACCGGCCTGTGCATAACCTTGCCCGGCGTTGAACGCCTTGGTGGCAGTCGCTAAATTGCTGGTATGTCTCTAAATCTCATCAAGCTCTGTGTCGGCTGCGACAGCGTCGAGGACCTGGAAGAGTGGATCGCCTTCCGTCTCGACGAGCGGCGCCGCGCCGGCGAGCCGGCCGAGCACTGGCACACCACGCGCATGGTGCCGACGCGCGGCGAGGAGATCACAGACGGCGGCTCGCTCTATTGGGTGATCAAGGGCAACGTGCAGTGCCGGCAGCTCATCACCGAGATCCGGCCCTTCGTCGACGGCGAGGGCATCGGCCGCTGTCATCTGGTGCTCGATCCCGAAGTTGTGCGCACCGATTGGCAGCCGCGCCGCGCCTTCCAGGGCTGGCGCTATCTCAAGCCGTCCGACGCCCCCGCCGATCTCGGCAAGGGCAGGGCCGCATTGGCGGAGATGCCGCCGAAACTGCGCTTGGAGCTTGCCGAACTCGGCCTGCTGTAAGGCCGCACGGCCTCATCTTCCGGTTGTTGGCCCCTCGGCTTGTCCGATGTGGGACTTGCAAGCAACCGGCCGGCACCCCATCCTGATTTGCAGGCGCAATCATCCGGATGACGCAAACCGATGGGCGTGATCATCGCATTGGCGGCCGTGCTTCTGATGCTTTTCGGCGTCGCGACGATCTTCGTGCGCGCCGACGCCGCCAGGATGGCGGACAATCTCAGAACCCTTGGGCCCGCGCTGCTGGGCCTGACCGGCGCGACGATGCTCGTGGTCGGCCGCAGCAGCATTGGCGGCCTGCTGATGATTGCGGCGGCAGGCTGGTATGCCTGGATGCGGGCGAAACGGCCGCCGGCGAAGGCTGTCGCGGCCAAGCGCTCGACCGTGCGCACCGCGGCTCTCGAAATGGACCTCGACCATGACAGCGGCAAGCTCGAGGGCCTTGTTCTCGCCGGCCACTACGAAGGTAAAATGCTGGGCGCCATGGGGATGGCGGACCTGCTGCAACTCCATGTCGAGCTGCGGCCGGACCCGGAGAGCCGCCAGCTGCTAGAGACGTATCTTGACGGCCGTTTTCCCGTCTGGCGCAAGGACGCGCAGCCGGACAGTGGCGAAGGGCTGGGTGTTGCGCCAGGTGCGGGCGCCATGACTAAGGAGGAGGCCTACAAGGTCCTTGGTCTTGAAGCGGGGGCTGCCGCGGCGGATATCCGCAAGGCGCACCGCCGCCTGCTGCAGCGCCTGAACGCCGATGTCGGCGGCACGTCTGTCCTGGCGGCGCGGATCAATGAAGCCAAGGACGTCTTGCTCTCCAATCACGACTAGTCTCCTTCGACGCGGAACTTTCCCGGAGTTTCAAAGGCCGCCTATTGCTGGACGGCGTAGCACGAGATTTTCTTCCGCTTCAGGGCATCGCAGGCCTTCCAGGCCGCATCCTTGGAGCCGAAGCCGCCGAAGCGGGCGCGGTAGTAGGTGACGCCGTCCTTGTCGAACGCGACCGTGAAGCCCGACGCGTCGGCCAGCGCCTTCGGCGCCTGCTTGCTCGTCTTGTCGAGAAGGGCCTGGGCTCCGGACTGCGTCGGCGAGGAAGCGACCTGGACCACCCATCCCGACGGCAGTGACGAGGTCTTGACCGGATCGACGGCCGGCGCGGCCGCCGGCGCTGGCTCGGCGTAGGCTGCAACGACCTGGGATGTGGTTTCGGTCTGCGATGCGGTTTCCTGGGGCGCAGCCGCCGGAGCCATGGCGGCCACCGCAACCGTCTTCACCTTCCTGACCTGGATCACCGGCTTGGTTTCCTCGGCGGCCGGCGCGCTGTCATCGGCCGACGCGACTTCGGTGTCGTCGACAGCCGGCTTTTCGTCCGGGGTCGGCGCGTCATGCTTCGGCAGGAGGACCTTGGCCAGGGTCTTGATCGGGTTGTCGCCGCCCGCCTTGGCGATCAGATCGCCGCCGCCGCGCGTCGAGGCGCGCGGCAGGTAGGTGTTGATCAGGGCGGCCATCTGGTTGTCGCGGCTGCGGCCGGAAGCGCCACCCATCACCACGGCGACGAGGCGACGATCGCCATCCGCGACGGAGGAAACCAGATTGTAGCCGGAAGCGCGCGTGTAGCCAGTCTTGATCCCGTCGACACCCTTGATGCGGCCGAGCAGGCGGTTATGGCCATTGATGCGCTGGCGGCCATAGAGGAACGAGCGCTGCGAGAAATAGCCGTAATATTGCGGGAAGTGCTCGCGCAGCGCTATGCCAAGCATCGCCATGTCGTGCGCGGTGGTGAACTGGCCGGGATCGGGCAGGCCGTTGGCGTTGCGGAAGACGGTGCCGTTCATGCCGAGCTGGCGCGCCTTAGCCGTCATCATCCGGGCGAAATTGTCTTCGCTGCCGCCCAGCAGTTCGCCGAGCGCGGTCGCCGAGTCGTTCGCCGACTTCGTCACCATCGACAGGATCGCTGTCTCGACCGGCACCGAGCCGCCGGCGCGCACGCCGAGCTTGGTAGGCGGCTCTGCCGCCGCATGGGCCGAATACGGCACCGGCGTGTTCTTGCTGATCCTGCCCTTCGCCAGCGCCTCGAAGGTGAGGTAGAGCGTCATCATCTTGGTGAGCGAAGCCGGATAGCGCCGGCCGTTGGCGTCGGCCGAATAGAGCACCTTGCCGGTCTTGGCGTCGACGACAATGGCCGCTGACTTGGCGGCAAGAGCCGATGCCACGTCGGCGGCGACAATCGTCACCGCAAGCGCGGCGACCATGATTGCCTTGAAGGAGAATGAAGATTTCGAGACGAAGCCCGACAACGCCTGACGCACCGCTACTTACCCTGAATTTTCGTTGCCCCGGAGGCGGCAAAGGGAGTGCCTGCCTCGCTTCCGGCCAAGCTATCGCGGTCAGCGTTACCAATCCGTTTATGGTAACCGCCGCGTTCACCATTTTCTGGCGATTTGAGCCTCTGTTTATTCGAATTTTAGCGGTTGCTGTCATTGGGGACCCTTTGCGGGCCAAGGGAATCTTGACTTTTGTGCAGCGCACAATATATTCTTAGTGCATTGCACAAGGGCGCCCGGGGCAAATGGGCGTTTCAACCAAAGGGAAGTGTGAAATGACCCAGACCTATGAGGACTTCACGAAATACGGCAAGGAGTTTGCCGACACCGGGCTGAAGAGCTTTGCCTCGTTCACCAAGGGTGCGCAGGCGATCGCCACCGAAGCCGGCGAATATACCAAGAAGAGCTTCGAGGCCGGCAGCGCCGCCTTCGAGAAGCTGTTCTCGGCCAAGTCGATCGAGAAGGCCATCGAGATCCAGACCGACTACGCCAAGCAGAGCTACGAGAGCTTCGTGGCCGAAGCCAGCAAGATCGGCAACCTCTATGCCGAGCTCGCCAAGGAAGCCTACAAGCCCTTCGAATCGGTCGTCGCCAAGGCGAAGTAATTTCGTCGGATCACATCCGACACGGCCAGCCGGCCTGCAGAAAGGGCCCGGTCGCGGAAGCGCGGCCGGGTTTTTTCATGTGCGGCTGCAACCGCCTGAGCCCTGCCGCATTCACGATTGAGAAATTCGCTGAAGTTTGCCCACCTAGCCATATTGTCAGCTAAACAGAAGGGCTTAAAATCGTTCATCGAAGACCTACATGTTGAACTCGCATGAGGATTCGAAAAGGCAGGACTACGTGACGATCGGTTTGACTGCCACGGCAGACGTGGTGCGAATGCAAAGTGACGGCGACCGCAACGATCCCGGCCGCGGCACAGCGGTCATCACGCGCACCAAAACCAAGACCAAGAAGCCCAGCCTCTACAGGGTCCTCATCCTCAACGACGACTACACTCCCATGGAGTTCGTGGTCCACGTCCTGGAGCGTTTTTTCCAGAAGGACCGCGAGGCCGCCACGCGCATCATGCTGCATGTTCATAATCATGGAGTGGGCGAGTGCGGGGTCTACACATTCGAGGTGGCCGAGACCAAAGTGTCTCAGGTCATGGATTTCGCCCGACAGAATCAGCATCCGCTGCAATGCGTGATGGAGAAGAAGTGAGGTAACATGCCGGCTTTCTCCCAAGGCCTGGAAAAGGCGCTACATCAGGCGCTGACATTCGCCAACGAGCGGCATCATGAATATGCGACGCTCGAACACCTGCTGCTCGCGCTCATCGACGACACTGAGGCGGCCGCCGTGATGCGCGCCTGCAATGTCGATCTCGACGAGCTCAAGCACACCGTTCTCACCTATATCGACACCGAGCTCGACAACCTCGTCACCGGTTACGACGAGGATTCCAAGCCGACCGCCGGGTTCCAGCGCGTCATCCAGCGCGCCGTCATCCATGTGCAGTCGTCCGGCCGCGAGGAGGTGTCGGGCGCGAACGTGCTCGTGGCGATCTTTGCCGAGCGCGAGAGCCACGCCGCCTATTTCTTGCAGGAACAGCAGATGACCCGCTACGACGCGGTCAACTACATCTCGCACGGCATCGCCAAGCGCCCCGGCGCGTCGGAGTCGCGCACGCCGCGCGGCGCCGAGGACGAGCAGGGCGGCCAGAACGGCGCCGAGCCGCAGGAGGACGGCGGCAAGAAGAAGCCGCAGGACGCGCTGACGGCCTACTGCATCAACCTCAACAACAAGGCCAAGGCCGGCAAGATCGATCCGCTGATCGGTCGCGAGAGCGAGATCAACCGCACCATCCAGGTGCTGTGCCGCCGTTCCAAGAACAACCCGCTCTATGTCGGTGACCCTGGCGTCGGCAAGACGGCGATCGCCGAGGGGCTTGCCAAGCGCATCGTCGAAGGCGACGTGCCCGAGGTGCTGCAGGACGCTACTATCTTCGCACTCGACATGGGCACGCTCTTGGCCGGTACGCGCTATCGCGGCGACTTCGAGGAGCGGCTGAAGCAGGTCGTCAAGGAGCTCGAGGACTATCCCGGCGCTGTGCTGTTCATCGACGAGATCCACACCGTGATCGGGGCAGGGGCCACGTCCGGCGGCGCCATGGACGCGTCGAACCTCTTGAAGCCGGCGCTGTCGTCCGGAGCGATCCGCTGCATCGGCTCGACCACCTACAAGGAGTTCCGCCAGTTCTTCGAGAAGGACCGCGCGCTGGTGCGGCGCTTCCAGAAGATCGACGTCAACGAGCCGACCATCGAGGACGCCATCGAGATCATGAAGGGCCTGAAGCCCTATTTCGAGGAGTTCCACAAGGTCCGCTACACGAGCGAGGCGATCAAGGCTTCGGTCGAGCTGTCGGCCCGCTACATCAACGACCGCAAGCTGCCGGACAAGGCGATCGACGTGATCGACGAGACCGGCGCCTCGCAGATGCTGGTGCCGGAGGCCAAGCGCAAGAAGACGATCGGCATCAAGGAGATCGAGGCGACGATCGCCACCATGGCGCGCATCCCGCCGAAGACGGTTTCGGCCGACGACGAGAAGGTGCTTCAGGGTCTCGATGTCGAGCTGAAGCGCGTCGTCTACGGTCAGGATACCGCGATCACCGCGCTGACGTCGGCGATCAAGCTGGCGCGTGCCGGCCTGCGCGAACCGGAGAAGCCGATCGGCTCCTACCTGTTCTCGGGTCCGACCGGCGTCGGCAAGACGGAAGTGGCCAAGCAGCTTGCCGCCTCGCTCGGCGTCGAGCTCATCCGCTTCGACATGTCGGAATACATGGAACGCCACACCGTCTCGCGGCTGATCGGCGCGCCTCCCGGCTATGTCGGCTTCGACCAGGGCGGCCTGCTGACCGACGGCGTCGACCAGCATCCGCATTGCGTGCTCTTGCTCGACGAGGTCGAGAAGGCGCATCCGGACCTGTTCAACATCCTGTTGCAGGTGATGGACCACGGCAAGCTGACCGACCACAACGGCAAGCAGATCGACTTCCGCAACGTCATTTTGATCATGACGACCAATGCGGGCGCGTCGGACGCTCAGCGCGCGGCGATCGGCTTCGGCTCGACCAAGCGCGAGGGCGACGACGTCGAGGCGATCAACCGGCTGTTCACGCCGGAGTTCCGCAACCGCCTCGATGCGATCATCCCGTTCGGCTCGCTGCCGGTGCCGGTGATCCATCAGGTGGTGCAGAAGTTCGTCATGCAGCTCGAGGCCCAGCTCTCCGAGCGGGGCGTCACCTTCGACCTGTCGCCGGACGCGATCGCCTGGCTGGCCGATAAGGGCTATGACGAGCGCATGGGCGCGCGTCCGCTCGGTCGCGTCATCCAGGAGCACATCAAGAAGCCGCTGGCGGACGAGGTGCTGTTCGGCAAGCTGAAGAAGGGCGGCACGGTGCGCGTCACCGTCGAGAAGAAGGAGACCGGGGAGACCGGCCTGAAGCTCGAATCGCTCGCCGACGAGGCCCCGGTGAAGCCGAAGAAGGAAGATCCGGAGGACGCGCCGAAGCCGAGGAAGGCAGCGGCGAAGAAGCCCGCCGCCAAGAAGGCGGTGGCGCAGAAGCCGGAGCCGAAGGGCAAGGATGGCGGCAAGCGAAGCCTGGTCCCGCAACTGCCCCGCAAGGGCTGATCGGCTTAAAGCGCAAAAAAGCCCCGGCAACGGGGCTTTTTTCGTTGGAGGAACCCGTGATGGATGGGCAAATCATCATTCTGAACGGCGCGCCGCGCTCCGGAAAGTCGAGCATTGCCGCCGCTATTCAAGCGACGTTCGATGGCGTTTGGATCAATCTCGGCGTCGACGCCTATGCGCAAATGACGCCGCCGCGACTGCGTCCGGGTATCGGCTTACGCCCCGGCGGCGAACGACCCGACATCGAGGCCTTTGTGCCGCGCCTATACGCCGCGCTTTACGATTCCATCGCTGCACACAGCCGGCTGGGGCTGAATGTCGTCACCGATGTCGGCCATCATGATGCGCATTCGGGGCCGCTTGATATCCTTCCCGATTGCGCTCGGCGCCTGGACGGGCTGCCGGTGCTGTTCGTCGGCGTCCGCTGCCCGATCGAAGCGATCCTGCAACGGCGCGCCGCAAGCGCGACGGACGGAACATATGTGACCGGATCGGACGAGGATCCGATACCGCGGCCGGTGCGCCTGTGGCAGGAAGAGGTGCACAAGCCCAGCATCTACGACCTGGAAGTCGACACGTCGTGGCTGGGCCCGCAAGCATGCGCCGAGGCAATTCGCCAGCGGCTCCTTGCCGGACCGAAGCCGTTGGCCTTCCGGAGGCTGGGGCAAATGCGGGCAAAGGGCAAGGACAGTGACCGGCGCAGCCCGGTGCCGCGGCTGCCGCGCAAGGGCTGAAAGGCCTGAAGATCAAAAAAGTCCCAAAGACGGAACTTCATTCACGATTTGCTGGTTGCAGGCGTCAGGCAACGCCATCCGGCGCGAAGCGCGTCAGGAAATATCCGCAAGCCTTCCAGATCGCGATCGATAACAGCGCACCCGCGTAGCCGTCGATGGCATAGTGCCAGCCAAGCACGACCGAGCCGATCATTATTATGCCGGCGAATGCCCACATCAGGATACCGGCCGGCCGGGAACGCCGCGTTGCGTAAAGAGCGAAAAGCACCGCCATCGCCACGTGCATGGATGGGAAAGCGGATATTCCGATACTGCCGTCGGTTGCGCCGGTATAGCCGCTCCACAGCATATCCTGCGTGCTGAGCGCCCAGATCGGATAAATACGATCGGCAGCGGCGAGTGCTTGCATGAGGGGGCGAAAGTCACCGCCGAGACCCAGACGCTCGTAAAAGCACGGCCCTGCCGACGACAGCCCCATCGCCAGGAAGAAGCCGCCAAGCGTCCATATCAGCATGAAGCTCATCAGGAACTGATGACGCAGCTTGGTGTCGTTGCGTGTGATGCAGGCGGTGAAAACCGTGGCGATGAGCACGATGAACCAGAAATTGTACGCGATGTTGAACATCCTCAATGCAAATGGCGACTGGACGACAAACCATAGCCATTCGTCTGGTGCCCTACCGAAATGCAGGATCCGATCGGCGTGGGCCAGCGCCTTGTCCCATGCAAATGGGGAGAGGATTGTGATGGCTCCTTTCAGCACACCGACGGCGGACATGAAGGCGATGCTCGCGACCAGGCCATTCAGGCTGTTGGCAGTGCGTTCGGCGTCGCCGAAAAAACCGCCCAGCGATTTCAGGAAGGTGCCGAGCGGTTCGGTATCCCGCTTGACCAGCGCAAGATGGAGGAAGATCCCAAGCGCAAAGACGCAGCCGCAGATCCAGAAAGCGATGAAAAGGTACTGAATGTATTCCGTCAGCACGCCGAAATCCGGCATGTTTCCGGTACGCATTCCGATCACTGTTGCCAGAATCAGGGCACCGACAGCCATGGCGTGCAGCAGCCGGTGCCGTCGAAAGGCATCCGCCAGGGAAATCAGAAAAGCACGTCCGACAGCCGTCCTCGCAAGGGGGGTCGACGCCGCAGCCGAATTTTCCATGGTTCGAAACCCAATAGCTCGCCACTGCCTTAGCGTTCTACAGCGAGATGGTTCGATATTTCCTAACCAGACGATTCGAGTGCAAACGGTCGCATCCGGCGCTGCACACGGCCGGCTGGACCCGAAAATCGCGCGAAGGTTTTCGCGGCAAACCGAAATCGGGCTCGTCAGTGCGAGGCTATCAATCGGCCTTCAATGTCGGCGGATCCGCGAGCTTCAATTTCCCAGTGCCGCGCGGATCTTGCCGGCGTTCTCGGCCAGCACTTCCGGCTTTTCCATCTGCCCGGAATGGGGCTTGAGCGGCACGCCGTCGAAGCGCGGGATGACGTGGACGTGGAGGTGGTAGACGGTCTGCCCGGAGGCTGGTTCGTTGAACTGCAAGAGCGTCACGCCGTCGGCGTTGAAAGCCTTTTTCACGGCCACCGCCACTTTCTGCACCACGGCAAACAGCGGAGCGAACGTCGCCGGATCGGCATCGAGGATATTGCGCGACGGCGCCTTCGGCAGCACCAGCGTATGGCCCACCCCTTGCGGCATCACATCCATGAACGCAACGACCGCGTCATCCTCATAGATGCGATGCGAGGGGATCTCGCCGCGCAGGATTTTCGCAAAGATGTTGCCGGGATCATAAGCTTCGGCCATGGCGGGCACTCCGGATCGTATTCGCTATCCGGTTTAGCGAAGCCGCTGGTGAGCGGCAAGGCGCTCGGGCCGATCTGACAACAGCAATGCGCCTCGGTGCCAACGTCCGCCGACCAAGGAGGCTGTCGAATGCGCGGTCGCCGCATCCGCTTCCAGCAGGGCAGTGCGCGTGGCGAAGCTGGCGGTTACAGGTGGCGTCTTCTTCCTTGTCGCCTGCTTTCGATACTCGTTTCGATTGCAGCTAGAAAGCCGCAATGATCGTTGGATAGTAACGAGCAGATTTATTCCTTGAGATCCCTGCGGAACGGCATGTGCTCTTCGAGATATTCGCCCATCCGCTCCACCTCGCGCCGCTCGCGGCGCAAATAGTCGGCGACCGCGTTGCGCAGGCCGGGATGGGCGATGTAGTGCGCCGAATGCATGGTCACCGGCTGATAGCCGCGCGCCAGCTTGTGCTCGCCCTGCGCGCCGGCCTCCACCACCTTGAGCTTGCGCTCGATCGCGAAGTCGATCGCCTGATGGTAGCAGACCTCGAAATGCAGGAAGGGGTGATCCTCGATGCAGCCCCAGTTGCGGCCGTAAAGCGCGTCGGAGCCGATGAAGTTGATGGCACCCGCGATATAGCGGCCGTTGCGCTTGGCCATTACCAGGAGAATGTCCTCGGCCATGCGCTCGCCGATCAGCGAGAAGAACTGACGGTTGAGATAGGGCCGGCCCCATTTCCTGCCGCCGGTATCCATGTAGAAGGCAAAGAAATCGTCCCAGGCGCGCTCGGTGATGTCCTTGCCGGTCAGCCAGTCGATCGAGATGCCGTCCGCCAGAGCCTCGCGCCGCTCCTTCTTCATCGCCTTGCGCTTGCGTGAGGCAAGCGTGGCAAGGAAGTCGTCATAGCTCGAAAAGCCTTCGTTGAAGAAATGGAACTGCTGGTCGGTCCGATGCAGGAACCCCGCCGCTTCCAGCGTCGCGATGTCGGGCTCCGCCGCGAAGGTCACATGCGCGGAGGACACGCCAAGCTTATCGGTCACCAATTTCAGGCCGGCGGCGAGGCCGGCCTTTACCGCGCCTTGGTCCTCGCCTTTGCCGACCAGCAGGCGAGGGCCGGTGACAGGCGTGAAGGGCACCGAGCATTGCAGCTTGGGGTAATAGCGCCCGCCAGCGCGCTCGAATGCGTCCGACCAGCCATGGTCGAAGACATATTCGCCTTGGCTGTGCGATTTGAGATAGCAGGGCACGGCGCCCAGCAGCTTGCCTTGCGCCGTCTCGAGCCTGAGGTGATGACCCTGCCAGCCGGTGCGCCGCACGGCACAGCCGGAATCCTCCAGTGCGCTCAGGAAAGCGAATGAAACGAGCGGGTTGTAGCCGTTTTCCTTGTCGCCGCGGGTGGTTCCCGCAAAGCCGTTCCATTCCTCGCAGGTGAACGCGCCTATGCCCGCCGCGACGCGGATCGCGTAATCCGCATTCGCTGTCCGTCCATCGTCGTCGTCACCCTGATCCATGCGGCTTATTTAAGCGTCCTCAAGGCTGTCGCAAGTCACGTTTAGGACACTGCCTCAGGCGACCTTGACCAGATCCGGCTCAAATCCCTCGAAGGTCATCTGGTCGGCATATTTGAAGGTGAGGTCGACCGCCGGCTGGTCGTGCACCGTCCAGGTGATCACCGGCATCCTGAGCTTTTCGCGCACGAAGCTGACAAACGGGTTCGGCAGGTCGCCGGCGGCGTAAGAGGTGAAGGCAAGGTTGTGCGCCAGCATGGCAAAATGCGCCTCGATCAGCTGGTTGTCCTTGCCGTAAGCGGTCAATCCGCCGGGAATGCCCGGCGCATCCTTTGCAAAATCGCGGATCAGCCAGTGGTCGAACGACATGATCGCCACCTTGCCCTTATAGCCCTTGAGCAGTCTGCCAACGCTGGCGACCAGTCCTTTGTCGTGGCCGGGAACGCCTTTCAGCTCGACCACCAGCGGCACGCGACCGCCGATCAGGTCGAGCGCTTGCTGCAGCGTCGGCACATGGTCCTTGGTGCCGCCCACCTTGAGCGCGGTGAGCTCGGCCGCGGTGCGCTGCCAGACAAAGCCGTCCTCGCCGGCTAGCCGTTTCAGGTCGCCGTCATGGATGATGACCGGCACGCCGTCGGACGAGATATGCACATCGCATTCGATCGCGTAGCCACGCTCGGCCGCCGCTGCAAAGGCCGACAGCGTGTTCTCCCAGCGCGTCTTGTTCATGTCGTGAAAGCCGCGATGCGCGACCGGGCGGGCAATCAGCCAGGAAAGGTCGGTCATGTCAGGCTCTTCTCACTCGACCTCGAAGATCGCTTCGATCTCGACCGCGGCATTGAGCGGCAACGAGGCGGTGCCGACGGCGGAGCGCGCATGCTTGCCGCGTTCGCCGAGGGCCGCGACCAGGAAGTCGGAGGCGCCGTTGGCGACCAGATGCTGCTCGACGAAGTCCGGCGCCGAGGCGACGAAGACCGTGATCTTGACCAGCCGGCGTATCTTCTCGAGATCGCCAAGCGCCGCCTTGGCTTGCGCCAGAATGTTGATCGCGCAGAATTTCGCGCCTTCCTTGCCGGCAGCCGTGTCGATGTCGCGGCCAAGCAGGCCTGCCACCAGCTTGCCGTCATTGAGCGGCAACTGCCCGGCCGTGAACAGCAGGTTGCCGGTCCGGCAATAGGGCACGTAGTTGGCCGCTGGCGCGGCGGCGGCCGGAAGAGTGACGCCGAGATCGCTTAGCCGCTTTTCGATTGTTTCGCTCATTGGTTTTCCCTATTGCTGGAAGGCGCCGCGGTGGCCGGGCCGAAATTGCTATTTTTGCCTCGCTTCCGCCACGACTTTTTTTAAGCTGGACCATCTTTCCCTGCGGCCTGCCATTGGTCGCGACGATCGGAGCACTTCATGCGCGTGACGCGCCTTTTCGTTTCCGCCGCCCTCCTGTCGGCGGCCATCCCGATGGCTCCGGCCTTCGCAGTGCCCGCGCTGCAGGCGCACCGCGCCGTCTACGACCTTACCCTTAACAAGGCGTCCGACCGCTCTGGCATCACCGGCATTTCCGGCCGCATGGTGTATGAGTTCAACGGCTCTCCCTGCGAAGGCTATACGGTGAAGTTCCGTTTCGTCACCCAAATCGTCACCAGCGAGAACACCAGGTTGACCGATCAGCAGACGACGACGTTCGAGGACGCCGAAGGCAAGACCTTCTCCTTCGTGACGAAATCCTTTGTCGACCAGAATCTGGACAAGGAGGTGAAGGGCATGGCGACCAGGGAGCCGAAAGGTCTCAAGGTCGACATCGACAAGCCCGAGAAGAACACGCTTGAGCTCGCCGCCACGCAGTTCCCCACCCAGCATCTCGTGGAACTGATCGGCAAGGCCGAAAGGGGAGAGAGCTTCTATCAGACCAATCTGTTCGACGGCTCCGAGGACGCCAACAAGGTGATGACGACCACCGTCGTCGTCGGCAAGAAAACCGACGCCGACACGTCGGATCCGGAAGCGCCGGCGCTCGCCAAGCTCGCCACCGACAAATACTGGCCGGTCGACATCGCCTATTTCGACGATACCGACAAAAGCGGCGAGGAAGTGCCCGAGTACCGGATCAGCTTCAAGCTGCATGAGAACGGCATCACGCGCGACCTCGTCATGGACTATGGCGACTTCTCGATGACCGGCAAACTGGTGAACCTGTCGCTGTTCGATCAGGCCAAGCCTTGCCCGGCCTCGAAATAGCAGCGGGTTAACCACGAAGCGGCCTGCCGGGGCGACCTGACTTGAAGGCGCCGCAATCCTGTCCCAGCTTTGCTTTGTTTCACGCAATTCCGGACGGAAAACCGCTGCGCACTTTTCCTGGAATTGCTTAGGGGCATTTCGGGGGAAGCTTGGGCAGGATTGACGTGTTCGTGGCGCCGCGACCCAATCCGGCGCTGATCAAGATAATGACGATCGTCAATCGCATCGTCATGCTGCGCGGTGTTCCAGGCTTTCGCGACTTGTTGCCGTTCAACCGGCTGGCCGGCCTGCGCGGCGTCGCCAATGTCCGCCACATCGACTTTCCCGCTGGAGACGAGCAGAGGCTGAAGGCCTGCTGCGGCGGGGGCCAAGCGACGTTCATCACGCCCAACCATCCCGAATTCTTCACCGACTGGATGATCGACAAGGAGATCGTCTCGCGCGTCAGCCCGCTTGCTGCCTCATGGGCGACGCATGGCGTGGTGAACGGGCTCGGCCGGCTGATGCAGAAATTCTGGCTGGCCAACAACCTAATCGCGCAGATTCCCGGCAACAACGAAGCCGCGAAGTCGCATTCGGTCGACTGGGCGCTGAAGGGCCACGGCGTGCTGCTTCACCCGGAAGGCAGCGTTGGCTGGCACGGCAACTATGTCGCGCCGCTGCTTCCCGGCGCGGTGGAGATGGGGTTCGAGGCGCTGCAGCGCGGCCGCGAGATCAACAAGGATTTCAAGGCCTGGGTCGCTCCTGTCGTCTGGAAGCTAGCTTTCACCGGCAATGTCGAGCGGGCGCTCGCCAGGGAATGCGCCTATGTCGAGAAGAGCCTGAAAATCGAAAGGGCCGGAGACGGCTCGCTGCCGGAGCGCGTCTACCGCATCTATTCAAGCCTGCTGTCCCGGGACGAGCAGGCTTGCGGACTGACGGCGGAGGAGGGCGCTTCCTATGCCAGCCGCCAACAAAGGGTGCTGGCCACACTTGGCCGGCAGCTTGCCGAAGGCATCGCCGCCGACGCCGGGCTCGACCTGGCCGAGTTGCTGCGGCGCTCGCGCCGGTGGCTGCGCGAGGGCAAGGCGGACGCCGAAGAGCAGAAGCGCGTGCGAGAACTGGCGGAAACGACCCAGCGCATCCAGCGCGTCGGTCCATGGGCCTTCGCCGATCAAAGGATCACGCAGGAAGAGATCGCCGAGCATCTGAAGCGCATCCGCAACGATTACTGCAAGGGCTCACTGCGCGACACGATCAACCGCTTCGTTCCGCAGCCCGCGGGACCGCGCTGCGCCCACATTCGCGTGCCCGAACCTTTGGAATTGCACGAATATGACGGCCCGGTCGACGAGGCGCTCGCCGGACTGCGCTCGCGCATGCAGGCGGCCGTAACCAGGATCGTGACCGACCTCGAAGCCGCCGGCGGCTTCATTTCCTATCCGAATCCCTTCTATCATCGCTGACTTCACGTCGGCCCGGGTGACCATGAACGGGCCGCCCATGGTGTCGGTTGGAGTGCTGCAAGCGCAATGGCTGTCTATGTCGATGCGGCGATCTGGAAATGGGCCGGCCATCGCTGGTGCCATCTGCTCGCCGACGACACAGACGAGTTGCATCGCTTTGCCGCCGAGCTCGGCCTCAAGCGCTCGTCCTATCAAGGACCGCCGAAGACGTCGGCGCCGCATTACGATATCACCGGATTCGAGCGCGACCGCGCGGTGCGGCTCGGCGCGGTCGAATGCAGTCGCGAGGAAATCGTGGCGATCTTCCGCCGCGTACGGGTGCCGAACGGCAAGGTAAAACGCTGAGGATTGGCGCGGATCGCCGCAGGCAGGAGCGTTTTTCGGCACCCCGCTTGCGTTTACGGCGCTTCCCCTCTATATGCGCGCTCATTCCACACACGGACTTTGGTGTCTGCCCGGGAGAAATCCGGCTGAAACCTCCGGTGGCATCAGGACATGAAGTCCGAAATGCCTGTGTCCGTGGAGGCCAACCGGAAAGGAACTAAAGAATGGCTCTGCCTGATTTCAGCATGCGCCAGCTTTTGGAAGCTGGTGTTCACTTCGGCCACCAGACCCACCGCTGGAACCCGAAGATGGCGCCCTACATCTATGGCGCCCGCAACAACATCCACATCATCGACCTGTCGCAGACGGTGCCGCTGCTGCACCAGGCGCTCAAGCAGGTTTCCGACACCGTCGCCAAGGGCGGCCGCGTGCTGTTCGTCGGCACCAAGCGCCAGGCTTCGGACATCGTTGCCGACGCCGCGCAGCGCTCGGCCCAGTACTATGTCAACTCGCGTTGGCTGGGCGGCATGCTGACCAACTGGAAGACGATCTCGAACTCGATCCAGCGGCTGCGCAAGCTCGACGAGACGCTCGCCGGCGAGGCCCAGGGCCTCACCAAGAAGGAGCGCCTCAACCTCGACCGCGAGCGCGAGAAGCTCAACAAGGCGCTGGGCGGCATCAAGGACATGGGCTCGACGCCTGACCTGATGTTCGTGATCGACACCAACAAGGAAGCGATCGCCATCCTCGAGGCCAAGCGCCTCGGCATCCCGGTCGTCGCCATCATCGATTCGAACTGCGATCCGGACAAGATCGACTTCCCGATCCCCGGCAATGACGACGCGGCGCGCGCCATCCAGCTCTATTGCGACCTGATCGCCAAGGCTGCCATCGACGGCATCGCCCGCCAGCAGGGCGCGCTCGGCATGGATATCGGCGCGTCTGCCGAGGCTCCGGTCGAGCCGGCGCTCGACACTCCGGCCACCGAAGCTCCGGAAGCTTGAAAAGCGAAGGCCGGTTGCGGCCTTCATCTTTCCAATAAGTTGGCGCGCTAAAGCGCTTTTGCCGGGCGCATCATCGAGATTCGATGGTGCGTCGGCGCATTTGAAACAAAGAGGCGACAATGAGCATTTCGGCTGCACAGGTCAAAGAACTCCGCGACTTGACCGGCGCGGGTATGATGGACTGCAAGGCGGCGTTGAACGAAACCAACGGCAACATGGAAGAGGCCGTCGACTGGCTGCGCAAGAAGGGCATCTCCAAGGCCGACAAGAAGGCCGGCCGCACCGCGGCGGAGGGCCTGATCGGCGTCGATTCCGGCGTGCGTGAAGCGGCGATCGTCGAGGTCAATTCCGAGACCGATTTCGTCGCGCGCAACGCCGCCTTCCAGGAAATAGTCGCCAACGTCGCCAAGGTTGCGCTCGCCTACGGCACGACCGAGGCGGTGGCCGCGGCCAAGTATCCGGGCTCCGACAAGTCGGTCACCGAGACCATCAAGGACGCGGTCGGCACCATCGGCGAGAATATGGGCTTCCGCCGCTCGGCCAAGCTCACCGTCCCGCACGGCGCTGTCGCGACTTATGTGCACAATGCCGTCGCCGACGGCCTCGGCAAGCTCGGCGTGCTGGTCGCGATCGAGACCACCGGCAATGAGCATGCGGCAAACGCTTTCGGCCGTCAGGTCGCCATGCATGTCGCCGCCACCAACCCGATGGCGCTGACCACGGAGGAACTCGATCCGGCAGCGGTCGAGCGCGAGAAGGCGATCTTCGCCGACCAGGCCCGCCAGACCGGCAAGCCGGAGGCGATCATCGAGAAGATGGTCGAGGGCCGCCTGCGCAAGTTCTACGAAGAGGTGGTGCTTCTGAAGCAGGCCTTCGTGCTCAATCCCGACATCACCGTCGAGAAGGCGCTGAAGGATGCCGAGAAGGAGATCGGGGCTCCGGCCAAGATCAGCGCTTACCTGCGCTTCGCCCTCGGCGAAGGCATCGAGAAGGAAACGACCGATTTCGCGGCGGAAGTCGCGGCCGCGGTCAAGAAATAGCCCGAAGCAAAAAGTAAGGCTAAAGAGCTCAGGCAACTCGGCCGGGTGTCCGCATGGATGCCCGGCCGATCTCTTGTGCGGTATCGATAAAGGCTCTCAGCTTCGGCGCCATCGACGCCCGGCGCGGGAAGTAGAGGAAAAGGCCGGGCTCCTCGATCGCCGTCTTCGGCAGGATCTGGACGAGGCGCCCGGCGGCGAGATCGGCGCGCACCAGCGGCTCGAACACATAAGCGAGCCCGACGCCGGCAAGCGCAAGATCGATGGCCGCAAGCGAATCGGTGACGACGGCCGTGCCGCGCGTCTCCACCACGACGTCCTTGCCGTTCTCATTCAAATCCCAGCGATAGAGGCCGCCGGAGCGGACGAGCCGATAGCCGATGCAATTGTGCCTCGCGAGGTCGGCCACGACGCGCGGTCGGCCGTGCTTGCCTATATAGGCCGGCGAAGCGACGACCACGGCCTTGAAGGGCGGCGTGAGCCGCACGGCGACCATGTCTTGCGCGATCATCTCGCCCAGCCTAATGCCGGCATCGAATCCCTCGCCGACGATGTCGACCAGGCCCTGCTCGGCGAAAACCTCGACCGTCACATCCGGATAGCGTTCAGCCATGGCCGCGACCACGGGCGTCACCGCCAAGGGGATTGCGATGTTGGAGGCATTGATCCTGAGCAGACCGGAGGGCCGGCCCTTGACGCCGCGGATGCGGTCCAACCCTTCAGTAATGTCCTGAAGGGCAGGGGCCGCCGTCTCCACAAGGGCCTTGCCGGCCTCGGTCAGCGAGACGCTGCGCGTGGTGCGCGCAAACAGCGGCTGACCCATACGCTCCTCCACCAACCGCACCGCGTGGCTGACCGCAGACGGGCTCATGCCGAGCTCGGCCGCGGCAAGCGCGAAGCCGCCGCGTCGCGCCACGGCAACGATGACAGGCAGGTGTGTGAGCAGGTCCCGATCCATTCATGAACGATATCGCATAGTCTTTGCGAACAATGCAATCTTATCGACGACGGTGCGCCGGCCCATATTGTCGCCAGGACGTCGGCGGCGGGCTGATGCTCGAGGAGAAGAGACATGAATGCGTTGAGACATGTGACCTTCGCGGCAGGACTGGCGCTGGCGCCGGTCGATGCCGGCGGAGCCGAACCGGCAGGCTGGCAGGCGCTCGCCGACGAGCGCGCGGTCATCCGGATCGCGGATGCCATCGACCGCGCCGTCGACGCGCAGGACTGGAAGCTTGCGCGCAGCTACTTCGCCGACCGCGTCACCGTCGATTTCAGCAGCCTTTCGGGGCAGCCCCCGGCCACCATCGCCTCCGACGACCTGATCGGCACCTGGGCGGCGAACCTCAAGGGCAGCAAGACCAGCCTGCATCTGCGAACCAACCACCAGGTCGACATAAACGCCGATACGGCGACCGTCCGCTCCAACGGCTATGCCTGGAACCGGATGGAAGGCAACGGCGATCCGCTGTGGGAAGTCTGGGGCACCTACGAGCACCACCTTACCCGCTCCGGCGCCGGCTGGAAGGTCGACGGCTTCACCTTCCGCATGACGCATGAGCGCGGCAATCCCTGGGTCAAGTCGACCCCCGGCCAATGAGCCGACATCAAAACACGATCGGAACACATTATGAGCATGACCTATTACACGCTTGGCAACAGCGGCCTGCGCGTCAGCCGGCTGGCACTGGGCACCATGACCTTCGGCACCGAATGGGGCTGGGGCGCCGACAGGGAAACCGCCCGCGCCATGTTCGACGCCTATGTCGAGGCCGGCGGCAATTTCTTCGACACCGCCGATCTCTACACTGGCGGCACCGCCGAGACCTGGCTCGGCGAATTCGTCGCCGAGCGCGGCTTGCGCGACAAGGCGGTGATCTCCACCAAATTCACGATGAACATGGATTCCGGCAATCCGAATGCCGGCGGCAACGGCCGCAAGAACATCATGCGCGCCGTGGACGCTTCGCTGAAGCGCCTCGGAACCGACTATATCGACCTCTATCTGCTCCATGTGTGGGACAGGCTGACGCCGGCCGAGGAGGTGCTGCGCACGCTGGACGACCTCGTTCGCGCAGGCAAGGTGCGTCATATCGGCCTTTCCGACATGCCGGCCTGGTATGCCGGCCGGGCGCAGGCGATCGCCGAGCTGCGCGGTTTAGAGCCGATCTCGGCCCTGCAGCTTGAATATTCGCTGGCCGAGCGTGCGATCGAGCATGAATTCGTGCCTTTCGCCACGCGTCACGGCGCGGGCATCATGGTCTGGAGCCCGCTGGCCAGCGGGCTGCTCAGCGGCAAATACCGCCCGACGCAGGCCGGGAACGCCGGGCGGCTCGACGGTTTCCGCAACACCACGCATCCTGGCTTCCAGAAATTCACCGACCGCAACTGGGCGATCGTGGCCGAGCTCGAAAAGGTGGCTTCCGAACTCGGCCGCAGCATGGCGCAGGTGGGGCTCAACTGGACGGCGACGCAGCCCGGCATCGCCACCGTCATCCTCGGCGCGACGAAGCTCGCCCAGTTGCAGGACAATCTCGCGGCGCTCGATTTTTCGATTGCCCCGGAGCTTCGCAAGCGGCTCGATTCGGCGAGCAGCCTGCCGGCGCCGTTCCCTCATTCCTATTTCGGGCCCGAGATCCAGGGAAGAGTGACCGGCGGCGCCGCAACCGGCGACAAGCCATCGGGCTATTCCCTGCCGGTCCTGATCGAAGGCGAGGCGGTCAGCGTCAGCAGCAGCTGATCGAAAAAGCCTGGAATTTTGCGCAAGGGCGCGGCGTGACATCGCCGCGCCCTTCGTGTATCGGGTCGAACCATCGTGCCAGCGCCGCCAGGCGAAGCGGGGCAGCTTGCGCCTCCAGATTTGCCCGCGCCGAGATTTTCGAGGAACCAGATGACGGTGAAGCCCCTCTATCGACGTGTCTTGCTGAAAGCTTCGGGCGAAGCGTTGATGGGCGAACAGCATTTCGGCATCGACGTTTCGGTCGTCGACCGTATCGCCGCCGACATTGCCGAGGCGCGCGCGCTTGGCATCGAAGTCGGCGTCGTCATCGGCGGCGGCAACATCTTCCGCGGCGTGGCCGTCGCCTCCAAGGGCGGCGACCGGGTCACCGGCGACCACATGGGAATGCTCGCCACCGTCATCAATTCACTGGCGCTGCGCACCTCGCTGAACAAGATCGGCGTCGACGCCGTGGTGCTTTCGGCCATCGCTATGCCCGAGCTCTGCGAGAGCTTCTCGCAGCGCCAGGCGACCGCCTATATGAATCAGGGCAAGGTGGTGATCTTCGCCGGCGGCACCGGCAATCCGTTCTTCACCACCGATTCGGCGGCGGCGCTGCGCGCCGCCGAGATCGGCGCCGACGCGCTGTTCAAGGGCACGCAGGTCGACGGCGTCTATTCGGCCGACCCGAAGAAGGATCCGAGCGCGGTGCGCTTCGATCGCATAAGTCATGCCGAAGTCATAAAACGCGGGCTTACGATCATGGATACGGCAGCGATTGCACTTGCGCGCGAAAACAACATTCCGATAATCGTCTATTCGATCCACGAAAAGGGTGGTTTCGGCGAAATCCTGAGGGGCGGCGGCCATTGCACGGTCGTCGCCGACAACTGATCGGATCAGAACCGGCTAAATAAGCGTTGGTTCCGGATGGGAACCCGAACACAACAGTGAACCCGGCGAACGGGTCGAGGAGATGATCATGAGTGGCGAGTACGACGATCTCAAGCGGCGCATGGACGGGGCGATTGCCGCCTTCAAGCATGATCTCGCTTCGCTGCGCACCGGCCGCGCCTCCAGCAACCTGCTCGACGCAGTCCAGGTCCATGCCTATGGCACGACGATGCCGATCAACCAGGTGGCCAACGTAACGGTTCCGGAGCCGCGTATGATTTCGGTATCGGTCTGGGACAAGTCCATGGTCAGCGCCGTCGACCGGGCCATCCGCGAAGCCAATCTTGGCTTCAATCCGATCGTCGACGGCACCAATCTCAGGATTCCGCTGCCCGAGCTCAACGAGCAGCGCCGCAAGGAACTGGTCAAGATATCGCATGGCTACGCCGAAAACGCCCGTGTCGCGGTCCGCCATGTTCGCCGCGACGGGATGGATTTCCTAAAAAAGGCGGAAAAGGACGGTACGCTTAGCGAGGACGATCATCGCAAGCGCTCCGACCAGGTTCAGAAGCTGACAGACGAGATGATCAGCACCATCGATCACCTGCTTTCCGATAAGGAAGCTGAAATCATGCAGGTTTAGGGTCGGTTCTTCACCGGCTCGAAAGCGAGACCATGGCAACGCCCGCGCATGTCGCGATCATCATGGACGGAAATGGACGCTGGGCCAAGGCGCGCGGCTTGCCGAGGCTTGCCGGCCATCGCGCCGGCGTCGAGGCCTTGCGCAAGACTGTCCGCGCCGCGCCCGAGCTCGGTATCTCCTACCTGACGGTCTACGCCTTCTCCTCGGAAAACTGGTCGCGGCCGAAATCCGAAGTCAGCGACCTGATGGGCCTCTTGAAGCTCTTCATCCGCCGCGATCTCGCCGAGCTGCACCAGAACGGCGTGCGGGTGCGGGTGATCGGCGACAGGGAAGGGCTGCAGCCGGACATCAGGGGCCTGCTGCAGGAGGCCGAATCGCTGACCGCGGCCAACGAGGCGCTGACGCTGGTCATCGCCTTCAACTATGGCGGCCGCGACGAGATCGTGCGCACCGCGCGCAAGCTCGCCGATGCCGTGGCTCGTGGCGAAATGGCAAGCGACGCCATCACGATGGAGAGCTTTGCCGGTTCGCTCGACACCGACGGCATTCCCGATCCCGACCTGGTGATCCGCACCAGTGGCGAGCTCAGGCTGTCGAACTTTCTTTTGTGGCAGGCCGCCTACAGCGAGCTCGTCTTCCTGCCGTGCTACTGGCCGGACTTCAGCCGGGAGCATCTCGCCGACGCCCTGCGCGACTTTGCCGGCCGCGAGCGCCGTTTCGGCGGGCTCGCAGCCCGCGACGTCGCCTTGTAGCGCCGGCATCCATGAGCAACCTCCAGCAGCGCGTCATCTCGGCCATCGTGATGGCGGCGGTCACGCTTGCGCTTACCTGGCTCGGCGGACTGCCGTTCCGGCTGTTCAGCGCGGCGATCGCGGCGCTGATCTTCTACGAATGGATGCGGATGTCGCGCCTTGGGAACGGCGCGACGCTTGGCTTTCTGCCGGAAGCGCTGATTCTGGTCTTCATCGGCGCGCTGGTCGCCGGCCTGCCGGCGCTGTGGCTGTTGCCTCTGATTGCGGCTCTCACCGCAATCGTCACCGTTGCCGTGCGGCTTAGGGGGGCGGCGCAGTGGGTTGCATCGGGGCTGGCCTACGCGTCGTTGTCCGGCTTATCGCTCGCCTATCTGCGCGATGACAGCCATTCCGGGCTGATCGCGATTCTCTTCCTGTTCGCCGTGGTCTGGGCAACCGACATAGCGGCCTATTTCGTCGGCCGCGCGGTCGGCGGCCCGAAGCTCGCGCCGTCGATCTCGCCCGGCAAGACGCAGAGCGGCGCGCTTGGTGGCGCCGTCGGCGGCGTTGTCGCCGGCCTGCTGCTGGCAATCGTTGCCGGAGCCGGCAATCTCGTGACGCTTGGCCTTGTCGCCCTGGCGCTCTCGATCGTCTCGCAGATCGGCGATCTGTTCGAATCCTGGGTCAAGCGCCGGCACGGCTGCAAGGATTCGAGCAATCTGATTCCTGGGCATGGTGGTGTCATGGACAGGGTCGACGGGCTTGTCGCGGCGGCGTTCGCCCTGTACGTCATTGGTTGGGTTTTGACGGGCACCGCCGATCATCCGGCAATGGGGCTGTTTCCGAACTGAATGGCGTCGCCGCTGGGCGAAAAACGACGCATGCCACGGATTCGCCCGGATTGATGCCACAGTCGCGGCGGACGGTCGCGCTGGGCGAATTTGAGGGCATGACTTGAACGAGATTCTTCACGCGCTCTTCAGCACGCAAGGCTTTGTCCTCGGCACCCTCGTGCCGTTCCTGTTCGTGCTTACCGTCGTGGTGTTCGTCCATGAGATGGGCCACTATCTCATTGGCCGCTGGTGCGGCATCGGGGTGAAGGCTTTTGCCATCGGCTTCGGCCCGGAACTCTTTGGGTTCAACGACCGTCACGGCACCCGCTGGAAGCTCTGCGCCATCCCGCTCGGCGGCTACGTCAAATTCGTCGGCGACATGAACGCGTCATCGAGCCAGCCGAGCGCCGAAGACCTCGAATCGCTGACCGAGGCCGAGCGCGAGGTCGCCTTCCACACCCAGCCGATCTGGAAACGCGCGGCGACCGTGGTTGCCGGACCGCTGTTCAATTTCCTGCTGACGATCGCCGTGTTCGCGGTGCTGTTTTCGCTCTACGGCCGTCCGGTCATGGAGCCGACCGTGGCCGAAGTCACCGCCGGCAGCCCTGCGGCGCGGGCAGGCATCCAGCCCGGCGACCGATTCGTCAAAGTCGACGGCAGCAAGGTGGAGACCTTCGCCGACGTCCAGCGCCTGGTCTCGGGCCGCGGCGGCGACGCCATCGCTTTCACCATGTTGCGCGACGGCAAGGAAATCACCGTCACGGCGACGCCGGAGCCGATCGAGCAGCAGGATGCGCTGGGCAACAAGGTCAAGGTGGCGATCATCGGTGTCGCCAACAATGCCGAGCTCGGGCAGCCGCGACTGGTCTCCTATACGCCCGCGGGCGCGCTGGCGGCGGCTGTCGAGGAAACCGGGCATGTCATCGAGCGCACCGGCCAGTTCCTGAAGCGGTTTGTCGTTGGGCGCGAAGACAAATGCGCGCTGGGCGGACCGATCAAGATCGCAAAAATGTCGGGTCAGGCGGCCAAACTCGGCTTCGAGTGGCTGGTGCAGCTTGTTGCATTCCTGTCAGTCGGGATAGGAATTCTCAATCTGCTGCCGATTCCCCCTCTCGACGGAGGGCACCTCTTGTTCTACGGCGTGGAGGCCGTCATAAGGCGGCCCGTGTCGGAGCGGATGATGGAGATGGCCTACCGGGCGGGTCTCTTTCTGGTGCTCGGATTCATGGGTTTCGTTTTTTGGAATGATCTGTTTGGGTGCTGAAATCATGAAGAAATTTGGCTTCGGCCCCGGCCGCATTGAGACGCCGTTTACCATGCGTGGGGATATGCGTGACACGAAAGCCACGCAACAGGGTTAAGTAAATACAAATTAACCGGGAGCCTTGCGTGTAGGGGAAATCCGGTTAATACGGTAAGGGAAAATACCGCACGTCCGGTTTTCTCGCCGTGGGGACTACGAGAAAAAGGTACAAAAGCCCGATGAAGGCAGCATCCAAGTTTCTGAGCGCCGCGTCCGCGGCGGCTTTGTCCGCCGCGCTGGTTTTGCCGGGCGCGCTCGCAGTGCAGTTCGTTGCCACATCGGTAGCCGAAGCAGCAGTGGTCAGCAGGATCGAGGTCAGCGGCAACCAGCGTGTCGATGCCGAAACCATCCGCAATTACATCTCGATCAAGCCCGGCAAGGCGTTTTCGAGCGCCGATATCGACAGCGCCGTGAAGGCTCTGTTCGGCACCGGGCTGTTCTCGGACGTCCAGATCAATCAGGTCGGCTCGACCCTGGTCGTCAAGGTTTCCGAATACAAGGTCGTCAACCAGGTCCTGTTCCAGGGCAACAAGAAGCTCAAGGACAACGCGCTTCAGGCGGCCATCCAGCTGAAGCCGCGCGCGACCTTCTCGCAGCAGGCGCTCGATGCCGACGTCGAGGCGGTCAAGGCTGCCTATCGGCGCATCGGTCGCGACGACGCCGCCGTCACCACCCAGATCATGGATCTCGGCGACAACCGCGTGAACGTTGTCTTCAATATCAACGAAGGCGCACGCACGCAGATCGCGGCCATCAATTTCGTCGGCAACAGCGCCTTTTCCAGCCGCCGCCTGTCGGACGTCATCAACACCAAGCGCTCGACCTGGCTTTCGTTCGTGCTGCGCGACGACGTCTATGACGAGGATAAGCTGCGCGCCGACCAGGAGCTGCTGCGCCGTTTCTACTACAATCACGGCTATGCCGACTTCCAGGTCGTTTCCGCCGTCGGCGAGTTGGACGAAGCCACAAACAAATACACGGTCACGATCACCGTTCAGGAAGGCGAGCGCTACACCTTCGGTGACATCAGTGTCGAGAGCACCATTCCTGAAGTCGATTCCAAGTCGCTGGAATCGGTCGTCGAGACCCACAAGGGCGATGTCTACAACGCCAAGGACGTCGAGGATTCGATTGTCGCTCTGACGGAGAAGGTCGCCGGTTCGGGCTATGCCTTTGCCCAGGTGACGCCGCGCGGCGACCGCAATTTTGAGAATCACACGATCTCGGTCGTCTACACCATCGACCAGGGCACCAAGGCCTATGTCGAGCGTATCGAAATCCGCGGCAACGACCGCACGCGCGACTATGTCATCCGCCGCGAATTCGATGTCAGCGAAGGCGATGCCTTCAACCAGGTTCTCATCCAGCGCGCGAAGAAGCGGCTGGAAGCGCTGGATTACTTTGAAAAAGTCGACATTTCGACTGTTCCCGGCTCGGCTCCCGACCAGGTCGTTCTGGTGGTCGACGTGGTCGAGAAGTCGACCGGTGAGTTCTCGATCGGCGCCGGCTATTCGACCGGCGGCGACACGCCAGGCCCGTCCGTCGAAGGCTCGATCACCGAGCGCAATTTCCTCGGCCGCGGCCAGTACATCAAGCTCTCGGCCGGCGGCGGCAGGCACTCGCGTGACTACGCGATCTCCTTCACCGAGCCGTATTTCCTCGGCCGGCGTATCGCGGCGGGCTTCGATATCTACAGGTCGACCCGCGAGTACACCCACTATGACACCAACGTCACGGGTGCGACCGTCCGCTTCGGCCTGCCGATTACCGATAGCATCTCGACGCAGCTGGCGTACAATATCTCGCAGGAAAAGTACAAGTTCCGCAACTGCGACGACAATGGCGATGGTACTCAGGGCGACTGTAACCTTTCACAGGCCATCAAGAACGGCATTGAAGAAAGCCCGTGGCTGAAATCTTCGGTCAGTCTCGGCGTAGTATACAACACCATCGACGACATGAAGAACCCGCACGAGGGTCTCTATATCACCGGCACAACCGAGTTTGCCGGTTTGGGTGGCGATGCGAAGTGGGTGAAGGTAACCGGTCGGGCAAGCGTCTACCAGACTTTGTCAGAGCAACTGGACCTCGTTGGCCTGATTTCGGGTGGTGGCGGATATATAGCGAGCTACGGCAGCAACGATCTGCGCATCTTTGACTACTTCCAGAGCAATGAGCGCATGATCCGCGGTTTCGAATATGGCGGTATCGGTCCTGTGGCCACCGGAACCAGTGGTGACCATCTTGGCGGCACGACCTATTTCAATGCCTCGGCAGAGGCGCAGTTCCCGCTGCCGGTTATTCCGGAGAGCTTTGGATTGCGCGGCGCCGTCTTCGCGGATGCTGCAACGCTTTACGGAAACAAGCTGGGCGACGCGTTGGTCGATCCGTCGTCAACCGGCATGAAGCTGCGCGCCTCGGTCGGCATCGGCTTGATGTGGGCGTCGCCGTTCGGGCCGATCCGTATCGACTATGCGTTCCCGGTCAAGAAGGAGCCGACCGACAAAACGCAGGAATTCAACTTCGGCATAGCGACCCGTTTCTAATCCGCGGGTTACGATGCTTCCGGGCCTGATGGCCCGGAAGAGACTGATCCGACCGAGCTGGATAATGTTTGTGGAATGACCGATCCGGTGTTCTTCGCGCCTTCACGCCGGTATACGGCTGGCGAAGTCGCGAATCTGACCGGCGCCAATCTCGTTGATTCCTCGCAGGCTAATATCGCCATCAAAGCGCTGGCGCCCGCCAACGAGGGCGGCGACGGCGCGCTGGTCTTTGTCGACGGCAAGCGCAATTTCGCCCTGATGCAGTCGCTCAAGGCGGCCGCCGTGCTGTGCCCTGCAGACTTCGCCAACAGGGCGCCGCAGGGAATCGCCGTGCTGGTGCATCCGCGCCCGCAGCAGGCCTTCGCCATGGTCGGACGGCTGCTCTTTCCGCAGGCCGCCACTCCGGGGCCGATGACCGGCGAAACCGGCGTTTCGCCGCAGGCGCATATCGATCCGTCCGCGCATGTCGAAAGCGGTGCGATCGTAGAGGCAGGCGCCGTGATCGGTCCCGATGCTTCCATAGGCGCCGGCACGGTCATCGCGCCGCACGCCGTCATTGGCCGCTCCTGCAAGATAGGCCGCGACGGTTACGTCGGTCCGGGCGCCAGCATCCAATATGCGCTGATCGGCAACCGCGTCATCATTCACGGCGGCGCAAGGATAGGCCAGGACGGGTTCGGTTTCGTGGCCGGCGCCAAGGGACCCGAGCGCGTGCCGCAGATCGGCCGCGTCATCATCCAGGACGATGTCGAGATCGGCTCCAACTCGACCGTCGATCGCGGCGCGATGTCGGACACCGTCATCGGACAAGGCACCAAGATCGACAATCTGGTGCAGATCGCCCACAATGTTCGCATCGGCCGCAATTGCATTATAGCCGGGCTTTCGGGTATTTCCGGTTCCGTCGTCGTGGGCGACAACGTCACCATGGGTGGCGGTGTCGGCCTCGCCGACCATTTGACCATCGGTCCGGGAGCCAAGCTTGCTGCGAGAAGTGGATTCATGAGCAACGTGCCGGCGGGCGAGGTCTGGGGAGGCTATCCGGCGCAGCCGA
This sequence comes from Mesorhizobium dulcispinae, assembly GCF_033977345.1. Taxonomy (NCBI): domain Bacteria; kingdom Pseudomonadati; phylum Pseudomonadota; class Alphaproteobacteria; order Hyphomicrobiales; family Phyllobacteriaceae; genus Mesorhizobium; species Mesorhizobium dulcispinae. Next base: position 159,162 of record NZ_JAVIIY010000002.1, read on the forward strand.
TGGCGGAAGCCATGCGCGAGATCGCGATGCTGCGCAGGCTGGCCAGGACGCGCAAGCAGGGCGACGGAAATGGCTGACATGGTGGCAACGACACTCGAGGCGGTCGACATAATGGGGCTGATGAAGCTTCTGCCGCACCGCTATCCGTTCCTGCTGATCGACCGCATCGTCGATATCGATGGTGACGACTCCGCGGTCGGCATCAAGAACGTGACCATCAACGAACCGCACTTCCAGGGTCATTTTCCGCAGCAGCCGGTGATGCCGGGCGTGCTCATCATCGAGGCCATGGCGCAGACCGCGGGCGCGATCTGCATCCGCAGCCTCAACGCGGAACAGCCGTCGCTGGTCTATTTCATGACCATCGACAACGCGAAGTTCCGCAAGCCGGTCGTTCCAGGCGATCAGCTCAGGATCCACGTCAAGAAGATCAAGAAGCGCGGCAATCTGTTGAAATTCGCCTGCGAGGCGATGGTGGATGGCGCTAAGGCCGCCGAAGCCGAAGTTTCGGCTATGATGGTCACCGGCTGACGGTTCGAAATGCTCATGAAAGTTCAGACATCAATCCATCCTTCCTCGGTCGTCGAAGAAGGCGCCCAACTCGGCGAAGGCGTCCGCATCGGGCCCTTCTGCCATGTGAGCGCCGACGCCATCATCGGCGATCGCGTCGAGCTGGTCAGCCACGTCTCGGTGATGGGCGCGACCACCGTCGGCGCCGCGACCAAAGTCTATCCGATGGCGACGCTTGGAGCGCCGCCGCAGAACACCAAGCACAAGGGTGGTCGCACCACGCTGGTCATCGGCGAGAATTGCACGATCCGCGAAGGCGTCACCATGCATGTCGGCACGGATTCCAGCCGTGGTGAGACGACTGTCGGCGACAACGGCAATTTCCTCGCCTATGCCCACATTGCCCATGACTGCGTCGTCGGCAGGAATGCAACCTTCGCCAATGGGGCGACGCTCGGCGGGCATTGCGAGATCGGCGACAACGTCTACATCGGCGGCCTAACCGCCGTTCACCAGTTTGTCCGCGTCGGCGATAACGCCTTCATCGGCGGCTGCTCGGCCGTCGTCGGCGACGTCATTCCCTATGCGATCGCCGTCGGCAATCGCGCCAAGCTGCGCGGGCTCAACATCATCGGCCTGAAGCGCTCCGGCCTGCCGCGTGCCGAAATCTATTTGCTTCGTGAGGCTTACAGGACGATCTTCGACCGCTCCCGCACCGTCGGCGAGAATGTCGAGATCGCCAAGGCGGAATTCGCCTCCTCGCCGACGGCCATGAAGATGATCGATTTCATCACCAGCCGCGGCAAGCGGCACTATGCCGTCCCGCCGCTCAAGGGCGGCGGCGATAACGATGGCGATGACGAAGGCTGAGCCCGCCGGATCAGCGCTTGCACTCGCGCCGGGCTCCAGGGTCGGCATCATTGCCGGTGGCGGCAGCCTCCCGGTCGAGGTGGCGGAAGGCCTGGCCAAGCAAGGACATCAGCCTTTCGTCATCCTGGCGAAGGGCGAGGTGGACCGCGAAGCCGACTTCGCCGCCTACGAGCAGGCGACGTTGGCGCTGGAAGACATCGGCTTGTTGCTTCCCTTGCTGAAACGCCAGGGCATCACCCACCTGGTTCTGGCCGGCGAGATCAGGCGCAGGCCACGGCTCACCAAAATACGCCCGACCCCCGGCCTGCTGGCGATAATCCCGTCCGTGATCATGGCGCTGGCGCGCGGCGACGACGGGCTTTTGAAGGTTCTTACCCGCGGGCTGGAAAAGCGCGGCATCACGGTTGTCGGTGCGCATGAGATCGTCGCGGAGCTCACCGCCGGCGAGGGCACGCTCACCACCACGGGGCCAAAGCAATCGGACTGGCGCGATATCGAGGCAGGCCGTGCGGCGGCCAAGGCGATCGGCACGCTGGACATCGGCCAGGCGGCGATTGCGGTCGGAGGAAGGGTGATCGCGCTGGAAGGCATCGAAGGCACCAAGGGCCTGCTTGAAAGGACACGCGACTTGCGCGGGCACGGCCGGCTCGCCGGAAAAAGGCGCGGCGTGCTCGTCAAGTGCGCCAAGCCGGGTCAGGAATTGCGGGCCGACCTGCCTTCGATCGGCCCGCAGACGGTCGAGGCGGCACATGCCGCCGGCCTTGCCGGCATAGCCGTCGAGGCAGGCCACTCGCTCATTCTCGAAGGCCCGGCGACATTGGCGCGGGCAAACGCGCTTGGCTTGTTCATTGTCGGGTTCCCCGCAACGGAGCCGGCCGATGCCAGGTGAGAAGCCGCTCAAGATTGCCATCGTCGCCGGCGAGGAATCGGGCGACCTGCTCGGCGCCGACATCGTGCGCGCGCTCAAGAAGACCACCGGCCGCAAGATCCAGCTCGTCGGCATCGGCGGCCGGCATCTGCAGGAACTGGGGCTGACACCGCTCTTCGACGGCAGCGAGATCGCGCTGATGGGCTTCAGCGCCGTCTTGCGCGACCTGCCGCGGCTGATGCGCCGGATCAGCCAGACGGCCGGCGCCATCGCGACGGAGCGTCCGGATTGCCTGATCACCATCGACAGCCCTGACTTTTCGTTGCGTGTCGCCAAGAAGGCCCGCGCCGCCGCGCCCGCCATCCCGATCATCCATTATGTCTGCCCGAGTGTGTGGGCATGGCGGCCGGGCAGGGCGGCGGCGATGAAGCCCTATGTCGACCACATCCTCTGCATCCTGCCTTTCGAGGTGAAGGCGCTCGCCCGCCTCGGCGGACCGCCCGGCACCTACGTCGGCCACCGACTGACGCAGGATCCCGGCGTGCTCGGCGCCGCGAAGGCGCAGAACCTGCCGCGCGACCTGTCGGAGGATCGTGTCAAGACGCTGCTCGTGCTGCCGGGCTCACGCCGCGGCGAGGTGCGCCGGCTGATCGAGCCGTTCGGCAAGGCTATGTCGGTCCTGCGCCAGCGCGGCCACCGGTTGCGCCTGCTGTTACCGACGGTGCCGCATGTCGCCGACCTGGTGAAAACGTCCATCGCGAGCTGGGACGAGAAGCCCGAGATCATCACCGATCCCGAGCGCAAATGGCAGGCCTTCGGCAAGGCCGATGCGGCTTTGATCGCGTCCGGAACGGTCTCGCTGGAGCTGGCGCTTTCCGGCGTTCCGATGGTCTCCAGCTACAAGCTCGATCCGATCGCGCGGCAATTGCTGCAGCATCTGGTGACGACGTGGTCGGCGCTGTTGCCCAACCTGATCGCCGATCGCGCGCTGGTGCCGGAGTTCTACGATCAGTATGTCAGGCCGGAGAACCTGGCACGTCAGCTGGAAGCGCTGTTTGCCGACACCGGCATGCGCGCCTGGCAGAAGGCGGGCTTCGCCGAGATCGCCAGGCGCATGGCAACGGAGAGGCCTTCCGGCGAGATAGCAGCCGAAGTGGTGCTGGGATGCATCAAGAAAGCGAATAGGGAGTAGCGAATAGCGAGTAGGGGGTTGGAATGCCGCCCGGCGCCCCAGTCTTCTTTCCCTATTCGCTATTCGCTATTCCCTATTCGCTACTCGCTTACCTTTTCGCAATCGGCACGTAGTCGCGTTCCGTGGCGCCGGTGTAGAGCTGGCGCGGGCGGCCGATCTTCTGGTGCGGATCCTCGATCATTTCCTTCCACTGCGCGATCCAGCCGACCGTGCGCGCGACGGCGAACAGCACGGTGAACATGGTGGTGGGGAAGCCCAGCGCCTTCAGCGTGATGCCGGAATAGAAGTCGACGTTCGGATAGAGCTTCTTCTCGATGAAGTAGGAATCAGTGAGCGCGATCTTCTCCAGCTCCATCGCGATGTCGAGCAGCGGATCATCCTTGATGCCAAGCTCACCCAACACCTCATGCGCGGTCTTCTGCATGATCTTGGCGCGCGGATCGTAGTTCTTGTAGACGCGGTGGCCGAAGCCCATCAGGCGGAACGGGTCGTTCTTGTCCTTGGCGCGGGCAATGAATTCCGGGATGTGGTCGACATGGCCGATCTCGCCCAGCATGTTGAGGGCCGCTTCGTTGGCGCCGCCATGCGCCGGACCCCACAGGCAAGCGATGCCGGCGGCGATGCAGGCGAACGGGTTGGCGCCCGACGAACCGGCAAGGCGCACCGTCGAGGTCGAGGCGTTCTGCTCGTGGTCAGCGTGCAGGATGAAGATGCGCTCCATGGCGCGCGCCAGCACCGGATTGATCTTGTACTCCTCGCACGGCACGGCAAAGCACATGTGCAGGAAGTTGGCCGCGAAGCTGAGATCGTTCTTCGGATAGATGAAGGGCTGGCCGATGTGGTATTTATAGGCCATGGCCGCGATGGTCGGCATCTTGGCGATCAGGCGCATCGAGGCGACCATGCGCTGGTACGGGTCCGAGATGTCGGTCGAGTCGTGATAGAAGGCCGACAGCGCGCCGACCACGCCGCACATGACGGCCATCGGATGCGCGTCGCGGCGGAAGCCGGTGAAGAAGCGCGACATCTGCTCATGCACCATGGTGTGGCGCGTCACGCGGTAGTCGAAGTCGTCCTTCTGCGCCTTGGTCGGCAATTCGCCGTAGAGCAACAGGTAGCAGACCTCGAGGAAGTCGCCGTGCTCGGCAAGCTGGTCGATCGGATAGCCGCGATGCAGCAGGATGCCGGCATCGCCGTCGATGAAGGTGATCGCGGACTCGCAACTCGCCGTCGATGTGAAACCGGGATCGTAGGTGAAGGCGCCGGTGGTGCTGTAGAGAGCGCCGATGTCGATGACATCAGGCCCGGTCGAGCCGCTTCGCACCTTGAATTCGTGGGTCTTGCCGGCGAGTTCGAGCCTCGCGGTCGACTCACGCGCCTTGCCGCCCGATTCCAGTTTTGTCGCAGCTTCGCTCATTGCAAACTCCTTTATGTTTCCTCATGCCGGCAAGGCAATTCCTGCAAACGACACGTCGAAATCACCGGAATGCGCGAACTTACCACCGCATTTTAGGAGGTGCGTGCCAGATTGGGCCAGGGCCTAATGTTGCACTGCGAAACACACCTTTCAATGCCAATCTTTTTGGGCCAGTTCGCTCCTAATCGATTTGATCTCCGATCCGCGCCAGGCTTTCCTCGCGCCCCAGCACGGCAAGCACGTCGAACACGCCGGGCGAGGTGCTGCGGCCGGTGAGCGCGGCTCTCAGCGGTTGGGCCACGGCGCCGAGCTTGTGACCGCCGGCCTGTGCAAAGTCGCGAAGAGCGGCTTCGGCGGCTGCGGCGCTCCATTCGCCGGAGATCGCCGCGAGCGCGGCATTGGCGCCATGCAGAATGGCGCGCGCGTCACTGCCGAGCAATCCGGCGGCCTTTTCGTCGAGTTGCAGCGGCCGCTCGGCGAACAGGAAGGCGGCTCCATCCACGAGCTCGACCAGCGTCTTTGCCCGCTCCTTGAGGCCAGGCATGGCGGCAAGCAGCTGAGCCTCACGCTTCTCGTCGAGCTTCGCCGCGAGCGCCGGGCCGCCGCCGAGATAGGGCAGGGTGGCGACGAAGACATCGAAGAGGGCCTTGTCGTCCATCTTGCGCATATGCACGCCGTTCAGCGCCTCGAGCTTGGCGAAGTCGAAGCGCGCGGCACCCTTGTTGACGTCGCCGATATCGAACCAGGAGATCATGTCCTTGATCGACATCACCTCGTCGTCGCCATGGCTCCAGCCGAGCCTCGCCAGATAGTTGAGCAGGGCCTCCGGCAGATAGCCCATGGCGCGATAAGCTTCGACACCGAGCGCGCCGTGGCGCTTCGACAGCTTGGCGCCGTCGGCGCCGTGGATCAGCGGGATGTGCGACATCGACGGCACGGTCCAGCCCATGGCGTTGTAGATCACGGTCTGGCGCGCGGCATTGGTCAGATGGTCGTCGCCGCGGATGATGTGGGTGACGCCCATGTCGTGGTCGTCGACGACGACAGCGTGCATGTAGGTCGGATTGCCGTCCGAGCGCAGGATGATGAAATCGTCGAGATCCTTGTTGGGGAAGCGCACCTCGCCCTGCACGCGGTCGTGCACGATCGTCTCGCCCTCGGTCGGCGCCTTGATGCGGATTGCGCCCTTGACGCCGGGAGGCGCCTCGGACGGGTCGCGGTCGCGCCACTGGCCGTTGTAGCGCGGCGGCAGGCCCTTGGCCCGCGCCACCTCGCGCATCGCCTCCAACTCGGCAGGCGTCTCGTAGCTGTAGTAGGCCTTGCCCAGGCGCACGAGCTCCTCGGCCACTTCGCGGTGGCGCGGCGCGCGCTCGAACTGCGACACGGCCTCGCCGTCCCAGGAGAGGCCGAGCCAGGTCAGTCCGTCGAGGATAGCAGCCGTCGCCGCCTCGGTGGAGCGCTCGCGATCGGTGTCCTCGATGCGCAGCAGCATCGTGCCGCCGGTGTGCCTGGCATAGAGCCAGTTGAACAGCGCCGTGCGCGCCCCGCCGATATGCAAATAGCCGGTGGGCGAGGGGGCAAAACGGGTGACGACCTTGTCGGACATGGAACTCTCAGAGTGGCACTGAAACGGGCGTGATTGCGCGGGCCTTTCGCGCGGTCGGCGTTCATGTAGCATAGGAGGTCTGGGGCGCAAGGGGCAGACCCGATGGCTGGACGTGGCCGGGGCGCGGAGGAGGGCGAGGGAACGACAGCTGGCGTCAGCGAGCGCCTGCTGTTTGCCGGCACCGTGCCTGCCGAAGCGGCACCGGTTTTGCTCCCGGAGCGACACCCGCCTGCGAAGGTTCCGTCGCCCGGCGGCGTCGACGCCCGCCCGGCTTCTCCTCCGGCAGCCATCGACCGGATCCGCAGGCAGTTCCGCGGCGCTTCGTTTTCCGCGTTTCGCCGGGGCGTCGCCGTCGCGGCCGCCACCGAACTCGACCGCGGCGTCGGCTTTCTGCTGGTGCCGGTGTTCCTGGCCGCCGGCGTGATCCTCTATTTCTCCTTGAACGTCGAGCCGGATCTTTACAGGCCGCTGGCGGCAGTGGCGCTGATGGCTGTCTGCGCGGCGGTCTCGCGCTCTTGGCCGAAGACGCATCTCGTGTTCATGGCGGCGCTGTTTTGCGCCTTGGGCTTTGTCGCCGCGAAGGTCGAGACATGGCGCGCCGCGACGCCGATGCTCGGTGCCGACATCCAGACGCGGCTGACTGGCCGCGTTGTGATTGCCGAGGAGATGGCCAACGGCCGCGTCAGGCTGACCATCGATCTGATCTCAACCGCGCAGCCGAAGCTGCGCTACGCGCCGGACCGCGTCAGGCTTTCGGCGCGCAGGATGCCGCCCGACATGAAGGCAGGATCCCTGGTGACGGGTTATGCGAGGCTTTTGCCGCCGACAGGCCCGGTTCGCCCTGAAAGCTATGACTTTTCCTTCGACAGCTATTTTTCCGGCATAGGCGGCAGCGGCTTTTTCCTCGGCGATCCGAAAGTCATTTCCACAGCCGACCCGCCCACTGCGACGAGCATCACCTCGACGATCGAGAACGCGCGCGAAAACATTGCCGATCATATCAGAAGCATCGTCGGCGGTCCTGAAGGCGAGATCGCCGCGGCGCTGATCGTCGGCGTTCGCGCCGGCATTCCGGAGGACATCAATGAAGCGATGCGGCGGACCGGCATCTATCACATCATCTCGATTTCCGGCCTGCACATGGCGCTGGTCGCCGGCACGGTCATGCTCCTGCTGCGCGGCGCGTTCGCGCTGTTTCCGGATTTTTCGTCACGGCGCCCGGTGAAGAAATATGCAGCGGCAATCGCGCTGATGTCGATCGCCGCCTATCTCGTCATCTCCGGCGTGGTGGTCGCGGCCGAGCGAAGCTTCATCATGCTGGCGGTGATGCTGGTCGCCGTGCTGTTCGACCGCGCGGCGCTGACGATGCGCAACCTGGCGATCTCGGCCATCGCCGTGATCCTGGTGTCGCCGCATGAAGTGGTTGGGCCGAGCTTCCAGATGTCGTTTGCAGCCACGGCCGCCCTTGTCGGCGCTTATGCCGGCTGGGCCGACTACCGCGCCGACAAGCTGCGCCCGCCGCCGGTCAAGCGCTCGTTCGTCGGCTTCCTGTCCAGAAAGCTCGCAGCCGGAGCGGGCGGCGCTGCTTTGACATCGATTATCGCAGGAAGTGCAACGGCGCTGTTCGCCATCTGGCATTTCCAGCGTGTCTCGCCGCTCAGTTTGCTCGCCAACCTGGCCGTCATGCCGATCGTGTCATTGGTTGTCATGCCGCTTGCCGTCCTCAGCGCACTGGCAATGCCATTCGGCTTCGATGGTCCTTTCCTCTATGTGATGGGCAAGGGCCTGACAGCGATGATCGCGATCTCGGCATGGATTTCGGAATGGTCGCCGGTCGATGCCGTCGGGCTGATCTCGATCCATTCGGTGCTGCTGGCAACGATCGCGCTCGTCATCGCCACCATGGCCACCACTTGGCTCAGGCTGGCAGCCGTGCCCTTCGCACTGGCCGGCCTGCTGACAATCCCGCAGGTGCGCACGCCGGACCTGCTGATCTCTGAGGACGCCCATCTGGTGGCGATGCCGATCGGCGGCGGCGAGCTCGCCGTCAATCGCGCCCGCTCCAATGAGTTCACCACCGATAACTGGAAACGCGCGCTCAAGGCCGAAACGATCGTGCCGCCGGAGACATTCGCCAACGGTGCGTTGGACATCGCTGACCCTGTCGACCTGCCGCCGGGATCGCCCTTTTACTGCACGGGCGATCTTTGCATCGGCCGGCATCCATCCGGCGCCATCGTCGCCTTGGCGGAAAATCGCAACAGCGCTCGCACGGCCTGCGGCTTCGCCGACCTCATCGTCATCAACGACGCCACGGCCTACAATCCTTGCCGCGATCCTCGCATTCTCGTCGTCACCAAGCGACAGCTTGCGCGCGACGGGAGCGCTGCCGTCTACTTCGACCCGCAATCGGCAACGGCGCGACCAACCATTCAATATGCCGTCGAAAAGCCGTATCGCCCCTGGCATGAGCAGCGACGCTATTCGCGCGAGGCAAGGGGCCTGGCGCCGTACAACAGGCCCGAAAAGTCAGCGGCAAAGCCAGAGCCACTCAGTAGCGGCGAATGAGCCCGACCAGCTTGCCCTGCACCTTGACTCTGTCCGGCCCGAAGATGCGGGTCTCATAGGCCGGATTGGCGGCCTCGAGCGCGATCGAGGCGCCCTTGCGGCGGAAGCGCTTCAGCGTCGCCTCCTCGTCGTCGACCAGCGCCACCACGATCTCGCCCGGGCTTGCCGTATTGGCGTTGCGGATGATCACCGTATCGCCGTCGAAGATGCCGGCCTCGATCATCGAGTCGCCTTTGACCTCAAGCGCGTAGTGCTCGCCGCCCGCGATCATGTCCGGCGGCACCGTGATCGAATGCGTCTGGTGCTGGATGGCATCGATCGGCACACCCGCTGCGATGCGGCCCATGACCGGAATGGACACGGCCGAAACGGCGTCGTCGTCATTGCTGGGCGTCGGCGTGCGCGAGGGTGCCGCGGGCTTGATCTGCCGGCCGAGATTGCCTTGGCCGCCCTGGATGACGCTCGGCGAGAATTTCTTCGCCGCATTGAGGCCGGGCGCGATCGAATCGGGCAGGCGCAGCACTTCCAGCGCGCGCGCCCGGTTCGGCAGCCGGCGAATGAAACCGCGCTCTTCCAGCGCCGTGATCAGGCGATGGATGCCCGACTTCGAGGCAAGGTCGAGCGCTTCCTTCATCTCGTCGAAAGACGGCGGAATGCCGCTTTCCTTGAGCCGTTCATGGATGAACATCAGCAGTTCATGTTGTTTGCGCGTCAGCATGGCGGCCCCTGTGGGTTCTGAAACCAGAATCAGAAAAACAAACCCAGAACAAACACTATCTGTTCCAGTTGTGTTCCGCAACCGTTTAAAGTTTAGTGAATGTGTTGACGTTTTGTTCAGCGTAACATCAGAACGCTGCATTCGGCGCCGGCTTCGGCCGCCGGGGCGAAGGGCTCACGCACGATCAGGCCGTTGGCGTCGGCGAGCATCCTCAGCATTGAGGAATCCTGGATACCGAACGGTGTCGCGACCAGCGTTCCGGCTTCCTCGCGCACAACTGCCCGCACATAGTCCTGCCTGAGGTCATTGGCGTGCATCGCGGCAGCCAACCGTGCCGTGCGAATGTCCTGCCGGTAGTTGCGGCTGCCAAGCCGCGCCAGGAGCGGCTTCAGGAACAATTGCGAGCAGACCAGGCTCGCCACCGGATTGCCGGGCAGGCCGATGCAGCGGATGTTGCCAAGCCGGCCAAACATCAGCGGTTTGCCGGGGCGCATGGCGATCTTCCAGAAGTCGAGCTGCATGCCTTCGCCGGTCAGAACGTCGTGGATCAGGTCGTGGTCGCCAACCGAGGCGCCGCCGAGCGTGACGATGACGTCGGCGCCGGCTGAGACCGCTTTCCTGACCAGAGCCGCGATCGCGTCCTTACGATCGGCCGCGATGCCGAGGTCGAGCGCGCGCGCGCCGACCGACTGAGCTACGGCGGCGACGCCATAGGCATTGGACGAGATGATCTGGTCGGGACCGAGCGCGCTGCCAGGCGGCAACAATTCGTCGCCCGTGGCGATGATCGCGACCAGCGGCCGCCGAACCACATTGAGGCTCGGGTGGTTGGCCGACGCCGCCAGCGAAAGCGCTGCCGGATCGAGCTCTCGGCCTTTATGGAGGAGCACGTCACCTTCGCCGAAATCGAGCCCACGGCGACGGACGTTGCGTGCCTGCACGGTCGGCTCGGTCACTTCGATGCTGCCGCCGCCGAGGTCGCGGACATTCTCCTGGATGACGACGGTGTCGGCGCCTTCGGGGAGCGGCGCGCCGGTGAAGATGCGCACGGCCTCGCCCTTGCCGACGGAGCCGGCAAAGCCCCGCCCGGCGGGCGCGATGCCGATAACGGAGAGCCGCGCCGGCACTGACGCCACGTCCGCGGCGCGTACGGCGTAGCCGTCCATGGCCGAAGCGTTGAAAGGCGGCTGCGTGCGCAGCGCCGCCACCGGTTCGGCCAGCACACGGCCTGCCGCATCGGCGAGCGGAACGCTTTCGCCAGGCAGCGCGATCGCGCCGTCCAGCAGGCGTTCGAGCGCCTCGGCGACCGGAACCAGCGCCATCCTAGGAGCCTGCCCCGTGTTCGGCGGCCTTGTAGTCGCCCGACTTGCCGCCGGTCTTCTCGACCAGCCTGATGCCGGAAATCACCATGGCGCGGTCCGCTGCCTTGGCCATGTCGTAGATGGTCAGGCAGGCGACCGACGCCGCGGTCAGCGCCTCCATCTCCACGCCCGTCTTGCCGGTGACGCGGGCGAGTGCGGTGACCTTCAGGCCGGGGAGCGCGCGGTCAGGCTCGATATCGACGGCAACCTTGGTGAGAAGCAGTGGGTGGCAGAGCGGGATCAACTCATGCGTCTTCTTGGCCGCCATGATGCCGGCGATGCGGGCCGTGCCAAGCACGTCACCTTTCTTGGCGTCTCCCGCCAGGATCATCTCCAGCGTCTCCGGCCGCATGGACACAAAACCTTCGGCAATGGCCGTTCGCGTCGTCTCGGCCTTATCGCCGACATCGACCATGTTGGCTTCGCCCTTGGCACCGAGATGGGTAAGCGCAGGCATCCTCAAACTGCCTCGGCCGGCGCCTTGCCCGTCAGCAGAAGCTCAGTCGCTTTTGCCACGTCGGCTTGCCGCATCAGGCTCTCGCCGACGAGGAAGGTGCCGATCTTGCTCTTTTCCAGCCGGCGGCAGTCCTGATGGGTGAAGATGCCGCTCTCGCTGACCAGCAGCCGGTCGGCCGGCACCATGGCGGCAAGCCGCTCGGAAACGTCGAGGCTGGTCTCGAACGTCCTCAAATCGCGGTTGTTGATGCCGATCAGCCGCGACGAGAGGCGGAGCGCGCGCTCCATCTCCTTCTCGTCATGGACCTCGACCAGCGCGTCCATGCCGAGCTCGAAAGCCGTCGCTTCGAGCTCGCCGGCCAGTGCGTCGTCGACGCTTGCCATGATGATGAGGATCGCGTCCGCGCCCCAGGCGCGGGCTTCGTAGACCTGGTATGGATCGAAGAGGAAATCCTTGCGCAAGGCGGGCAGGCCGACGGCGGCGCGCGCGGCGGTCAGGAATGCGGGCGCGCCCTGGAAGGACGGAGCGTCGGTCAGCACCGAGAGGCAGGCAGCACCCCCTTGCTGATATGCCCTGGCCAGCGCGGGCGGATCGAAGTCGGCGCGGATCAAGCCCTTGGAGGGGCTGGCCTTCTTGATCTCGGCGATCAGCGCGAAGCCGCCCGCCTTCCGCTTGGCCTCAAGGGCGGCAAGGAAGCCGCGCGGCGGCTCTGCCTCCCCGGCCTTGGCCCTGATATCGGCAAGCGGCGCGCTGAGCTTCGCCGCGGCGATCTCGTCGCGCTTGTAGGCTTCGATCTTGCGCAGGATATCGGACAAGGTTCTAACCGTTCGAAATCTCGATGAGCTTGTCGAGCACCGCAAGCGCCCGGCCGCTGTCGATGGCTTGGGCGGCGGCTTCGATGCCGTCGGCGAGCGTCGTCGCCTTGCCGGCCACCACCAGCCCGGCGCCGGCATTCATCAGCACGGTGTCGCGATAGGCGCCGGCGTCGCCGCCCAGCATATCGCGCAATGCCTTGGCATTATAGGCCGCATCGCCGCCGCGCAGCTCTTCCTTGCCGTGCCGCTTCAGTCCCACCGCTTCCGGAGTGAGCGTGAAGGTGCGGATCTCGCCACCGGCGAGCTCCGCCACCTGCGTCTCGCCGGTGGTGGTGATCTCGTCGTAACCGTCGCCGTGCACGACCCAGGCGTGATCGGCACCAAGCGCCTTCAGCGTCTCGGCCACCGGCATGATCCATTCCGGCAGGAAGACGCCGACCATCTGTCGGCTGACGCCGGCAGGGTTGGACAGCGGACCGAGCAGGTTGAAGATGGTGCGCGTGCCGAGCTCGCCGCGGATCGGGCCGACATGCTTCATCGCCGGATGATGCGCCGGCGCGAACATGAAGCCGACGCCGGCCTCGTGGATGCAGCGGCCGATCGTCTCCGGCGAAATGTCGATCTTGACGCCAAGCGCCATCAGCACATCTGCGGAGCCGGTCAGCGAGGACAGGCCGCGATTGCCGTGCTTAGCGACCGGGACCCCTGCCGCCGCGATGACGAAGGCAGAGGCGGTCGAGATGTTGACGCTATGCGAATTGTCACCGCCGGTGCCGACGATGTCGATGGCGTCATGCGGGGCCTCGACGCGCAGCATCTTGGCGCGCATGGTGGCCACCGCGCCGGAAATCTCGCTCACGGCTTCGCCGCGCACGCGCAACGCCATCAGGAAACCGCCGATCTGGCCCGGCGTCGCATCGCCCGACATGATGATGTCGAAGGCCTCGCGCGCCTCCTCGAAGGAGAGCGCGGTGCCGGTGGCGACCTTGGCTATGTGTGTCTTGAGAGCGCTCATCGTGTCTGTGCTTGCGAAACGGCGGCCGGATCGATGCGAACGTCATACTGCGACTGCAACTGCGCCACCAGCTGATCGAGCAGGTCGGCGGACAGGCCGGCGCCGAAGGATTTCTGCGCATCGTCGGGCACCGAGCTGCCGTCGGCGCCGGCCGGTTCGAAGACTTCGGCGACCTTGAACAAGATCTGGCCGTCGCCGGTAGGCGAGGGGATCAGACCCGTACCGCCTTCGCCGACACCGAACATCGCCGCAGCGCCCTCCTTGCCGAAATCGGCATCGTCGGCCTCGCGCTTCAAGCCCCGCTTGGTCCGCGTCTCGAGCTTCAGCTCGCCAGCGATGACGTCCAGCGTCGTGCCGGCCTTGAGGCGCTTTTCCAGCTCCTCGGCCTTGGCGTCGAGGCGCTTGTCGGTCTCGGCGGCCGTCCAGTCGGCCGCAACCTTCTGGCGGACTTCTTCCAATGTGCGGTCGCGCGCCGGTGTGATCGACTGGACTTCGTAGAACACGAAACCGCTGTCGGCGGTGGTCAGGCCTTCATTCTCCGTGTTCGGCTCGGCTTCGAAGACCGCCTTGATGAGATCCGCCGATTGCGGCAGGTCGTTGACGATCGTGCCGTCCGGCCTCTGGCCGGTGTGGTCGACGGCGTCGATGGTGACGACCTTGAGCTTCAGCTTGTCGGCCGCCTGGGCAAGCGAGGCGCCCGAGGCGCGGGTGTCCTCGTAGCTGTCATGCACGTCGAGCAGGACGCGGCTTGCCTCGCTGAGCGCCAGGTCCTTGCGAATCTGGTCCGACACTTCCGAAAGCAGTTTCACCACTTGCGGCTTGATCTCGGTGACGCGCAGCAGCACCGGGCCGAAGGCGCCCTGAACCACCGGACTGACCTCATTGGCGTTGAGCGAGAAAGCCGCGTCGGCGACCGCCTTGTCGGCGATCTTGTCCTTGGCCAGCGTGCCGAGCAGCGTGTCGGCCTGGGTCTTGCCTTCGGCGGTGACGATCTTGTCGAAGGTAGCGCCGGTCTTCAATGAATCGTAGGCTGCCTTGGCCGCGTCCGGCGTCTTGAACACAAGCTGTTCGATGGTGCGCATTTCAGGCGTGGTGTAGCGCGCCTTGTTCTTGTTGTAGTCGTCGGCGACTTGGCTGTCGGTCACCGCCGTCGGGTCCATGATGTCTTGCGGCTCCAGCCGGACATAGGAGAACTTGCGGTATTCCGGCGCGGCGTAGTTTTTCTTGTTGGCCTCGAAATAGGTTTTCAGCGCGCTGTCGGATGGCGCCTCGATCGGCTGCACCAGCGTCTTCGGCAGGACGAGGTAGTCGATCGTGCGATCCTCGCCGCGATAAAGCGCGACCGCCTTCAGGAAGGTCTGCGGCACCTTGAGGCCGTCGGAAATCGCCTCGACGATCTGCTGGCGCACTGCTCCCTGGGCGAGGTTTGTGAGGTAGTCGTCCGGCCGCATGCCGGCATCGCGAAGCCGGGCCTCGAACACCCTGCGGTCAAATTCGCCGCTTGGCCCTCTGAAGGCCGGCTCCTGGCGTGCCAGTTCGGCCAGCCTGTCCTTGGAGAAGCCGAGCCCGAGCTTGCGGGCCTGCTCGTTCAGAACCGCATCTGAGACGAGCTGCGCCAGCACCTGGTTGTCGATGCCGAGCAGCTTTGCCTGCTCCTGCGTGATGCGCTGGCCGAACTGCTGTGAGAGCAAGTTGATCTGACGGACATAGGCGAGGCGGTATTCGTTGATCGAAACCTCCGTGCCGCCGGCGGTGATCACTGCATGATGGCCAGCCAAACTTCCCGACAGGCGTCCGGAAATACCCCAGACGGCAAAGCTCACCACCAGCAAGGACAGCAACGCCTTCGCGACCCAGGTGCCCGCCGCGCTTCTCAATAAACCAAGCATGCTTACTTCCGATTTTTGCGCATTTTCGCATGCGCCGAGTCTGAAACAAGCGCAATAGCGTCCTTCCGGCTCACTGTCGATTGCTTTGTGGCCTGATTTTGGTAGTGAGGGCGCTGCCTTATGTCGCCTGGAGAAACCGACCCCATGACCCCTGGAATCCGTCCGCTCGTTGCCGGCAACTGGAAAATGAACGGCACCAGCGCCTCGCTCAACGAGCTGAGGATGATCGGCAACGGCTTCATGAGCGGGCTCGATGCAGAGACGGAAGCTCTGGTCTGCGTGCCGGCGACCTTGCTTCATCAGGCCGCCGAGATCCTGTCGCGCACGCCGGTTCGTGCCGGCGGCGAGGATTGCCATCCCAAGGAGAGCGGTGCCTATACGGGTGAGATTTCGGCCGAGATGCTGAAGGATGCCGGCGCCAGCCATGTCATCGTCGGCCATTCCGAGCGCCGCGAGCAATGCGGCGACAACGACGCGATCGTCAACGCCAAGGCGTCGGCGGCCTGGCGGGCAGGGCTGGTGGCGATCATCTGCATCGGCGAGACGCGTGCCGAACGCGAAGCCGGCGCGACGCTCGATGTCCTGTCGCGCCAGCTCGACGGTTCCGTGCCTCCGAGCGCCACTGCCGCCAACACCATTATCGCCTACGAGCCCGTCTGGGCCATAGGCACCGGTCTGACACCGACCGCGGCCGACGTCGCCGAGGCGCATGCGCATATCCGCGGCAAGCTCATCGCGCTGCTCGGCGATGCCGCGGCCAAGATGCGCATTCTCTATGGCGGTTCGGTCAAGCCGTCCAATGCAGTGGAACTGCTTGGCGTCGAGAATGTCGACGGCGCGCTGGTCGGGGGCGCGAGCCTGAAGGCGGCCGACTTCCTCGCCATTGCGGAAGCCTATATGAACATCGCATAGCCCTCGGAGCGCACTGAAGCGGCGGGGGACGCAGGCTCAAATCGTTGCAACGGCCGGATTGCTCCCCATATTCCCGGCCACGGGCTTGGAAATGCCGTCAAAGCATTGTAAGGAGCCGCCTCCAAATCACCGGTCGTATGCGCGGCCGCGCAAGGCCTCGCCAGGATAAATTATGGAAACCGTACTGATCGTCGTTCACCTAATGGTCGTGCTCGCCCTTGTCGGCGTGGTGCTGCTGCAGCGCTCCGAAGGCGGCGGTCTCGGCATCGGCGGCGGTTCCGGTTTCATGACGGCGCGGGGCGCCGCCAATGCGCTGACCCGCGCGACGGCGATCCTGGCCGCGGCTTTCTTCGTGACCTCGCTCGCGTTGTCGATCATTGCCCGCTACGGCGAGAAGCCGATCGACATCCTCAATCGCGCGCCTTCCAGTAACGGCGTGCTCAACCAGTTGCCGGGCGCCAACGGTCCAGTGGGCGGCTCGCAGCCGGCGGCGCCGGCTGGCGGGACCGCGCCGGCGGCCCCTTCGGGCGGCACGACGACCACGACGCCACTGTCGAATGGCGCCACCACCACGGCTCCGGCCACCGCTCCCGCCACGCCGGCGCCCGCGAATCCGACCACGCCGCCGACCACGAACGGCGTTACCTTGCCGGTCACCCCGCAGGTTCCGAACCAGTAGCCGGACAAGCATTGCTGCCGCGATCTGTTGTTCTTTGAACACAGTCGCGGCAAATGCCGCTTTATCACGAAGATTCAACCAAGCTTAGCGCGTCGCTCAGCTTGAGGGCACGCTGGCTAATCGATTATAGATTGCGCGCGGCACTTTTCGGCGTCCTTGGGGGGCGCCGGGCGACGCCGTGGGCAACTAGCATAGAAAATCGGATCTTCGCCATGCAGCTTCGCAGCTTCATCCTTTTGGGATTCTGTGCCGTATTCGGCATGGGGTCCGCGGCCTTTGCCTCACCGGCAAACCTGGCCGCTTCGCCGTCGGTAGAGAAGACTGACGCAATTCCCGTCGTCGCCAAGAGCGACGCATCGCAGCTGAAGCTTCTCAAGAAGAAGAAAAACCCGACTCCCGACGATCTCGCGCAGATCAAGAAGCTCGAGGCCAAGATCGCCGCCGACAAGGAAGCGGCCAAGGAAAAGGCGCTTGAAGCCCGCAAGCTGGCGATGCGCGAGGCGGCCAAGGCCAAGGCGGATGCGGCTCGCCAGGAATGGCTTGCCAAAAAGGGCACGTCGGCGGAAGTGGCCGATGCCAGGCCGGTGAAGAAGACCGTCAAGATCATCGAACCGCTCGAGCCTGTGGCGCCGATCGCAGCGCTCCAGACCGAGGAGCCGATCCCGGCCGAAGCGATGAACATCGCGGCCACCGGCAACAACGGTGAGCTGCGCAGCGAGCAGCCCGGCCAGAAGCAGACGAGCAGCGGCGGGCTGTTCGCGGGCCTTTTCGGCGGCCAGTCGGTGACCTCGATCAACTACCTGCCTGAGACCCGCGCGCTCGATTCGGCGCTTGCCAAGAAGGACGCAAAGCGGCCGTTCAAGGTGAAGCCGGAATTCGTGCCGCAGGACGTCACATTCACCGGCTATGAGCCAGGCACGATCGTCATCGACACCAGTGCCCGTCGCCTCTACCTCGTGGAATCCTTTTCCACTGCTCGCCGCTATGCCATCGCGGTGGGACGCGAAGGGCTGCAGTTCAAGGGCACGGTGGCGGTCGGCGACAAGCAGGAATGGCCGCGCTGGATTCCGACGCTCGACATGCAGAAGCGTGAGCCGAAGCACTACGGCCAGTACAAGGACGGCATGCCCGGCGGCGGCGAGAACCCGCTCGGCGCGCGCGCCATCTATCTCTATGACGGCAAGAAGGACACGCATCTGCGCATCCATGGCACCATTGCGCCGCAGTCGATCGGAACCAGCGCCTCCAACGGCTGCTTCCGCATGATCAACGAGCACGTCATGGACCTCTACAGCCGCGTCAAGATCGGCACCAAGGTCGTTATTATCTAACGACAAGGTCGTTAGTTCTAGCGACCCAAGTCGTCGTCATCCGACGCGTTCACGCAAACTGCCGAAAGGGCCGGCACAGCCGGCCCTTTCGTTTTGAATTTTTGTTTTGACGCATGTCGTTGTCCCAAAACCGCCTGGCACTTTTGGGCGACATGCTTCGCAAAGGCCCATCGCGGGCACCGGCGCCATTTTGGGAAAAAGCCTTCGCGGCGGTTTTTTCTCTGGCGGAATCAATCAGGCCGCGTTAAGCGATGACTCCCATGGCGCGATATGTATTCATCACAGGCGGCGTGGTTTCCTCACTCGGAAAAGGCATCGCCGCAGCAGCTCTTGGGGCTCTTTTGCAGGCGCGAGGCTATCGCGCGCGGATCAAAAAGCTCGATCCTTACCTCAATGTCGACCCCGGAACGATGTCGCCGTATCAGCATGGCGAAGTGTTCGTGACCGACGACGGCGCCGAGACCGATCTCGATCTCGGCCATTATGAGCGCTTCACCGGCCGCTCGGCCAACCAGCAGGACAACATCACCACCGGCCGCATCTACAAGAACATCATCGAGCGCGAGCGGCGCGGCGATTATCTCGGCGCCACCGTGCAGGTGATCCCGCACGTCACCGACGAGATCAAGCATTTCGTCCTCGACGGCAATGACGACTACGATTTTGTCCTATGCGAGATCGGCGGCACGGTCGGCGACATCGAGGCGATGCCGTTCCTGGAAGCGATCCGTCAGCTCGGCAACGACCTGCCGCGCAACAACGCCGTCTATGTGCATCTGACGCTGATGCCCTACATTCCGACCGCCGGCGAGCTGAAGACCAAGCCGACGCAGCATTCGGTCAAGGAATTGCGCGGCATCGGCATCGCGCCCGACATCCTGCTGGTGCGCGCCGACCGGCCGATCCCCAAGGAAGAGCGGCGTAAGCTTTCACTGTTCTGCAACGTGCGCGAAAGCGCCGTCATCCAGGCGCTCGATGTGCCGCACATCTATGACGTGCCGATGGCCTACCACAAGGAGGGTCTGGATTCGGAAGTGCTCGCCGCCTTCGGCATCGACCCGGCGCCGAAGCCGCGCATGGAGCCCTGGCAGGCGCTCTCCAGCCGCATCCACAATCCGGAAGGCGAGGTGACGATTGCCGTCGTCGGCAAATACACCGGCCTCAAGGATGCTTATAAATCTTTGATCGAGGCGCTCTCGCATGGCGGCCTCGCCAACCGCGTCAAGGTCAAGCTCGACTGGATCGAGAGCGAGATCTTCGAGAAGGAAGATCCCGCACCCTGGCTGGAAAAGGTGCATGGCATCCTCGTTCCCGGCGGTTTCGGCGAGCGCGGCTCGGAAGGCAAGATCCTGGCGGCGAAGTTCGCGCGCGAGCGCAAGGTGCCTTATTTCGGCATCTGCTTCGGCATGCAGATGGCCTGCATCGAAGCGGCGCGGTCGCTCGCCGGCGTCGAGCATGCGTCGTCGACCGAGTTCGGCCCGACCGAGGAGCCCGTTGTCGGCCTGATGACCGAATGGCTGAAGGGCAACATGCTGGAAAAGCGCAGGGCCACCGGCGACCTCGGCGGCACGATGCGGCTCGGCGCCTACCAGGCCGATCTCGCCAAGGGTTCGAAGATCGCCGAGATCTACGGCGACACCCAGATCTCCGAGCGCCACCGGCACCGCTATGAGGTCAATATCGACTACAAGCAGCGGCTCGAGGATTGCGGCCTGGTCTTTGCCGGCATGTCGCCGGACGGCGTGCTGCCGGAGACGGTCGAATATCCCGACCATCCCTGGTTCATCGGCGTGCAATACCACCCCGAACTGAAGAGCCGGCCGCTCGAGCCGCATCCGCTGTTCGCAAGCTTCATTTCGGCGGCGGTGGAACAGTCCCGGCTGGTGTGAGCGATCGGGCTTGAGCCGGTCATGAACACCTATGTCGCGCTGCTCTACAGCATCGTCCTGGGTGAGGGGCGGCGAGTCGTCATGGCCGACCTTAAGGCGATGGCGGAAGGCGTTGGCCTGAAGAACGTCCGCACGCTGGTGGCGACGGGCAATCTGGTCTTCGAGGCGCGGACGACCAAGGTTTCCGCTCTCGAGCGACGGCTGGAGAAGGCCTTCGAAGAGACTTTCGGCCGGCATGTCGACATTGTAGTGCGCGGCGCAGAGGACTGGCTGAAGCTCGCGGCCGGCAATCCGTTCCCTGCCGAATCGGCGGAAACCGCCGACCAGGTCGCGGTGCGGGTGATGCGTCAACCTGTTGCCGATGAAGCCCTGTCAGGACTTCAGGTCCGTGCCGCCGTGGACGAGAGGGTGCGTCTGGTCGGAGGCGATATCTGGTTTGTCTTTTCGCGCGAGAGGCCAAGTTCGCGGCTGCTTGCAGCGGCAAACCACAAGCGCATGGGCATCGGCACTTCCCGCAACTGGAATACGGTGCGCAGGCTGGCCGAGATGGTAGAAGGTAGGCAGTAGGCAGTAGGCAGTAGGGATGCGTTCTCTATTCCCTGTTGCCTAACGCCTACTGCCTCATTTCAAGCCTTTGCCGTCCGCGCTCCGGCGCCGAGCGCCATGCTGCGCAGCATGTAATAGACGGCGCCCGCGATCGCCACGCCGAAGAACCAGCCATAGACGCCCCACCAGGCGGGCAGCCAGTTGGTGAAGTTGGGCAGGATCGAGGAGAAGATCGCGCCGATGCCGGCGGCGATGAAGGCGTTGACGTGCCAGCCGCCCTGGAAGCGGAACTCGCCGTCTTCCCGATAGAGCGCGCTGACGTCGACCTCGCCCTTCCGGATCAAATAGTAGTCGACCATCATCACGCCGAAGATCGGCCCCATCGTCGCGCCGATGATGTTGACGAAGGAAGCAGCGCTGCCTTCCCACGGCGCGAAGGGATAGAGCACGAGTGCAATCAACGCTGCAATGTAGCCGCCCTTCTTGAAGTCGATCTGGCGCGGGAAGACGTTGGAGAAGTCGAAGGCCGGCGAGACGAAGTTCGCCACGACGTTGATGCCGAGCGTCGCCACCGCGAAGGTCAATGCAGCGAGAGCTGCCAGGAACCAGCTGTCGAACTTGGCCGAGATCTGGTCGGGATGCAGCAGCACCTCGTGATAGACGTCGTAGGCGGCGATCGTGGTGACGCCGGCGACCAGCGAGAACAGGATCAGGTTGACCGGCAGGCCCCAGATGTTGCCCTTGCGCAGCGCCGCATTGTCCGGCGCGTAGCGGGCGAAGTCGCAGAAGTTGAGGTAGAGAGCCGAGAAATAGGTCACCCAGATCGCCGCTACCGCGAATAGCGCCGTCCACGAACCCGGCTCGCCCGGCACGCCGGCATCCTTGGTCTTTTCGAGCAGTACCTCCATAGGGATGTCGCTGGTGAAGGCGAAGGTGCCTGCCTTGAGGCAGAGATAGATCGCCAGGATCAGCATCATCACCCACACCGCAGGGCCGGCCCAATCCTGGAAGCGGCGCACTGTTTCCATGCCTTTCTGGATGATCAAGAGCTGCAGCGCCCAGATGACGACGAAGCAGATCACCTCCAGGGTGGAATGGCCGAGCAGATGCGAGCTCTTGTTGAATTCGTCGAACCACTGCAGCCGGGTCAGCAGCGCCACGATCGCGCCCGATGCGGCGGCTGTCTGCGCGCCGTACCAGAAGCAGGCGACGACGGCGCGCACCAGCGCCGGGATGTTGGCGCCCCAGATGCCGAAGGAGGCGCGCGCGAGCACGGGGTAGGGCACGCCGGTCTTCACGCCGGCATAGCCGACCAGGTTCATCAGCGCGTAGATGATCAGCGAGCCGATGCCGATGGCGATGATGAAGTTGACGAAGCCGCCGCAGAACAGGAACAGACTGGCGGCGAGATAATATCCCCAGAGGCTGTGGACGTCGGAGGTCCAGACGTTGAAGATCGAAAACGGTCCCCAGTTCCTGACCGTTGCCGGAGCCAGGTCCTCGTTGTAGAGGCCGGGCGATGCGCCTTGTATGGTCATTGCAAGTGTCCCCTTTTTGCAAAACGCGCCCTCACGCGTTAACCGGCGAGGTTAAGCCTGACGCTGGGGAACCGACAAGCAATCGATTTGCCGGCTTTGGCCTTAAACTCATTCAATGAGAATCGCGCTTCTCGTTGCGCCAAAAGAGGAATCGCCTTTACTGAGTCGGCTGCCGAACAGCCCGCTGAAGTCGGCGTTCTATCCAGTTCCGTACTTTTTCGAGCGGCAACCAAATTTGTTTGGAACCAAACCACCGAACGTGCGTTTAATGGGGTTCGGCCGCGTTGCGGTCGACCGGGAGGATAGTGATGGATCGCTTGCATTTCTTTACCCCTGTGCGAATCGCGCGTGGGCAGGGATACCCCATGGAGGAAGTCGACAGCGTCTCCGAAGCGATGGTATTCCTGCGGAAATGGCCTACGGGGAGACGCGGCCCCGTTTATCAGTGCGCCATGAATTGCTGCTCGGCAGCGATGGCTGGCAAGATGTCGGCTGAGGAAGCGAGAAAAGCCTTTGTCGGCTTTGCCCGCATCACGCGGATTCTCGACGACGATATGGCGCTGCCCCTGGGCGGCGCGTCCATGGACAATGTCTACGCCCTGAGGCGCTAGGCGAAAAAACCTTCGTGAAATCAAAGTGCTGCGCCTGCGATGGCGCGGCACGCGGCGTGTTGTCTGATGCCGCATCGGGCCGGACCGGG
Source organism: Mesorhizobium dulcispinae (assembly GCF_033977345.1). Taxonomy (NCBI): domain Bacteria; kingdom Pseudomonadati; phylum Pseudomonadota; class Alphaproteobacteria; order Hyphomicrobiales; family Phyllobacteriaceae; genus Mesorhizobium; species Mesorhizobium dulcispinae. The sequence continues at coordinate 182,043 of NZ_JAVIIY010000002.1, forward strand.
GGCCGACGGTTCCAACCCGTCAAGAGCGTCATTTCGCGCTCTTGCCAATTTCTAAAAGCCAACCATCACGCTATTCGAAATAGTGAAAGTGTTGGAAATACTTATTAGATTTCCGCGCGGAATATCTTTAAACTTGTAGGCGCGATTCCTACTTCATTTGTCGTTATGTCTATCAAGGCAACACCAATGTGAGATCTCTCACGGCCACGCCTCCCCTCACCGGGGACTTGGGACGCGCGGTCATTCTCCCAGACAATGAGCAGCCCAAACGTTCGACACGCCCTTAGTGCGTCGAGCGTGTCGGCGCCCAAATTCCCCGCTTCATCAATCAACACCAACCGGGTGGCGGTCGGGTGAACGAACCCGCGTGCCCCATAGGAGAGAAGAGATGGAAGCCCTACAATATCTCGGCCCGATGAAATGGATGGCGATCGAGGTAGCCGTGCTAGTCATCGTGCTGGCAATCCTGTTCTGGTGGAGCGGCGTGGTCCGCTACATCCCAAACGACAGGCTCGGCATCTTAGAAAAACTATGGAGTTTTCGCGGCTCCGTTAGCAATGGCTTCATAGCGCTCAACCGTGAAGCAGGCTACCAGCCGGAAGTCGTGCGCGGTGGCCTACATTTCTTCATGCCGTTCCAATATTCGATGCATCGCGCCAATCTTGTCACCATCCCGCAGGGTCAGATAGGCTATGTCTTTGCCCGTGATGGCAAGCCGCTGCCTCCGACGCAGACACTTGCTTCCAACACCGACGCCGATGATTTCCAGGATGTGCGCGCCTTTCTCGAAAAAGGCGGACAGAAAGGACCGCAACGCAAGATCTTGCGTGAAGGCACCTATGCCATCAATCTCGCACAATTCGTCGTGCTCACCGCCCAGTCGATCTATGCCGTCAATCTGAGCGCGTCGGAACAAAACCTTTTTACCAATATGTCCAGCATGATCTCGGAGCGGGGTGGCTTTGAGCCAGTCGTCATCCATAATGCCGAGGACATGATCGGTATCGTCACCATCCATGACGGTCCGGCCCTGCCGGACGGCGAGATCATCGCACCGACCGTCGCCAACGATCCGAACGACCCGAACTTCCACAACAATTTTCAGGACCCGGAGAAGTTTCTCAATGCCGGTGGCTACCGTGGCCGGCAGTTGCAGGTGCTGGCCGACGGTAGCTACTTCCTCAATCGCATTTTCGCGACCGTCGAACTGGTCGAGAAGACGATCATTGACGTTGGCACGGTGGGTGTCGTCGTCTCCTATAACGGCCGCCACGGCACGGATATATCCGGGCAGGCATACCGTCACGGCGAGCTGGTCGAAATCGGCGCACGCGGTGTCTGGTCAACGCCGCTGCTGCCGGGCAAGTATGCGTTCAATACCTATGCCGGCAATATCATCACCGTGCCGACCACCAACTTCGTGCTCAAATGGACGAAGGAGCAGTTTGGCGAACACAGGCTGGACGAAAACCTGTCTGAAGTGTCGTTGATCACCAAAGATGCGTTCGAGCCTGTGCTGCCACTCTCCGTCGTCGTGCATATCGACTATATGAAGGCGCCGCTCGTGGTGCAGCGTTTCGGTGACATCAAGCGGCTGGTCGAACAAACGCTCGATCCGATGGTTTCTGCGTACTTCAAGAATATCGCCCAGACAAAGACGCTGATCCAGCTTTTGCAGGAGCGTAGCGATATCCAGCGCAAATCGGGCGAGGAGATGCGCGAAAAATTCAATTCCTACAGTCTCGAGCTGCAGGAAGTGTTGATTGGTACGCCCCGTGCCGCCAATGGCCAGAACAGCATAGAGCAGATCCTGATCCAGTTGCGAGAGCGTCAGATTGCAGTCGAAAAGGTCGAGACTTATAAATTGCAGGAGAGGGCGGCCATTCAGGAACGTACGTTGCGTGAGAAGCAGGCGCTCGCCGAACAGCAAGCCAAGATCACGACGTCGGCACTTACCATCGAGATTAGTGAGAACGAGGGTAAGGCGCAACTCGCCCGCACCCGCCAGGAGGCGGAAACCATTCAGGTCACTGCCAAGGCAGAGGCAGAGAAGGTGCGCCTCGCCGGCCTGGGCGAAGCCGACATGATCAAGGCTGTCGCGCTTGCCGATGCCGAACGCATCAAGGCGACCGGTTTTGCGGAGGCCGAGAAGGTGCGCGCCATCGGTCTGGCGGAGGCCGAGGCCACCGAGAAGAAGGTCGCGGCCTTCGGCGGCCCGGACTATCAGCTCAACTCGCAGGTTCTCATTCGCTTCGCCGAGGCGATCGAGAATGGCAGGTTACCGCTCGTGCCGCAGATCCAGATCGGCGCTACCGGTGGCGAGAAGGGGGCCGCCAATGGCCTTGTCGAGATGATGCTTTCGATGCTCGTTGCCGACCGGGTTGGACGGCAAAACCTACCGGATGAGATCCCGGCACCCGTTGAGGAGGAGTGATTGAGGATGGGCCGGTTGTAGCGGCCCATTCAGACTGCTGACGAACCCGTCGAATTTCGGCAGGGTTTAGTCGTAGCGACCTTCGCGGCGGACTTGGACACGCCAGGAACGATTTCGGCAGAAGCGCGGAAAGCCTTTAGTGGCCTTACCGCATCAGTTGGCGGACACAGCGCTTTGAGTTGTGAGGCGGTAGCGCCACCCGGATCCTCTGGCTGCTCCTGACGGAGGCCGGCCCCTTGAGTCGATGGAGCGCCGGCCCCAGTGGCCGACGCCGAGTGGCGGCGCGCGTCAGCGCTGCCACGTCTCTAATTTTCCCTGAAGGTACGCATGAGGGAAGCCTCGACCGGCGCCAGCATGTAGTTGAGCAAAGTGTGCTCGCCGGTCAGGATCATGTCGCAGAGACTCAGAGACGGCTGTGCTCGGGCTGACGTTACAAGTGCGCTATCTCACGGACCGATTCACCAGGGAACTTGGCTGCAGCCCGCGGGCAGCAGCTTCCCTGTTTGAGCAAGAGGGAACTCGGGCCAGACCCATTTTCATAGGGCAGATCCGTGCAAGAGAACTCCGCGTCCCTGAGCAGGAGCAATGGCGAGTTGAAGTGCCGGCCTGTCAGCCGGACGTCAACAGCGTCAAGAACGAGGCGCCAAGTGCGTGTGCTGTGAACCCGTTATCAGCGACCGCTCGCTCCGGCGGACGTCGGCTCGCATAGCTTCGTGACTCAGGGTTCGCGGATGCTTTCGTCGAGACCACGCAGGAGCGGATAGAGGAAATATGACAAAATCGTGCGGTCGCCCACCTTGATCTCCGCAGATACCGCCATGCCGGGGATCAAGCGAAAACTGCTCGGCACATCACGCAGGTCGGTCGCGGTCAACTCCACCCGTGCCTTGTAGTAAGGACGCTGCTGCCCACCATTCTTCGCATCCGGCGTGAAGGTGTCGTCCGAGACGGTTCGAACCTTACCGGACAGGGTACCGTGCTTCTGGAAGGGCCACGCCTCGAGTTTCAGGCGAACTGCACTGCCGCGCTCGACATGGCCGACATCGAGCCCCTCGACAGAGACTTCTGCCTCCAACGGAGAGCCCAGAGGAACGAGGGTATAGAGCGGCTCTGCTTCTTTCAAGACCGAGCCAACAGAGCGCTGCGCCACTTCGAGCACGACCGCGTCGGCGGGTGCGGTTAGCACCGTGACAGCCTTCCGCCGCAGCGCCTTGCCGAGTTCTCTGGCCGCGGCATCGTGGTCGCGGCGCGCTTGGACCAGGTCCTCAGCGGTCTTCTGGCGGAACTCTGCGAGATAAGCCGCTTCCTCGGCCTTCAAGCGCTCCACATTCTCCTCGAGCTCAGCCATGTTATTGCTCACAAGCAGCATTTCCTGCTCGACCTGCAGCCGCTGACCTTTGGCAGTGAGATAGTCGACCTTCGAGCCGACCTCCCTCTTCACCAGAACGTCCCGCATCGTCTCAAGATCCTTTGCCACGCCAAGGCGGACCTCCAATGCCTCGCGATCGGCGCTCTTGGTCGCCATCTGGGCTTGAACATTACGGATCTGCCGATCGTAAGAAGCCAGCTTCGCCTTGTTCTCCTCGATCCTCCGGATCCAGATCGTCGACTGCAGGCGCGTTTCGTCATCCAGGTTTTGGGGCTTGTACGGCCGGTCGTCGAGCTCGGACTCGAGCCGCCCGATTTGCGCGGCGAGGCTCGCGACCTTTCCCCGCAATTGGTCGGCATCGGCTTCACTGAAAGTCGCGTCGAGGGTCGCCAATGCGTCGCCTTTCCGCACGATGTCGCCCACCTTGGCGTCGATGCTGCGCACGGTCGAGATCTCGAGCGGCTGCACCACAATCGTCGAGGCCGTCGTCATCAGCTTGCCCGGTGCGACCACGATCTGGTCGACCTTGGCCACCGACGCCCAAATGCCTGCGACCATGATGGCCGCGACAAGTGCGTACAGCGTGGCCCCCACCAACCGGGGCGGGCGCCGCTCGTCGATCTTGCGGGCATCGCTTTGAAAGTCTCTCACTGCTGGAAGAAGCGTGCTCATCGGGCAAGATGCCTGTTCTGCTGGCTCCATAGCTGTCGGTAAGTCATGCAGCGGGACAGGAGTTCGCCATGTTTCCCGTAATCGACGATCCGGCCGCGATCGAGCACGACAATGGCGTCCGCTGCGACGAGCGAGGACAGACGGTGCGAAACCATGACTACGGTTCGCCCCTCGGCAATGCGGGCAAGGTTTGCCTGGACGATCGCCTCGCTCTCGGGATCAAGCGCAGAGGTCGCCTCGTCCAGGATGAGGATGCGCGGTTGGCGCAGCAAGGCACGGGCGATCGACAGGCGTTGCTGCTGGCCGCCCGACAAATTGGTGCCGCCCTCCTCGAGCAAGGTGTCGTAGCCCTGCGGCAGAAGCTTGATGAACTCGTCGGCGCCGGCCATCGTCGCGGCGTGGACGATCTCCTCGAGGGTCGCATCTGGCCTAGTCGCCCCGATGTTCTCGCGCACGGTGCCGCGGAACAGAAAGCACTGCTGCATCACGACGCCGACGTTGCTGCGCAAATGCGGGAGGTCGAGCTCGCGAATTTCATGACCGTCGATCCGCACCGAGCCGTGCTGGATCGGGTACGTGCCGCGCATCAGCCGCGTCAATGTCGACTTGCCCGAGCCGCTGCGCCCGACGATGCCGAAAACCGAACCGGCCGGGATGGTCAGCGACACGTCGTTCAGGGCCGGCGGAGCGCTTTCGCTGTAGCGGAAGATCACATGCTCGAACTCGACAGTGCCCGCGATCGGCGGGCGCAGGCCGCGCACGTTCGGTGGCCGCTCCGGACTGCGGTTCATGATGTTGCCGAGCATTCGCACCGAGAGCCCGGCCTCCTGGTAGCCTTGCACCAGACCGACGATCTGTGAGAGCGGCGTGGTGACCCGGCCCGACAGCATATTGAACGCGATCAGCGCGCCCACCGTCATCTGGTTGTCGAAGACCAGCAGGGCGCCGAAGCCGACGACCGCAACCGTCAGCAGCTTTTCGAGGAGCCCGATCACCGCCTGCGCCGAGGTCGAAATCCGCCCGACGTCGAACCGCGACTCGGCGGCCTGGGCGCAGAGCGCGTCCCAGTCGCGCTGGCGCAAGGGCTCGGTCGCCAACCCCTTGACCGTTTCCATGCCGTGGATCGTCTCGACGAGATAGGCCTGACGCTGCCCTTCGGCCTCGTAAAGGACGCGCAACTTGCGGCGGTAGAGCGGGATCAGTCCGCCGATCACACAAGCGGTGAGGGCGGAAAAGCCGAGCACCATTGTGGCGAGGCGGCCGCTGTAGAGGAACAGCAGCGGCACGATGACCAGCAGCGAGGTGGCGTCGAGCAACGTCAGGAAAAGGCGGCCGGTCAGAAACTCCCGGATCTTCTCGACCTGCTGCATGTGCTTGGTGATGACGCCGGCCGAGGCGCGCTCGAAGAAATCGATCGGCAACGACAGCAGACGCGCGAAGGTGCGGATCGAGGTGCGCACATCGATCCGCGCCGAGGCGTAGACCAGCAGGATGCGCCGCAGATAGTTGAAAATCGCGTCGAACAGGACCGCGGCGCTGACCCCGATGGCGAGCACAACGAGCGTCGTATAGGCTTGGTGCACGAGCACCTTGTCGACCGTGATCTGGATAAAGATCGGCAGGGCAAGCGCCAGTACCTGCAGCGCGACCGCCGCCACCGCGATGTCCCGGAACATCGCGCCGTTGCGGACGACTTCCGGGAGGAACCAGGCGAAGCCGAAGGGCCGGCTTTCATCGGTCAGCGCGAATGAGCGGCGCAGCAGCAGGAGCTCGCCGGTCCACTTCCTGCAGAACGTCGCCTGGTCGAGGGGCAATACCGCGAGGCGGTCGGCGAGGGGATCGAGGACCCCGACCTTGTCCTCGTTGAACCCGAGCAGGATGACGCTGTTGCCGTTTGTCAGCCGGGCCATCACCGGATAGGCGTCGCCGAGGCGTTGGAGATCTTTCCAGCCGACCTTCAATTTACGGCTGCGCATGCCGCTGCTGCGGGCGATCTTCGGAAGCAGCCGGTTGATGTCGTCGTCGGGCCTCAGCGCAAAGTCGTGCTTGATGCGCTCGGGGGAAAGATCGATGCCGTAGTGCCGCCCGATGGCGACAAGGCACTGCAGTGCTGTTTCGACTGGAGATCCTTCCACGGTACCGCGCAGATAACTCGCAGTGACAGCCTTGGCGGCGGGCGAACGCGTTCGGAGCGTCCAGGCCAGGACGAGCCATACGAGCACCGTACACAGCAGGAACTGAACCGGGGGGCCCAGCCTGTGGAGCCACTCGGCCAGGTCGCTCGCTCTGTGCAGACCGGGACCGCTCCACTTGACCAGCCCGTGCCCGGCGGAGACGAGAGTGGCGAGCGCATCGGACAACCAGCGATCGTTCATGGCTTTCGCTCCGCGGCGTGCTGGCTGGTCGGCGCGAGGACGGGCGCCGTGACGCTAACGGGCCTCGGCGTGCTCCCGCTTCCGCTGCGCCATGTAGGGCGGAGAGGGGCTCTGTTCGGCATGAGGCACTGACGCATTTCGGCTATTGCTCGTCGCTGAAATTCGGCGATTTCGGCAGCCGCAGCTCTGTTGCCGCGGGCGTTGCCGCCGCAGGCCATGCCGGCTGCGGCATCAGCCGCACCACCGTCGCTCCAGCCCCTCCCGTTTCCTCTCCGACCGGCGGGGGAGACGTGGGCTGGGAGCCCGGCTCGGCTCCCGGCGATGGCTGTGGCGAGCGGATCACGCCCGCCTTCTCGAGCTGTTCGCGCATGCCGTTCTGCGCCTGCATCATTTGAGAAAAGGCCTGCAGGCTGGTGATCAGCCGCTGCGTCACGCGCGGCTCGGAGCCCGACAGCGACACCAGCTCGATACGGATCATGCCGTGCTTGAGCGAAATCTCGCCAAACGCGTCGACAAAGGTTTCGGGTACCGCGTCCATTGCCCACCCCCGGCTCTATGAGAAAGGCGGCCGGGCGAGTGCCCGGCCGCGGATGATGCACCGTCAGGCGAGAGCGATCGAGAACTGGTCTTGGTTAGTGTCGCTATCGTTATCGCTGAGGGTAGCCGTCAAGTTCATGCTGATCGGCTGCGGAGTAAACGCCTGCTCGATGGCGAACTGTATCACCGGGATCTTGACCGTGCCGCTTGCCATCGTCAGCTGGACGGCGTCGATCTTGGGGCCGCCTGCGACGTCTGAGATGACGAACGAAAAGCCGCCAGCGGCGACCCCCGACGTGACGGGCGTAAGATCGCCCTGCACGACCTTCGTAGGCGCAGTAACGGTCCCGTCGCTGAAGTAGACACTGTATTCGAGGTCCTCCGTGTTAGGGTTGTAACCGCCCACCGAGTTGTCGATGAACACGGTGACCTTGTCCACCAGCGACTGGGGATTGGCGACAAAGCTATCGTCGGTGGATTGAATCCCGGCGCCTGAGCCATCCAGGTTGTTGTTATTGATGCCTATGCCCGAGGTCGACACGTTCATCTGTGTCGCGGGGTTGATCAAGGTCGGGATCTGATTGGGCGGCCCGAGCAAGGCGTCGATCTGGCTCTTGCTCAGGTCTGGCTGCCCGAGTCCCACTAAGTCCTCGATGTCTGTCGGAGGCGAGTCTACCGCCCCGTTCGTCTGCGGTGCGGTTGCCACAGCGCCGAAGAACACGATGTTGGTTCCGGCCTGGGGTCCGCTCGAAAGTGTCAGCGACTGCACAGCCTGGGGGCCTCCCGCTGGCAGCGAACCCTGCGAGGTGTCGAAGGTAATGATCGTTGAGGGCGGGGTTGTCAGCTCGATCTTGTAGGTGCCGGATCCCGGATCGACCGCATCGAATGTCAGCTTGAAGTTCACCGTCTGATTGTTAGCGATGCCGTCGTTAGTGAAGTCGTCGGTAATCGTCCCGTTGAAGACAAAGTTCCCGTCCGCATTGGTTGTCGTCAGCGTCCCGAGCGAGGTGTTGACGGTCACAGCGGGGTGGGCGTCGATTGTGTAGTTGTTGAAGGTCACGTTCAGCGACTTGAACCCGTCCGCGCCAGGAGCGTCGGACCAAGTGCTGCTCCCGCCTGCGGCGTAGGTCCCGTTCGCGATGTTGTCGACCGTGACGGTCGGCCCGTCATCGTCGAACTTGACGAGCAGGCCGATGTCGTTGCCGGAGTCGGTGGCGGTGTCGCCGTCGCCGTCGGTACGGGTGACGCTCATCTGCACTGCGCCCGACGCCAGCGTGATCGTCTCATCGTACGAGGCGCCGCCGGTCGGATGCTTCAACGACAGATACTGGGCGAGGAAGACCTCGCCTGTGGTCGCGTTCGTCGCCAGCGCGAAAGCCACCGTGCCGGCGGGATCGGCGGTGTCACCTCCCGCGTTCTCGGTGCCGACCCTGCCGAGAATCAGGCCTGCGGCGCTGCCGGTGCCGTTGTACAAGAAGATCTTGGTGCCCGCGGTGGTCTCGACCCCCGAGTCGGTGCCGTTGTTGACGCTTAACGCATAGCTGAGTTCCTGCGTCGCCGGCCCATCGGCCCCGGCGCTGCCGCTCGTCACGGTCAGCAGCGAAGCGGTGCTGCGGGCGAAGCCGATTGCGCCGGTGCCCGCCACATCCGGATCGTCGCCAGGCGACGGCACGTTGGTGAACAGCGACGCGATCGTCGTCGAACCGAAGGCGATCGCCGAGCCGTCGACATCGGTGTCGGCCTGCACCCCGGCGGTCTCGTCGTGGCGCACCGACGCCGTGCCGCTCGTCACGGCCGTGATTGTCGGCCCGTCATCGTCGAACTTGACGAGCAGGCCGATGTTGTTGTCGGAGTCGGTGGCGGTGTCGCCGTCGCCGTCGGTACGGGTGACGCTCATCTGCACTGCGCCCGACGCCAGCGTGATCGTCTCATCGTACGAGGCGCCGCCGGTCGGATGCTTCAGCGACAGATATTGAGTGAGGAAGACCTCGCCGTTGGCCGGGTTAGTCGCCAGCGCGAAAGCCACCGTGCCGGCAGGATCGGCGGTGTCACCTCCCGCGTTCTCGGTGCCGACCCTGCCGAGAATCAGGCCTGCGGCGGTGCCGGTGCCGTTGTACATGAAGATCTTGGTGCCCGCGGTGGTCTCGACCCCCGAGTCGGTGCCGTTGGTGACGCTTAACGCATAGCTGAGTTCCTGCGTCGCCGGCCCATCGGCCCCGGCGCTGCCGCTCGTCACGGTCAGCAGCGAAGCGGTGCTGCGGGCGAAGCCGATTGCGCCGGTGCCCGCCACATCCGGATCGTCGCCAGGCGACGGCACGTTGGTGAACAGCGACGCGATCGTCGTCGAACCGAAGGCGATCGCAGTGCCGTCGACATCGGTGTCGGCCTGCACCCCGGCGGTCTCGTCGTGGCGCACCGATGCCGTGCTCGCGACCGCGGTGATCGACGGCCCGTCATCGTCGAACTGGAGTTGCGTGCCGGCAAACTCGCTCGCGCCCGTGCTGCTCAAGATCGTGAATCCGCCGATGTCGAGGGTGATGTTCGAACCCGGCCCCTTCGTCGGTTGGGCGTTTTCGATCAGCACCCGAGTGTGGGCGCTGGTGGTGGTGTAGGTGATAACATCCCCGTTCTTGATACCCGAGACGACCGCCGTATCGCCGGTGAGGTCTGCAGCGACCACAACGCCATTGATCTTGACCTGGGTGATGTTGACCGCAACGTCATCAGCAAATCCCTCGACAAAACCTGTACCCGTCTCGGCCACGCCGTCCGAGTCATTGAAGGCGGAAATCTTTACTGTGGCTGAGCTATTGGTCGGGTTCGTCTGGGCGACTGTGAACGAGGCCGAAGTGACGCCTGGGGCATAGCCTCCAAACTGAATGTTGCTTTCGTGGTCGGCCTCCGTTGGGCTAAGACCTTCCCCGGGGTTGTTGCCGGCGTTGGGGGATACCGTGAAATCTCCGACCGGATTTGTGACCATAGTGAAACTTAGGCCATCGCCCGGCCCGAGATGCTGGCCGTTCACGCCAATAGTCGCGTGGGGTCCGGCCTGGCTGCTGCCGATCGTGTCGAAAGATTTCCCGTTAGGCTGTTTAGTGATATTGTCCTCGGTGTTCGGGTCGGGGTCACGCCCGGTCACCACGATGCCCGAGGTGCTGACGCCCCCGGGGTTGTTGCCGAACATCATGAACTCGTTGGCGCCCGATGGCGCATTGTCGAACAAGAAGGTGTTGGACTGGGTCGCCGCGACCTTGAGCTTATTGTCGAGATTGACAGTGAAATCGAAGTCGTTGGTGGTGTCCGGGTGCTTCAGCGGCTCGAAGAGCGCAATCCAGAACTTGCCGCCGGTGATTAGGGAATTGGTCGTGGTCTCTTCGACGTAGATCGCAAATACGATGGCGCCGCTCGGATCCGCCACCCCTCCGACGGTGCCCTCCCGGCCGAGGACGACGTTGTCGTTGTTGGGGTCGGCGTAGAGGAAGATCTCTCTGCCCTCGAGGGTGAAAAGCCCGCTGGCGTCCCCGTTGAGCGCACCGTTGGTTGGATCGACGAAGCCGAGGCCATTGACGGTAAAGCCAGAGTCAGGCGTGACGGTGAGATCATCGCCCCCTCCGCCTGCGACTTGAATTGCGCTCGCGAGGTTGACTCCCGCATTGCTGAATGCGGTCGAGACATTCGACGGCACGTTAAGTAGCGCGATGTCATCATCCTGCAAGCCAGCCGTTTCGTCGATTTTCGTGCTTCCGAAAACATTGATGGTCAGTGCCATTGTCTGCTCCTCTCAAAGGTGCCGCGAATGGGGAAACTTGTGGTGTGGGGGGAGGCGCCCGCCGTCGCCGGAGAACCTGCCGTTCGGCGGTCTCGTGAGACCAGCGCTCTCGTCGATGATGATGTCTTGAGCTGTGATGTCGAGTGCCATTGCGATTCTCCCTGGTTTCAATGCGACAGGCGCGAAATCAGCCCCAACGCTGGCAACCGGTCGCATGGGCGCGCATCCGCTGGCCGAGGCTAGCGCTGCGCGTCATCGTTAAAAGGAAACTGGAGTTTGATTGACACTCGGGGTAGAGGGTGTTGAGGGGGCCGCCGCGCCCCCGCTCCATGCCCCGTCAGGCAATTCTCGGCGGATGCGTCCTATGCGCATCTGCAACCCACCAACGGCGGGCACCAAGGATCAATGATGAGGGCATACTCAACCCCGCCCCTCTTCAACAGGCTATGACTGCCTGTACGCCTCCCGCTCAGAACTTGAGCACGAAAAGTTTACTCTTATTTGTGGAAAGTTAAAATCGGACTGTTGCTTTTATGACAAAAATGTGACGTTGGAAATGGTCTAATCGATCATGGGACCTTTGTCCCTTCTCATTCGAACTATTTGAAACTAAAAGAGAATATCGCGGTTCTCATCTACCAAATTTGGATGGTAAGACGGCGGAAAATAGCTGAAAAGCCGATGCAACCACTGCTTGCTATAGCACCAATGATGGACTGGACAGACCGGCATTGCCGGTTCTTCCACCGGCAGCTGACGCGCCGCGCGCTGCTCTACACCGAGATGGTTGTGGCCGACGCCGTCATCCATGGCGCACGCGAGCGACTGCTCGGCTTCGACGGTGACGAGCATCCGGTTGCGCTGCAGCTTGGCGGCTCGGATCCGCGAAAGCTTGCCGAGGCGGCGGTGATCGGCGAGGCGTTCGGTTACGACGAGATCAACCTCAATGTCGGCTGCCCGTCCGACCGCGTCCAGTCGGGCACGTTCGGGGCCTGCCTGATGAAGACGCCGATGCTGGTCGCGGACTGCGTTGCGGCGATGAAGGCGGCGGTGAAGATCCCGGTCACGGTCAAATGCCGCATCGGCGTCGATGACCAGGACCCTGAGGCTGCGCTCGACACGCTCGCCGACGGCGTACTGGCGGCAGGCGCCGATGCGCTCTGGGTGCATGCCCGCAAGGCGTGGCTGGAGGGGCTGAGCCCCAAGGAAAATCGCGACATCCCGCCGCTCGACTATCCGCGCGTCTACCGGCTCAAGGCCAGGAAGCCGAACCAATTCATCGGCATCAATGGCGGCATTCAATCGCTCGACGAGGTTTCGGACCATCTCCGCCATGTCGACGGTGCCATGCTTGGCCGCGCGGCCTATCACACGCCTGGTATTCTCACCGGGATCGATGCCGCATTCTACGGCGAGGCGCAGGCCGCTTTCGACTACGCGGCGCTCATGGACGTAATGGCCGATTATGCGGCGCGCCACATCGAGAAGGGCGGGCGGCTCGGTCATGTCACGCGCCATATGGTCGGGCTGTTCCACGGCCTTCCCGGCGCGCGCCGCTACCGGCAGATCCTGTCCACCGACGCCAACAAACCCGGCGCCGGGACGGAGGTGCTGAAGACGGCGTTCGCGGCGATCGATTTCGCGGCGGAGGCCGAGGCAGCTTGACGCCTTTCGGGAGGCTAATCGCGCAGGATCATGCGGTCGCCGCGCACGTCGAAGCCCGACAGCGAGCTGATGAAGTTCATGCCGAGCAGGCTTTGCTCGAGCATGCCGGGCGCCGCGACCATGACCGGCATATCCTTGCGCACGATGCCGCCGATCGCGACTTCATCGGTCCTGACCGTTGCCGCGCGCGCCATGCCGTTGGCGGTCGAGACGTCCACGGTGTAGCTGAGCGTCGCCGGATTGAAGCCGGCTGCCTGGGCGTCCTCCGCCGTCAGCACCGTGCTGGTCGCGCCGGTGTCGACCACCGTGCGCACCGGCCTGCCGTTGACGAGAATCCGGGCCTCGAAATGGCCATTGTCGGCCTTGTCGAGCGTCACGGTGGCGCGGCCATTATCCACGCCGAGCGCCAGCGGGCTTCCCGGGACAAGGCCGGCCGTGACGCGGCTGGCGACGTCCTGCAGCTCGTAGCGATATTGGTAGCCGGCGATCAGCGCCAGCACGATTGCCGCCCAGACGCCGAGATTGCGCGCCATGTCGCCGAGCGGCCGGCCCGAGCGGACGAGGCTGGCGCCGATCACCGCTACCAGGACGCCAACCCAGATCAACCTGCTGAAATCGTGGTTCTCGATGCCGAAGGTGCGGCCGGCGGAATCGTTCATCATCAGCAGGATCAGCCCGGTGCCGATCACCAGCATGACGATCCAGAACAGGCGGTTCATGGCCAAGCCCTTCTCACGGCCAGCGCTTTCTCACAGCATGTCGCGCTCGCGCGCCATGCGGGCGCGCCGCGTCTCGCGCCGTGGCCGGCGTTCGACCGTTTCCAGCCGCGACGGCAACTCGGCCATGACCGCACGCCGGACTTCCGGCGTCATTGCGATCCAGCCGGCGATCTCATCGCGCGTGCGGCCGCAACCGAAACAGAAGCCGGTTTTCATGTCGATCGAGCAGACGAGTATGCAGGGAGACTCGATGGCGGTCATGCTGTTCTCTTGCCTTCACTCCACATGGTGCAACCGCAAAGCCAATGCAAGCCCTCCGCAATGCGCCGCCGATCGGCGCTTTCGCGGCATCGCCGGGGCGGTTGTGCCGGGCGGTGAAGGCGGCTATGCCGCTGCCTGTTCCCGCAAAGAGACCGCATCCGACATGAACGCAAAGCCTTTCGATGATTTCCGCACTCTCCTGGCGACGCTGCCGGCGGCGGACGCTGCCGCCGAAGCCCGTGTCCGCGCGCTGTTTGCCAGGGCCGACAAGCCGAAAGCCTCGCTGGGCCGGATCGAGGACATCGCGGCCTGGCTCGCCGCGTGGAGCGGGCGCGCGCCGCCGGCCGTCAACCGGCCGCTGGTGGCGATCTTCGCCGGCAATCACGGCGCTGTGAGGCACGCCATCTCGCCGCGGCCGGTTTCGGCGACCGCCAATGCCGTCGAACTCTGCGCTGCCGGAGGTGCGGCGATCAACCAGATCTGCATCGCCAACGATCTCGGCCTGAAGGTTTTCGACCTGGCGCTCGACATTCCGACCGGCGACATCACGGAAGAAGCGGCGCTCGACGAGCGCGGCTGCGCCGCCACCATGGCCTTCGGCATGGAAGCGGTCGCGGGCGGCGCAGACCTTCTTTGCCTGGGCGATCTCGGTGTCGGCAATTCGACTATTGCGGCCGCTCTCGGCGCGGCGCTGTTCGGCGGCAAGGGTGCCGGCTGGGTCGGGCAGGGATCGAGCGCCGATGCGGCGATGATGGCGCGCAAGGCGGAAACGGTCGATCGGGCGCTGGCCTTCCACGGTGCCAGCCTTGGCGATCCGCTCGAAGCGTTGCGCCGGGTCGGCGGCCGCGAGCTCGCGGCGATCTGCGGCGCCATTCTCGCCGCGCGCATGCAGAAGATCCCGGTGCTTCTCGACGGCTTCGTGGCGACGGCTGCCGCCGCGGTTCTGCACAAAGCCAATCCTTCCGCGATCGACCATTGCCTGCTTGCCAGCCTGTCGCCGGAGCCCGGCCACGCCGAAGTCGCCAAGCAGCTTGGGCTCGCGCCACTGCTCGATCTCGGTGTCAGTCACGGCGAAGGGGTGGGGGCCGGACTGGCGGCCGGGCTGGTCAAGGCGGCGGCGCTCACCAGTTCGGGCATGGCGGCGGCGGTGCGGCTCTGAACTGTGCCCCGAGCTAACGCCGGCGTGCGGCGACGGCCTTGGTCGGCAGCGCCGGCAATTCCTCCATCACCCGGCTCAGCGGGAAGATGGCGATGGCCTCGGTGCCTTCGCGCAGCTTGGACTGAAGCTCGAACTCGCCTCCATGCATATCGAGCAGGCCCTGCACGATCGGCAGGCCGAGGCCGGTTCCCTGTTCTGCGCTCTTGATGGCGATCGAGCCCTGGCCGAAGGCGGAAAGCACCACCGGGATCTCCTCCTCCGGAATGCCGGGGCCGTTGTCCTTGACAGAGATGTACTGGCCGCCGCCCGCCGTCCAGCCGACGCGCACGCGCACTTCGCCGCCCGACGGGGTGAACTTGATCGCATTGGACAACAGGTTGAGCGTGATCTGCCGGATGGCGCGCTCGTCGCCAAACAGGCGCGGCAAGGTGGTCTCGAACTCCTGACTGACGCGGATGTCCTTGTTGCGGGCTCTCAGCTCCATCATGTGGCAGCAGTCCTCGACGATCGTCACCAGCGCCACCGGCTCCTCGTTGAGCTGGTAGCGGCCGGCCTCGATGCGCGACAGGTCGAGGATCTCGTTGATCAGGTCGAGCAGATGCTGGCCGGATTCGTGCACGTCATGCGCGTAGTCGCGATAGGTCGGGTTGTTCATCGGCCCGAGCACCTCATTGGCCATCACCTCGGAGAAACCGAGGATGGCGTTGAGCGGCGTCCGGAGCTCGTGGCTCATCGAGGCGAGGAAGCGCGACTTCGCCAGATTGGCATCCTCGGCGCGCCGCCGTGCCTCGTCGGACATCGACTTCGCCGTCTCCACCTCCGCGATCAGCGCGTCCTTTTCCGAGCGAAAGGAAAGCACCATCCACGAAGCCTGATTGAGATGACGCGCGACATAGCCGAAAAAGGGCAGGGCAGCGACAAGCAGCGCGGCCATGATCGCTTCGACCGGCATCCACACGGGCAGGACAGTATAAACATAGACCGCCACGGGAATGGCGAAGGTCGCGAGCAGGGCGCCGCCCAGTGACGACGCCATGACCGCGGTCGTTGCCATAGCGACCAGAAGCACCATGGCCTTGACGATATGGAACTGGTCGATCTGGCATGTTTCGCAGCCCAGCCATGCGAACCAGGCCCAGCCGAGGCCGCAAAGCGCGTGGCCGATCAGGAAATCGCGGTGCGTCTGCACCGGGTCGAGCTCGGCCGCTTCCGTGCGCTCGACACGCCGCGCCATGAAGGTGACGATGGTGTAGCAAAGCAGCGTGAAGAGAGCCCAGATGGCGACCTGGTTGTCCAGGCCCGCGAAGCGGCCGACGGCCGCCACCGTAAGCACAAGCAGAGGAATCGCCGCCGCGCTGACCACCATGGCGCGCGCATGGAGCTTGAGCAGCTCGCGGTCGAAATCAAGACTGCCGGCTTGCTGCGAAAGGCGGTCGCGCGTCCTGCGCACCGCGCGCGCCACATCGCTGTTGCGATGCGGTTTCCTGCGGTCCACAATGAATTTGTCCGCTGTGTCCGAGCGTAGCAAAGGCATGCAAGTTCAATTTCCGCGCGCAGCGATTTTCAGTTCGTTAAGCTACGTTCGAATGATTAAGAGACTGTTTGCCATATGAGCCGTTCCTGGCCGCGAGGACCGCGCCGGCGCTATGTTGCGCGGCCTCCGCGAAGCCTTTGGCGCAGGCTGCTGGATTACGGGCTGACCGCGGTCCTGCTTGGGGTGTTCATCCTGGTGGCGGCGCGGCTCGACCGGTTCGAGACGCGCAAGGAGCAAGGCACGGCCATCGTCAATGACGGCGATTCGATCACGCTCGGCGCCGAGCGCATCCGTATGCGCGGCATCGACGCTCCGGAATACGTGCAGACATGCCGCAAGGATGGCGCCGACTACCCTTGCGGCAAGCTCGCGCGGCAGTCCCTGGTGCGGCTGATCGCCGGCAGGCCGGTCATCTGCAGCGGCTGGCAGCGCGACCGCTATGGAAGGCTGCTCGGCGACTGCAAGGCGGGCGAAACGAGCCTCAACCGTGCTCAAGTGCAAGCGGGATGGGCCGTCGCCTTTGGCGACTTCGAAACCGAGGAGGCAGTCGCCAGAGCCGCCAAAGCCGGCATCTGGGCCGGCTCCTTCGACGAGCCGCAGGACTGGCGCGACAGCCATCACGATCAACCGGTCGAGAGAAGGCACGGCACGTTGGCTTCGCTCGGCGATGCGCTGCGCGAGTTCTTTCGCTTCCGATGATGCCGCTTCCGGCGATGCTCCGTTCGATGCATGTCGTCTCCCCAAAACCGCCGCGCACTTTTGGGCGACATGCGTTCTCTGTTCGATGCATGTCGTTCTCCCAAAACCGCTGCGCACTTTTGGGCGACATGCATGGAAGCGGGCCCTATGATCGGGATGGAAGATCGGAGAAAGAAATGAAGCTGTTCGATGGCGGCCGCGCGCCCAACCCCAGGCGGGTCCGGGTTTTCCTGGCGGAAAAGGGACTGACCGTTCCGCTGGTGCCCGTCGACATGGGCGCGCTGGAGCACCGCGAGCAGCCCGTGGCATCGCGCAATCCGTTGCGGCGGCTGCCGGTTCTGGAGCTCGACGACGGCACCATCATCACCGAATCCATCGCCATCTGCCGCTATTTCGAGGAGTTGCATCCCGAGCCCGCCTTGTTCGGGAAGGGAGCGCTCGGCAAGGCCAAGGTCGAGATGTGGCAAAGGCGCATGGAGTTCAACCTCCTGAGCTGCGTGGCCGCTGCCTTCCGGCACATCCACCCTGCGATGAAGGAGTGGGAAGTGCCGCAGATTCCTGAATGGGGCGAGGCCAACAAGCCAAAGGCCATCGAGTTCCTGCATCTTCTCGACCGGGAATTGGCGGACAGGGAGTTCGCCGCCGGCGATGCCTATTCGGTCGCCGACATCACCGGGCTGATCGCCATCGACTTCATGAAGCCGGCGCGCATCAGGGTGCCCGAGGAGTGCACGAACGTGCTGCGCTGGCACGCGGCGCTCTCCAGCCGGCCAAGCGCGACCGCCTGAGGCCTGGCTGTTGGACAACCCGGCGGACATCAGCCAAGCGCTGGAGAGCCTGACGGCGAGAGTGCGGGCCTGCCGCATCTGCGTCGAGCACCCACGCGGCCGGCCCTTGCCGCATGAGCCGCGCCCGGTGCTGAGGCCCTCATCGAAAGCCCGGATCCTGCTCGCCAGCCAGGCGCCGGGCACCAAGGTGCACATATCGGGCATGCCGTTCACCGATGCTTCCGGGGATCGGTTGCGAAGCTGGCTCGGAGTCAGCAGCGAAGAGTTCTACGATACGAAAAAGTTCGCCATCGTCCCGATGGGCTTCTGCTTTCCCGGCCAGGATGCCAAGGGCGCCGACCTGCCGCCCCGCCGTGAATGCGCGCCGGCCTGGCGCGCCGAGCTCATGGCGCTGATGCCCCAGATCGACCTGGTGCTGACGATCGGCGGTTACGCGCAATCCTGGCACATGGGCATGGCGCGCGGGCCTTCGCTGACGGAAACGGTCAAGAACTGGCGCACGATCTGGGATGCGGAGGCCGGCATAAAAGTGCTGCCGCTGCCGCATCCGTCCTGGCGGAACACCGGGTGGCTGAAGAAGAATCCCTGGTTTGAAATGGATTTGCTGCCTTTCCTGCGGTCGGAAATCCGCTATCGCATCAGCTAAGCATTCGGCAAGATATCACTCGCTTTTGCCACCATTGGCAGAATTTCTTTCTTGTGAAAGGCCTCGATAAAAGGGATTATGGCGAAACTATTCCCCTGGAGTTCTCCCGATGGACCGCCTTGACCGAAAAATTCTCCGCCTCCTGCAGGAGGACGCGACGCTTGCGGTCGCCGATGTCGCCAAGAAAGTCGGCCTGTCGACCACGCCGTGCTGGCGGCGCATCCAGAAGCTCGAGGAAGAGGGCGTCATCAAGCGCCGCGTGGCCATTCTCGACCACGAGAAGGTCAATGTGCGCGTCACCGTTTTTGTGTCGATCCGCACCAATTCGCACAGCCATGAATGGCTGCGGCGCTTCTCCGAGGTCATCCAGGAATTTCCGGAGGTGGTCGAGTTCTACCGCATGAGCGGCGACGTCGATTATCTGCTGCGCGTGGTGGTGCCCGACATTGCCGCTTACGACGCGTTCTACAAGCGGCTGATCGCCAAGATCGAGATCCGCGACGTGTCGTCGTCCTTCGCCATGGAGCAGATCAAGTACACGACCGAGATCCCGCTCGACTACATGGTCCTGGACAAGGAGTCGGGCGCCAACGCGGCCTGAGCATTGGGCGTTCGCCGCTTCCCGCTATGCGCGAAGCGGCGACATCTAGTTCTTCTTTTTGTTGAGAAAATTCCACGGCGAGTTGACCGGAAGCGCGACGGCGTCTGGCACTGTGTCGACGCTCTCCACCTCGGCCTTGCGCACGGTGTAGCCGGACTGGACGATCAGGGCGCCGTCGAGGATGAAGAGCTGGCTTTTCTCCATGCCTGGCTTCAGCACGCCGGTGACGGAGACCGGCTGGTAGGCTTTCGCCATCTTGAAGGGATGGGCAGGCGTGACCAGTATGATCTGGTTCGGCGGTGGCGTCGGCATGTGGCTGCAGGCGCCCGTCCATGGCACCAGCAGGAACTGGTAGACGAGGTCTCCGTCACGGTCCACCGGCAAGGCATAGCCGGCTAACTGAATGGTCTTGTCTTGCAGATTGAGCGACAGTGTCTCGCCGTGATCGGGCAATTTAGCCGCGATCATCGGCAGATTGGCGTCCGCGGCGACGGCTTGCGTCGCCGGGCGCAGATCCTTCCAGAAAATATGCGCGGTTTCTGCCGAGGCCTGACTAACGCCAAGGCCAAGTACCGCGGCGATGATCGTGCCTGTGTTGAGAGGGTTGTTCATTGGTGCCATTCTGGCCGGTCCGTGATTGCGAGCGGGTAAAACTGCCGTGATCTCTGAGGCATTTTTTGGCCCGATGGAATTCGAAGCGCTCTAGCGGAACGTCGCGCTGAAAAAACACCGGGAAATGGTTGTCCGCGTCTTGCCTGGTCGTGGGAACGGCGCTGAAAATGTCCCGACGATGTGATGGCAGCGAGCCAGTGTCGCGCGATCCCTGGCGCACAAGTACCTGGAGAAGTTCCATGCCGACCAGCCATGATCTCAGCGGGCTGATGAAATTCCTCCGCCGCGACGAATGGCGCGAATGTTTCGAGGGAGTTTTCAACGAACATTTCGGCCCGATCCTCGACGAGAGCGAAGAGGAGTTTGAAGACCTTGCCGAAGTCCTCGGTGACTACTGGACGAACACCCTTTGGGGTTGCGTTTTCGAGGATTTCCTGACGCAGGATTTCGAGGGCGAACCCACCAATGTCGTGGACGAATATCTGAAGCGCCGAGGCTGGAAGGAAAGAGCGCAATCAAGGGCCTATATGGCGGCGCTGCGTACTTCCGTCATGAGCTTGTATGAGGTGAGTAACGTCGTTCCGGGAGTGTCTTTCATGGCGCGCGACCTTATCCGTGGTGGCGAGCCGATGGCCGTCAGCGAGGGTACCGCCACCAAGACTTTGAGGCAATGGGACAGGCTTGCTGCACGGATCGTACCCGTCATGGGCGAAAACGTCATGTCCGGCGGCGTCTTGCCCTTTACCCCGCAAGCCACAGAAACATTGTTCGAAGGGCTGCAGGGCCTGTTCGGCAAAAGAAATACAAAAAAGCTACCTGCCATCAAGGATGACGAGCTGCAGGCTGCAGCATTCATGTTCACGCTCTCATGGTTGTTCGACACCCTTGGAAGGGTGGCGGAGCCCAGATTGCAAAACACCGACGGCGACGAAATCGTATTCCATAACGTTCGTTTTCCAATTGCACCCGGCGTGAAACAGGAGGGCATCGCCGCCAGGTTGAACAATATTCCAGCCTTGTCGCAGGCGGACGCGAAATTCTGGAACTGGCTGGAAGAGACGCCGAAAGGCAGGGACAAATCAAAAGCGGCGACCGCTCCTGCCATAGACACCACGATGGACAACGGTCCGCTCGTGCTGGGTAATGTCGAGTTGAAGGGCCGTTTCCTGCATCTGTCGACCAATTCCGCAGCTCGGGCGACAAGAGGGACGGCTTTGATCCAACAGGCTCTCGGCGATCTTGTCAGGACGCCGCTAACTGAGATCACGACCGTCGAGCAGATGAAGGCCGGACGACCTCGCAAAGGTGCCGAAACATCGCCATCGAACGTCCCGCCGGAGGTCGCCGAACAGGAGATACGAAAGTACCTAGATCGGCATTATCTGGAAACGCTCGACCAACCCGTCAAAATGTTAGGGAACAAGACGCCCCGTCAGGCCGCCAAGACCACGAGCGGTCGCCAAAAAGTCGCTGATTGGCTGAAATATCTCGAAAACCAGACTGCCAAGCAGCCCGATCCGAGGCATCCGATGGCAACCTACAGCTTCGAGTGGATGTGGAAAGAACTCGGGGTTCATGATCTACGGCGATAGCATCTTCCGTATCGTGATCAACGTTCCAGCCGCATCACATGCCGGCGAGTGCCGGCTTTGCCAGTCTCTCGAAAACCCCGCGCGACGAACATGTCGCGAAAGCCCATGAACCGATAGCTCGGTGCGGCCTCGTCTACCGGGTAGGCCTCGATCACACGCGCGCCTTTGGCGAAAGCGTGCTCGACGGCGGCGTCCAGCAGGGCCGAAGCCAGGCCACCACCGCGCAAAGCCCTCGGCACATAGAAGCAGACGATCGACCAGACGCCGGTTTCGTTGTCGTCCTGATGTTTCGAAAGCTTGCGATAGGTCTCGCGCGGCGCGACCGAGCACCAACCGACCGTCTTGCCGTCGATTTCGGCGACGATACCGACCGGCGTGCCTCGATCGATGAGCGCCATCATCATGCGCTTCTTCTCGTCGTTCTCAATGTGCTCGCGGCTGGAGTGGCGCCAGGCCATGCACCAGCAATATTTCGGAGCGCCCGGCTGCTCGAACAGGTCTTCGAAACGGCCGCGCGTTTCCCGCGTCACCTCGATGAAGCGGATACGGCCGGGGTCAGGCCTTTCCGGCGGCGAGCCGTTCGAGCTGCTTGGCATCCGTCAGTTCCTTGACAGCGTCCTTGCCGATCCAATGCGCCGTCTTGTCGGACGACGCCGCCAATTTTTCCGCAAGCGCAAGGGCAGGGGCATGCAGCGCGATCGATCGCTTGCCGATCTGCCGCAGCGCCCAGTTCACCGCCTTGCGGACGAAGTTGCGCGGATCGCCCGCATACTTCTCGATCATCGGCAGATAGGCAAGGAAGGCCGCGTCTGGCTCCTTCTTCAGATGCACCGCGCCCCAGGCCAGCATGGCGAAGGCGGTGCGGCGCACGAACTCGCGGTCGTCCTCGGCGAATTCCTCGATCAGCTCGCGCCAGAACGGCGTTTCCGCAAACAGGTCGGCAACGGTGTCGACGATTTCCCAACTGTCGAAATCGGCGGCCCAGCGTCGGCACAAGGCGATATCGACCTTCCTCGGCTCGCCGGTGAAGGCGGCCATCAGGCGCGCCTCGCGGATGCCGGTGTCCCATAGAAGCAGCGACCGTTCATGGTTCCTCTTCAGCTTGCGCGCCAGCGGCCGCAGGTCGGAATTGCCGACGCCGAGCGCGGTCGCGGTGTTGATGCCGAACCGCGCCATGCCGGCGCGGTTTTCCTCGCTGCCGATCGAGCGTAAATGGGCGACGATGTCGTCGGCGCTCCAGCTCGGATCGGGCAGGGCCATCGCGGTCTATTTTTCCAGACGGGCCAGCAGCGAGGACGTGTCCCAGCGCCTGCCGCCCATGTCCTGCACGTCCTTGTAGAATTGGTCGACCAGCGCCGTCACCGGCAGCCTGGCGCCGTTGCGGTTGGCCTCGGCGAGGCAGATGCCGAGATCCTTGCGCATCCAGTCGACGGCGAAGCCGAAATCATATTTTCCGGCATTCATCGTCTTGTGGCGGTTTTCCATTTGCCAGGAGCCGGCGGCTCCCTTGGAGATCACCTCGATGACCTTTTCGATATCGAGCCCGGCCTTCTTGCCGAAATGGATGCCTTCGGCCAACCCTTGGACGAGGCCGGCGATGGCGATCTGGTTGATCATCTTGGTGAGCTGGCCGGCGCCCGCCGGCCCCATCAGCCCGACCATGCGGGCAAAGGCGTCGATGACGGGCCTGGCCCTGTCGAAAGCCGACTGCTCGCCACCGACCATCACCGTCAGCACGCCGTTCTCGGCGCCCGCCTGACCGCCGGAAACCGGCGCGTCGAGGAAGGAAAAGCCGGCCTTGTCGGCGGCTTCGGCGAGTTCACGCGCGACTTCCGCCGAGGCGGTGGTGTTGTCGATGAAGACCGAGCCCTTCTTCATGGCGGCGAAGGCGCCCCTGGCGCCGGTCGTCACCGAGCGCAGGTCGTCGTCATTGCCGACGCAGGAGAAAACGAAATCCTTGCCTTCGGCCGCCTCGGCCGGCGTCAGCGCCAGCTTGCCGCCGTGCTGGGCGACCCATTGCTCGGCCTTTGCCGCAGTGCGGTTATAGACGGTGACGTCGTGGCCGCCCTTGTTTCTGAGGTGCCCGGCCATCGGATAGCCCATGACGCCAAGACCGAGAAATGCAACCGATGCCATAGCCTGCCTTCCAAAAAAACGGAGATTTCAGTGGCGGAAGGTCTAGGCCATGCGAAAAATTCGTCAAGGCGCGCAGCGCCGCATCGACTGGTGCAGGCCGATGCCAGGGCAGCTCAGAACCGCTCCAGCTTTGTTTTCCCGCAATTCCGGACGGAAAGCTATGGCGAAGCCGCCGAGCCTAACCGCTACGCACTTTTCCTTGAATTGCTCAGGAGCGCTCTATCGTTTGAGGTGAATGGTGATCCGGCGCTCGATCCATTCGACGCCGTGGCGCAGGATCTCGACCAACACCAGATAGACCATCGCCACCCAGATATAGGCCTGGATGTCGAAGGATTTTGCGTAGGCGAGCTTCGCGTTGCCCATCAGATCGTAGACGGTGATGATGGCGACGATTGCCGAGGCCTTGATCATCAGGATGAGTTCGTTGCCGTAAGGCCGCAGCGCCACGATGATCGCTTGCGGCATGATGACCTTGCGCAACGTCTGAAGCTTGTGCAGGCCGAGCGAGGCCGCACCCTCCCATTGGCCTCGCGGAACGCTTTCGATGGCGCCGCGCAGGATTTCGGCCTGGTAGGCGGCAGTGTTGAGCGAGAAGGCAAAGACGCCGCAGTAGAACGCCTCGCGGAAGAACCACCAGAGACCGATGGATTGCAATTCCGGCCGGAAGGAGCCGACGCCGTAATAGACCAGATAGGTCTGCACGAGCAGCGGCGTGCCGCGGAAGAAATAGACGTAGCAATAGGCGAGCCCGGACAGGATCTTGTTCTTCGACATGCGTCCATAGGCGACGGGCAGCGACAGGATCGCGCCGGTCACCATCGAAATGGTCACCAGCGACAGGGTGGTTCCCAGGCCCTGCAGATAGGCCGGCGCATATCTGGCGAAGAACTCGGCATTCCAGGCGTGGACGAGGTAGGCCACGATGCCGATTCCGAAGAGCACCCACAGGCCGACCAGCGCATAGCCTGCGATACGCGCGCGCGGCCAGCCGCGCGCCTGCGGCGGCGGCTTGTCGATGGCGATAGCCTGGCTGACGCTCATCGCGCTTCCCTCCGCCCGAGCGAGCGCAGGATGTAGCCGGTGGCGATCGACGACAGGACGGCCAGCACAAGGAAGACCAGCGCCGCGACGCTGTAGAAGAGGAAGGAGTGTTTGGTGACGCGGGCCGCGACGCCGGCATTGCGCAGCGTCTCGGCGAGGTTGACGACCGAGACCAGCGAGGTGTCCTTGAGCAGGCTGAGCCAGCAATTCTCCAAGCCCGGGAAAGCGATGCGCAGCAGTTGCGGCAGGATCACCAGGCGCATCGTCTGCCATTTCGAAAGGCCAATGGCATAGCCGCCCTCATACTGGCCCTTGGGAATGGCGCGAAAAGCGGAAAGGAAGACCTCGCTGGCGTAGGACGAGAAGATCAGCGAGAGCACGATCATGCCGGCAATGAAGCTGTTCACGTCGACCGTCGCCTCGGGTTCGAACAGGCGTACGACATATTGCAGCAGCAGCGGCATGCCGAAGAAGAACAGGAACAGCGTGACCAGTTCGGGCAGGCCGCGAAAGACGGTCGTATAGATGTTGGCCGCGAGCCGCAGCGACGGTTCCTGGGACTGTTTGGCGAAAGCGACGAAGAAGCCGATCACCAGGCCGATCGGGAGCGTGGCGAGCGCCAGCGCAATCGTGACCAGCACGCCGGAGGCGATATCGTCACTCCAGCCATCGGGCCCCCAACTGAGAAGTGTCCAAATGCTTTGCGCCGGCATTGGCGGGGCGTGTCTCCGTGGCGATCCCGGAATGAAGGAAGGGCGGCGAGGACTTCCTCACCGCCCCGAGCGTTATGATCAGGACTCGGCGCCGTAGACGTCGAACTTGAAGTACTTGTCGTTGATTTCCTTGTACTTTCCGTTTTTGCGGATAGCGTCGATCGCTTCGTTGAGCTTGTTCACGAGATCGGTCTCGCCCTTGCGCACGGCAATGCCGGCGCCCGGTCCGAAGATCTCGACCGGCTGCGGCGACGGTTGGCCGAGGATCTTGCAGCAGGCGCCGTCGGGCGAATCCAGCCACTGCTGCAGCACGACGATATCGTCCTCGATGGCGTCGAGACGGCCGTTAGCAAGATCGGCCTGCTCCTCGGGGCTGCTCGGATAACCCTTGATGGTGCTGTCGGTGTAGGTCTTCGAGGCATAGTTGAAGTGCGTGGTCGTGGTGGCGACACCGATATTCTTGCCGGCGAGGTCCGCCTTGGTCACGCCCTTGAGCGGCGAATCCTTCGGCACCGCGATTGCCGATGGCGTGTTGTAGTATTTGTGGGTGAAGTCCACCTTTTCCTGGCGTTCGGGGGTGATCGACATCGAGGCGACGATGGCGTCGAACTTGCCGGCCTGCAGCGCCGGGATGATGCCGTCCCAGTCCTGCGCGACGAAGGTGCACTTCACCTTCATTTCGTCGCAGAGGGCCTTGGCGATGTCGATGTCGAAACCGACGAGCTGGCCGTCCGAGGTCAGGTTGTTGAAGGGCGGGTACGCGCCTTCGGTGCCGATCCTCAGGGTCTTTTCCTGAGCCTGGGCAACGCCAAGTGTCAGCAGCGCGGCCGAAGCGGCGAGCGCGATACGCAGTGCAATACGCATGATAATCCTCTCATATTGTCATGGCCGCTGTCCCGTGCGGCTCTTGTGGGCGGGGCTTCTTGACCGCCCGCTGCGCGGAATACTCCCACTCTTTCCAAGAAAAAAGCAACTGCAAATCAACAGCAAACGACAATCGCCGTGTGCCGTTGCGTTACTTGCCTTTTGTGGCGAGGCCGGTCGTGCGCTCGACAAAGTCGGCTATCGATTTCGTATCGTCGAGGTCGAAGACCGGCAGGTTTTCACCTTCGACCGGAAAGTCGGCGGCGACAGCGACGATGTTCGGGTCGTTGATCGAAAGCGGCGTCCGGTCCTTGGCGTCGAGCCGTCTCGCCTCGATCTTCTTGTGCGCCTCGCGCTTGTAGCCTTCGACGAGCACGATGTCCGAGGGCGCCAGCCGCGCCAGGATGTCGTCCAGCGTCGGCTCGTCCTCGTTGCGCAACTCGTGCATCAGCGCCCAGCGCCGGCCGGAGACGATTGCGACCTCCATGGCGCCGGCCTGCCGGTGGCGAAAGGAGTCCGTGCCCGGCTTGTCGATGTCGAAGTCATGATGGGCGTGCTTCACCGTCGAGACCGTCCAGCCGCGGCGCACCAGCTCAGCGACCAGCTTCTCGGTCAGGGTCGTCTTGCCGGAATTCTTCCAGCCGGTGATGCCGAATACGCGTCTCATGGCCGGAGGCTTTGCAACAGACGTTCGGCCTGCGCAAGATCGTCCGGCGTGTTGATGTTGAAGAACGGGTCGATCCGCCGGCCTTCGGCCTCGATCATCGGAAACTCCACCTGGACAAAGCTGTGCCGCTCCATGAAGGCGGAGACCCGGCGATTGTCCTCATCGACCAGGAAATGGTGCAGGGCATCGCTGAGGCCAAGCGGCCAGAGCGCGAAAGTCGGATGCCACCTGCCGCCGGAACTGGCGACCGCGATCGCGCCCGGCCGTTCCTTGGCCGCGGCTATCAGGCGCTCAACGAGATCGCCGGGGAAGAACGGCGTGTCGCCGGCCGCACTCACAAGTGAACGGCAAGCCGGGTTCGTTGCCGCCCATTCGAGGCCGGTGAGGATGCCGGCCAGCGGGCCGGCATAACCCGGCACAGTGTCGGAGATCACCGGGATGTCGAGGCTAGTGAACCGTGCGGGGTCGCCATTGGCGTTGAGCGCCAGCGTGCCAACCTGAGGCTTGAGACGCGCGGCGACATGGTCGATCAGCCTGCCTTCGCCCAGCGACAGCAATGGCTTGTCGCCGCCGCCCATCCGGCGCGACTGGCCTCCCGCCAGGATTATGCCCGCAATGCTCCGGTCCATCGCGCCTATATGCCGTCCGGCGCCATGTCGGGTCCAGCGCTTTCGGCGGCAGGCTGACGCCGGCCGACGACGCGTTCACGGTAGAGCGCATAGAGGCCGGAGCCGATGATGACCGCGGCGCCGGCGATCATCGGCAGATCCGGGATGTCGCCGAAAATGGCGAGGCCGAGCAGGATCGACCAGAGCAGCGCGGTGTAGCGGAACGGCGCGATGAAGGAGATGTCGCCCGAGCGCATCGCCATGATGATGAACTGATAGCCGATGAGCACCAGCACCGCCGCCAGCGCCAGCAGCGCGGTCGCTCGTGGGCTCATCGGCGTCCAGCCGCCCATGGGCGAGAGCAGCAGCGCGCCGAGCAGCGTCATGGCCAGAGCTGTCGCGGTCGACACCAGCATGGTCGGGATCGCCTGCGGGATGCGCTTGGTGGCGAGGTCGCGCACCGCGCAGCAGACAACGCTGGTTAGCGCCAGCAGCGAATAGACGCTGAACCCCTCGAAGCCCGGCCGCACGATGATCAGCACGCCGGCAAAGCCGACGGCGATGGCGAGCCAGCGCCGCCAGCCGACACCTTCGCCGAAGAAAAGTGCCGCTCCCATCGTCACGGCAAGCGGCAACGCCTGCAGCACGGCGGAGACGTTGGCGATCGGAAGGTGCGCCAGAGCGACGAGGAAGGAGACCGTGGCGCCGGCTTCGCCGGCGACGCGCATTGCCACCATCGGCTGCAGCATGGCGCGTGGATCGGCAAGCGCGCCGCGTCGCCAGGCAAGCAGGCCCATGAGGAGCGACGCGAAGGCGCCCCGCACCAGCATGACCTGCGCCATATTCATCGATTCGGAGGAGAATTTGGTGATCGCGTCGTTCAGGGTGAAGCCGATCATGGCCACGACCATGAACAGTGCGCCGCGAAGATTGGGCGAGGGAGGCAAGGGCGTTTCCGGGTTATGTTCTGTGCCAAGCCTCTAACAGCAGGTGGCAAACCAGCAACGTCAAAGAAATGGGCCACGGGGGTTTCCCGCGGCCCGCAATATCGTTTGCAAACCCTGGATGCTTATTTCGGCGTCAGCGTCTCGGTGCCGTTGCCGTTCTGGCCGGCGATGGTCCACAGCCCGTGCAGCGAGCCGTCCTTCTCCACCTTGTAGACGACGAGACCTATTTCCTTGCCCATCACATAGCCGGCGGAAAAGGCGTTGTCGTTGCGCATGCAGATGCCGTCGGAGGACGAGCCGCCGGTTTCCCAATGGATCGTGCAGGTGGTGTCGCTGGTCAGCGTGATGGTTGCCTCGCCGCCATACTTCGAGCCGTCGAAATTGGTGCCGGCGACGGTGTAGGTGCCACCGATCGACTGAGCGGCCGCCGGCACCGATGCAAGTCCAAGCATTGCAAGTGAAGCCAAGAATTTGCGCATGAGAATTCCCCCTGGGTGCGAAATCGCATCCGGAGGCTAGGCCGGAACGGGTCGGCGGTAAATCCGGTCGCAAGTCCGCGCGGAAGCATTATTTGCAACGCGTCGCGTGCGCCTCAGGGGCCGCGCAGGCTGGCGGCGATCGCGCCGGTCAGCGGATCGTATTTCGCCTTGTGCGACGAAGGATATTCGATCCAGACGGTGCGGATGACGCCGTCCTTTCCGAACAGGCGCCGCTCGTAGAACACCCTGTCGCCCTTGAGGCCGGAAAGCACCGCCCAATTCTTGCCGGTCTTGCCGTAGGTGATCTTGTAGCCCGGCCCGGTGTTTGCCTTCTCGCCGGCGATGAAGCCCTTCGGCGTGTCGTTGTCGATGTTGTAGATGCCGGAGCAGGTCAGGCTGGCGCCGTCGGGCGCGCTCCACTGCTGCCCGTCGCCGTTCTCCGGCTCGGCCTCGGTGATGCTGAATACCTCGTCGGGGAAAGTGCAGGAGGTGCCGAAGCGCGCATTGACATAGGTGAACGGCTTCGCGATTGCCGCCGTTGTTGCAATCGCCAGCAACGATAAGGCGATCGCCAAAGGCGCGCCCTGGATGAGATGAAAACGCTTCATGATGCCCCCAAGGTCCGTGACCAAGGGTGATCCTGCACCAAATCGGAGAAAAAATCAGCCGCCGGTGACGCTCATATGGCGCGATACCGAGGGACGGCTGGTGCGGCGGTCGATAATGAAATCATGCCCCTTCGGCTTGCGCCCGATCGCCTCGTCTATGGCTTCGCTGACCAGCTCATTGCCTTCGGAGGCGCGCAGCGGCGCCCTGAGATCGGCCGCGTCTTCCTGGCCCAGACACATATAGAGCGTGCCGGTGCAGGTCAGCCTGACGCGGTTGCAGCTTTCGCAGAAATTATGCGTCATCGGCGTGATGAAGCCGAGCCGGCCGCCGGTCTCGGCGACATGGACATAACGGGCAGGGCCGCCGGTCTTGTAAGGGATATCGGTCAGCGTGAACTGGCGCTCCAGCGAAGCGCGCAGCAGCGACAGCGGCAGGTACTGATCGGTGCGATCGGCGTCGATCTCGCCCATCGGCATGGTCTCGATGACGGTCAGGTCCATGCCGCGGCCGTGCGCCCAGCGCAGCATCTCGGGGATTTCGGCATCGTTGAAGTCGCGCAGCGCCACGGCGTTGAGCTTGACCTTCAGGCCTGCAGCCTGCGCGGCGTCGATGCCTTCCATGACCTTGCCGAGATTGCCCCAGCGGGTGATCTGGCGGAATTTGTCGGCGTCCAGCGTGTCGAGCGAGACGTTGATGCGCTTCACACCGCAATCGGCAAGCTCGGCGGCAAAGCGCGAGAGCTGCGAGCCGTTGGTGGTGAGCGTCAGCTCTTCAAGGGCGCCGCTCTCGAGATGCCGCGACAACTGGCGCACCAGATGCATGATGTTCTTGCGCACCAGCGGTTCGCCGCCGGTCAGCCTCAGCTTCCTCACGCCCTTTTCGATGAATACGGTGCTGAGCCGGTCGAGCTCCTCGAGCGACAACAGATCCTTCTTCGGCAGGAAGGTCATGTCCTCGGCCATGCAATAGGTGCAGCGGAAATCGCAGCGGTCGGTAACCGACACGCGCAGATAGCTGATCGTGCGACCGAAGGGGTCGATCATATCCATTTGCAAGCGCTTCCCGTGGCCTGAACGACGTCGTTATATACGGCTATGTGATACGATCCAACCGCGCATTCAAGATAGAAGGTCTTGATCTTTGGTAACATTCCCCGACCGACATCGCGTGTCGGCAGCCTTCTATGGTCTTTCCGCATCGCGCGAAGCGGCGTAGGGAAGGGCGCGATCTCACGCAGGACCAGACATGACGGCGCCGAAGGAACTGAGGGTCTCGAAAGACCGCAAGCTGCTCACCGTGACCTTTCCCGGCCATCAGCCGTTCGAACTGCCGGCGGAGTTCTTGCGGATTGCCTCACCTTCGGCGGAGGTGCAGGGTCATTCGCCGGAACAGCGGGTGACCGTGCCCGGCAAGCGCAACGTGGCGATCCTCAAGATCGAGCCGGTCGGCAATTACGCGGTGCGCATCACCTTCGATGATTTCCATGACACCGGCATCTTCACCTGGAATTATCTTCACACGCTCGGCCATGAGAAGGACGAGCGCTGGAACTCCTATCTCGCCGAGCTTGCCGAGAAGGGCCTCAGCCGCGATCGCTAGCCTAGCGCGCGGAAGGTCAACTTCGGCAACGAGCTGTCGTCAAGGCGTCATGGACAAGGAGTAGCGCCGGCAAAAGGTCAGGAGGCGAAGAGATGTCGCTCATCACATCGGTCGAACAGCTTGAGGCGCTTTACGGGCTGCCCGGCGAGGCTTCTATCGTCAAGGAACTCGACCATGTGATTCCCGAGTATGCCGCCTTCATCGAAGCCTCGCCCTTCGTGGCGCTGGCAACCAGCGGCCCGGAAGGGCTGGACTGCTCGCCGCGCGGCGATCTTGCCGGCTTCGTGCGCCTCGTCGATGAAAAGACGCTGATGATGCCCGACAGGCGTGGCAACAACCGCGCCGATTCGCTGAAGAACATCATTCGCGATCCGCGCGTCGGGCTGTTCTTCCTGGTGCCTGGCTCGGGCACGACGCTGCGCGTCAACGGCCGCGCCCACATCACCACCGATGCCGAACTTTGCGCGTCCTTCACGGTCGATGGCAAGCCTGCCCGGTCGGTCACCGTGATTGCAGTCGACACCGTCTATTTCCAGTGCGCCCGCGCCATCGTGCGCTCGGACCTCTGGAACCCGGAAAAGCATGTCGACCCGAAGTCGCTGCCGACGCCGGGCCAGATCCTGGAGATCACCAGCCGCAAGAGTATCGACGGCGTGACTTACGATCGGGAATGGCCGGAGAGGGCGAAGAAGACGATGTGGTGAGGATATTCCGGTGAGGTCGGCCTGACCGGAATCTCAGCACACCTGCAAGCTGCGCTCAGGCTTCCTTGAGCACGTCGGCGATCTTGCGCATCTGGTCGCCGATCATGTCGCACTGCTCCGGCGTCGACTGGCTCATCGCTTTTTCTATGAGCGCCATGTGCACTTTCAGCGCCCGCATCAGCAGGGCTTCTCCGGCTTCGGTGAGATTGAGCCGCAGCACGCGCTTGTCCTTCTCGTCGCCTTCGCGCCGCAGCAGGCCGCGGGCTTCCAGTTGCGGCAGGAGCATGGTGATGTTGGAGCGGCCGACCAGGAGCTTGCGAGCGAGGTCGTGCTGCGACATGCCGGGATGGCGATAGAGGTTCATCAGCACGTCGAGCTGCGCCGGCTTCAGGTCGAGCGGCGCCAGCTTCGTCGCCAGCGTGCGCTCCAGCACATGGCAGGCGCGGGCCACCGCAACCCAGTTGCGAAAGCGCGGATTGTCCCAGGGCAGCTCTTGCGTAATGTTCATGTTTGAACTATTATGTTCATGCTTGAACGAATGGATGGACCGCCACTATGGCATCATTTGGATTGAAGGTCATCCGGAGCGTATTCGGCGCGGCCGAGCATGTCGCTCCGCGTCTCAGCGGCCGCGCCGCGTTCGAATTGTTCTGCCGCACGCCAAACGTCAAGGCCTTGAGCGACGGCGAGCGCCGCGCTGTCGAGCGTGCTGCCGCTTTCATGGCCGAGGCGCGCCATCACAGATTGAAGACCAGGACGGACTGCGTTGCAGTGCATGAGTTCCGACCCGAGCCGGGCAGGGGCTCTCGCGGCACGGTGCTTGTCATCCATGGGTGGCGCTCGCGCACCGAATATATGCGCGCGCTGATCGAAGGGTTTCGCGGCGCTGGCTATAAGGTGGTCTCGCTCGACCTGCCGGGGCATGGTCATTCGCTCGGCCGGCATCTCAACATGGTGACGGCGGTCGACGCCGCCCGGGTCGCCGGCGAATGGTTCGGTCCGTTTGCCGCCGTGGTCGGCCATTCCTTCGGCGGCGCGATTGCCGCCAACGCGGTCGCGGCATCGGTCAAAGGCGTGCCGCCGCTCTCGGCCGAAAAGCTGGTGCTGATCGCGGCGCCGAGTTCCCTGCCGGCGATCTTCGACGACTTCAGCCGCATGCTCAATGTCGGGCCGCGCTCCCGGGTCGCCATGGCGGATCGGGTGAAACATCTGTCGGGGCGGCCGCTCAGCGAATTCACCGGCGACCGCCAGCTTGCCGAGGCATCGGTGCCGACGCTGATCATCCATGCGCCGGACGACCGCGAGGTTCATGCCGATCACGCAAAGCGTTATGCGGGAGCCGGCGATCATGTCCGCCTGCATTGGGCCGAAGGGCTTGGACACCGCCGCATCCTTGCCGACAAGGATGTCGTCGCGCGCGCCGTGGGCTTCGTGACCGAGCCCGAATCGATGCTGCATTGAAAGTAGTTGCGGGAAAAGCCAGCTGCGGTCTTGCGCCCGGAATTACGAACCTGATCAGTCGGCTTTCTTCTTCTGGCCGGGCTCGACCGGCAGGCCGGCGGCCTTCCAGGCGGTGTAGCCGCCGAGGATGTGCTTGACCGGCGTCAGAGCCATGTCCTGCGCCGTCTTGGTCGCTAGCGCCGAGCGCCAGCCGCCGGCGCAGAAGAAGACGAAGGTCTTGCCCGAGGCGAAGAACGGCTTGTGGTAGGGGCTTTCGGGGTCGATCCAGAATTCGAGCATGCCGCGCGTCACATGCTTGGCGCCGGGAATCTTGCCGTCGCGCTCGACCTCGCGAGGATCGCGCAGATCGACGAAGATCGTGCCGTCATCCTCCAGCAATCCGGCCGCTTCCTCAGGCGATACCACCTCGATCTCGGCGTTCGCCTCATCGAGAAGCTCGCGATATCCCTTCTTCACTGCACATCCTCCCGGCCATGGCTCGAGGCCGCTGGAATTTCGATCACAAAGACCGCGGTTTGTCACGGACCGATGTTCGTCACGCGGGGGCGGCCATGGTTGCTCAGGGCGCTCGTTGCACTCTTCATAAGGGCAGCCCGCTTGGTCCGCCTTGCCGGGCTCGCCAAACAATGAGGGTAAGTTCGGCACTACCATCGATGGTGACGGCAATGCCCGACTGTTCGTAAGCAGCTGGAACCGCAAACAGCCTTATCCGTTCCGAACCTCATAAGGAGGTGAAACTGTTCTGCAACACGGCCGCGGAAATTTATGAAAGCTTAACGAAATCGGTGTGAATCGGTATAATCGCGCCTTACATCCGCCATGCGATGGGCGGGACCGTCAAGCGGCGCGGAACGGGAACCCGGTTCAACCGGTGCGGGTGAAACATGAAAATCCTCGGGAACAAAAATGCTGTCTTGCCGATCGCGATTGCGGCGGCGCTGGCCTTCGGTCAGCAGCCGGCGAACGCGCAAGGGCTGTTCGACATGCTGTTCGGCGGCGGCATCCGGCACAATCCCCAAAGTGAATTTCCGCCACCGCCGAAGCCGCGCAACGTTCAGCCTGGCACCGGAGGCGGAGTCAGGATCAGCAGCCCGACCTATAACACTTACAGGGCCGACAAGCTCGTGCGCGTCGACTTCAAGTCGCTGCTGCCGGCTCCGCCGCCGGCGACCGCGCAGGACGCTGCCTTTGTGCCATCCGTGGCAGGAAGTGCGTTTCGCGACGCGCTGGCGGGCCTGAGCGACTATGAACTGTTTGCCGAACCCGATATCGCCAAGGCGCTCATCGCCTACTACTCGGCCAATCCGGATTTCATCTGGGTGACAGGGGATGCACCCAACAGCAGGGCGCAGGACGCCGTGCGAGTGCTTGGCGAGGCGGCGAGCTACGGCCTGACGCCCGCCGACTACGCCGTCGATGTTCCGGCGACCACGGCTTCCGCTACGCCCGAAGAGCGGACCAAGGAACTGGTCCGCTTCGAGATGGCGCTGTCGGCGCGCGTGCTGCGCTATGCCCATGACGCCCAGAGCGGCCGCGTCGACCCGAACCGCATGACCGGCTACTACGATTTCCCGGCCAAGCCGCTCGATCTCGAGGGCGTGCTGAAGACGCTGGCGCACACTCAAGAAGTGCGCACCTATCTCGAATCGCGGCACCCGCAGAACCCGGAATACCAGGCGTTGCGCGTCGAGCTGGAATCGCTTGAAGCGAGCGAGGAGAACGAGATCGTCGTCGATCCGAAGCTGCTCCTGAAGCCAGGCGAAAGCAGCCCGGAGCTGCCCAAGCTTTTGACGCTCATTGCCCGCAACCTCGATGACGAGATGGGTGGTGACTATGGCGAGGTCCTCGCGAGGCTTGGCAAGAGCGAGGTTTACGATCCGGAACTGGTGCCGGTGATCAAGGCGGTGCAGAAGCGGGCCGGCATGAAGGGCGACGGCGTCATCGGCCCGCGCACGGTCGCTTCGCTTGCGGGAACCTCCAAGGCCGACAAGATCGAGAAGGTCAGGGTCGCGCTCGAGGAGCTGCGCTGGCTCCCCTCCGACCTCGGCAGCCCGCGCGTCTTCATCAACCAGCCGGCCTTCACCGCGAGCTATATCGACAATGGCGAGGAAAAGCTGAAGACCCGCGTGGTCATCGGCAAGGTCACCAACCAGACCGCCTTCTTCTACAACCAGATCAAGCAGGTCGATTTCCATCCCTATTGGGGCGTGCCGCAATCGATCATCGTCAACGAGATGTTGCCGCGGCTGCGCAGCGACCCGGGCTATCTCGATCGTGCCGGCTATGAGGTGACGGATTCCAGCGGCAGGCAAATTCCCTCGGCCGCGGTGGACTGGGGCGCCTACGGCGCCAAAGTTCCGTTCAGCGTGCGCCAGCAGCCGAGCGAGGCCAACGCGCTCGGCGAGTTGAAGATCCTCTTCCCCAACAAGCACGCCATCTACATGCACGATACGCCGCAGAAGTCGTTCTTCGAGCGCGACATGCGTGCGCTGAGCCACGGCTGCATCCGCCTGCAGGATCCGCGCGGCATGGCGGCCGCTGTGCTCGGCACCTCGGTCGATGATATCGCCGAGAAGCTGAAGCACGGCCATTCGACCGAAAATGTCACGCGCGTCATCCCGGTCTATGTCGCCTATTTCACCGCTTGGCCTGACATGTCGGGCAAGGTCGAATATTTCGACGACGTCTACGATCGCGATTCGAAGCTGATGCAGGCGCTGGATGCGACCGAAGCGGCGCGCGCACCGTCAACCTAAGCGCGCGACGAGCGGGCGTCTGAAACCGGCATCGCGTCCGGCAATCAGCCAATAGACGAAACCGGCCACCAGCTCGGCCGCTGCAATGATGCCGAGGTCAGCCCAGCGCTCCGGATCGTCCGGCGCATCCTGCCAGAGCAGCATGAAGCCGGCGGCCGCAGGCGCACCGCCGAACAGCATGTGCAGCCAGAAGCTCCGCAGCGAGAAGAACTCGGCAATCAGGGCGAAGACCAGTGTCTGCATGCCGGTGACCACGATCGTCAGGAAATAGACGAACATGCCGAGCGGCGGCACGACCAGCACCGCGACGGGCGTGAGCTGCATCAGCGCGAAATAGCTTTGAGCGTTGGGTAGCGAACTCAGCACCACGTAGATCGCGACCAACGCGATCAACCCGACGAGCACCGCGACCAGATAGCCGGCGAGCACCATCAGGATGCGCTTCAGGACGTAGCCAACCACTGCCATGCACCCCCGTGCCCGCAATCGTGGCGCGCAGTCAGCCACCAAACACGCGTCGACGCAAGTTCCGGGCAGGGCGGATTTGACGTAAAGCAGGTCGCGTGATTCACGCGACCTACTTTAAGTCTTTGACTTCAAGCATGTCTTTGTCCCGAAACCGGTTTCCACTTTCGGGAGACATGCTTTAAAAGCGCGTCGCGCTGAAACGGATTCAGGCGACGCGCGTCAGGTCTTTGTTTTTATGCATGTCGTTTTCGCAAAACCGCTGCACAGTTTTGCGCGACATGCATTAGCTGGGAAGCTTACTTCGGTTCGCCGGTCACCGGGTCATAGGTGATTTCGACCTTGGCCCGGTCGGTCGTGTAGTAGGTGACGGTATAGCCGTCGCTGCTCCAGTCGACCCCCTTCACATATTGGAAGTCGTTCCGCTTCTCGACCTTGGCGACGATTTCCGAGAGCTTCTTGGCATTTTGCGGCGGCATAGTCTGCTGGTCGGCCGCGAAAGCCGACCCGCCGATAAGGAAGAACGCAATACCACTTGCCAAAACAACAGCGCGCATGACTGCCCTCAATCTCGTGTTGGCATGAACGTGCTGAAAACTCGAATCCCGGCCCGTTGGTTCCGCCACGGGCGGACGACGCCTTGCTCCACGGCTGGTCCGTCACCGCCAGCGCCGTCTTCATTCGCGATAGCTTAAATAAGCAAAGCTTAGAGATTCCAATAGATAAGGAGGTTTCTACAACGCGGAGCTTCAGGTAACCAACAGCTAACCATGGGTTGGGCCGAAACCGCGTTCCATTAGCTGTTCGTGGTAGAGCTTTTGGCAAGACCCTGTTAGACTTCCGACCTAACAGGGTGGCAACGGCGCGCCGAGCCTGCCGGGGATTTTTCCGTCGGCAAACGGCGAAGTTTTTTTCCAGCGGAAGTCGCCTGTTCTGGACCGAAGCAGGGACCGGGGGCTCGACCATGGCTGAACGGCACTATACCCGTCAGCTCGCAACAATCATTTCTATCGACGCCGTGGGTTTTTCGCGGCTGATGGGCATCGACG
Source organism: Mesorhizobium dulcispinae (assembly GCF_033977345.1). Classification (NCBI taxonomy): domain Bacteria; kingdom Pseudomonadati; phylum Pseudomonadota; class Alphaproteobacteria; order Hyphomicrobiales; family Phyllobacteriaceae; genus Mesorhizobium; species Mesorhizobium dulcispinae. The sequence continues at coordinate 219,576 of NZ_JAVIIY010000002.1, forward strand.
ACGAACGCGCCGTCGCGGCCTTCGAGGAAAGGCGCGATATCATCACCGACAGCTGCGGCGCCTTTGGCGGCCGCACCTTCGGCGTTGCCGGCGACAGCATCATGGCTGAATTCGGCACTCCGATCGAAGCCTTGCGCGCGGCGTTCGATTTCCAGGATCGGATCATGGCGCTCAATGCCTTGGCCGCCGAGGAGATGCGCATGCCGTTCCGGGCCGGGATCAACACCGGCGACGTCATCGTCCGCGAGGGCCGTCTTTATGGCGACGACGTCAACATTGCCGCCCGTCTCCAGGAGTTCGCTCCGCATGACGGCCTCGCCATTTCGGAGACGACCTGGCACCACGTGAAGGACAAGACGGCGGCGGTTTTCACCGACCTCGGCGAGTTCATGCTCAAGAACATCGCCCTGCCGGTGCGCGTCCTGATAGCCGGGCGCGGCGGCAACGGCGCCGCGATGGCTGCTTCCCTGGCCGCCATCCCCGCGGCACCCGGCCACTACAAACCTCTTCCCAAGGGACCGCCGGCAATCGCGGTGCTGCCGTTCCATGGCAACGGAAGCGAGCCTGATATCGGCTACATGGCCGATGGCGTTGCGGAAGACATTATCTACGGCCTGTCCAATACCCGCTGGCTTTCGGTGATCGCCAAGGGCTCCAGCTTCCAGTTCCGCGACGACGGCCTCGGAACCAGGCTCATCGGCAACGCGCTTGGCGCGCGCTACATCGTCAGCGGCACGCTGACAGGTTTGGGTGGGCAGATCCGCCTCAACGCTTCGCTCACCGATACGTCGAACGGTCGCCTCGTCTGGTCGCAGCGCTTCGACCGCGACCTGGTCGACATCTTCAGCCTGCGCGACCAGATCGGCAGTGAGATCGTTTCGATCCTCGACAAGGAGGTCGACCGGGCCGAGCAGGTGCGGACCTTTCAGGTGCCGTGGGAAAGCCTCGAGACCTGGCAGTTGGTGCGGCGCGGCCGCTGGCACATGAACAGGCGCACGCGCAAAGACACCGAGATCGCGCTCGAATTCTTCGATAAGGCCTACCAGGAAGATCCGAACTCCAGCGCCGTGCTGAACGAGCTGGCATGGTGGTACTTCTGGCGGGCATGGCTGCGCTTCGGCGACAGCGACGACCTGGACAAGGTCGAGGCGTTCGCGCGCAAGGCGCTTCTGATGGACAGCCTCGACGCGCGCCCGCACGCCTATCTCGGGGCGGCCGACATCATGCGCGGCCTGCCGGCATCCGCCGCCGAGCATCTGGCCGAGGCGATCCACATCAATCCGAGCTTTGCCTTCGCCCGCTCGGCGATGGGCAGCGCGCGCCTGCTGCTCGGCGATGCCGCCGGCGCGATCCCGTTCTTCCTGGATACCGAGCGGCTCAGCCCTTTCGATCTCTACCGCTTCCACAATCTTGGGGAACTGGCCGCCGCATACTGCTTCGTCGAGGATTGGCCGGCGGCAATTGCCGTTGCCGACCGCTCGCTCAACCTCTCGCCGGGCTATTTCTACGCCAGATTCCTCAAGATCGGCGCCCTGATGCGGAGCGGCCGCCGCGACGAGGCTGAACGGGAACTCGCCATTTTCGCGACCAGGCATCCGGACTTTTCCGAGCAGAGGATTCGCTGGATACCGTTCGCCGACGCGGCGAAGAACAATTTCCTGATCGCCAATTTCGATCAGGCCAAGACCATTGCATGATCGCTGGGATCGAACACAGACGACTGTGAAAAAAATCACATACGCCGGACCGAAGCAAACCTAGGCCAAAGGATGGCCGGCACCACATCGATGTGTACAGCCGGGGGGCTCGAACGCGCATGATCAAGTTGAAGTATTTCGCTGCTGTCCGCGCGGCGCAGAAGAGCCAGCGTCCTGTCGCTGACATGCCGCCGTTCGACATCGACCGGCTTCGCGCCACAGGGCTTGCGTCCCGTATAGCCGGCTTCTTGTTCAGCGATCCGCGCTGGCTGCTGGCGCTGCTGCGCCGCTTTTGGCCGAATCTCGCCTTCGGCAACTTCCTGCTCGTCACCAAAGGCGCGGATGTGCGCGACATATTGGAGCGCGGCGACGAGTTCGAAACGCCTTACGGCCCGGAAATGGCGGAACTGGCCCGGGGATCGAATTTCATCCTCGGCATGCAGGACGGGGCTGCCTACCGGCAGATGAAGTCGGCCGTGCTGAGCGCCTTTCCGCCGGCGGAAGTCGAAGCCGCCGTCCGGCCGATCGCGGAGCGTCACTCGCGCGACATCATGACCAGAGCCAGCCCCGGCTTCGACGCCATCGCCGGGTTGATGAAGATCGTTCCGGTGCGCATCTGCCGTGACTATTTCGGCCTCGAGATCGACGACGAAACCGAGTTTGCCGACTGGTCGATCGCGCTTAGCGCGCTGTTCTTTTCCGATCCGACGGCGAACCCGACGACACGTCAGCTCGCAATCGTCGGCGGCGATCGCCTGATCAAGGTCATCGACCGCTCGATCGCCGCGGTCAGGGACCGGGGAGGGAAGGACAACCGGCCGCTGGCCCGCCTCGTCGCGCTCATGGATCAGGGGCGCCTGTCGCTGCCCGACATCCATTCGGTCATGCTCGGCATGATCGCGGGCTTCGTGCCGACCAACGTACTTGCCGGGGGCAATAGCCTGGACGTGATCCTGTCGCGCGCCGATGCACGGCAGGCAGTCGACGCGGCGCTGGCGGAAAACAGCATCGACAAGCTCGACCGGGCGATACTGGAAGCGATGCGCTTCAAGCCGATCTGGGTCGGCCCTTGGCGCTACACTAGGCGCGACGCGGTCATCGGCCAGGGCACGCGCCGCGAGCGCCTGGTCAAGGCCGGAACGGTCGTGATGCCGGCGACGCTTTCGGCCATGTTCGACCCGGAAATCGTGCAGCGGCCAAACGAATTCGACACCTCGCGGCCGAACCGCGACTACATGGTGTTCGGCCACGGCATTCATCTGTGCATCGGCGCCGAGATTGCCCGCATTCAGATCGGCGAATGCGTTCGCGCCCTGTTCAGCAAGCCCAGGCTCAGCCGTGCGCGCGGCAGAGCCGGCAAGATGGTCAATGTCGGCGCCTATCCGACAAGCCTCAAGGTCGATTTCGAGCGCTCTGCGCTTTGCCGCACGGTCGACCAGTCGATGGTCACCGTGGTTTGCCCGATCAGGCGCGGGGTGCCGCTGTATGCCGTGCGCGACAAGGTCGGCACGCTCGGCAACCCGGCGATCGACGAGGCGGGCGATGCGCTCGACAAGGTCGGCACGGTTCATTTCACCAGCCTGGCCGTCGCCGCCACCGGCAAGGACGAGAAATCGGGCCTCGAGACCGGCGCGCTCGTATTCGAAATCTCGGGCGACGGCAGCGCCGACGATGTCATCGGCGCCATCACGCTGGCCATAGGCCACCGCCTGCGGCCGATCTTCAGGGACGTGTGCGGTCTGCCGGACGGCGCTTCGCTGGAGGACTTCCTGAAGAAGTATCACATCGAGATATCGCCGTCCTTCGGTAGCACGGCAGGGCTGGTTTTTTCGGGAACGCCCGGTCATTCGGTGCGCCGTATCCTGGCCGAGGCCAAGCTTGCCGACAGTGTGCGCGAGATCGTCGAAAAGCCGCGCGCGGGCACCGGCAACGCCCTTGCAGTGCTCACCGAGGCGCGCCGGCATGCTCAGTCGCTGGGACAGTTCGGCTGGGCCTTCGAGCCGGCCGAGAGCCTGCTGGAGCGACCGCCGGGCCGCTGGTGGCGGGCCTTGACGACGACGCTGCTTGCGCCGGCGATGCTCGCCACCGTCGCGATCGTCGTCCTTGCCTGCTGGCGCATGACCTATGTGCTCGTGTTCGGGAACCCCCACGGCATCACCTTCACCAATATCGCGATTGCTGGCACCGCGCTTCTGCTGGCGGTGCTGGGGCTGCTCGCCATAGCCCTGCTGTTCATCGGCTTGTGCTTCCTCGGCCTGCGGCGACTCGAGGACAGGGATCGGCCGCAGAGCACCCCCGTCGATATCGGCGCCCTGGACAGGATCCTCGCCAATGAGGACCACTGCGCGCAAAACCATCTCACCGCGATATCGACGATGAAGGCTGGCACCTTGCGGCGGCTGGCGCTGAGGCTTTCCTTCTATCTGATCTCGATATCGGCGCAGAAGGTGTTCAAGCCGGGGTTCCTCGCCACCATAAACACCATTCACTTCGCTCGCTGGGTGCTGCTGCCGGGCACCGGCAAGCTGATGTTCTTCTCCAACTACGGCGGCAGCTGGGAAAGCTACCTGGAGGACTTCATCGCCAAGGCGTCGGAGGGCCTGACCGGCGTCTGGAGCAACACCGAAGGGTACCCGCGCACACGCTGGCTCTACCTCGACGGCGCGCGCGACGGTGACCGCTTCAAGCGCTGGGCGCGGCGTCAGCAGGTGCCGACGCTGTTCTGGTACTCCGCCTATCCGCATCTCAACACCACCCGCATCCGCATCAACTCCAGGATTCGGCGCGGCATTGCTTCGGCCACCGGCAACGAGGCCCGCGACTGGGTGAGCCTGTTCGGCTCGCTGCAGCGGCCGCAGGCAAGGCCGGCGGAAATCGTCAGCCGTGAACCGGCGCCTTCGCCCCTCGAAGAACTGGAAGCCGGCGAGATCCAATCGATCTTCTTCGGTCCGTTCGGCGCGCTCGGCCATGCGCATATGCTGGCGATCCGGGTGCCCGAAGAGCTGCCGGCAATGCAACGGAGAGCATGGCTGGATTTCGTCATCGACAAGACAAGCTTCGGCGACGGCGTGCCGGTCGGACGCGCCATGACGGTGGCCTTCGGCCCCGACGGCTTGCGCCGTCTCGGGCTGAAGGGCGGCGTCGACGACGATCCGCTGGATACTTTCCCGGCCGCCTTTCGCCACGGCATGGGCAATCCCGAGCGCAGCCGCATTCTCGATGACACCGGCCCCGACGCGCCTGACAGGTGGCAGTGGGGTTCGGCCAAGGCGCCGGTCGACGCAGTCGTCATCTGCTACGCCGAGAAGCCGGCGGTGCTGAAGGGGGAGGTCGCGGCCGCGAAACGAAAGACGACCGGCGCGGGGATGAAAATCGTCGCCGAGTTGCCGCTCGTCGTGAACCGCGAGCCGCCGAAGAAGGATGGCGTGAAAACCCAAGATGCCGGCAACAGCCGCAAGCCGGAGCGCGCCCGCGCCTATGAGCATTTCGGCTTCGCCGACGGCGTCTCGCAGCCGATCGTCAAGGGTACGTCGCGTGCCAACAAGGGCGCCGCGCCGATGCACCTGCTGGCGCCCGGCGAGTTCCTGTTCGGCTATCGCGACGAGCATGGGTTCTATCCGGCGTCGCCCTCCGTCCAGGCGGCGCAGGACCGGACCGGCATCCTGTCGCAGGTGCGGCGCAACCGGCAGGTCCCCGGCCAGCCTCCACCGCCGCGCGATTTTGGCCGCAACGGCTCGTTCCTCGTCATGCGCCAGTTCGAACAGCATGTCGAATTGTTCAATAACTACTGCAAGCACGCCGCCGCGCAGGCCGCGCACGAGACCGGCGACGACGCTATCACGCCGCGCTGGGTGGCGGCCAAGATGCTCGGGCGCTGGCAGGACGGCAGTTCGCTGGTGCGCAACCCCGACGGCCGCCCGAGCCGCGGCGTCGACAACGACTTCGCGCTTGGCGCCGAGGACCCGCAGGGACATCGCTGTCCGCTCGGCTCGCACATACGCCGTTCCAATCCACGCGATTCGCTCGGCGAGGATCGCGAGACGCAGATCAGGATCGGCAAGCGCCACCGCATCCTGCGCGTCGGCCGCACCTATGAGAAGAAGGACCGCAGCGGCAAGGTCGAGAAGGGGCTTCTCTTCATGTGCCTGAACGCCGATATCGAGCGCCAGTACGAATTCATCCAGCAGACCTGGGTCTCGTCGAGTTCGTTCCAGGGCCTTGTCGGCGAAAAGGATCCGACGATCGGCGCGCGCGATGGCGGCGGCCGGTTCTCGATTCCGTCCTGGGAAAAGGTGACGGTGCTCAGGGACATGCCGCAATTCGTCACCACGAAAGGCGGCGGCTACTTCTTCATGCCGAGCCGGTCCGCGCTGCGCTACCTGATTTCGCGGCTCTGATTCGGGGTCAAAAACCGCTCAGTCGTCGTCCTGCGACTCGGCGATCTGGTTGAGCGCGGCGGCATTGGTGATGCGCAGCCCGCCGCGTTTGATGGCGATCATGTGCCTGTTGCGCCAGTCGTTGAGTGTCTTGTTGACCGACTCGCGCGTCGCGCCGAGGAATTCGCCGAGCTCCGATTGCGAGATCGGAACCCAGCCGGCGGGATCAGCCATGACGCTGCTCAAGAACACCAGCCGCTTGGCCAGCCGGGCCTCGATGCCGAAGAAGGCCTGGTCGCCCAGCTCGCCGCTGACCCAGCGCAGTCGCGTGCACAGAAGTTCGATCATGGCACGCGCCAGCGGTGGATTTTTTTCAATACGATCAAAGAGTTGCGCCCGACTAAGCGAAACCAGCTCGCATGCGGTGAGGCAGATGGCGGTTGCCGTGCGCGGGCGTCCATCCAAGGCGCCGATCTCGCCGACGAGGCTGCGCGACAGCTCGATATTGGCCACCAGCTTCTGTCCGCCCGGTGAGTAGAGCGAGATTTCGACCGTGCCGCTCATCACGCCGTAGATGCGGTCGGACGCGTCCTCCTGGACGAACAGGTGCTGACCGGCGGCATAGCGTTCTACCTTGCAGCCGCCGAACAGCAGATCGAACTGGCGCGGATCGATCCGCGCCAGACGCGGCAGGGTGCTCCTGTCGTCTGCGCTGGCCGTGGACATGGTGCGATTCCGCCTCTCGTTAAGCGGAAATTGTATGACAAGTGCATGCTCGATCAAGGCCTGGTCTCCTTTCGTGGCGACTACGGCAACACACGACGGCCTTTGGGAGATCGAGCGCCAGACGTGCGCTGCCGGCATCGAATTTAGCCGGCAACTTTCCTTGCAACGGGATCGGAGCACGCTGGCGGACGCGAACCGATCTGCGAAACGCCGTCCGCGCGCGTGGCGGGAGGTGACCGACGCGCGCGAACAGCAAATCTGAAAATGGCTAGGTGATCGAAACTCCCTGCCGAGGACCGACCCACTTTCAGGCCCGGAAGCCATTCGAGCCCGTGCATTTGAAGCAGAAGCCAGTGCCACCCGGTGCGATATCTGTGCGCGAAGTCGGCCCGGCGTATGTGAAGGCGATCACAGAAGCGCTTGCCGGCCGGCGCGATTGTCATTTGCCGAATGTATGTTGCAGCCGCCAAGCATATTGGCGCGGAAATACAATCGGCCCAGTTTCCTAGTTGGCAAACAGATCGATCGAAGCATGGTTTGGGACTTGGCTTGACTGAGGTTGACAGTCCACGCCATGGTTTCCACTTCCGAGGAGGGGCACGCCATGGCGAGGAGACTCCTTATCAAGGTTCGTGGTGATGGCGCCGGGATCGCAGCCCGAAGGCGGTCGCTCGGTATCGGAGGAATCGATGCCGAACCGATCCTGACGGTGCCGCCCGGTGCTGCCGGCGCCGACTTCGGGGCCGCGGCGGACCGTGGCGCGACGTGGCTGCGGCTTTCCCCCAAGGCAGCGGACTCGGACAATCCCTGGGACGATGCCCACGAACTCTTCGCCCGCGGCGGAGATTCAGCGGCTGGCGATATCCTGGCGATCGAACCCGACATGGTTCAGCAATGGGACTATAGGAACGGCGGCGGCGACCGCGGCATGGCGGCGAGCGCCAGCCCGGTCTGCGCATTCGACGACCAGGACCCAAGCGGCAGGCAGGCGACGGTGCCGGGCGTGGTTGCCTGGAACGCTGGCCCGACCTTCAGCCAGTTCGCGGCTGCCCGCAGCAAGGTCGGCGCCAAGCAGTCCAACATTATCATCGCCCATCTCGATACCGGTTTCGATCCTGGCCACCGCACCTTGCCGAGCGGGCTTCTCGCAGCCAAGCAGCGCAATTTCGTCGACGACGGCACCGGGCCGAACAACGCGACCGATCATGCGCCTGCCGGCACGCTCACCAGCAATCGCGGCCATGGAACCGGCACGCTCAGCCTGCTTGCCGGCAACAAGCTCGACGGCACGTCGCCGCATTGGCCGGGCTTCACCGATTTCGTCGGCGGCGCCCCGCAGACCAATATCCTGCCGGTCCGCATCGCCGACTGGGTGGTGCGGCTGACGACGGGCACGATGGTGCAAGGCATCGACTATGCGCGCCAGCAAGGCGCCCAGCTATTGTCGATGAGCATGGGCGGCCTCGCTTCGCAGGCTCTCGTCGATGCCGTCAACCTCGCTTACGACAGCGGCGTGGTGATGGTCACGGCGGCCGGCAACAATTTTACCATCACGCCGCGCAGCATCGTCTATCCAGCCCGCTATAACCGCGTGCTGGCGGCTTGCGGCGTGATGGGAGACGGCCGCGCCTATGCCGGCCTCGACCTTGGCACCATGCAAGGCAATTACGGTCCCGCCTCGAAGATGAAGACGGCGCTCGGCGCCTATACGCCGAATGTGCCCTGGGCGGAGATCGACTGCGCCAAGGTCGTCGACATGGACGGCAACGGCACATCGGCGGCGACGCCCCAGGTCGCCGCAGCGGCGGCGCTTTGGCTGGCCGAGCACTGGGACGTCGTTAAGAATTATTCGCAGCCCTGGATGCGCGTCGAGGCCGTGCGCTTCGCGCTGTTCAAGGCGGCGCAGAAATCGACGCCGAAGATGAGCGCAGCCGAGACGCTGGAGAAGATCGGGCAAGGGGTGGTGCGCGCCTTCGATGCGCTGGCAATCGCCCCGCCGGCGGAGAACCAGCTGCAGAAACTGCCGCCGGCGACCTATACGTGGAGCTGGCTCGATCTCTTGACCGGCGGCAACTCGCTTGCGGCCCAGTCGCCCGCTGCGTTGCAACGGCAGAGGATGCTGGGGCTGGAGCTGATGCAGATGGCGCAGAGCACGGTCGCCGTCGACCAGGCAATCGCCGATCCCGACGGCGACCCGGCCGCCATTTCGGCCGCGGCGCGCAACCGCTATCTCGAAGCCGCTCTCGACGAAGGCAATCCGTCGAAACCGCTCAGAGCCTTTCTCGAAGGGCTGCTGGGCAGGGCCGGCGCCAGGCCGGTGCCGGTCGCCGCTCCCGCGGCAAGCCCGGCGCCGATCAAGCGCAAGCCGCGTCCGTTGCCGCCGCCGCAGCGGCGCCTGCGCATCTACGCGCTCGACCCTTCGGTCGCCAAGCGGCTGGACTCGGTGTCGGTCTACCAGGCGACGCTTTCGGTTCCCTGGGACGACGAACCGTCGGCCGTCAAGCCGTTGGCGCCGGGCCCTATCGGCGAATATCTCGAAGTGGTCGATGTCGATCCGGCCTCCGACCGCGTCTACGACCCGGTCGACCTCAACGACAAGGTGCTTCTGGCGCAGGACGGCCTGGCGCCTTCGGAAGGCAATCCCAAGTTCCACCAGCAGATGGTCTATGCGGTCGCCATGACCACGATCGGCCATTTCGAGCGCGCGCTCGGGCGGCGGGCGCTGTGGGCGCCGCATTATTCGCAAAGCCCCGGCCGCAACGGCGACATGGCGGTGAAAGCGCATTATGTGCCGCGCTTGCGCATCTATCCGCACGCGCTGCGCGCCGAGAACGCTTATTACAGCCCGGAAAAGAAGGCGCTGCTGTTCGGCTATTTCCCGGCGACCGGCAATGAGGGCGACGTCACCACGCCCGGGACGACGGTGTTTTCCTGCCTGTCCAGCGATATCATTGCGCACGAGATGTCGCATGCGCTGCTCGACGGGCTGCATCGCCGCTTCCAGGAAGCGTCCAATCCGGACGTTCCTGCCTTTCATGAGGCCTTTGCCGACATCGTCGCGCTGTTCCAGCATTTTACGCTGAAGGAGCTGGTGAATTTCGAGATCGGCAAGGCAAGGGGCGATGTGTCGGCGGCCTCGCTGCTTTCCGGCATCGCCAGGCAGTTCGGCGAGGGCAGCGGAAGGGCAGGGCCGTTGCGTGAATATGGCGGCGCCGGCATGGCCGACCTCGACTATGACAAGACGTTCGAGGCGCATGACCGCGGCTCCATCCTCGTCTTCGCCGTCTACCAGGCGTTCATCGCCATCGCCGACCGCCGCACCGACGATCTGATCCAGCTTGCCACCGGCGGCACAGGCATACTGCCGGCGGGCACCTTGCATCCGAGCCTTGTCGAGCGGCTGACCGACGAGGTCGCCAAGACCGCCAGGCAGATGCTGACCATGTGCATCCGCGCGCTCGATTATTGCCCGGCCGTCGATATCACCTTCGGCGAGTATCTGCGGGCGCTGATCACCGCCGACCGCGATGCCTATCCCGACGATCCGCTGCACTATCGCCTGGCGTTCCTGGAATCCTTCCGCAAATGGAAGCTCCTGCCGCGCGACGTGCGCACCATTTCGGAAGAGACGCTCGCCTGGAGCGCGCCGGAAGATCCTTCGCCTCCCTGGCTGAAGGGCTTGCTTGCCAAGATCGATCTCGGCTGGAACCAGAAGCTGAAGCGCTCCGAGATCTTCGCCCTCAACGACAGGAACCGCTACGCGCTGTGGAAGGCGATGCACAAGGCCTTCGCCTCCAATCCGGACCTCTACAAGCAGTTCGGCCTGCTGCCCGATCTGCCGCGCTACAACGAGGACGGCACGGTCATGCACCAGCCGAAGAAAGGCGAGACGACCTTCGACATCTACAGCGTGCGCCCGACGCGGCGCGTCGAGCCGGACGGCTCATTCCGCGTCGAGGTGGTCGCCGTCATCCAGCAGCGGATACCCATCGCCTTCGACGGCACGCCGGCGCCGCAAGGCGTCAACAGGGGCGACGGCTTCTTCTGGTTCCGCGGCGGTGCCACGATCATCATCGATCCGCGCGAAGGCTTTGAGGAGATCCGCTACTCGATCATCAAGAACACCGGCAGCGCGGACCGGCAGAAGCGGCAGGCCGGGACGATGGCGGCAAACTACCTGTCGCCCTTGCGAGCACTCTATTTCGGTGGCGAGGTGTCGGAACCCTTCGCTCTGCTGCACGCCAGCGACGGAGACGATGATCATGTCTAGAAGGCCAGCGACAAGGAGAAGGCCTGCGGGGGCGGCTCCCGCGGCAGCGCTCGCATCGGCCGTCACGGTCCGGCACTATTGCCAGGGCATCGGCGACTGCCACCTGCTTACTTTCACGAAGCCGGACGGCTCGCCCTTTCGCATGCTGATCGACTGCGGCATCCACGTCTCGATCGCCGGCGGCCCGGCGCTTGTCGCAGACATCGTTGCCGATCTCAAGAAACAGACCGGCGGCAGGATCGATGTGCTTGTCATCACCCATGAGCACTGGGACCATGTTTCGGGGTTCCTGACGGCAAAGGACCTGTTCAAGGACTTTGTCGTCGGCGACGTCTGGATGGCGTGGAGCGAAAATCCCGCGGACACTGAGGCCGTTGAACTCGACAAGTTCAAGGGCCAGGCGCTGGCGGCGCTGCAGGGCGTCGGCCAAAAGCTGGACGGCATCCAGGGGCTCAGTCCTTACATGGCGGGCGTCCGCGACGGGCTGCAGTCCGTGCTCGGCTTCCAATTCGGCGCCGCCGGTGAGCGGGTGCGCTCGGCGCGCGATGCCGCGGCAAAGTTGTCCGCAAAACCATCGCCCACCTATTTCGAGCCCGGCGGTCCGCCGCAATCGATCGCGGAACTGCCCAATCTTCGGATTTATGTGCTCGGGCCGCCGCGCGACAAGGCGGCGCTCCGGCTGGAGGAAAAGGCGAGCGAGATGTTTCCGCTTGCGAGCGGCGGACCGTTCGCGCGGGCGCTCGCATCCGGGCTCAGGATGAATCAAGACGACGATCCAACCTTTGTGGACGAACTCAGTCCCTTCGAACGCAATATCGGCACGCCGCTGTCGGCGGCGCTGAACGGCGACAAAGGCAGCGATCCGGCCGTCGATATCGGCGCCTTTACACGCAAGCATTATTCCGGACCGGTCTCCGGCGCGGCCTCGATGGAGGATCGCGACCAGTCGTGGCGCCGCATCGACGCAGACTGGATGGGGATCGCCGCCGACCTTGCCATGCAGCTCGATCGCGGCGTCAACAACACCAGCCTGGTGCTCGCCTTCGAGTTCATCGACAGCGGCCGGGTGGTCCTGTTTCCGGGTGACGCCCAGATCGGCAATTGGCTGAGCTGGAAGGACCTGAAATGGCCGGTGGGGCAGGGCACCGTCACGTCGGCCGACCTTCTGGCTCGCACGGTCTATCTCAAGGTCGCGCATCACGGCAGCCAGAACGCCACGCCGGAAAAACAGGGGTTCGACCTGCTGACCAGCGCCGACCTGTCGGCCTTCATCCCCACCAACAAGGTGGATGCGGTAAAAGTGCACTGGGGCGAGATGCCCTATGACGGCATCCTGACCGCGCTCGAGACAAGGACGAAGGGCCGCGTCATCCGCGCCGATGATCCGTGGCTGGCCGACGCCAACGGCAAGCCGGCTTTTGCCGCGCCGTTCGGCTCGATCCAGGCCGTGCGCAGCGCACCGCGCGATCCGGCCCGGGGACCGGGTGGGCTGTGGGTCGAGGTGGATCTGGTCTGAGGCGTGGGCTTCGCTACTCGGCCGATTGCGAAAAGTCGAAACCCGGTCTATGGAGCGAGCGGCTGAATGAGGGCGGCCACCCAACGCATTCCTTTGCTACAAGGTCGCCCCATGCCCGATGAATTCTCGCGCATCATCGCCTTTCTTGCCGTGGTCATGGCCCTGCTGTTTGCCGGGCTGCATTTCCACCAAGGCCATATCATTGCCACGCTCTATTTCATGACCGGCGCTATTCTGGTGACGGCCGTGACGCGCATGAATGTGAGGAGAGGGCTGATTTGAGCAGCCATCCGGGCGCCGGTTATCCGCTGGTGCGCATTCAGGGAGTTCGTCGAGGCCAGATCATCCAACTCCATCAGAGAGTTGGATGGTGGGCGATGCAGGGATTGAACCTGCGACCCCACCCGTGTGAAGGGTGTGCTCTCCCGCTGAGCTAATCGCCCGCCTGTGGCCCGAAGGCCGAAGCGAGCCGCGATATAAGGGAGGCGGGTGCGCGAAGTCAAGGCAATGTGCCGACGTTCTCTTGGGGATCGATTTCGTGGCTCCGATCGCGTTGCGCCAAGGCTCAGCGCGCCGCCGCAATCAGTCGCTCAGCCAGATCGGGCGTCAGCGTGTCGAAATGCGAGATCACCAGCGTCGGCTCGAACTCGCGCACATGGCGGTCGGTGTAGCCGAAATCGACGGCTACGACGGGAATGCCGGCCGCTTTGGCGGTGTCGATGTCGGTTTGCGAATCGCCGACCATCAGGGCGTTGTGCGGGTCGCCGCCGGCCAGCCTGATCGTCTCGGTCAGGTGACGCGGGTCGGGCTTGCGGAAGGCGAAAGTGTCCTGGCCGCAGATCGCCGCGAAGTACTTTTCCAGGCCGAGCGCGCCGATCAGCGCCACCGAATTGGCTTCATATTTGTTGGTGCAGACCGCCATCATGTAGCCGGCGGCCTGCAAGCGGTCGAGCGCCGCGACGACGCCGGGGTAGGGGCGCGACTTGCCTGGAATGTTGATCGTGTAGTGGTCGAGGAAAAGCTTCAGCAGCCGGTCATGCTCTTCCGCCACCAGCGCCTTGTTCTGCGCCGCATGCGCGCGCTCGATCATGACGCGGCCGCCATGGCCGACGAAGCGCCTGAAGCCGGTCTCGTCGACTGCCGCAAGTTCGCCGGCCGCCAGGCTGTGGTTGAGGCTGTCGAGCAGGTCCGGCGCGGTGTCGATGAGCGTCCCGTCGAGGTCGAACACGATGATCGGTCGAGTCATGGTCAATTCCTGCGGCGATTGAAATGCCGCAGCCGATACAAGCTGCGCGGTGGTCAAGCAAGCAGCCTCTATCGGTCCACAGGCAGAGCCTTTGACGGGGCAGGCAAAAATGCTAGGAGGCGCGCCAAACCAGCGAAATCGGGATAACAGCGGCATGGATGCAAGGCAGTTGAAGGTCGAGGCCGCGCGCGCGGCGCTCGCCCATGTCGGCAGCGGCATGCGGCTCGGCATCGGCACCGGCACGACCGCCGACGAGTTCGTCCGGCTGCTGGCCGAGAAGGTCGCGACCGGGCTTGCCGTCATCGGCGTGCCCACGTCCGAGCGCACCGCGGCACTCTGCCGCGAGCTCGGCGTGCCGCTGTCGACGCTGGAGGAAACGCCCGAGCTCGACCTCACCATTGACGGCGCCGACGAGATCGACCCGGCACTGACGCTGATCAAGGGCGGCGGCGGGGCGCTCCTGCGCGAAAAGATCGTCGCGGCGGCGTCCCAGCGCATGATCGTGATCGCCGACCAGTCCAAGATGGTCGAGACCCTCGGCCGTTTCCCGCTGCCGATCGAGGTCAACAAGTTCGGCCTGCGCGCCACCGAGATCGCGGTCGCAGCGGCGGCGGCAAGCCTCGGCCTTGCCGGCCCGGTGACATTGAGGATGACGGGGGGGCAGCCATTTGTTACAGACGGCGGCCACTTTATCCTCGATGCATCTTTTGGCCGCATTCCGGATACAAGAGCGCTTTCGAATGCTCTCTTCGCCATTCCAGGTGTTGTCGAGCACGGTCTATTCATCGGGCTGGCGTCAACGGCCATCATCGCCGGCGGCGACGGCATCCAAACCGTCCATGCCGCCCGAAAACCAGGGAGTTCTATCGACCATGATGTTGCATAAACGGGTTCGCCGCCTTTCGACGCTTCTGGCAGCCTCAGCCGTCCTTGCGCTGTCCTCGCCGGCGTTTTCGCAGGATATCAGCGAATCGCACCTCAAGGCCGCGCGGGCCGCAGTTGTGGCTATCCACGCCACGGACCCGTTCGACAACATCCTGCCGCAGGCGGCGGCCGCGCTTGAGAATCAGCTGATCCAGAAGAACCCCGACATGCAGGAACTGATCGGCAAGACCGTCACCGAGAAGGCGATCGGCCTCGCTTCGCGGCGCGCCGACCTCGAGAAGGAGGCGGCGCTTGCCTACGCCAAGGTATTCTCCGAGAAGGACCTCAACGACATCGCCGCGTTCTACAGCTCGGATGCCGGCAAGAAGCTGCTCGATAGCGGCCCGGCGGTCACGCGCGACCTCGTGAAGGCGGCCGACATCTGGCAGAACGGCGTCGCCCGCGACCTCGCCCAGCAGGTCGGTGAAACGCTTGCCGCCGCAGCCAAGGCCGCGGCTCCGGCCAAGCCCGCGCAGGATGCGACCGCTCCCGCCGACGGCTCCGCTCCGGCCGACAACCAGGCACCTGCCGACGGTTCGGCTCCGGCCGACAATTCGCAGAACTGATCGCTTCAGCCGGTCACGGCCGCTGGACCAGAAGAGCCCGGGTTTCCCGGGCTTTTCTTTTGGCCCCTGGCAGCCTACCTCTGGCTCGTTCTTCTCATGCTACAGGAGCCCATCCGATGGCCGGTTACGACTACGATCTCTTCGTCATCGGCGGCGGCTCCGGCGGGGTGAGGGCGGCTCGCGTGGCTGCCTCGCTCGGCAAGCGCGTCGCCATCGCCGAGGAGTATCGCTACGGCGGCACCTGCGTCATCCGCGGCTGCGTGCCGAAGAAGCTCTATGTCTATGCCTCCCAGTTCCCCGAACATTTCGCCGATGCCGCCGGCTATGGCTGGACGGTGCCCGAGGCAAGCTTCGACTGGCCGACGCTGGTCGCCAACAAGGACAAGGAGATCGCCAGGCTGGAGGCGATCTACAAGAAGAATGTCGAGGGCGCGGGCGGCGAGGCCTTCCACTCGCGCGCCGTGCTCGTGGACAAGCACGCCGTCTATCTGACTGCCGAGGACCGCACCGTCACCGCCGACCAGATCCTGATCGCCACCGGCGGCAGGCCGGCGCCGCATCCGGCGCTTTCCGGCCATGAATATTGCATCTTCTCCAACGAAGCTTTCGACCTCAAGGAGCTGCCAAAGGCGATCATGATCGAGGGCGGCGGCTACATTGCCGTCGAATTCGCCAATATTTTCCATGGGCTCGGCGTGGAAACCACGCTTGTCTATCGCGGCCAGGAAATCCTCAGCCGTTTCGACATGGACCTTCGCCGTTCGCTGCACGAGACCATGGAGAAGAAGGGGATCAGGATCATCTGCCACGCGGTTTCCGAGTGGGTGCGCAAGAACCCGGCCGGCCGGCTGGACGTATTGCTCTCCGGCGGCCAGACGCTGACGGTCGACCAGGTCATGCTGGCCATCGGCCGCATCCCGAATACCGAGAACATGGGGCTTGAAGGTGTCGGCGTGGAACTCGGCAAGACCGGCGCGATCGTTGTCGATAAATATTCCCGCACCAATATCGACAACATCTGGGCGATCGGCGACGTCACCCACCGCGTGCAACTGACGCCGGTGGCCATCCACGAGGCGATGTGTTTCATCGAGACCGCCTTCAAGGGCAACCCGACATCGCCGGACCACGACACCATCCCGACAGCCGTGTTCTCGCAGCCGGAGATCGGCACCGTCGGCCTGTCCGAGGATGAGGCGGTCAAGCGGTTCCCGGACATCGAGGTCTATCGTGCCTCCTTCCGCCCGATGCGGCACACGCTTTCGGGCCGCGACGAGAAGATGCTGATGAAGCTGGTAGTCGACGGCGCCACGAGAAAGGTGCTCGGCGCCCACATTCTGGGGCCGGACGCCGGCGAGATGGCGCAGCTTCTCGGCATTCCGCTGAAGGCAGGGCTGACCAAGGAGGATTTCGACCGCACCATGGCCGTCCATCCGACCGCGGCGGAGGAGCTCGTCACCATGTATAAGCCGACCTACCGCGTGAAGGACGGCGAGCGGGTTTAAGGCCAAGTCGAGAAGCGCGCCGCCGGCGATACCCGCGGCGGTGAAGTTATTGGTTAGAGCAAGGTGCCGCGCAGGATCACCAGCGCCACCGAGAAGTAGATGACCAGCCCCGTGACGTCGACGAGCGTGGCGACGAACGGCGCCGAGGCGCTGGCCGGATCGAAGCCGATGCGCTTCAACGCGAAAGGCAGCATCGAGCCCGACAGCGAGCCGAAGGTGACGATGCCGATCAGCGCCGCGCCCACGGTCGCCGCGATCAGCATCCAGTGCGGGCCGTAGTCGTGGAAGCCGAAATATTGCCAGAGCGCGATGCGGCAGATGCCGACCATGCCGAGGATGGAGCCGAGCACCAGCCCGGTCGGCAGCTCGCGCAGCGCCACCCGCCACCAGTCGCGCAGGCCGATCTCGCGCAGCGCCAGCGCGCGGATCACCAGCGAGGTGGCCTGCGAGCCGGAATTGCCACCCGAGCTCATGATCAGCGGGATGAAGAGGGTGAGCACGATCGCCTTCTCCAGCTCGCCTTCATAGCTCTGCATGGCGTTCGCCGTCAGCATCTCGCTGAGGAACAGCGCGCAGAGCCATCCGGCCCGCTTCTGGATCATGGCGAGGAAGCCCATCTTCATATAGGGCTCGTCCAGCGCCTCCATGCCGCCGAAACGATGCACGTGCTCGGTCGTTTCCTCGACCATGGTGTCGATGATGTCGTCGATGGTGACGATGCCGAGGATCTTGCCGTGATCCACAACCGGCACGGCGAGCAGGTCGTATTTGGAGATCGTCTGCGCCAGCGTTTCGCGATCGGTCAGCGGCGTGACCGTCACCGGCATGCGGTCCGGCGCCACGGACAGGATCGAGTCCTCCGGCTCGCCGGTGATCAGCCTGCGCAGACCCGTCGCCCGCAGCAGGAGCTGCGTCTCCGGATCGGTGATGTAGATGGCATAGACGGTCTCGCGGGTGCGCTCGACCTTGCGGATGTAGTCGAGCGTGCGGCCGACGGTCCAGTCCGACGGCACGCTGACGAACTCCGTCGTCATGATCGAGGCGGCGCTCTCTTCGGGATAGCCGAGAATGGAGAGCAGCGTTGCGCGCAGCGACGGAGCAAGCGCGCCAAGCAATTCCGAACGCGCAGGCTCGTCGAGCTCGCGCAGAATGTCGGCGGCGCGGTCGACCGACATGGCGGTCAACAGCTTGCCCGCCTTGGCGCGCGGCAGGGCTTCGGCGAGCTCAGGCGCGCTTTCGAGCTCCGGCTGGTCGAAGATTTCGACCAGCCGCTCGAACGGAACCGCGCAGAGCAGCTCGATGGCCGTCTCACGGGGTTCGCGGTTGAGGGCTTCGACGACGTCGGCGACGTGATCGTTGGCAAGAACACGGGCGACGGCGATCGCTTCGTCGTCCAATACGGGTACGAATTCGTTCATGGCTCACTCCTTGCCGTCCGGCAGGACGTGAGCCGTCAGGTCACGTCAAGGCGGACGGCGGTTGCGTTCGACTGCGACTGTCGCCAGGCATGGCGGGTTGACCTTTCTGCTCGCGGGTTAGAGTGCTGCGAGCGGGCGCAACATAAGTGCGCGTCTTGCCGAGTCAATCGTGGAGAGCGCTGAAAGTAAGCGAACGGATGCCGGATCGCGAGACTGTGATCGATCACGGCCGGTGCCGCCACCAGCGGACCGCACAAAGGCTTGGTATGACTGCTATTTCTGCTTCAGCCGCCGGAAGCGCAGCCATCTGTCCTCGGCCGGCCGAGGCTGCTGCGCGAGGATGGTCGTGAGCTCGCGCGGCAGGCTTGGGGCGAGAGGCTTCTTGGTCGCGACGCCGTCGGTGATCGCGACGACGCTGTGGTAGAACTCCTCCCCGGAGAGCGAGCGCGGCGGCACGGCCTCGTGCATCACGCTGATCACCGTCACATGGGGGCAATTGGCCTTGATGGCTTCATGGAAGGCGATCTTGCCCTCGGGATCGAGCGCGCCGGTTGCCTCGTCGAGGAACAGCAGCCCGGGCTGCCGAAGGATGATGCGGGCGACCACCAGCTTCTGCTTCTGGCCGCCGGACAGGACCTGATCCCAGATCTTGCCCTCGCGGGTCTCATCGGTCAGGTGCCCGATGAATTCGCCGAGGCCCGCCTTGTGCAGCGCCGCCGCCACCTGCATGTCGCTGTGCTCGTTTTCCGACCCCGGCAGGCAGACTAGCTGCTTCAGCGAAACCTGCTGCAGCTTGACCTCCTGGGCGGCATAGAAGCTCGTCACCCCTTCCGGGAACACGATAGTGCCGCGGCCATAGGGCCACAGGCCGTTGATCGCCTTGATCAGCGAGGTCTTGCCGCAACCGGACTCACCCTTGAGGAAGGTCCATTCGCCACGACGGAAGCGCAGGTTGGCGGCGCTGAGGAAGGGCGTTGCGTCCTCGCCCTGGTGCGCCAGCTCGAGCTTCTGGATGGTCAGGCCGAACACCGGATTCTGCGTGGCATAGCTGAAGTCGGAGCGGCCGGTCTGGCGATAGAACTCCTGCGGCTGCTGGACATTCTCGATGGCGTTGGCGAGCTCGGTCACGCGCTGGCTGTTGGCTCTGAGCGTGGCGATCGCGGGCATCACATGGATGAACCACGAACATTGGCTGATCAGCTGCGCGACCATTTCCGAGCCGGTTATGTAGCCTTTGAGGTCGAAGCCGTTGTGGATGAACGGCACGAGACCGGGGCCGTAAGAGACGATGCGGGCGCCGATGAAATTGTAGATCAGCTCGAACGACATGTAGCTGGTGTTGACGACGTTCAGCCGACCCCATGTCTTGTCGATGTCGACGTAGAGCTTGTCGTGCATTGCCTTCTGCACATCCTCGCCGTGCGAGGCGGCAACATGGAAGCTGCGGCGCAGGAAGGTCGTCAATTCGCCGCGATAGCTGCCCTCGGCCTGCTGCATGCGGATGTTGAGACGTTCGAGCAGTCCGCCGAGCTTCACCGCGATCCAGGTGTTGAGCGGCACGTAGGTGGCGACCGCCAGGAAGGCGAGCACGGCGCTGCCATAGCCGCCGAGAAACTCCAGCCCTTTGACCTCCACGGAGGCCCCAATGAGATTCTCGCCGACGAAATAGAGCGAGGTCGCGACGCCCAGCACGCCCATGGCGAGGCCGATCGCGCCGCCGGTCATGTCCTTGATCGATTCCTGGATGCGCTGGTCGATGTTGTCGGGAGCGACGATACCGCCGGCTACCGAGCCGTGCTGAGCATGGAAATGGGTATGGTTGCCGTCGAGCAGCGCCTGGTTGAACTGGTTGTTCAGCCAGCCACGCCATTTGCGATGCAATGTGGCGGAGACGAGATTGCGCACGCCGGTGAAACCGGCGTCCTTGAGCACCACCAGCAGCATCAATATGCCGGCATTGGTCAGAAGCGACTGCAGCGGATTGGTGTTGGCTGCGTCGTGGAAGAAGGCGATCGAATTGACCAGCTCGCCCGATGCCATGGCAAACCACACGCCGGCCTTGCTGGAGAGCGCCGTCAGCAGCGCGATGACGAGGGTGAGGGTCCAGGCTTCCTTCCACCGGTCGGAGAACCAGTAGGCTCGCATCAGCCCCCAGAATGTACGCATCGACGATACCGGCGTCAGGTACGAGGGCCTTGCCGCCTCGCTGAATGTTTGCTCCGGTACTGTACGTCGCGGTCTACCGACCCGAATCACGATCCCGCCCAAACCTTTCTTGTTTTGTTACATATGGTAACACCAATTGATCATTTTCCATTAATTTTCTGCCCCCGAATGTGAACAGGGTTACCCGCCGTGGCATGAGGGCAACAGAACGGAGCCGCGAGAGGGACACCTCGGGTGCGAATTTTGTGTTTTATTCCAGCGGGTTGAGTGGGCATTTCAAGGATGGCGCCAGCTTTCCCTTAGGGAAAGTGAAAACACGGTTTCGTGAACGAAAATGCCGTGCGGGCCGGGCGGTTTCACGACCGGCAACGATCGAAAAAGGCTGAAAAGCGTCGTGCCTTCATCCTCTTTCCGGCTTGTCCGATCCCCCCTCGCGAAGCTCGTGAACGCTCGGGAATGAACTCGGCGACGGCATTGGTTTTTCCTGTCGCCACCGCCGCGCGGCCGAACGGCATTTGACAATTCTTGCCCCTCGGGATGGACTCTCAGCAGCGATTTGGCTCGCATCGAGGGGGATCGGAATGTCTGCACGCATATTTTCAGCCGCGGTGCTCGCGGCCTTCGCCTGGCTGCCGCAGGCACATGCCGGCAATCGGCTGCATCTACACGCCGAAAGGCGGCACCAGCACCTACCAGCCGCGGGACGGCGGACCAGAGCTTTCCTGTTCCCGTGTCGAGCCGAGCTATGTAACGGTGATCCTGGGGCCGAAGGGACCGGCGACGCTTATCAAGAACCCCGGCGAGCAGGGCTGCTGCAGTGACGCCACCAAGCTTGGCTACGGCAACAGCTGGAGCAAGGGGTCATTCACTTGCCTCTCTTCGACGAAAGGATTGACCTGCACGAGCAGCAGCGGCCACGGTTTCTTCGTCAGCAAGGCGAGGGTGACGGTAAAATAGGAGCGCTGTTTTAACGCAATTCCGGACGGAAAACCGTTTCACACTTTTTCTGGAATTGCTTTAGCCCGCCGTTTCCAATTCGCCGCGTGCCTTGGCCTGGGCGACTTGGCGGATGGCGTCGGCAAGCGTGTCGGCGTCTTGCGCGCCCATCACGGCATATTTGCCTTCGAGCAGGAAGCAAGGCACGCCGGTGATGCCCATGCGCGAGGCGGTGGCGATCTCGTTGCGCACGGCCTCGACATCGGCGTCGGTGGGCAGCAGCGTCTCGACCACCGAAGCGTCCATGCCGGCCTCGCGGGCCGCCTCGACCAGCACGGCATGGTCGCCGAGATTGGCGCCTTCCTCGAAATTCAGCTGGAAGAGCCGGCGCACCAGCCGGTTCTGCACGTCCTCGCCGGCCGCACCCGCCCAGCGTATGGCGCGGTGCGCGTCCAGCGTGTTGGCCGCGACCTTGATGGCGCCGAAGGCGAAACGGATACCTTCCGCCTCGCCGAGCGGTTCTATGCGCGCATGGATCTGACGGATGCGCTCCTCGCTGCCGAACTTGCCCAGCATGTATTCGCGGCGATCCATGCCGCCTTGCGGGATGGTCGGATCGAGCTGGAAGGGCCGCCAGCGCACGTGCACGTCGACATCGCCGACGGCGGCAATCGCCGTATCCAGCCGCTTCTGGCCGATGAAGCACCAGGGGCAGACGACGTCGGACACCACATCGACGGTGATGGAGTTCTCGGCGCTCATACTCGTCTCCTTGCTTGATCCGTGTCGGGCAGGGTTTCGTCAGTTGGGCTTTCGCCACCATGTCGGCAGCTGATAGCCGAATATGGGGGTCTTTTGCGGATGTTCCAGGTAGCTCCAGTAAGCGAGCCACTGCTGCGTGTTGTATTGCATGGGGACGATGTAGTTGCCGGAGATCAGCAGCCGGTCGAGAACGCGCACCGCAGCGACATAGTCTTCCTTGGCGCGGGCGTTCAGCATCGCTTTGATCGCCGCGTCGACGGCGGGATCGGCAACACCGGCGAGATTGAATGACCCTTCCTGCCTGGCGGCAACCGATCCCCAGCGCCCGACCTGCTCGCTGCCGGGCGACAGCGAATTGTTGAAGCCGCTTGTGCCGATCAGGACTTCGAAGTCGAACCGCTGCTTGCGCGACTGGATCTGGTCGCCGTCGAGGCTGCGGATGGTGACATCGATGCCGATCTTCTCCAGCGTGCGCTGATAGAGGGCCGCAAGCCGCTCCTCGTCCTGCGACGACGTCATGATCTCGAAGCCGAAGGGATTGCCTTCAGGATCGAGCATCCGCCCATCCTCCACGTGATAGCCGGCACCTTTCAGGAGCTCGAAGGCTGCCCGCAGCACCTTGCGATCCTGGCCGGAGCCGTCGGTGACCGGCGGCCGCCAGGTGCCGTCCATCACCTCGGCTGGCACGCGGCCGGGGTAAGGGGCAAGCAGCGCCTTCTCGCGGTCGTCAGCCTGATGGCCGAGCGCGGACAGCTCGGAGTTCTGCCAAAAGCTCATGGTGCGGTTGAACTTCCCGGCGAACAGGTTCTTGTTCGCCCACTCGAAGTCGTAGAGCATGCCGAGCGCGCGCCGCACGACCGGATTGGAAAACTTCAGCAGCCTGGTGTTGAACAGGAAGCCCGTCACCACGGGCGGGATGCCGGTGTCGAAAAATTCCTGCTTCACCTCACCCTTGCGGAACGCCGGGAAGTCGATATCGCGGTCGCGCTTGACCGGATCGGTCTCGTCGTCGAGCGCGCAGATGCCCTTCTTGAACGCCTCCGTCTTGGCGTTGGCGTTGAGAAAATACTCGATGGTGATCTGATCGAAATTGTCGAAGCCGCGCTTCGAGGGGACATCCTTGCCCCAGTAATCGGGATTGCGCTTAAAGACGATGCGCTGTCCGGGCTGTACCTTGTCCACGGTATAGGGGCCGCTGCCGACCAGCGGCTTCAGCGTGGTCTTGTCGAAGGTGTCCTTGTCGAAGGCGTGCTTCGGGATGATCGGCGTCAGCGCGATGATCAGCGGGAATTCGCGATTGGCCTTGTCGTTGAAGGTAAACTTCACGCTGTGGTCGCCGGTCTTTTCCAGCTTGGCGATCATGCTCATGCGATCGCTGTAGGGTGGGCGGCCCTTGTCGGTGAAGACATCGTAGGTGAACAGCACGTCCTCCGGCGTCACCGGCTGGCCGTCCGACCATTTGGCCTTGGGATTGAGATGGAACTCGATGCTCTTGCGCTCGGGATCCATGTCGGCGCTGTCGGCGAGCAGGCCGTAGAGGCTGAACGGCTCGTTGTAATTGCGCTGCATCAGCGGCTCGAAGACAAGGTTGCCGTAGACCGTGTCGATCATGCCGCGCGCTGTGGTGCGCAGGCTCTTCAGGATGAAGGGATTGAGATTGTCGAAACTGCCGACGACGCAATAGGTGACGCTGCCGCCCTTCGGCGCATCGGGATTGACGTAGTCGAAATGCGAATAGTCGGCAGGCAGCGCCGGCTCGCCCTGCATGGCGATGCCGTGCTTCGGTTCCGACAAGGCCGGAAGCAGCGAGAGGGCCAGTAACGAGGTCGCGGCAATCAGCCGAACGAGAACGCGGTCCATGACCGTCTCCTTGCCGGGCGGTTTTGTGATTCGGCACGCACCCTAGAGCATTTCGCCCGCCGATTGAATCGGCGCGCGCCGGTGGAAATGGGTTCAACCAATGCATCGCCGATCGAGGCTCGTCCAGGGAGGAGAAACCAGGAAGAAATCGCGGAAACCGGGCTGGATTCGGCGTCGCTGGCAGTGTAACACGCGCTCCGAAGTCATGCTGTTGCCTCATTTGGGCAACAGGTAGCGGGACCACGCGGCACGAAGAAGCCGGTTCCCCGGGATCATTTGAGAGGAAAGTGCACCATATGACGAGCAACGCGTATCGCCTTTCGGTGCTGGCCGCAGGCGTGGTCGGCGTTCTGGGCGCCGGGCTTTTCACCGCCTCGGCGCAGCAGCAGCCGCAGATTCCGCAAGGCTGGTTCAAGGCCTGCACCAAGCAGGAAGACGTCGACATCTGCAACGTGCAGAACATCGTCACCGCCGGCAACGGCCAGCTCGTCACCGGCGTCAGCCTGATCGAGCTCAAGGGCAAGGTGAACCGCAAGGTGTTCCAGGTGACGGTGCCGACCGGCCGCCTCATTCCCCCAGGCATCGGCCTGCAGATCGACGGCGGCAAGGCGCAGAAGCTCGACTATGTGATCTGCTTCCCTGATCGTTGCGTGGCCGAAGTGCCGCTGAGCGACCAACTCGTCGCGTCCTTCAAGAAGGGCCAGGCGATCAGCCTCACTTCGATCAACTTCCAGAACCAGCCGAACCCGATCAAGGTCGCGCTGACCGGCTTCAGCGGCGCCTATGACGGCCCGCCGCTGCAGCAGTCCGACATCGAGGACCGGCAGAAGAAGCTGCAGGACTTCGTCGCCAAGAACAACCAGGACTTCGCCAAGAAGCTCAAGGAAGAGCAGGACAAGGCGAAGACCGCCAACTGATCGCCGGAGCGTTTTCTCCAGCACACAAAAAAGCGGGGCATGCGCCCCGCTTTTTTGTTGCCGCCCGTCCGGCCGTCAGTGCTTCGAATGGCGTTTCGGCTCGTAGCGCCCGTCGGGCAGCTTGTCGAACATCTCGCCGATCTGCGGATGCCGCACCGGCTCGCCCGACCGGTCCTCGAGCAGGTTCTGCTCGGACACGTAGGCGATGTACTCGGTCTCGGAATTCTCTGCGAGAAGGTGATAGAAAGGCTGGTCCTTGCGCGGACGCATATCCGCTGGGATCGCTTCATACCATTCTTCGGTGTTGGCGAATTGCGGATCGACGTCGAAGATCACGCCGCGGAAGGGAAACAGCCGGTGGCGAACCACCTGTCCGATCGCGAATTTGGCCGTTTTCATCGCATTCACCATCTACAGCGCCGCGCGTCCTTTTGGACGCGCAAAGGACGCTGTAGCGCTTTGCTTTGCGCATGATCCTTTCCGAAAATCGATTCCGATTTTCGGGGTCATGCGCTGGACCCGAGGCGCCGTCAGTGGCTTGCGCGCAGGGCGCCTAAGGTCTTGAATTTACACGTCGCGCAGCCAAAAAACGACCCCGACTTTCGGCTTGGTACCATTGGCGCAGACGTTGCCCCAATTCAATGCCGCAGCGCTGCCTTATAGCCAAGCTACGAACCGGCAAACGCAATGGTTTCGCGACTGGAAACCGCGAAGTCCAAATGTATCGCCTTAGCGCGCGGCCTGTTTCCTGAAGCCGCCGGCGAGCGCGCGAAAACCGCTGCCCGGCCGCAGGCCTTCGCGCATGAAGAAGGCGCGCAGCGGCGCGAAGCTGCCCAGCACGTTGAGGCCGGCGCTGCGCGCCAGCTGCGCCGGCAGCATGTCCGACAGCAGCGACATGTTGAGCAGGTTCACCGCGCTGCTGCGCGCCAGGATGTCGGGACGGCGCCTCGTATCATAGGCGGCGAGGCTCAGCCTTGACCCAGGATCGTCGCGGTTTTCGCTGGCGATTCCAACCAGATCGTCGATATCCCTGATGCCGAGATTGAGGCCCTGCGCTCCGATTGGCGGGAAAACATGCGCCGCTTCGCCGACCAGCGCCACACGGTTTTGCGCGAAGCGGCCGGGCGAGGCCGCCGACAGCGGGTAGACCTGGCGGCCGGGCTCGACCGAAACGCGGCCGAGCATCGACTGCATCTGTTCCTCGACACGGACGGAGAGCGTGGCGTCGTCGAGCGCCGCGAGTTCCTGCGCGGTTTCCGGCTTTACCACCCAGACCAGGCTGGAACGCCTGCCCGGCAGCGGCACCTGCGTGAACGGCCCGGTCTCGGTGTGGAATTCGGTCGAGATGAAGCCATGCTCGCTGCGATGGCTGAAATTGAGAACGAGCGCTGACTGAGGATAGGGGCGAGCGGAGGCTTTGATGCCGGCTGCGTCGCGTGCCGGCGACAGGCGACCGTCGGCGGCGACCGCCAGCAACGCGGAGATCTCGCTGCCGTCGCCAAGTATGGCATGCGCCTTGTCGGCCTCGAGCCGCCACGTATCGACCATCGACTTTCGCCACTCGATGCCGGCATGAGCGGCAACAGCCTTGGCTAATGCCGCGATCAGGACCTTGTTGGGCAGATTGAGTCCGAACTGCTCCTCGCCGATCTCGCTGGCGCGGAAGGTGACGGTCGGGCTGCGGATCAGCCGGCGCGTCGCGTCGACGATGCGCATCACTTTCAGCGGCGCGGCCTGCGGCCTTAGCTCGTCCAGCACGCCCAGCCGGTCGAGCACCTTGAGGGCAGGGTTCATGAGAGCGGTGGTGCGGCCATCGCTGGTCGTGGCCTCGGGGCCGGCCAATGTCACGGCAAAGCCTGCCTCGGCGAAGCCGAGTGCCGCGATCAGTCCGGCCGGGCCGCTGCCGGCAACCAATATGCGGGCTTTGTCGTTCTGCTCCACGCCAGGCTTCCACGATGATGGGCGGCCATCGGCCTCTATGCGATATAGGGCAGGTCGGCGGGGTTGATCAACGCGGCGATTCGGCCCATTCGATTGCCATGACCGGCAAGGAGCACGATTTCAGCCATCTCGATCGCGCCGGCCGCGCCACGGCGGGACTCGCGCGCAGCCCGCGCCTTGCCGTGACGCTCACCATTGGCGCGGGCATCGCGCTGGCCTGGTTCGTCCTCGCGGCCATGGCGATTCGCGGCGCCGAAAGCCGCCTCGCCGGCGGTGCTCCGGGCGATGCGCTGCTCAAAGACCTGCCGCGATTGCCGCTGCCGGATTTCCTCGATCGCTTTTTCGCTTTGTGCCTTGCGCCGGCACCGCTCTCAGGCTCGGTGGGTGTACAGGCGCCGGCGCTCGTCCTGATGTGGTTCCTGATGGCGGTGGCGGCGATGCTGCCTTCGGCGGCGCCTATGATCCGCACCTATTGCGAGATTGCCGATACCGCCCGGGTCAAGGGCGAGTCCGTCGTCCATCCGCTGGTTCTGGTGGCGGGATACCTTGCGACCTGGCTTGCCGCCTCGGCGGCTTTTGCCGCGCTGACGCTCGCGGTCTATGGCTTTGCCGCCTCGGGGCGGATGCTCGATCCCGTCGTCGGGTTTGCCGGGGCCGGGGCACTCACGATCGCCGGCCTCTATCAGTTCAGTGGCTTGAAGCAGGCATGCCTGAAGAAATGCCGGAACCCGTTCTCGATCCTGTTCGCCAACTGGAGCGCGAAACCGGGCCGCATCTTTCACCTCGGGATGGAGCAGGGCGTCTGGTGCCTCGGCTGCTGCTGGGCGCTGATGCTGGTGATGTTTGCCGTTGGTGCCATGAACATCTTCTGGATGGCGCTGATCGGCCTGTTCACTTTGATCGAAAAACAGACCGCCGGCAGGGTGGTCAGCCGGGTTGCCGGTGCGATACTGCTTGTCTGGGCCGCTGCCCTGCTATTAGTTTCCGCGTAAGGGGAGAATTCGATGACCGACCAAAGCTGGGCGATGAAGGGAGAGCTGGTGCTCTCCTGCAATTGCACGGTTTTCTGCCCTTGCGTGCTGTCGCTCGGCAGCCACCCGCCGACCGAGGGCTATTGCCAGACCTGGGCTGGATTCCGCATCGATGCCGGCCATTTCGGCGAGGTCGACCTTTCCGGCCTCAATCTCGGCCTGATCATGGAAATCCCCGGCTATATGAGCCGCGGCAACTGGACCGCCGGCCTGTTCATCGACAAGCGCGCCTCGGTCTATGCGGTGAAGGCGCTGACCAAGATCTTCACCGGCAAAGCCGGCGGCACCACATCGCTGCTGTCGATCCTGGTCGGCAAATTCCTCGGCGTCGAGCAGGTGCCGATCACCTATGAGACGCGTGACAGGACGCGTATATTCCAGATACCGAAGATCATCGACGGCGCGGTGACGCCGATACCCGGCAAGGACCGCGAGAAGGACACCGTCATCACCAATTCCGAATACTGGATCGCGCCGGAAATCATCGTGGCGAAATCCGACAAGAGCAAGATGCGCGCCTTCGGCCGCAACTGGAATTTCGCCGGCCGTTCGGCCGAAATCTGCAAGCTGGATTGGCGAGGCCCGTGAGCAAGAACACAGCGGCCCGGAAAGCGGCCAAGAAGATCGCGGAGCACATACCGCTGCCGAAGAAGAAAGTGACGTGGCCGCAGGCGCGCGCTTTTTCCGTGCACCTGCTCACCGCGTCCGGGTCGTTCCTCGCCTTTCTGTCGCTGGTCGCGGCCAGCGAGGAGCGCTGGACGGCGATGTTCTGGTGGCTGGGGCTGGCGCTTTTTGTCGACGGCATCGACGGCCCGATCGCCAGGAAGCTCGAGGTCAAGGAGATCCTGCCGACATGGTCGGGCGAGCTCCTCGACAACATCATCGACTACGTGACCTACGTGCTCATTCCGGCCTTCGCGCTCTACCAGCGCGGCTTGATGGGCGAGAGGTTGTCGTTCCTGTCGGCGGCCATCATCGTGGTCTCCAGCGCGATCTATTATGCCGACACCGGCATGAAGACGAAGGAGAACTTCTTCAAGGGGTTCCCGGTCGTCTGGAACATGGTGGTGTTCACGCTCTTCATCATCGAGCCTGGGCAATGGGTTTCCTTCGCCGTGGTCGTGGTCGCTGGCGTCCTCACTTTCCTGCCGATCAACTTCATCCATCCGGTACGGGTCGTGCGGCTGAGGCCGATCAATCTCGGCATGACGCTGCTATGGTGCGCCTTCGGCGCGCTTGCATTGGCCCAGGCCGCACTTGCTTCGTTCTATGACAAGATCGGGGTTCTGAGCGAGCAGGTCAGTATCTTCACCAAGGCCGGCATTACGGTGACTGGGCTCTATCTCGCCTGCATCGGGGGCATCATGCAGATGTTCCCCAATCTTGGCGCCAAGAAATCCTGACCCTAGATCTAGCTTCCGTCCCTTCCCGAGAAAGTCGAGCGATGTCCAAGGCAATCCGCATTCACGCCCATGGCGGCCCCGAGGTCCTGACCTATGAGGATACCGATCCCGGCCAGCCGGGCGCCGGGCAGATCCTGATGAGGCACACCGCGATCGGCCTCAACTTCATCGACGTCTATCACCGCTCGGGTCTCTATCCGCCGCCCGGCGGGTTCCCGCTGATCCCGGGCGGCGAGGCGGCTGGCGTGGTTCTGGCCGTCGGCGCCGGCGTCGATTGGCTGAAGCCCGGCGACCGCATCGCCTATGCCGTCAATGTCGGCGCTTATTCCGAGGAACGCGTGATCGCCGCCGACCGCGTGGTGAAGGTGCCTGACGGGATCAGCAACGAGCAGGCGGCCGCCATGATGCTGAAAGGCATGACGGCGGAATATCTGCTGCGCCGCACTTATAAAGTGAAGGCCGGCGACACGATCCTCTACCATGCCGCAGCCGGCGGCGTCGGCCTGATCCTCGGCCAATGGGCGAAGCATCTCGGCGCAACCGTGATCGGCACGGCGAGCTCCGCCGACAAGATCGAGCTCGCCAAAGCGCATGGTTTCGACCATGTCATCAATTACAAGGAGCAGGATTTCGTCGCCGGCGTCGCGGCCATCACAGGCGGCCGGAAATGCGATGTCGTCTACGATTCCGTCGGCAACGACACGTTTCCCGCTTCGCTCGATTGCCTGAGGCCGCTCGGCATGTTCGTCAGCTTCGGCCAGTCGTCGGGGCCGATCCCGCCCTTCTCGATGTCGCTTCTGGCGCAGAAGGGCTCGCTCTTCGCAACCCGACCGACGATCTTCGTCTACAACGCCAGGCGAGAGGATCTGGTGGCGTCGGCTGAGGCGCTCTTCGATGTGGTGCTGAGCGGCGCCGTCGAGATCAAGATCAACCAGCGCTATGCGCTGAAGGACGCGGCCAAGGCGCAGTCCGATCTTGAGGGCCGCAAGACGACCGGCACAACCATCCTCATCCCCTAGAGCGCGTCGCGATCTTTCAGATTCGCTCCATGCGCTTTAGTTTTTGATTTCAAGCATGTCTTTATCCCGAAACCGGTTCCTACTTTCGGGAGACATGCTTTGAGCCGGCTGCCTTGTTTTTCAGCGCCTTGCCGCGCGCAAAGGCACGAGTTTGGCCGAAATGCCAAACAGTCTTTTCTGCACTCTCAATAGGTCTATCTTAGGTCTTGAGTTTCCGCTGGAATTCTTGAAGCTCTTTCAAGTTGGGTGCCGCTTTCCGGCGGGAGCCGGCCGCGCATACCATGCTTGCGGGAACACAGAACATATCCGGGTAACTGGATGGGAGGCACTGTGAGTGCAAATCATGACAGGGCGAACCTGCTCGAGGTTCGTGGCCTTACGAAGATTTTCGGCACGCTGACGGCGTGCGATCATATCGACCTCAACATCGCCAAGGGCGAGATCCACGCGCTGCTCGGCGAGAACGGCGCCGGCAAGTCGACGCTGGTCAAGATGCTGTTCGGTTCGCTGGAACCCAACTCGGGCGAGATTTTCTGGGACGGCAAGGCCGTCAGGATCACCAGCCCCGGTGTCGCCAAGAAGCTCGGCATCGGCATGGTCTTCCAGCATTTCTCGCTGTTCGAGGCGCTGACGGCGGCCGAGAACATCGCGCTCTCGCTGAACGACGGCTCGCCGATCAGCACCATTGCGGCGAAGGCGCGGGCGCTCTCCTACAGCTACGGCCTGCCGCTCGATCCGGAATCGCTGGTCGGCGATCTTTCCGTCGGCGAACGTCAGCGCATCGAGATCATCCGCTGCCTCTTGCAGACGCCGCAGCTCATCATCCTCGACGAGCCGACCTCGGTGCTGACGCCGCAGGAAGCCGACAAGCTGTTCGAGACGCTGGAGCGGCTTCGCGCTGAAGGCAAGTCGATCCTCTACATCTCGCACCGGCTGGAGGAGGTCAAACGCATCTGCGACCGCGCCACCGTGCTGCGCCACGGCAAGGTGGTCGGCCACTGCAATCCGCGCCAGGAGACGGCCGCATCGCTTGCCCGCATGATGGTCGGCAACGAGGTCAAGGCGGTGGTGCGCGCGCCGGCCGAAGGCATCGAGACCGCGCCGGCGCTGCTCGAAATCCGCGGCCTTACCCGCAAGCCGGCAACGCCTTTCGCCATTCCGCTCAAGAACGTCAATCTTTCCGTGCGCGCTGGCGAGGTGATCGGCATCGCCGGTGTCGCCGGCAACGGCCAGGGCGAGTTCTTCGAAGCCGTCTCCGGCGAGGTGCTGCAGCAGGATCCCGGTTCGGTGCGCATCCGCGGCAAGGATGCCGGCGCGCTCTCGATCACGGGCCGTCGGCTGATGGGCGCCGCCTTCGTGCCGGAGGAACGCCTCGGCCATGGCGCGGCGCCCCGGATGAAGCTTTCGGAGAACCTGCTTTTGTCGCGCCATGCCACCGACGGCAAGTCCTTCGTCGGCTCCGGCGGCATGGTCAAGAACGCCTCCGTCTACAGCGCCGCCCAACGCATCATCGCGGCGATGGACGTGCGCAAGAGCGCGCCGGACCCTGAGGCGGCGGCGCTTTCCGGCGGCAACCTGCAGAAATTCATCGTCGGCCGCGAGCTCGACCGCAAGCCGAGCGTCATGGTCGTCAACCAGCCGACCTGGGGTGTCGATGCCGGTGCTGCCGCCAATATCCGCCAGGCGCTGATCGAGCTTGCCCGCAGCGGCTCGGCGGTTCTCGTCATCAGCCAGGACCTCGACGAGTTGTTCGAACTGTCGGACGCGATCGCGGTCATGCACAACGGCGAATTGTCTGCGCCGCTGCCTATCGCCGAAGCCACCTTCGAAAAGATCGGCTTGCTGATGGGCGGTGCCGAGCCCGGCCACGCCGAACACACCATGGAGACGGCATGATGCGCCTCGAACTGGTCAAACGCCCGCAGCGCTCGGCGCTGTTTTCGGTGCTCTCGCCCTTCATCGCCTTCGCGATGACGATGATTGCCGGCGCCATCATGTTCGCCTTGCTCGGCGTCAATCCGTTCAACGCCTTCAATGTCTACTTTATTCAGCCGGTCAGCGAGGTCTGGCAGTTGCATGAACTGGCGATCAAGGCGGCGCCGCTCATCCTGATCGCGGTCGGCCTGTCGGTTTGCTACAAGGCCAACATCTGGAATATCGGGGCCGAGGGACAGTTTATCCTAGGCGGCATCTTCGGCTCGATCGTCCCGGTGCTGTTCCCCGACTTCGAAGGTCCGCTGGTGCTGCCGCTGATGCTGTTGCTCGGCATGCTCGGTGGTGCGCTCTACGCGGCCATCCCGGCGCTGCTCAAGACCCGCTTCAGCACCAACGAGATCCTGACCAGCCTTATGCTGGTCTATGTCGCGCGGTTATTCCTCGATTGGCTGGTGCGCGGACCCTGGCGCGACCCGCAGGGCCACGGCTTCCCGCAGACCATCCAGTTCGGCGATTCGGCCGTCCTGCCGGAACTGATGCCCGATGCCGGGCGCGCCAATTGGGGCTTCGTCTTCGCGCTGGTCGCGGCGATAGCGATCTGGCTGATGATGAGCCGCATGCTCAAGGGTTTCGAGGTCCGCGTGCTGGGCTCGAGCCCCAGGGCAGGGCGCTTCGCCGGCTTCGGCTTCAACAAGATGGTATTCTTCACCTTCCTGCTGTCCGGCGCATTAGCTGGTCTTGCCGGCATCTCGGAAGTGTCCGGCGCCATCGGCCAGCTGCAGCCGGTGATCTCGCCCGGCTATGGCTTCACCGCCATCATCGTCGCCTTCCTCGGACGGCTCAATCCGCTGGGCATCGTCGCCGCAGGCCTGGTGCTGGCGCTGACCTATCTCGGCGGCGAGGCGGTGCAGACCGCGCTCGGCATCTCCGACAAGATGGCGCAGGTGTTCCAGGGCATGCTTTTGTTCTTCGTGCTCGGCTGCGACACGCTCATTCAATACCGCATTCGTCTGGTCGGCTTTGCCGCGCCGAAACTCGAGGCAGCGCCCAAGCTGGAGGAGGCACGCTGATGGACATCACCGTCAACATCCTTTTAACCATCGCCACCGCGGCGACGCCCCTCCTGATCGCGGCGATCGGCGAACTGGTGGTCGAGCGTTCTGGCGTGCTCAACCTCGGCGTCGAAGGCATGATGATCATGGGCGCCGTCGGCGGCTTCGGCGCCGGCTATCTCACCGGATCGCCCTGGATCGGCCTGCTTGCCGCGATCATCGTCGGCGCGCTGTTCTCGCTGCTCTTCGCCGTCATGACGCTGTCCCTGGCTACCAACCAGGTGGCGACCGGCCTGTCGCTTACGCTGCTCGGCCTCGGTCTCTCCGGCATGATCGGCACCAGCTTCGTCGGCCAGCCGGGCGGCAGGCTGCCGAACCTCGACATCCCTGGCCTCAGCTCGACCCCGGTCGTCGGCAAGCTGATCTTCGGCCAGGATCCGGTGTTTTACATCTCGATCGCGCTCACTGCCGCGGTGATGTGGTTCCTGTTCAAGACGCGTACCGGCCTTACGCTCCGCTCGATCGGCGACAGCCACTCGTCGGCGCATGCGCTGGGCATCAAGGTCATCCGCTACCGCTATCTTGCGGTGATCTTCGGCGGCGCCTGTGCCGGTCTCGCCGGCGGACATCTGTCGCTGGTCTACACGCCGCAATGGGTCGAGAACATGAGCGCGGGACGCGGCTGGATCGCGTTGGCGTTGGTCGTCTTCGCTTCCTGGCGTCCGTGGAGGGTGCTGGCAGGCGCCTACATCTTCGGCGCCATCTGGGTTGGACAGCTTCACGTGCAAGCAATCAACCTTCAGGACTTCGTCAATGCACCGTGGGTGATCTACCAAGTTATCGCCTTCATAAAATCGTTCCCATCCCAACTGCTTTCTTCGCTGCCCTATCTGGCAACCATCGTGGTTCTCGTTCTAATCTCGCGCAACAAGCGGCTGACGATGATGAACACGCCGGCTTCGTTGGGGCAGCCATTCGTTCCGGATCGTTGACGACAATAAAAAAGACGGGAAGCTCCAAGGCTTAATTCAGAGAGGTAACACGATGAAAAAACTGCTTATTGCGCTGATGACCACAACCGCGGCCCTGTCGCTGGCGGCGACCGCCGAGGCGGCCGACAAGCTGAAGGCCTGCTGGGTTTATACCGGGCCGATCGGCGACTTCGGCTACTCCTACCAGCACGACCAGGGACGCCTCGAGGTGGAGAAGGCGCTCGGCGACAAAGTCCAGACCGCCTATCTCGAGAACGTCTCGGAAGGCCCCGACGCCGACCGCGCCTTCGAGCGCCTGGCGCGCGAGAAGTGCAAGATCATCTTCGGCACCTCGTTCGGCTTCATGGACGCCGAGGTGAAGGTCGCCAAGAAGTTCCCGAAGGTGATGTTCGAGCATGCCACCGGCTACAAGACCGGCGCCAATCTCGGCATCTACAACGCGCGCTTCTATGAAGGCCGTTATGTGCTCGGCCAGATCGCGGCCAAGGAATCGAAGAAGGGGCTGGCCGGCTACATCGTCTCGTTCCCGATCCCGGAAGTGGTGATGGGCATCAACTCCTTCATACTCGGCGCGCAGTCGGTCAATCCGGACTTCAAGGTCAAGATCGTGTGGGTGAACTCCTGGTTCGATCCGGGCAAGGAAGCCGACGCCGCCAAGGCGCTGTTCGACCAGGGCGCTGACATCATCGTCCAGCATACCGACTCCACCGCTGCCCTGCAGGTCGCCGAGGAGCGCAAGCTGCACGGCTTCGGCCAGTCCTCCGACATGATCAAGTTCGCGCCGAATGCGGCCTTGACCTCGCTCACCGACGAATGGGGCCCGTATTACATCAGCCGCGTCCAGGCCGCGCTCGACGGCACCTGGAAGCCGGACAATGTGTGGCTCGGCATCAAGGACGGCGCCGTGAAGCTCGCGCCATTCACCAACATGCCTGACGATGTCAAGGCCATGGCCGAGGCGACCTCGAAGAAGATCGCCGGCGGCTGGAACCCCTTCACCGGCCCGGTGTCCAAGCAGGACGGCTCGCCCTGGCTAAAGGACGGCGAGGTCGCCGACGACGGCACGCTGCTCGGCATGAATTTCTATGTCAAAGGCATCGACGACAAGCTGCCGCAGTAAGCGGCAACGAGTTTCGAACCGGAGAGGGCGCCTCGTGGGCGCCCTCATTCGTTTGCAAGGTCGATTGGCGAGATTTCCCTGCCCAAGGCCGAAGCTGATCTGGCGTTTTGCCAGTCGGCTAAAGATTGTTGTACGATCCTGCATGCCAAGTATTTAAGATAAGTCTCGCTCTATCTTTTTCCGAACTATAGTTTTTAATGGAACCGTCACAGCATTTGAACCCGGGTCCGTGACCGCTTTCACATACGTCGACGGCGTCTACTTCCATGTTTATCGCGCAAATCAGACGAAACCAGCTGGCGTGACAAGCGCCCGCAGAAGGGGGTCTTATGCAATTGAATAAAAAGCTTCTGGCAATCATCGGGAAACGATTTCCCGCCATCTACGATGTCATCCCGCGCGGACCGCAGGGTGGGCTTGCGCGGATTGCACTCAATCCGCAGCCGCTGCCGCCGCATGAACTGGGCGCAGCGGTTGCTGAGGAATTTGTCCGCCATGCTTGGGTGGCCGAACGAGGTGGGCTCGATATGAAGGCGCTGATAAGCGACCTTGACGACTGGTGTCCCACACGGCCGAAGATCCCGAAACTTCCCCCGTGGTGGGGACCGTTTCCGGAGCCGGAGCCGCGCCCCGAGTGGTTCGTCGACTACCATTTGGGATTTGCCGCACGGCTGTCTGCGGTCGCAACCGAGGGCACGCGCCTCGGTGAGACACTCGATCAGGTGATCGATCGTTCCCTGGCTGCAATCCAAACGGTGAAGCTCTGACGAAAGCCGCTGAAGCCGAGGGGCTGTCAAGAGCCTAAGGGCGCCGCAGGGCGCCCTTTCCATTCAAGACGTCTGCTTTCGCGCGGCTATCAGACCGCTGAGCCGTAGAGGTCGTAAGCGTCGGCGCGATCGACCTTGACGGTGACGATGTCACCGGCGCGCAGCGGGCGGCGTGACTGGATATGCACCGAGCCGTCGATCTCGGGCGCGTCGTATTTGGTGCGGCCCTTAGCCGAAGTGCCATGCGCTTCGTCGATCAGCACCGGCAGGCGCTTGCCTACCTTCTTGGCCAATTGCGTGGCCGAGATCTTCTGCTGGCGCTGCATGAAGCGGTGCCAGCGCGCTTCCTTGGTCTCCTGCGGTACTTGCTCCAGGCCGAGATCGTTGGAGCGCGCGCCTTTGACCGGCTCGTATTTGAAGCAGCCGGCGCGGTCGATTTTTGCTTCGTCCAGCCAGTCGAGCAGCATCTGGAAATCGTCTTCGGTTTCGCCCGGAAAGCCGACGATGAAGGTCGAACGGATGGCAAGGTCAGGGCAGACCTCGCGCCAGCCGCGGATGCGCTCCAGCGTCTTTTCGCCATGGGCGGGACGGCGCATGTTCTTCAGCACCTGCGGCGAGGCATGCTGGAAGGGGATATCGAGATAGGGGAGGATTTTTCCCTCCGCCATCAGCGGAATGACGTCGGCGACGTGCGGGTAAGGATACACATAATGCATGCGTATCCAGATGCCGAGCTTGCCGAGCTCCTCGGCGAGGTCGAGGAATTTCGCGCGCACCTCGCGGTCGCCGAACAGGCTCGTCTGGTATTTGATGTCGATGCCGTAGGCGCTGGTGTCCTGCGAGATGACGAGGATCTCCTTGACGCTGGCCTTGGCGAGCTTTTCGGCTTCGCGCAAAACGTCCGCCGCCGGCCGCGAGACGAGATCGCCACGCAGCGCCGGGATGATGCAGAAGGTGCAGCGGTTGTTGCAGCCTTCCGAAATCTTCAGATAGGCGTAGTGGCGCGGCGTGAGCTTCACGCCCTGTGGCGGCAGCAGATCGATATAGGGGTCGTGGCTGGGCGGCGCGGCCTCATGCACGGCCGCCATCACGCTCTCATAGGCCTGAGGCCCGGTGATCGCCAGCACATTGGGGTGCTTCTCGCGGATGACCTCCGGCTCGGCACCGAGGCAGCCGGTAACGATGACACGGCCGTTTTCGGAAAGGGCGGAGCCGATGGCGTTGAGCGACTCGTCGCGTGCGGAATCAAGGAAGCCGCAGGTGTTGACGACGACGAGGTCGGCCCCGTCATGCTTGCGGGCGATCTCGTAGCCTTCGGCGCGCAGCCGCGTGATGATGCGCTCGGAATCGACGAGCGCCTTCGGGCATCCAAGGCTGACGAAACTGACACGAGGGGCAGACATAAGGTTTTCCAGGCTTTTCGGGATCGGCGGCGCAATATCACACTAATTGCGGCATTGGTATGGGCTGGTCCTCGCTGCGGCAAAACGCGATGCGAAGGGCCGGCTCGTCGGCCGGCCGAAGCCGCTTCAGATGGCGGTGTCAGCTCACCGCATTGTTGACGTGCGGCCAGACTTCCATAGCACCGCGGTAGACCATGTCGAGAGCGACGTAGAGGATGATCGCCAGGCCGACATAGGCGATCCAGCGGTAACGGTGCAGCAGCCTGGCAATGAAGCTCGCGGCAAGGCCCATCAAGCCGATCGACAATACGAGCCCGATGACCAGCACCCAGAAATGATCCCGCGCCGCGCCTGCGACGGCCAGCACGTTGTCCAGCGACATCGACACGTCGGCGACGACGATCTGCAGCGCGGCCTGGCCAAGCGTCTTGCGCGGCGCCTTGCCGGCAATAGCCTTGTCGCTGTCGAGGTCGGAATTGGCCAGCGCCTCCGTGGCTTCTTGCTCGTCGGCTTGCGAGGTTCGCAGCTCGCGATACATCTTCCAGCAGACCCAAAGCAGCAGGATGCCGCCGGCCAGCAGCAGGCCGACGATGGCAAGCAGCTTGACCGTTACCGCCGCAAACAGGATGCGCAGCACCGTCGCCGCCAGCACGCCGATCAAGATTGCTCTCTTGCGCTGCTCGGCGGGCAGGCCAGCGGCCGCCAGCCCGATGACGATGGCATTGTCGCCCGCAAGCACCAGGTCGATGGCGATGACCTGAAGAAGAGCGCTCAGGCTTGCAGCGCTGAAAATATCCATCGTCTGGAAGCCCTTTGCTGTCCGCTGAGTGCTGATCGTCGAATGTCCCGACGCCCTAACGTGTATGGTTCCCGCGCGTCAAGAGAACAGCCGGAACAAGCCGTCGCAAGGCATCTGCTCCAGCGAAAATCTATTTGGACTTTTGCAAGCGAAGGCCGGCGCTGGGCCGCTAATCGAGGGCAATCCGTCAGTCGTAAAGATTGTATTTTGCCCAATCGGTTTCCGGGATCTCGTCACCGATCTTGTAGCGGAACTGCAGCACCTGCATGTGGTCGGGGGCGGTCTGGCATTTGAACTTCAGCCGGTACCATTGGCCCTTGCTGCGAAAGGCGGCGCCGGAGCTCTTGATCGCATCGGCGCTCATCTGCGGCGTGGCGAAGGCATAGGCCACCACACGGTCGGCCTTGAAGTTGTGATCGTCGTGGCTGATCCGGTCGAGAACCTCGGCGTCGCAACGCTGCTCGAGACGAGTCTGCGGATCAAGTTTCAGCAGGCCGGCGCGAAGCGCATTGTCCATCGCCTTGGCCGGCCAGGCCAGCGTCAGGGACGCCAAGACCATCAGGCAGAGCTTTTTCATGGGCGCGACAAGCACCATATTTTGTCTGAGAAATCAACCAAACGCACGCGCTTGTGAGATTGCTGCCGGCTTCGGCAGCGCCCGAGCTTGTCCCTTTGTCATCAAGGCGCGGCGGCTGTTGAGGACGCCATCATTGCCGACAGGAAGATGCTGCTTCGGCTTCCGGTACTACCCGAGAGCGCTCTCTGTAGGGTCCACGTCCGCTGCGGTCGCTTCGCCGGTTCCTGCATCCGGCGCCTGGCCATCGTCGGAACCGGTCGGAGGAAGCACCGTTACGTCCATTCGAGCGATCCGGGAAGCCGCTCGCCCTTGCGCATCCGGCTCACTGTCCCCCGTTTCCAAAACGGAGGCCTTCGCAAGATGGCCAACGCTTTCGGCGCTCTTGCCGGGAAAGGTTCCTTCGGATGGCGCCTGAGGTCTGAGATTACGCTGCACGGCGCCGGCATTTTGCTGGTTTCCAATGGGAGAGGTCATGGCTGCGCTCCAAGGTAGATGATCGCTGCCATTAGCACGGCTGGCTGGCGCCAGCCTTGCGGGCTTCAGCAATTGCTAATGAATTCGAGGCGCGCTGTATCTGGCGGAGGGAGTGGGATTCGAACCCACGGTGAACTTGCGCCCACGCCGGTTTTCAAGACCGGTGCCTTAAACCGCTCGGCCATCCCTCCATCGTGGTATTTCAACCACTTGGGATCATCGCTATCGGTCGCTTTTCAATTGGTGGGCGCCAAATTGGCGCCGCAGGCGTTCCCGACCGGTTCGCGCTTCTCCTGTAGTGCGGCGGTCAGGGTTGCGTCAACCGCTGCGGCGATGCCTTGCCGCTGTCAGGCGGAAGATGCGCATGGCCGGCTGCTTAGTCGGCCGGGTGTTCTTATGTCTGTGGCAGAAAAGTCACGCAGCTTGAATATGCAGCGCTTCAACTGCTGCGCGCTTACTACCCGGCTAAGCGAGGCGTACCGTCTTCCTCGGGTAAAGGGGACGCCCTGACCGCACACGTCTCATTTCCTCCCGAACTGCGCCCGCTACGGAAAACGTGGTGGGCGTCTTCTTGTCCCGCGACGGCGAGCCCGACGGGCAACGCCTCCGGCAGGGATCGAAAGCGCCTCCACTGTCGCGGCCAAGGTCCATCAAGCGATAGATAGTCAAGCGATGGATAATATGGATGAACCGAGTCATCCGTTCGGTCTAGGAAGTCCTTGAGAACGCTCATGCTAGACTCTGATTGGCGCAGGGAGTTCCGGCGCTGTGAGCGCCGGCTGGAAAATGGAAGTCCCCCCTCCAAAAAGCTGCCCCTCCATCCGGCGCTCATCTATGCAAGGCTCGCCTTCCTGGCAGGCCTCGCCATAATCTCGCCCGGTTCCGGCCATAATCGATTAACATCGTGATAAGCAATTCCTGCGCACAAAGGGATTGGGGATCAAGGTGTTGCTGGCATTCGCGGGCGCTTGGCTCCGAGTGATGGCGACGAGACTTTAGGGGACAATCGAAAACATGCAGACTTCGGCGCGCCCGCGTCTTCGTCGCGCTCCTGCCTTCGCGCTGTGCGCCCTCTCAGCGGTGCTGCTTGCCGCCTGCACCTCCACGCCGCAGCCGAAGTCAATGATCGACAAACGCCCGCGCTCCAAGGAGTATTTCGCCGAATCCGAATATGGCGTGAAGGCGAGCCCGCGCGTCGCCTTCATGCGGCGCGGCGGCGGCCGCGACCAGCTCGGCAAGCCCTATCAGGTTCGCGGCAAGTGGTACTATCCCAAGGAAGACAGGCACTACGCCAAGGTGGGGCTGGCCTCCTGGTATGGCGACGCCTTCCACGGCCGCCTGACCGCCAATGGCGAAGTCTACGACACGGCGCAACTGACGGCGGCGCACCCGACCATGCCGCTGCCGAGCTATGCCCGTGTTACCAATCTCGACACCGGCAGTTCGGTCATCGTGCGCGTCAACGACCGGGGCCCATACCATGAGGGCCGCATCATCGACGTCTCGGAACGCGCCGCGCAGATGCTCGACTATGGCAAGGTCGGCACCGCAAGGGTGAAGGTTGAATATGTCGGCCGGGCGCCGCTCGACGGCAATGACGACCAGTATCTGATGGCCTCCTACCATCCCGGGAACAGGCGGCCCGATCCGTCCGACGGTCTGCCGACCGGCGTGATGGTGGCCATGAACGGCCCGTCGCCCAGCCTGTCGATGAGTGATGCACCTCCAGCGGCGGTGCCGTTCCCCGGCCAGCTGACCAATTCGGGGCAGGCTTTTGCCGCGCAGCCCGGTCGGTCGGAGCAGCCGGTGCCTGCGGAGCAGCCGTCCATGTCAGCGCAGGTACCGGGCGCCAGCGACGTCGCTTTGCCGGATTTCGGGCCGATCGTGCCGGAGCGGCCGGAGTTCAGGCTGCCGCCGAACTCGCCCTTTGCCATGGCCTCGCTGTCCTACGCGGATGAGCGCATCAAGCGTGCCGACGTCTTCGCGGCCCTCGACGGCAGCGGCATGTCGCCGGCCGACATCCTGCAGTCGTGGAAGAAATCGAACCGCCAGGAACAGGCGCCGGCCGTGGACT
Organism: Mesorhizobium dulcispinae; assembly: GCF_033977345.1. Lineage (NCBI taxonomy): Bacteria > Pseudomonadati > Pseudomonadota > Alphaproteobacteria > Hyphomicrobiales > Phyllobacteriaceae > Mesorhizobium > Mesorhizobium dulcispinae. Next base: position 261,048 of record NZ_JAVIIY010000002.1, read on the forward strand.
ATGTCGCGGCAGGCTCCTTCGACGATGCCGGTGAGGCAAAGCGCGTGGCGACGGCTCTCGAGCCGTTCGGCAGGACCGAAATCCAGCGCACCGAGCTCGACGGCAACGACTGGTACGCGGTCAACGTCTATCCGGATGGCCATGGCAGCATCGACGACCTGCTGCAGGCGGCCTGGTCGCACGGGGCACCGGACGCGTTAGTTGTGCGAAACTGATCAATTTCGCGAGCGCCGTTGATCCGGCGGAACGAACCCTGATAGCTTGGCCGGGCCAGTCCGGCTAATGGGTCGATACTTCATGCAGTTCCGCATTTTTCAGCCTTTCGCCGGATTCCTGGGATTGGTGCTGGTGCTGCTTTGCGTCGTCCAGGCGAGCGCGCAGCTTTTCGAGACCAAGGCGGCCCAGGCCTTCATGATCGATGCCGATACCGGCACCGTGCTTTTCGCCAAGGATGCCGACAAGCCGATTCCGCCGGCTTCCATGGCCAAGCTGATGACGATGGAGGTGGTCTTCAACGCCATCAAATCGAAGCGGATCACGCTCGACGACACTTTCGTGGTCAGCGAAAACGCCTGGCGCACCGGCGGCGCGCCGTCCGGAACCTCGACCATGTTCGCCAAGCTCAAGTCGGCAGTCCGCGTCGAGGATCTGATCCAGGGCGTGACCGTCCAGGCCGCCAATGACGGCTGCATCGTGCTTGCCGAAGGCATGGCGGGCTCGGAGGCGAATTTCGCCGCCCAGATGACGGAACGCGCCCGCGAGATCGGCCTCTCGAAATCGACCTTCGTCAATTCGACCGGGCTGCCGGCCGACGGCCAGCAGACGACGGTGCGGGAACTCACGATGCTGGCGCTGCACATCTGGCGCGACTATCCCGAGTTCTTCCGCTATTACGGCCAGCCCGATTTCACCTGGAACAAGATCTCCCAGAGGAACCGTAATCCGCTGCTCGTCATGGGCATCGATGCCGACGGCTTCGTGGCCGGGGCGAGCGAGTCCGCCGGCTTCGGCATTGTCGGCACGGTAAGCCACAACGGCATCCGCGTGATCGCGGCGATGAGCGGGCTGACGAGCGACCGGGAACGCTCCGAGGAGGCGCGCAAGCTGCTCGACTGGGGGTCGCGCTCCTTCCAGAAGACGGAGATTTTCGCCAAGGACGAGGTTGTCGGCGAAGCCGAGGTTTTTGGGGGCGCCAAATCCGGCGTGGCCTTGAAAGCCAAGGGGCCGGTGGACATCTTTTTGCCGATAGCCAATCGCGACAAGCTGACCGCCAGGATCGTCTATGAGGGTCCTGTGGCGGCGCCGGTGGAGGAGGGGCAACCGGTCGGGGAGCTGCGCGTTTGGATAGGCGACACGCTCAGCCAGCGGACGCCGCTTTTCGCCGCCGAGCCGGTGAAGGTCGGCACGCTGCCGCAGCGTGCGCTCGACGCCGCCAAGGAACTGGCTGTCGGCTGGCTGCGTCAGAAACATTTGTGATCGGGCAGGCTCGTGGACCTTTTGTCGGACGGGAGCTATGACAGCGGCCAGCACGGGCGAAGGCATTCTCGATTGGCGAGCGGATTTTTCATCACCTTCGAAGGCGGCGAAGGAGCCGGCAAGTCGACGCAGATCGAGCGGCTGGCGCGGCGCATGCGCGCCAAGAAGTACGAGGTTCTGGTGACGCGCGAGCCGGGCGGCTCGCCGGGCGCCGAGGCGGTGAGACATGTGCTTCTGTCCGGCGCCGCCGAACCCTTCGGCCCGAAGATGGAGGCCATCCTCTTCGCCGCCGCGCGCTCCGATCATGTCGAGCAGGTGATCCGGCCGGCGGTCGAACGCGGCACGATCGTGCTCTGCGACCGGTTCATCGATTCCTCGCGCGTCTATCAGGGCGTCACAGGCGGGCTCGATCCGGATTTCATGGAGGCGCTGGAAGCGGTCGCCATCAACGGCATGGTTCCCGACATGACGCTGATCTTCGATATCGATGCGGCCGAAGGGCTGAAACGCGCCGCGGCGCGCCGCGGCGCCGGCGACAGCGCCGATCGCTTCGAGAAGGAGACTTTAGCCATCCACCAGCGCCGGCGGGAGGCTTACCTGGCGATCGCCGAGGCGGAACCGGATCGCTGCATCGTCATCGATGCGTCGGCCGATCCCGAAACGGTGGAAAACGTCGTCACCGCGGCCGTGTTCGCGGTGCTGGAAAAGCGGATGCCGGCGCAAAGGAAGCAGACGGCGCCGGTATGATCTTCGAACGCATCGCCCCCGAACAGCATGACACGCTGGACGGCGTCCCCGAGCCGTCGGAGACACCGCGGCTTATCGGCCATGCGCAGGCAGCCGGCATGCTTGCCGCAGCCTACCGCGCCGGCAAGCTCCCGCACGCGTTGATCCTGGCCGGGCCGCACGGCATCGGCAAGGCGACGCTTGCCTTCCACCTGGCGCATCACCTTCTCAAACATCCGGATTTCGCGGCCGCGCCAGAAGCGCTTGCAATCCCCGATCCGGCATCGTCGCTGTTTCGCCAGATCGCCACCGGCGCGCATCCTTCGGTGCTGCATCTCACCCGTCCGGCTAACGACAAGACCAAGAGCTTCAAGACGGTGCTCACCGTCGACGAGATCCGCAAGGTCAGCCGCTTCCTGTCGATGACCTCGCATGACGGCAGCTACCGCGTCGTCATCGTCGACCCGGCCGACGACATGAACACCAATGCCGCCAATGCCTTGCTCAAGAATCTCGAGGAGCCGCCGGCGCGTACCTTGTTCATCCTCATCGTGCACGCGCCGGGCAGCCTTTTGCCGACGATACGGTCGCGTTGCCAGATGGTCCGGCTGACGCCGCTTGCGCCGGACGAATTGATGGCCGTGCTGGAAGGCATCGAGCCGCCACCGCCGGAGGATCCGGCGGCGCGCGCGGCACTGGCCGAGCGGGCAGGGGGCAGCGCCCGCAATGCGATCCTGCTTACCCAATATGGCGGGCTGGAAATCGCCGGCGCGCTCGATGCCCTGGTGGCTGCGCAGAAGCCCGACATTGCCGGCGCCCATCGCCTTGCCGAAGCCGTGGCCGGGCGCGACCAGGGGATCCAGTTCGATATCTTCAACCGCCGCGCGCTTGATCTTCTGTCGGCCGCCGCTAGCGAAGCGGCTATAGCCGGCGACCTCGCCAGGGCCAAAACGCTGTCCGAGGCTTGGCAGGAGGCGCTGAACACGGTATCTGAAGCCGAGACTTACAATCTCGACAAGAAGCAGCACGCCCTGACCATGATCGACCGCCTGAATTCTGTGATGCGAATGTGACGGCTTCTCTGGTGCATGCCGTTGCCCCAAAACCGGGGCCACTTTTGGGCGGCATGCAGCGGGATGGCAATCGCGATGCCGATAGTTTATCCACCGCCACAACTCACATTCAGACATTCATGACGGTTCATTCATGTCACGCGACACATTCTACATCACGACCGCGATCTCCTACCCGAACGGCAAGCCGCATATCGGCCATGCCTACGAACTGATCGCCACCGATGCACTTGCCCGCTTCCAGCGGCTCGAGGGGAAGGATGTCTACTTCCTGACTGGCACCGACGAGCACGGCATCAAGATGCTGCAGACGGCGCGCAAGGAAGGCATTTCGCCTCGCGAGCTCGCCAACCGCAACGCGGCCGAGTTCAAGCGCATGGCGAGCGCGCTCAACGCCTCCAACGACGATTTCATCCGCACCACCGAGGAGCGGCACTATGCTTCCTCGCAGGCGATATGGAAGGCGATGGCCGCCAATGGCGACATCTACAAGGGCGGCTATGCCGGCTGGTACTCGGTGCGCGACGAAGCCTATTACGACGAGGAGGAGACCGAGGTCCGGGCCGACAACGTCCGCTACGGGCCGCAGGGAACGCCCGTCGAATGGGTCGAGGAAGAGAGCTACTTCTTCCGGCTTTCGGCCTATCAGGACAAGCTCCTCGCGCTTTATGAAAGCCAGCCCGATTTCATTGGCCCGGCCGAGCGCCGCAACGAGGTGATGAGGTTCGTCAAGTCGGGCCTGAAGGACCTGTCGATCTCGCGCACCACCTTCGACTGGGGCGTGCCGGTGCCGGGCGACGAGAAGCATGTGATGTATGTGTGGGTCGACGCCTTGACAAATTACATCACCGGTATCGGCTATCCCGATGAAAATGCTGAGAAATGGCGTTTCTGGCCAGCGGACGCGCACATCATCGGCAAGGACATTGTGCGCTTCCACGCGATTTACTGGCCTGCCTTCCTGATGTCGGCGGGGATCCCGCTGCCGAAGCGCGTCTTCTGTCACGGCTTCCTGTTCAACCGCGGCGAGAAGATGTCGAAGTCGGTCGGCAACGTCATCGACCCGTTCACCATGGTCGAGCACTACGGCGTCGACCAGGTGCGCTACTTCTTCCTGCGCGAGGTGCCGTTCGGCCAGGACGGCAACTACAGCCACGAGGCGATCGTCAACCGCACCAATGCCGATCTTGCCAACGGGCTCGGCAATCTGGCGCAGCGCTCGCTGTCGATGATCGCCAAGAACTGCGGTGGCGCTGTGCCTAGGCGCGGCGAACTGGCCGAAGCCGACCGGTCGATCCTCGACCAGGCAGTGGAGGCGCTTGTCGTGGCGCGCAAGGCGATGGCGGAGCAGGGCATCCATCTGGCGCTGGCGGCGATCTTCGGCGTGGTGGCCGAAGCCGACCGCTACTTCGCGTCCCAGGAGCCATGGGCGCTGCGCAAGACCGATCCCGAGCGCATGGAAACGGTGCTGTGGACGACGGCCGAAATCGTGCGGCGGGTGGCGGTGCTCGGCCAGCCCTTTATTCCGGGATCGGCCGCGAAGCTGCTCGACCTATTGGCCGTGCCTGCGGACAAGCGCAATTTCGCGCATGTCCACGCGGAACATGCGCTCGTGCCCGGCACCGCCTTGCCGGCACCCGAGGGCGTGTTTCCGCGTTACGTCGAGCAGGACGCAAAAGCCTGATGCTTGTCGACAGCCACTGCCATCTCGACTTTCCGGACTTCGCCGAGGAGCGGGCGGCCATCGTCGCCCGCGCTCTCGCCGCCGGGGTCGGCCGCATGGTGACGATCTCGACACGCGTGAAGCGCTTTCAGCAAATCCTTGAAATCGCCGAAACTTTCAGCGAGGTCTATTGCTCGGTCGGCACGCACCCGCACCAGGCAGCGGAAGAACTCGACGTGACCGCCGACGAACTGGTGCGGCTTTCCGGCCATGCGAAGGTGGTGGCGATCGGCGAAGCCGGACTGGACTATTTCTATGACCGCGCGCCGCGCGAGGCGCAGGCGCAAGGCTTCCGCACCCACATCGCCGCCGCGCGACGCACCGGCCTTCCGCTGGTCATCCATTCGCGCGACGCCGACGACGACATGGCGGCGATCCTCGAGGAAGAGACAGGGAAGGGCGTCTTTCCCTTCATCCTGCATTGTTTTTCGTCAGGGCGCAGGCTGGCCGAGGTCGGCGTGGCGCTGGGCGGTTATGTCTCCTTCTCGGGCATCCTGACCTTCAAGAACTCGACCGAGCTGCGGGCGATTGCCGCCGACGTGCCGCGCGAGCGGCTGCTGGTCGAGACCGACGCGCCGTACCTTGCGCCGATCCCGCATCGCGGCAAACGCAACGAGCCAGCCTATGTCGCGAATACGGCCAAGGTGCTGGCGGAGACGATCGGCGTCAGCGAGGCGGAGATCGCCGACATCACCACCGAAAACGTCTTCCGGCTGTTCACCAAGATGCCGCGTCCGGACATGGCGGCCGCCTGAGACATGAGCGACCGGCTGCGCCTCACCATTCTTGGCTGCGGCTCGTCGCCCGGCACGCCGCGCATCACCGGTGATTGGGGCAATTGCGATCCAAGCAATCCGAGGAACCGGCGCATGCGCACGGCGGCCCTGGTCGAGCGGATCGCCTCCGATGGCACCCGCACTACGGTCGTCATCGACACCGGACCGGATTTCCGCGAGCAGATGCTGCTCGCTTCGGTCAAACGCATCGACGCAGTGGTCTATACGCATCCGCATGCCGACCATATCCACGGCATCGACGATCTGCGCGGCTTCGTGCTCGAGCAGCGCCGCCGCATCGACATCCACGCCGACCAGCCGACCATGCTGCGGCTGCGCCACGCATTCGGCTATTGCTTCGAGACGCCGCCCGGCAGTTCCTATCCGCCGATCGTCGACGCCCATATCATCGATCATGGCAGACCGGTGACGATCGAAGGCGAGGGGGGTCCCCTCACCCTTGAGCCGCTGCCGCAGATCCACGGCGATATCATCTCGCTGGGCTTCCGCATCGGCGGGCTCGCTTATTGCCCAGATATCAGCGACTTCCCGGCTGCCACCGCCGAGCGGCTGCGCGACCTCGACACGCTGGTGATCGACGCGCTGCAGTACAACACCCATCCGAGCCATCTGTCGCTCGGCGAGGCGCTGGACTGGATCGAGAAGCTTGCGCCGAAAAACGCCGTGCTGACGCATATGCACGTGCCGCTGGATTATGCCGCCGTGATGGCCGAGACGCCGGACCATGTGGTGCCGGCCTATGACGGCATGGTGATCGAAATTCCTTGTGAATCAGGGCAATAGGCGCGCCTTTTCATCAAGAGACTGTCTTGGTTCCGAGCAGCGTCACCAACGTCCCGATCGGCACCATTGAAGTGCGCCCGGTTATCCTGCAGCGTCGCCGAACAGCGGCGCGATGCCATAGCGTTCGACGTTGGCGCCGGCATGCAGATCTGCGGCTGGCATTTCAGTTCCATAATCTATCTTATGCGACTTTTTGCTGCAGCATCTATGTCTCAACCGGCACAAACGGATGACGGGCCTCATCTCGTTGGGCGATGTCGCGCTGAAGGCCGAAAGTGCGATCCTCGCGCCGCTTGCCAAAATCGCCGCACGCGACGCTGAACGGCACTTGCGAGCCGCCTGAGGTTTTCAGGGGCGCTTTGCGACGAATGGGCTGGAGTGGCATGCGTGAACGGAACCCGGCATGCCGCCCCAAATATCTGCGATCGCATCGCAAAGCTTGGCTTTCGTACCCCTGTCCGCGCGATATGACAGCTTGTTCCCTCGGACTCGGATTAGCTTGAACAATCAGGCGGCCTTGAGATTCTGCAGCACCTTCTCGAAGGCATCTTTGACCGGCTTGGAAACGTCGGTCGCCGCTTTGGTAGTGAGTTCCTGAAATTCCTTAGCTTGCTCGACACCCATTTCGACGCGCTTGCGCAGGAAGGTTGTCTGCAACTCAAAAACTTCCGGCAGCGACTTCGCACGGACCAGAGCTTCGGCGTGCGAGAAATCAGCTTCGGCATTGGCGCGCAATGCGGCGATCATCTTCAGCGACAGCTCGTTGCCGACCGATTTCGCGGTTTCGGCGGTCGACTCAAGCGCCTTCCGGGCGTCTTCAGCGCCCGATTGGAATTTCGCAAGAGCTTCTTTCGACTGCTCCACGCCCTTTTCGGCGACTGCACGAAGTTGATCGGTGGCCTTGCCAGCGTCGACTGCCGGAAATTCGGCGGTTTCGGTGGGCTTGTCGGTGGTCTTGGACATTTCCTATCCTTCCGGTTGACGATGTGTCTCGCCCGCGCCCCAGAACAGCGAGCCTAGTATGTGGCAGCATTACCTGCAGTGCAACATTTTGTTGCGGCGCAATATATTTATATTTGAAACTGGGCTTTCCTACACCCTCCAGAAGAAAACAGGGCACGAGGGGAGCCAATCATCTGGCAACGCAGCGAAGGGATATGGCTAGGACGTCCGTGATGCGCGTCGAGATCATGCAGGAGGCAATCTCCCTGCCCCATGGCACTTTCGGCAAGCGTTACGCCGACGCATCGGTGGCGACACGGCGTCCTTACGGCATTCACATCATCGCTGCCAGAACGGCAACTTGGCGATCTCTTCCTCCACCTGCCGTCTCGTCAAACCGATATCGTCGATCAGATGCGGATTGTCCCTTGATATGCGCTTGAGTTCCCAGCGAAAGTGCGTCTGTTCGCGCCAGCTTGCGACAGCGCTTCGCAAGGCCGCGAGGCTGTAGCGCCGAGGCGACGTTCGCGACCTTACGGCCCTTCCCGCGCACGCTGACTGATGCGGCGCCGAGGCAAAGGTATCGTTCATGACAACCTCCTGATGGTTGAGTGCCCGGAGGCCTTCGACCTGAAAGAGGTTGAATTGTGCAGGATGCGAACAGCGCCGTAATTAAGGCCGTCCAAATAGTTCTCAAAACTTCCAAATGGGCTTCAGCGGTTCATCGTTTCACGCAAACGACGAACCGCCTTATCTCTTTGTTTTCACGCAATTCCAGGCGGAAAACCGTTTCGCACTTTTCCTGGAATTGCTCTATAGATGCGCCGCATGCAGGGATCGCGCTTTGCCTTTGGCCCGTACGTGCTTGATTCATCCGCGGGAACGCTTCTTCGGAACGATGTCCCCGTGGCCGCGGGCTATCGCGGGCTGAAGCTCCTTGCCGCGCTCGTAGAACGTCCCGGCGAAATCTTGGCCAAGGCCGAGCTGATGGACGCGGCATGGCCGGGCACCGCCGTCGAGGAAGGCAACCTCACCGTCCAGATCGCGCAGCTCAGAAAACTGCTCGGACCGGCCGCCGACGGCAGTGAATGGATCGCCACGGTTCCGCGCGTCGGCTACCGCTTCACTGGCGCCATCGAGCAGCTCGGCGACGCGAAGCGAAAATCTTTACCGCTACCCGGCAAGCCATCGATAGCCGTGCTGCCCTTCGTCAATTTCAGCAACGATCCCGAACAGGCATCCTTCGCGGACGGGTTGACCGAAGACCTGATCACCGACCTGTCCAGGAATGCGGGCCTGTTCGTCATCGCGCGCAACTCGGTCTTCGCCTACAAGGGAAAGGCGATGGACGTGCGGGCGATCGCCGAGGATCTCGGCGTGCGCTATTTGCTCGAAGGCAGCGCGCGCCGCGCCGCGGGGCGCGTGCGCATCAACGCGCAGCTGGTCGACGCGGTGAGCGGCGAACATCTGTGGGCGGAACGCTTCGATCGCAGCCTGGAAGATATCTTCGCCGTCCAGGACGAGGTGACGGCCAAGATCGTCGAGGCGTTGCTCGGCAGGCTGCGCGCATCGCCGCCACGCAACCGGCCCAAAAATCTCGAGGCCTATGATCTGTGCGTGCGGGCGCGCAAGCTGATCGACGATTCGCCACAGACGGCGCGGGAAGCGCATCTGATGCTGACGCGCGCGGTCTCGCTCGATCCGGACTACGCCGAGGCCCATCGCTGGCTTGCCATGAACCACTGGATGGGCTGGGTGCATTGGGGTGAACCCATTGAGACCAACCGTAGCGTCGCCCTGGAACTGGCGCACAAGGCCGTGGCGATCGATCCCAACGATGCAGGCTGCCGCTGGGTGCTGGCCAACTTGCTTGCCTATGAGCGTCGCTTCGACGAGGCCGATGCGGAATTCGCCAGGGCAATCGAGCTCGACCCGAACGATGCCGACATCTGGGCGACGATATCAGACATTGAGGTTCTGGCCGGCCAGATCGAGGAAAGCCTCGAGCACATTCGCAAGGCGTTCCGGCTGAACCCTTATCCGCCAAGCTGGTACTATCTGACACTCGGCCAGGCGCAGTATGCGGCCGGCGAATACGAAGCTGCCGTCGAGACCCTACGCCGGGACGAGACCTATCGCACCAGCTCACGCCGTTTCCTGGCGGCGAGCCTTGCCCAACTCGGCCGGCTCGACGAGGCGCGCTCGGAGGTCGACCTGTTCCTTGTCGCCAACCCGCACTTCACAACCAGCCACTGGGTCTGGACCGAACCGTTTCGTGACGACGCGACGCTTGAGCATTTCGTCGACGGCTTTCGCAAGGCAGGACTTCCGGAGTGACGGCCGGCTTGACCTGGCAGTAGGTCATTCGATCCGAAAGCTGCCGGTGCCCCCTACTCCTCAGAGCGACCCGTGACTTCACGATCGCGTTCGTATCGTCTCGTGAGCGGAAACGGCGGCAGCCAGGATTCGCGGCGGATGGTCCAGAGTTCGTAGGTTGGCGTCAGTTGGTCAGGCGCGTCCAGAGATCCCAGGTGCACTTCGATCTCGTCCGCCGTGCGCGCAAAAACCGAGGAGCCGCAACGCGGACAGAAAAACCGTCCGGCATAGTCGCGTGTCTCGCCCCCGATGGTCACCGCTTCCTGAGGGAACACCGCGGCAGCGTAAAAGAGCGCACCATGATGCTTGCGGCAGTCGAGGCAATGGCAGACGCCGACCCGGTATGGACGACCCGACGCCACAAATCGGACATTGCCGCACAGGCAACCGCCCGGGAACCGGTCCATGCTGCGTCTCCTTCCAAAATCAATCGGTTGGAACGTCTACAACGAACCGCGTCGAGCCGTCCATGAAAGCCGCCCCGCTTGCGTGGCTCGCAAACCGAGTTGCATAACTCGTCTCATGGCTGCCGGAATCTCTGAGCGGATATCCGCTTTCGTCGAAGCGCTTCCGTTGAAACCGGGACTTCGTGTCCTGGAGATCGGATGCGGCCCCGGCGTTGCCGCTCGCGCTGTCGCTCGCCGTATCGGCGACGGCTTCATTCTGGCGATCGATCGTTCCGAAAAAGCAATCCGATTGGCGCGCGCGGGATCGGCCGACGAGATGGCTTTGGGCTGTCTCGATTTCAGGCATGCAGCAATCGAGAACTTCGCATTGAGGTCCGGCGATGCCCTCTTCGATATCGCCTTTGCCATGCGGGTCGGCGCGCTCGACGGGCGTCATCCCGAGGCTGGCCGGGCGGCACTGACGCGCATCAAGGCTGCCCTGAAGCCAGGTGGCCGGCTCTTCATCGACGGCGGCGATCCATTGAAGGAGATCGATTTGGTCCGTGGCTTGCCGTCCTAGAAAAATCCATCGAGAAACGCCGCCGTCCTATCCGAGACGCCGACGATCTTGTTCGTCGCCTGGCGATAGAATTTGAAGTTGAGCTCGGTCTCGGGCCGACCGTCCTTCCAATCCTTGAACCGCTTGAGCTCGTCTCTGCCCAATCGCCGCGCGGCCAATGCGGTGCGGCGGATGGAAACGCTGACGCGCGGCGTCTGCCGTTCGAGATCAGGCCTTCTGGGAATGATCTCGGATGACGTGACGATGCCGCGCGCGACAAGCCCCTGCCCGCCTTCATTCTCGCTGGCGAAAACGAAGATGGTGTCGCCTTCGGCGATTTGCTTGCCGCCATACATGGTTTTCTGGGCGACGAATGAGAACGTCTCGGCCTGCGGATCCTGGACCTCGGCCTTGATCGCAAAGGCCATGCCTCACGGCTCCTGGCCGATGCCGATCCGGTAGGACAGCATGCGCTTCGCGCCCGGCTCGATCAGCATCACGCCCGGCTTGTCGGCAAAATCGCCGTCGAAATCGATCGGGCTTGCGATGCCGTGCCAGGGCTCGATGCACAGAAACGGCGCGCCGCCGGGCTTGGACCAGATGCCCAATTCGTTGAATCCCTGCCACGACATCTCGATCGCTGGCCCCCGCCCGGCGGCATAACGCACGCTGGTGCTGGTCGGCCGGTCCAGGATGACGGCGTCGTCATCGAACAGCCGCTCGGAGAGCGCAAGCGTCTTGCCTTCCACGGGCGTTGGCTGCGGGGTCGGCAGCACCAGCCCGTCTTTCAGGCGGCGGATCGGCGCGGGCTCATTGTCGGCAAAGGTCAGCCGATAGGCTTCCTTGGGCAATTCCGGCAGCAGCGGCCAGTTGAAGGCCGGGTGAGCGCCGATCGAGGCCGGCAGCATCTCATGGCCTGTGTTGGTGACCTCGAAAGTCACGCCAAGCCGGCGAGATGCCAGGCTGTAGCTTATCGCCAGCCGGAAAGCGAAGGGGTAGTGGATGCGGGTTTCGGCATCGTCGGTCAGGACCAGCGTGCAGGAGGAAGGCCCCTGCTCCGTCCAGTCAAAGCGCCTGTCGCGGGCGAAGCCGTGCTGCGTCATCGGGTAGTTTTGCCCGCGATAGCGCAACTGGTCGCCCTTGAGCCGGCCGACGATCGGAAACAGAACCGGAGAATGACGGCGCCAGGCGGGGCCCGCCTGCCACAGAAGCTCTGTTCCCTCAGCGTCGCGCAAGGAGACCAGCTCGGCCCCCTGCCCGACGACGGTTGCCGAGATGCCGTCACCGTGGAGTGTCAGGCTATCCTGTTCCATGCGACCTCGCGGCTGGCTCGTGTGCCCGGCAGGCTAGCAAAAGGCCGCGCGCGAACTCAAGGGCAGCGAGCTATCCCGCGCTTCACGCTTTCAAGACGAACGATCTACGTCCCCGCCCTGTCCAAAAAAAGTGGCCGGAGATTGCCCTCCGGCCACGCCAAGGTCACCAGCGTTGCCTGCTGCGGTCTGGACTATTCACGCTCGCCGGTGAAGTTCAGCAGCTGGAAGATGTTGATGAAGTTCAGGGCGGAACGCTGCTCTTCCGGCAGCGCCAGGAAGGCTTCGCGCACCTGCGAAAGGTGCACCGAATGGTCCTGAGATGCCGCCACACTTTGATCGGCGAGACGGCCGGCCTGCTCTATGCGCGCCGCCTCGGACCGGCGCGAGCGCAAGCGGTCGATGAAGATGTTGTGGACGATCGCCAAGAGCCAGGCGCGCAGGTTGCCGCCCGCGCGAAAGGTGCTGCGCCGCTCGTAAGCGCGCACCAGCGCATCGTGGACCAGATCCTCGGCATCGGCGCTGTCGCGAGTCAGCGAGCGCGCGTAGCGCCGCAGCGACCCCAACTGCCCGACGATATCGAAGCGTGCCATCGACCGTTTCATGCCCTGCTTACGGAGCATGTGGGGATTTTAATCCCTGCCTGCCGTTTCTTTTGCGATCCGGCAGACGTCGCCTTGTCCAAGCGAGTGGGCATCCGGAGGAAACCGCTGGCTAAGCGCGGCCGATTTGCGTATCACTCCGCCGCCATTGGAGCCTGATCGATGTTCGAGACCCTGCAGCCCGCGCCCGCCGACAAGATCCTTGCCTTGATCGGCCTCTATCGCGCCGATACGCGCCCCGGCAAGGTCGATCTCGGCGTCGGTGTCTATAAGGACCGCGACGGCAGGACGCCGGTGATGCGCGCCGTGCGCGAGGCCGAGAAGCGGCTGCTCGCCAGCCAGGACACCAAGACCTATCTCGGCCTTGCCGGCGATACCGGCTTCAATACCGCGATGATCAAGCTCGCCTTCGGCGAGAAGGCCGACCTTTCGCGCATCCGCGCGGCGCAAGCGCCGGGCGGTTCGGGCGCGCTCCGGCTGGTGGCTGAGCTTCTGCAGCGTACCCGTCCCGACTCGACGGTCTGGCTCTCCGACCCGACCTGGCCGAACCATCTGCCGGTTATGCGCGCCGCCGGCCTTAAGGTGCGCGACTATCCCTATTTCGACGCCGCTTCCGGCGCCGTCCGCTTCGACGACATGCTGGCGGCGCTCAAGACAGCCAACAGCGGCGATGCCGTGCTGTTGCATGGCTGCTGCCATAACCCGACCGGCGCTAATCTCGACGTCGCGCAGTGGGCCAAGGTCGCTGGCGTGGTTGTGGAGCGCGGCCTGCTGCCCTTCGTCGATATCGCCTATCAGGGTTTTGGCGAAGGCCTCGACGCCGACGCTGCCGGCCTGCGGCTGCTGGCAGACAAGGTGCCGGAGATGGTCGTCGCCTCGAGCTGTTCGAAGAATTTTGCCGTCTATCGCGACCGCGTCGGCGCGGCGATGATCGTGGCCAAGGACGGCGCGCAGGCGGATGTGGCGATGAGCCAGATGCTGGCCGCGGCGCGCGCGCTCTACTCGATGCCGCCGGACCATGGCGCTGCCGCCGTGCGCATCGTGCTCGAAGACGCCGCCCTGAAGAAGGATTGGGAGACCGAACTCGAGGAAATGCGGCTGCGCATGCTGAGGCTGCGCGTCGCCTTCGCCGAAGCGTTGCGCCGGCAGTCCAACTCCGACCGCTTCGATTTCGTCGCCAGCCATCGCGGCATGTTCTCCCGCCTTGGGTTGACGGAAGCGCAGGTCGAGCGGCTGCGCACCGACCACGCCGTCTACATGGTGGGCGACAGCCGCATCAACGTCGCCGGTCTGCCCGAGGACGGATTGGACGATCTCGCCAAGGCGATCGTCTCGGTTCTCGACTGAGCGTCCGCGCAACTGTGGACAATAGGCTTTTGCCCGTTGGCGGGATTGGTCGCCTGCCGCTGCGCGCGCTAGGGTTTGTTGCATGAAACCCTCGAAGGACATTTCGCGGCTGATCGAGATCATGGCGGCGCTGCGGGCACCGAAAACCGGTTGCCCCTGGGACATCGAGCAGAATTTTTCCACCATCGCGCCCTACACGATCGAGGAAGCCTATGAGGTGGCGGACGCGATCGCGCGCGGCGATTTCGACGATCTGCGCGAAGAACTGGGCGACCTCTTGCTGCAGGTCGTCTACCACGCGCAAATGGCCGAGGAAGCCGGCGAGTTCGCCTTCGGCGATGTCGTCGAAGCCATCACCACCAAGATGATCCGCCGCCATCCGCACGTCTTCGGCGACGAGAAGGCGCGCAGCGCCGGCATGGCCAAGGGCATGTGGGAGAAGATCAAGGCGGCTGAGAAGGCAGACAAGCGCAGCGCCCGCATCGCGCGCGGCCTCGACCCGGAAGATCACGGCAAAGGCTATCTAGACAGCGTGCCGGTGGCGCTCCCTGCCCTGACCCGCGCGCTGAAGCTGCAGGAGAAGGCTGCCCGCGTCGGCTTCGACTGGAGCGAGGCGGCACCGATCCTCGACAAGATAGAGGAAGAGATCGGCGAATTGCGCGAGGCGCTCGCCAAGGGCGACGCTGCACCCATCAGGGACGAGTTCGGCGACATGCTGTTTGCCATCGTCAATCTCGGTCGCCACCTCAAGCTCGATTCCGAAGCCTCGCTCAGCGGCACCAACGAGAAATTCCGCTCGCGCTTCCACTATGTCGAGCAGGCGCTCGAGGCTTCCGGCCGTTCTCTGGAGAAGGCGACGCTGGATGAGATGGAAGCGCTCTGGCAGCAGGCCAAAAGCGCAAAATAAGTGTCTGTTCTACGCAATTCCGGACGGAAAACCGCTACACACTTTTCCTGGAATTGCTTCGTGGCTTAGCCGTGGCTTCTGCGGTGCAGTCGGCTCTCGATCTCCTGGCGGGCGCTGTGCGTCGCCGTCAGCGAGATGGTGACGCTGCCGTCTTCATTGTCGGTTCGCGAAACGACATCGCCGTTGCGGTATAGCCAATTGACCTGGCCGAGTTCTGCGGGCCTCAGCGTCACCGTCATGGTTTCCAGCTCGCCCGATACCCTGGTCTCGATAAGCGCCTTCAGCGCGTCGATCCCCTCGCCGGTCGCAGCCGATATCGCGATCGGCGGCGCCTTGCCGCCGGCGCTCTCGGCAAGCAGGCGCTCGCGATTGCCTTCGTCGAGCAGGTCGATCTTGTTCCACACCTCGATCACGCGGCTGGTGTCCGCGGCATCGACGCCGAGATCGCCGAGGATGCGCTCGACATCCTCGGCTTGCGCGGCAGTGTCGGGATCGGAAATGTCGCGCAGATGCAGCACCAGATCGGCCTCGACGACCTCTTCGAGCGTCGCCCGGAAGGCTGCGACCAGATGCGTCGGCAGGTCCGAGATGAAGCCGACCGTGTCCGACAGGATGATAGGCGTGCCGTGCGGCAGGCGCACGCGGCGCAATGTCGGGTCGAGCGTGGCGAACAGCATGTCCTCGGCCAGCACCCCTGCCCCGGTCAGCCGGTTGAACAGCGTCGACTTTCCGGCATTGGTGTAGCCGACGATCGCCACAACCGGGAACGGTACCTTCTTGCGCTTGGCGCGATGCAGGTCGCGGGTTCGGCGAACCGTCTCCAGCTCGTGCTTCAGCTTGGTGATCTTGTCCTGCAGGATGCGCCGGTCCGATTCGATCTGCGTTTCGCCGGGACCGCCGAGGAAACCGGCGCCGCCGCGTTGCCGTTCGAGGTGGGTCCAGCTCCGTACCAGCCGGCCCTTCTGGTAGTTGAGATGCGCCAGCTCGACCTGGAGGGTACCTTCCTTGGTCCTGGCGCGCTCGCCGAAGATCTCGAGGATCAGCCCGGTGCGATCGAGCACCTTGGCGTTCAGTTCCTTTTCGAGATTGCGCTGCTGCACGGGCGTCAGCGGATGGTCGACGATGACCAGCTCCGCCTTGCGCTCCTTCACGATGTCGGCGAACTCCGCCACCTTGCCGCTGCCGAGCAGCGTTGCCGGCCGCGGATCGGCAACCGTCACCACCGCGGTATGGACCGGATCGAGATCGATGGCGCTGGCAAGCCCGACCGCCTCGTCGTGGCGGGCATCCGCCGAGCGACTCAGGCGCGGGCGGCTCGAATCATCGTCGCCGCGCGGCTGACGCGTAAGCACCGGCACAATGACAACAGCCCGGGTCGGATCCTTGGCTTCCGGCCCGAGTTGGTGTCCTTGTTTCCCGCGAACGCTGCGGTCCGCGTCCTTCTCACGTGCCAATCAGGCGCCCTGGCTTTCCTCGCCATCGAACATCTGAACCGGCTGGCTCGGCATGATCGTGGAAATGGCGTGCTTATAGACGAGCTGGGAATGCCCGTCGCGCCGCAACAATACACAGAAATTGTCGAACGAAGTGACGACGCCGGTCAGCTTCACGCCGTTGATGAGGAAGATGGTAAGTGGATTTTTGCTCTTGCGAACTGAATTCAGGAACAGGTCCTGAAGGTTTTGCGATCGTTCCGCCATTGTTTTTGTCTTTCGCCGATCCCCTTCGGTCTGCGGGCCAGTGCGCCAAATTACGCGGCACCTGTCAAGCGCGCAAACCCCCTCTTGCCGCCTAAACGACAAGCAGAACGAGATAGTTGAGGTTCATTCCACCTTTGCGGTTATCAGGCTGGACTTTTTTCCGCAATGTCAAAAAATGCCTGCCGCAACGAAAGTGTCATAGAGCCGGGGTGGCCATTTGCGATCGGAGCGCCGTCGATTTCGACGACGGGCATGGCGATTGTGGTCGCGGAACTGATGAAAGCCTCGCGCGCGGCCTTGGCCTCGGCAACCGAAAACCCGCGCTCCTCGATCTTCAAACCGAGCTTGGCGGCGACATCGAACAAGGTGGTGCGCGTGATGCCGCGCAGGATGCCGTGCTCGGCTGGCCGCGTCACCAGAACGCCGTCGCGGGTGATGATCCATGCGTTGGACGAACCACCTTCCTTGACTGTGCCATCAGCGTCAACGAACCAGGCCTCCTGGGCACCGGCCTCCTTGGCCTTCTGCTTGGCGAGCACATTGGGCAAAAGACCCGTGCTCTTGATGTCGACGCGCTCCCAGCGGTTCTCCGCGACGGTGATGACCTTGATGCCGGTCTCGACCCGCTTGGCGGCAGCAGCGGGGTCGGCCTTGCGGGCGGTTATTACCAGCGACGATTTGATGTCGGCCGATGGGAAAAAGAATTCACGGCTGGCGACGCCGCGCGTCACCTGGACATAGACCAGGCCGTTGACGACATGGTTGCGGCGTACGACCTCGCGCAGAAGCATCGGCAGGACGCCTTCCGAGACGGGCCAAGCGATCGACAATTCCTTCAGCGAGCGCTTGAGCCGGGCCAGATGGCGCGGCATGTCGACGATATAGCCGCGCGCCACCTCGCAGACCTCGTAGACGCCGTCGGCGAACTGGTAGCCGCGATCCTCGATATGGACGCTGGCTTCGGCATGGGCGACGTAGCGCCCGTTGACATAGGCAATGCGCGGCATGGGCTACCTCAGGGAAATGTCCGGCTTTCTTAGGCGATTCCCGCCGCTGCCGTAATGAACAATCGCGTGGGCCAACCGGCCCTGGGAGTTTTACGCAATTCCGGGCGGAAGGCACGGCGAAGCCGCCGAGCCTAACCGCGGCGCACTTTTGCTGGAATTGCTTTTAAACACCGAGCGACTTCAGCTTGCGGTGCAAGGCGGAGCGCTCCATGCCGATGAATTCGGCCGTCTTCGAGATGTTGCCGCCGAAGCGGTTGATCTGGGCGATCAGATAGTCCTTCTCGAACTGCTCGCGCGCCTCGCGCAGCGGCAGCGCCATGATGTGCTGGTCCGACTGGTTCGGCGTGCGCGGCATGACGTCGCCGATCTCGGAGGGCAGAAGGTCGGCGGTGATTGGCGCGTCGGCTTCACCGCCGCGCGCCAGGATCATCAGCCGCTCGACATTGTTGCGCAGCTGGCGCACGTTCCCCGGCCAGTTGTGCGCCTGCAGCACGGCTAAAGCGTCGTCACCGATGCGGCGCGGCTTGATTCCGGCCTGGCGGGCGATCTGCTTCATGAAATTGTCGACGAGATAGGGAATATCCTCGCGCCGCTCGGCGAGACCCGGCACCATGACGGGAACCACCGCCAGGCGATGATAGAGGTCCTCGCGGAAACGGCCGTCGGCAATCATCGCCTCCAGGTTTTGCGCCGTCGAGGAGATGATGCGGACGTCGACCTTGACCCGCTTGGTGCCGCCTACCCGCTCGAACTGTTGCTCGACCAGCACGCGCAGGATCTTGTTCTGGGTCTCGCGCGGCATGTCGGCCACTTCATCGATGTAGAGGATGCCGCGATGCGCCTCCTCCAGCGCGCCGACCTTGCGCTCGGTGCCGTTCGATTCGGTGCCGAACAGCTCGATCTCCATGCGTTCCGGCGTGATAGTAGCGGCGCTCAGCGTCACGAACGGTCCCGTTTTGCGCGCCGACAAGGCGTGAATGGCGCGCGCCGTCAGTTCCTTGCCGGAGCCGGACGGACCGATGATCATGATGCGGCTGTTGGTCGGCGCGACGCGCTCGATGGTTTGCCGCAACTGGCTCATGGCCGACGACATGCCAATCAGGTCGAAAGTCTCGCCGCTGCGCAGCTTGAGGTCGGAGACCTCGCGCCGCAGTTTGGAGGTTTCCAGCGCGCGCTCGGCGACCAGGATGAGACGGTCGGCTTTGAACGGCTTCTCGATGAAGTCATAGGCGCCGCGCCGAATGGCCGACACCGCCGTTTCGATATTGCCGTGGCCGGAGATCATCACCACCGGCATGTTCGGATGCATCGTCTTGATCTCGTCGAGCAGCGCCAAGCCGTCGAGACGCGAGCCCTGCAGCCAGATGTCGAGGAAAATCAGCCGAGGCGCGCGATCGGCAATCGCCGCAAGCGCGCTGTCGGCATCGTGTGCCGTGCGGGTTTCGTGACCTTCGTCGCTCAGGATACCAGCGACCAGTTCGCGGATGTCTTCCTCGTCATCGACGATGAGAATGTCAGACGCCATTACCGACCTTTTCAGCTTCTCGTTCGTGTTCATTGCGGCCTTCGCCGCGTGGCGGCGCGGCAACGACCGCCGCCGGCGGCAGGATGATCGAGATCATCGCGCCCCGGCCGCCGTGGAAATCCGGCGGCGCGTCGTGCAATTCGAGCCGGCCGCCATGGTCCTCCACGATCTTCTTGACGATAGCGAGGCCAAGGCCGGTGCCTTTTTCGCGCGTCGTCATATAGGGCTCGAGCAATCTCTGCCGATTCTCTCGCGGCAGCCCTTTGCCATTGTCGATTACGTCGATTCTTATGGCGCCATCTTGGCGCCCGGCTTGAATCCGGATTGTGCCGTCGGAACGGTCTCGCGCATCAAGTCCGTCGATAGCCTCGGCGGCGTTCTTGATGACGTTGCCGAAGGCTTGCGCCATCAGGCGGCTGTCGAACGTGCCCTTGAGCGGCTCGTTGCCGAAATCGCGCTGGAAAGCAATGTCGGAACGGCTGACTTCTACCAGGAACGAGGCCTCGCGCAGCGATTCGCGCAGGTCTATCAGCTTCATCTCCGGCTTCGGCATGCGGGCGAAGGCCGAGAATTCGTCGACCATGCGGCCGATGTCCTCGACCTGGCGGATGATGGTGTCGGTGCACTGGTCGAAGACCTCGCGATCCTCGGTGATGACCTTGCCGTAACGGCGTCTGATGCGCTCGGCCGAGAGCTGGATCGGCGTCAGGGGATTCTTGATCTCGTGGGCAATGCGCCGCGCCACATCCGCCCAGGCCGAAGAGCGCTGCGCCTGCACGAGATCGGTGATGTCGTCGACGGTGACGACATAGGATTTTTCCTCCGAGCCATCGTCTCCGGCCTCGACGGTGATCTGGACATTGAAAGTCCGTTCCATGCCGGCGCGGAAGAAAGTCACCTGCTCGCGATAGACCGGCTTGCCGGATTGGCGCCCGATCTCGAAGACGCGGCCGACATGCGGCAGGACGGCCGACAGGTTCTGTCCGAGCGCGGCACTTGCCGAGATCGCCAGCATCGTTTCGGCCGAGCGATTGGCGATGGTGATGATGCCGTAAGGATCGACGCCGATGACGCCCGCGGTCACGCCGGCCAGCACCGCCTCCGAGAATCGCCGCCGCTCGTCGATCAGGTCTTTGGCCGACAACAGCTCATTACGCTGCGACTTGAGCTCGAGGATCATGTTGTTGAAGGTGTCGCCGAGCGAAGCGACGTCTCCGTCGGACTGGCGCACAGGGACGGCGACGTCCAGATTGCCGGTCGCCACCTCGTCGGCCGCGCCGATCAGCTGGCGGATCGGCCGGACAATGCGGTCCGCCACGGCAATGCCGGTCCAGATCGCCGACAGGATGACAATAAGGGTCAGCGACAGATAGGGCAGCGCGAAGGCTACCTGGGACGTCCGACGGTTGTCCTCGAGGTTGCGGTATTCGTCGGTGTTGGATTTGACGATCTGGCGCGCCCTGATCACCTCGGGGTCGACCAAGCGGATCGTATAAAGGTAAAGGCCCTCGATCTCGCGCAGCTTGACGATGGCGCCCATGATGTTGCGCGTGCGCGGCTCGATCAGCACCGGCTTGCCGTCGGCGGCCGTCTCGACAGCGCCCGGCGGCGGCTCCGGCATTGCGAAGTCGGCGTCGGTCTTGGCGCTCATGACAAAGGAGCCGTCAGGCTTGATCAGCGCCGCGTGCGCCAGTCCGCGGCCAACAGCCTCCTTGTTCATGAGATCGAGGAAGCCGGTCCGATCGAGGCCGTAGAGCGTGCGTGAGGCATCGAGGTCGTAGGCCATCGACAGGGTCGTGCCCTGCAGGTTGCGGGCATTTTCCTGGACATAGGCATCGGCGATCGACAGCGACGAATTGACGATCGTCTTGGTGCGAATCTCGAACCAGCGGTCGAGGCCGACATCGAGCGTGATCGAGGCGATGATCGCCACCATGATCGCCGGGATGGCGGCGACCAGCGCAAACATGGCGACGATTCGCACATGCAGGCGCGAGGCCGCACGGCCGTGCTTGCGGGCCATGACGATACGGCGGATCTCGCGGCTGATCAGGGCGATCAGGAACAGGACGAAGACGGCATTGAGCGCGATCAGCGCCCAAGTGGCGTCGGCGTTCGGCGCGATGGGGGTCGCGCCGACAAGGATGGCGAACGAGATCGCAGCCGTGATCATCGCGCCGACTATCGCGACCACGCCAGGCAGTGCGAGCAGCCGGCGGCCGTCGCGAACGCCGGCCCGGCTGAAAAGCGGTTGGTTCAATGTCGGAGCCTCAGCAGCCATATCGCCGTCTAGAGTCGGTCATTGCGCCGGATGTATGCAACGCATTGTGGCGATTATGCAACAAGTGTGGCCAGGACGGAAATCTTCCCCGGCTCATTCACGCAAAAGCACAAAGCCGGCGACCCAATGCCGCGGAAACGAGGCGGCCCGGCGACGCGATGGCTCGCGTCACTTCCCCGGTCGCGTCCGTCGCAAGCTGCGCGGCGTCTGCCCAATCTCGCGGCGCATCCAATGCGCCAGATGCGACTGATGCGCGAAACCTGTCAGGTAGGCCACTTCGCTGGTGCTGAGGTCGCTTTCCAGAATCAGGGAGCGGGCGCGCTCAACGCGGCGTCGCAGCACATAGCGGTGAAGGGTCGTGCCGGTCGCCGCCTTGAACCATGTCCTGAGATGCGAGCTGCTGGCGTTGGCGATGCGGCTCAGCGTGTCGATCGTGAGCGGTTCGGAAAGATGGGCGTCGACATAGTCCAGGACGCGCTTAAGCTGCGCGTCCGACAGCCGGACCGTTCGATCCGTCTCCAAATCGTCGAGACCAAGCAGCCGCACCGCAAGTGCGACGCCGACACTTTCGGCGAACAGCGTTCCGCCCGGCGAGCCTGCCTTTTGGTCGGTCTCAAGTGCCCGGACGAGGTATTCGATACGTTCGTCCCGAAGCAGGTGCCGTGTGTCGAAACGGCGCGCCCTTATATCGCCTTCGATCTCCGAAGCCACGCCCTCAAGCATGGCGGGCGACAGGCGAACCTCCTTTGTATCGAATGAGGTTTCGGCCTCGAACCCGCCCTCCTGTCCCGCGGGCACGAAATCAATGTCACCGGTGCGCCGTAAGAAATATCGTCCGGCGTCATTGCAATAGGAACGCGTCGCCGCGCTGGCATGGACCATGATGCGGTGATGATCCATTCGCGGCAGCCGGTGGGTGCCTGCTTCGATATGCCGGGAAGCGATCGATATGCCAGCCGAGGCCCGGGCCGAAGCAAACTGCGGATACATGCGAAACATGCCTCGAAATCATGGCAGAACCTGCCCAACATTTGGCGGTTCCTGCGCGATTTTCAATGCCGAAGCCCCTTAGACCTGCGCCTCGTTTGCCAACGCAAAGAGGTTCATATGAGTTACTATGTCGTCGTCGGAGCAGGCCCGGTCGGCCGGGAGACGGCTCGCCTGCTTGGGGAGCAAGGGCATGACGTCGTCCTCACAAGCAGGAGCGTCAGCGATATCGATTTGCCCGGCGTCCGCGCGATGCAGGCGGACGCCACCGATGCCGCCGCACTCTCGCGCATCAGCCGGGGCGCGGATGCCATCTTCATGTGTGCCATGGCGCCCTACCACCGGTGGCCGACCGACTTCTTTCCGATCGTCGACGGCACAGTGCGCGCGGCGGAAGCCGTCGATGCGAAGATCATCCTGCTTGGAAATCTCTACAGCTATGGTGAGAACGCCGACAGTCCCCTCCGTTCAGACCTGCCTCTCGACCCGACATCGAGGAAGGGCACTGTCCGGACGATAATGTGGCAGCGTGTATCTCGCGCCAATGTGCCGGCCATCGAGGTGCGCTCCAGCGACTATCTGGGGTATGGCGCGGTCACCTACTTCTCGCTTCTCGCGCTGCCGTCCGTCGTTGAAGGAAAGCCTGTCGCCTTCTTGGGAGACCTCGATGCCGATCATGCCTGGGCTTTCATCAAGGACGCCGCCCGGACGCTCGTCGCGTCAGCCTTCTACACGGGCGAATGGGGGCGAGCCTTCCATGTCCCGTCGCAATACGCTTCGCCCCGCGACCTTGTCCGCCGAACCGCGGCAATGCTCGGAAGAGAGGTCGCGCCAATGCGCTGCTACTCCGTTGCCGAGATGGAAGCCCTCGGCATGCATGAGCTCGTGGAAATGCAATATCTCTTCGATCGCCCGCTGCTGGTCGATTCTTCCGACACCGAGCATCTCCTTGGCGTGAAGGCCAGCAGCCTTGACGTGATGATCGCGGATACCGTCAGAGACTATCTCTGAACCAATTATATGGAATGGGAATGAAGCGTTCCGCCCGTCGACCGGCGGGCGGAACAAACGAGACGGGCCGGCAAAGCACCTGGCCGGTATCGAAGGCCTAGACCTGTCTAGAGGATTTGTAGACGTTGACGCCGAGCTCGCGGATCTTCTTGCGCAGCGTGTTGCGGTTCAGGCCCAGAAGCTCGGCCGCCTTGATCTGATTGCCGCGCGTCGCGGTCATCGAGGCCAGCACCAGCGGATATTCGACCTCTGCGAGGATGCGCTGGTAGAGTCCGGAGGGCGGGAGTTCGCCGGCAAAAGATGCAAAATAGCGCTGCAGGAAATGCTCGACCGCCTGGCCGATCGACAGATCGTCGGGCATCAGCGCGCCGCCGTCCGGCACGACAGGCCTTTCGCCGGTCTTGAGCTCTGCCTCGATGATCTCGGCCGAAATCTCGTCCTGCGAATAGAGCGCGGCCAGCCTGCGCACCAGGTTTTCCAGCTCGCGCACGTTGCCGGGCCAGGGATAGCGCTTCATCAGCTCGATGCCGCCCGCGGAAATGCGCTTGGTCTGCAGGCCTTCGCTGGCACCCTGCTTGAAGAAGTGCCTGACGAGGTCTGGAACGTCCTCGGAGCGCTCGCGCAGCGCCGGGAGTCTCAGTGGCACGACATTCAGGCGGTAGAACAGGTCCTCGCGAAACAGCCCCTGGTTGATCAGCGTCCGCAAATCCTTGTTGGTGGCGGCGACGATGCGCACGTCGGTCTTGATCGGCGTGCGGCCGCCGACGGTCGTGTATTCGCCCTGCTGCAGGACGCGCAGCAGGCGCGTCTGCGCCTCCATCGGCATGTCGCCGATCTCGTCGAGGAACAGCGTGCCGCCTTCGGCCTGCTCGAAGCGGCCGGTGGAGCGGTTCTGGGCGCCGGTGAAAGCGCCCTTCTCATGGCCGAACAGCTCCGATTCAATCAGGTCGCGCGGGATCGCCGCCATGTTGATGGCCACGAACGGCCCGCCGCGGCGGCGTCCGTATTCGTGCAACGCGCGCGCCACCAGTTCCTTGCCGGTGCCGGACTCGCCGCTGATCATCACCGTCAGGTCGGTCTGCATCATGCGCGCCAGCATGCGGTAGATGTCCTGCATGGCGGCCGAGCGGCCGACCAACGGCATCGTCTCCGGCTGCTCGTCGGCGCGCGAATCGAGCTTCGGCCGCTTCGGCTCGGCCAGCGCCCGGTTGACGATGTTGAGCAGCTCGGTGAGGTCGAAGGGCTTCGGCAGGTATTCGTAGGCGCCCGTCTCGGAAGCGCGGATGGCGGTCATGAAGGTGTTCTGCGCGCTCATGACGATAACCGGCAGCTCCGGCCGCGCCTTCTTGATGCGCGGCAGCATGTCGAAGGCGTTCTCGTCCGGCATCACCACATCGGTGATAACGAGATCGCCCTCGCCGGCCGCCACCCAGCGCCACAGCGTCGAGGCGTTCGAAGTCACGCGCACCTCATGGCCGACGCGCGACAGCGCCTGGTTGAGCACGGTGCGGATGGCCGCATCGTCGTCGGCGACGAGAATATTGCCGCGAGCGGTCATTTGCGGTCTCCTTCTGCTTCGTCGCCGGCGCCGGGCGAAGTCTCCTTCCAGGCCGGCATCAGGACGCGGAACGTGGTTCCGCGCGGCGTCGCATCGCATTCGATGATGCCGCCGTGCTCGCCGACGATCTTGGCGACCAGCGCCAGCCCAAGGCCCGAGCCGTTCGGCTTGGTGGTGATGAACGGATCGAACAGGATCGGCAGGATGTCCTCGGAAACGCCAGGACCGTTGTCATGCACGCAGAATTCGAGCGGCAGCGAGACTCGGTCCTGCGTTCCCGGCACGGAAACGCGGATGCCCGGCCGGAACGCCGTCGAGAGCACGATCTCGCCCTGCGGGTCGGCACCGATCGCCTCGGCGGCATTCTTGACCAGATTGAGGAACACCTGGATCAGCTGGTCTCGGTTGGCAAAGACCGGAGGCAATGAAGGATCATACTCCTCCAAGATCTTGATTTTTTTCGCAAATCCGTTCTTTGCGATCGCCTTCACATGGTCGAGCACAACGTGGATGTTGACGGGGAAGCGCTCGATCGGCCGCTCATCGGAAAACACTTCCATGCGGTCGACCAGCGAGACGATACGGTCGGTCTCGTCGGTGATCAGGCGGGTGAGTGCCCGGTCCTCGTCGGAAGCCGACAGCTCGAGCAACTGCGCGGCGCCGCGGATGCCCGAGAGCGGGTTCTTGATCTCGTGCGCCAGCATGGCCGCAAGGCCGGTGACCGAGCGCGCGGCGCCCCGGTGCGTCATCTGGCGGTCGATCTTGTCGGCCATCGACCGTTCCTGGAACATCACCACGACCGAGCCCGGAAACTCGGTCACCGGCGCGACATAGAGGTCGACCATCTTCTCGATGCCGAGGCGCGGCGAGGAGATATCGACGCGGTATTCGTTGACCGGCGCGTGGCGCTCGCGCACCTGATCGACCAGCGTCAGCAGTGGACTGCCGAATGGCACCAGCTTGGACAGCGTGTTGCGGGCAAGCATGGTCGCGCTGGAGCGGAAGAAATCCTCGGCATCGGCATTGGCGAAAGTGATGAAGCCGTCGGGATCGACCATGATCACCGGGCGGCGGATGGTGTTCAGCACGATGTTGGCGGCGTCCGCCATGTCGGCTGCCTGGGGGACGCTCGCCGTCATGCCGCGCTCCGCAATTCGGGCGATGTCACGCCGTCGTAGAACGCGCCACGCAGCCCTGCGATGACCTTGGCCGGTTCGAACGAAGTGAGAATTTGCTTGCGCTGCTCGGTGGAAACACCGGCCGCGTGGCGGTCGAGATACCAGCCGAGATGCTTGCGCGCCTGGCGCAGTCCGCTTTCGATGCCGTAGAGCGAGAGCATGTCTTCGTAGTGGCCGACGACGTAGTCGGCGAGAGCTTGCGACGTTTGGGGAATGTCGTGCGCCGATGTACCGGCGGCGATGCTGCCGGCGATCCACGGCGCGCCGTAATGGGCGCGGCCGATCATCACCGCATCGGCGCCGGACTGATCGAGGATGGTCGCCGCTTCTTCCGGCGAACCGACATCGCCATTGGCCACCACCGGGATCGAGACCGCCTGCTTGACGCGCGCGATGGCGCGCCAGTCGGCCTTGCCCTGGTAGAATTGGCAGCGCGTGCGGCCATGCACGGTCACCATCTTCACGCCGGCCTGCTCGGCGCGGCGCGCCAGCATCGGCGCGTTGAGCGCGCTTTCGTCCCAGCCAAGCCGCATTTTTACCGTCACCGGAACCTCGACCGCGCCGACCACCGCTTCAACCAGCGACAGCGCGTGATCGAGATCGCGCATCAGCGCCGAGCCGGCATAACCGCCCGTCACCTTCTTCGCCGGGCAGCCCATGTTGATGTCGATGATGTCGGCGCCCTCGCCCGCCGCGATTCGCGCGCCTTCGGCCATGTGCACGGCCTCGCGGCCGGCAAGCTGCACCATATGGACGGGCAGGCCTGAATGGCGGATGCGCAGGTCGCAGCCCGCCCTGCCCCTGGCCAATTCACCGCTCGCCACCATTTCCGACACGACCAGCCCGGCGCCATGCGCATGGGCGCGCTGCCGGAACGGCTCGTCGGTGATGCCCGACATCGGCGCGAGGAACACGCGGTTGCGAATCCTCACGCCGCCGAGATCGAGCGGCGAAGCCAATGTGGTCAACTCAGGCATGCACAAAAACCAAGCATGTTCGATTGCTGCACATTGTCTAGCCAGATGCAAGCCGTTGTGCAACGCGCAATGACGTCACATTAAGGCGCATTTTGGAAAATGCTGGCCTTCCCTTCGAGCCGCGACTAAGCCTCTCGGCATGACTGATGCAAGTGCAAATCGGGCTTCGGATGAGGACGGCAAGGTCGGCGTGGTTATCGTCGCCGCCGGACGCGGCGCGCGCGCCGGACAGGCCGACGGGCCGAAGCAGTATCAGCGCATCGGCGGCCGCGCGGTGATCGCGCATACGCTGGAGACGTTTCTTTCACATCCAAGAATTGGCCCCGTGGTCGTGGCGATCCACGCCGACGACGCCGAGCTCTTCGAGCGCGCGGCGGGAGCGCATGCCAAGCGTGTTTTCGCGGTCACCGGCGGCTCGTCCCGTCAGGCTTCCGTCCGGCTCGGGCTGCTGGCGCTTAGAGAGAGAGCGCCGGCAAAGGTGCTGGTGCATGATGCGGTGCGCCCATTCCTGGATGTCGGGCTCATCGATCGCACCATCGATGCCATCGGCGAGCGCCAGGGCGCGCTGCCCGCGCTGCCCGTGGCCGACACGCTCAAACGGGAATCCGCAACCGGCATGATCGAGGAGACCGTATCGAGAGCCGGCCTGCACGCCGCGCAGACGCCGCAAGGCTTTCCGTTCTGGCCGCTGCTGGCGGCGCACGAGAAGGCGCATCACCTCGGCAAAACCGACGAGTTCACCGACGACGCGGCCATCGCCGAATGGGCGCATATTCCGGTCAAGATCGTCACCGGCTCGCCGGACAACGTCAAACTCACCTGGGCAAGGGATATAGCGATGGCCGACCAGCGGCTCTCCAATGCGCTGCCGCGCTTTCCGGACATCCGCACCGGCAATGGCTACGATGTGCACGCTTTCGAGCCCGGCGACCATGTCACGCTGTGCGGTGTCGCCATCCCCTACGATCGGAAACTGTCCGGCCATTCGGACGCCGATGTCGGGCTTCATGCTCTTACCGATGCGCTGCTCGCCACCTGCGGCGCCGGCGACATCGGCACGCATTTCCCGCCATCGGACCCACAATGGAAGGGTGCAGCCTCGAAGATCTTCGTCGAGCATGCGGCGAAGCTGGTGCGCGAGCGCGGCGGGCGCATCGCCAATGCCGACATCACGCTGATCTGCGAGGCGCCGCGCGTCGGGCCGCATCGCGAGGCGATGACGGCGGCGCTGGCGGCGATGCTCGGCATCGCGCCGGAGCGTATTTCGATCAAGGCGACGACCAACGAGAAGCTCGGCTTTGTCGGGCGCGGTGAAGGCATTGCGGCGATCGCCACTGCCAGCGTCGTCTATCCGGGAGACGTGCCGGCATGAGCAACGCAGAACTCGCCAACGCCCTGCTCCAGGCCTGCCAGCAGCGCGGCATCATGCTGGCGACCGCTGAAAGCTGCACCGGCGGCATGATCATTGCAGCGCTCACCGACATTGCCGGCTCTTCCGCCGTGGTCGACCGTGGCTTCATCACCTATTCCAACGCAGCCAAGATGGACATGCTCGGCGTCTCTGCCGCGACGCTTGAGGCGCATGGCGCGGTCTCGCGCGAGACGGTCAACGAAATGGCGGCGGGGGCGCTGACGCATTCGCGCGCGAGCCTTTCGCTTGCCGTCACCGGCATTGCCGGTCCAAGCGGCGGCTCGCCGGAGAAGCCGGTCGGACTCGTCTGGTTCGGGATAGCACTTGCCGGCCAACCAGTTGCCGTCGAGCACCAGCTGTTCGGCCATAAGGGTCGTGAATTCATCCGCCACGAGACGGTTCGGCATGCATTGCAGCTAGCGCTGCGCGCGCTTGGGGAAAGTTAGGCCGGCTTCGCGCGGTAGATCACGTCGGCGCGCTTCTCGAAGGCCTCCGAGAACATGCGGAAGGCGCGGTCGAACATCGTGCCCATCAACGCGCCGAGGATGCGGCTCTTGAACTCGTAGTCGATGAAGAAGTGGACCTCGCAGCCCCCTTCGGCCGGGTCGAAGCGCCAGATATTGCTCAGATATTTGAATGGGCCGTCGATGTATTTGACGTCGATGGCGTTCTGGTCGGGCTTGAGCAGCACCTGCGTCGTGAACGTCTCGCGGATCGCCTTGTAGCCGATGCTCATGTCGGCGACGAGGATGGTGCGGCCGTCGCGCTGCTTGCGCGAGCGCACCGTCAGCGCCTCGCAAAGCGGCAGGAATTGCGGGTAAGCCTCGATGTCCGCCACCAGCGCGAACATCTTTTCCGGCGGATGAGCGACGCGGCGGGTGGCTTCGAATTTCGGCATTTAGACGTCAGTTGGCTTTCTTGAGCTGCGCCTCGCGCGCCGCGCGCAGCCTGGCGAAATCCTCGCCGGCATGATGCGAGGAGCGCGTCAGCGGGCTCGACGCCACCAGCAGGAAGCCTTTGGTCTTGCCGATCGTCTCATAGGACTTGAACTCGTCCGGCGTGATGAAGCGGATCACCGGGTGGTGCTTCTTCGAAGGCTGCAGATACTGGCCGATGGTCATGAAGTCGACATTGGCCGAGCGCAGATCGTCCATCAGCTGGAGCACCTCGTTCCGCTCCTCGCCGAGGCCGACCATGATACCGGACTTGGTGAAGATCGACGGATCGAGTTCCTTCACGCGCTGCAGCAGCCGGATCGAATGGAAATAGCGGGCGCCCGGCCGAACCGTCAGGTAGTTCGACGGCACGGTTTCCAGATTGTGGTTGAAGACGTCGGGCTTGGCCGCCACGACGACCTCCAGCGCGCCGTCCTTGCGCAGGAAGTCGGGTGTCAGGATCTCGATGGTCGTCGACGGTGTCGCCGCGCGGATGGCGTGTATGACGTCGGCAAAATGCTGAGCGCCGCCGTCGGCAAGGTCGTCGCGGTCGACCGAGGTGATGACGACATGGCTGAGACCCATCTGCTTGACCGCATGAGCGACGCGCGCCGGCTCGTCCGGATCGAGCGCGGTCGGGATGCCGGTGGCGACATTGCAAAAGGCGCAGGCGCGCGTGCAGATCTCGCCCATGATCATGAAGGTGGCGTGCTTCTTGTCCCAGCATTCGCCGATATTCGGGCAGCCGGCCTCCTCGCACACCGTCACCAGCTTGTGCGACTTCACGATCTCGCGCGTCTCGGCATAGCCCTTCGAAACCGGCGCCTTGACGCGGATCCAGTCCGGCTTGCGCAGCACTTCCTGGTCCGGCCTGTGCGCCTTTTCGGGATGCCGCGGGCGCGGCGCGTTGGCGATCGTGTCGAGAACAGTGACCATTTCAAACCCTTCGCGGCCGCCGCGTCGCGGCCGCCTGTCTGCGTCATCTAGGACTTTTCGGGACAAAGAAAAAGGCCGCGCCGGCGCATGCCGCCACGGCCATTTTCGCATAGCGATGTTCGCTGGGTCTCAGCGCCTTACCAGCCGGCCGACAAAGATCAGCAGGCAGGCGCCGATGAAACCGGTGATCAGATAGGCGAACCAGCCGACGCCGAAGGCCTCGATATTGAGGGCGCGCAGGATTGCGTTCAGCACCACCGCGCCGGCGATGCCCAGGATGATGTTCATGAAGATACCGGTGTTGCTCTTCATGACCATCTCGGCAAGCCATCCGGCCAAGCCGCCGATGATGATGGCTGCAATCCAGCCCACGCCATTCACGTCCATATGCCAATTCCTCCTCGATAAGGTGAAAATGCATCCGGATACGAACCGCCTTGACCTCAAAGTCTTCCGGCTGCCGCGTCTGAGTCTCGCCCACCCAATCTATCATGCGTTCAAAGCGCGGCCATAGGCGTCGAGCACGCTTTCCTTCATCATCTCCGACAGCGTCGGATGCGGGAAGATCGTGTGCATCAGCTCTTCCTCGGTGGTCTCGAGATTCATCGCCACGACGAAGCCCTGGATGAGCTCGGTCACCTCGGCGCCGATCATATGCGCGCCGAGAAGCTGCCCGGTCTTCTTGTCGAAGATGGTCTTGATGAAGCCCTGGTCCTCGCCGAGCGCGATGGCCTTGCCGTTGGCGCCGAACTGGAAGCGGCCGACACGGATGTCCTTGCCTTCGGCCTTGGCCTTGGCTTCGGTCAGGCCGACCGAGGCGACCTGCGGGCTGCAATAGGTGCAGCCGGGGATCTTCAATTTGTCGATGGCATGCACGCCCGGGAAATTGGCGATCTTCTCGATGCAGATCACGCCCTCATGCTCGGCCTTGTGCGCGAGCATGGGCGGCCCGGCGACGTCGCCGATGGCATAGATGCCCGGCACATTGGTCTTGCCGTAGCCGTCGACGACGACGCAGCCGCGATCCGTCTTCACGCCGAGCGCCTCGAGGCCGAGGCCCTCGATGTTGCCCTGGACGCCGACGGCCGAGATCATGCGATCTGCGGTGAACTTCTCGACCTTGCCGTCCTTCATCTCGACATGGGCGGTGACCGAGTTGGCGCCCTTCTCGACCTTGGTCACCTTGGCTTCGAGCAGGATCTTCATACCCTGCTTCTCGAACTGTTTTTGCGCGAATTTCGAGACCTCGGCGTCCTCGACCGGTATCACCGCCGGCAGCAATTCGACGACGGTCACCTCGGCGCCCATGGTGCGGTAGAAGGAGGCGAACTCGATGCCGATGGCGCCCGAGCCCATCACGAGCAGCGACTTCGGCATCTCCTTCGGAACCATCGCCTCGAAATAGGTCCAGATCAGCTTGCCGTCCGGCTCGATTCCGGGCAGCGCGCGCGGCCTGGCGCCAGTCGCCAGGATGATGTGCTTGGCGGTATAGGTGCCCTCGCCCTTGACGCCTTTCGGCACGGGCGGCTGCGGCTCCATCGGCTTCTTGGCGGTCTTGGACACGACGATCTCGCCCGGTTTCGAGAGTTTCGCTTCACCCCAGATGACGTCGACCTTGTTCTTCTTCATCAGGAAGGCGACGCCGCCATTCAGCCTGAGCGATACTTTTCGCGAGCGGTCGACGACAGCGGCCGTGTCGGGGCTGACCTTGCCGTCGAGCTTCAGGCCGTAATCCTTGAGGTGATCCGAATTGTGCATGATCTCGGCCGAGCGCAGCAGCGCCTTGGTCGGGATGCAGCCCCAGTTTAGGCAGATGCCGCCCAGATGCTCGCGCTCGACGATCGCCGTCTTGAAGCCGAGCTGGGCGGAACGCACCGCGGTGACATAGCCGCCGGGGCCTGAGCCGATGATGATGACGTCGTAGTTCTCAGCCACGGGTTTCTCCCTGATCTTTCCGGGGGTTAGAGTGAGAGCATCACGCGCACGAGCGGGGCCAGCGCGTGGCCGATCCGCCGCGTGTTTTCGGCATCGAGATGGACACCGTCGAGCGGCGTGGTCGTCGCTACGCTACCGGCATCGAAGAAGCCGCAGCCGGCTTCGTCGGCAAGCGCGGAATATTGCGGCGCCAGCCGCTTCGAGGCGTCGTCGCCGCCGGCGAACATTTCCTTGAACTCGGCATTGTCGGTGCGCGTCACCGCGGGCGGCGCGACAACGAGGATCTGCGGCGCCGGCCAGTCGAACGGATAGTCGTGGCCGCGCACGATATCGATCAGGCGCTGTATGCCCTGCTTGGCGGCGACCGGATTGCCGTGGATCCACGGCTTCATGTCGTTGGCGCCGAGCATGAAAATGATCAGGTCGAGCGGGGCGTGTGTCGTGAGGATCGTCGGCAGCATTCTCGCGCCGTTGCGGTCGGCTCCGGCGAGGTGATCGTCAAAGGCGGTGGTGCGGCCGTTCAGCCCCTCGGCAATGACCTCGATACCGTCGCCCAGCGCCGCCTTGAGCACGCTCGGCCAGCGGTCCTCCAGCGCATGGCGGCCGAGGCTGGCGGCGTCGTAGCCCCAGGTCAGCGAGTCGCCATAGCAGAGAATTGTCTTCATGCGCTTGCCCCACCCCTGCCGAACCCTGCCGCTGAGCGCTTGAGCCGCCAGCGCACGAACAGCCATTGCACGATGATCGCCACGATGCCCGGCAGGATCAGCCCGGCAACGATCGAAAGGTCGCTCGCGGTCGCCCGGTTCTCGGCCGGCACCGAAAACGTCCAGCCGGCCAGCGCGATCAGGAGGGCCCCGAAAATCGCTAGCAGCCACCACAGCATCCGGTCGACCGCCCGGACCGGCTCGGCACGGAACTGGACCAGGAAGAAGGCGACCGTCACGACGATGATGATCATCACCGTCGCGGCGAAGACCAGAATGTATTCCTCGGTCGCGCCGGTAAGCACGGCCAGTTCTTGAACGACCAGCCCGCCGGCCAGACCGGAAAGAATGAAGGCGAAAAGGCTGGTGAAGAATTTCCGCACCGCCTTTTCCCTTCCTTACACCAGCATGCCCATCGGGTTTTCGATGATGCGCTTGAAGGCGCCGAGCAGTTCCGCGCCAAGCGCGCCGTCGACGGCGCGGTGATCGGTCGACAGCGTCACCGACATCACGGTGGCTATCTTGATCTCGCCTTTCTTCACCACCGCGCGCTCTTCGCCCGCGCCGACCGCAAGGATCGTCGCATGCGGCGGGTTGATGACGGCGGCAAAGTCCTTGACGCCGAACATGCCAAGATTGGAGACCGCCGTCGTGCCGCCCTGATATTCCTCGGGCTTCAGCTTGCGGCTGCGGGCGCGGCTCGCCAGATCCTTCATCTCGTTGGAGATGGTGGACAGCGTCTTTTCGTCGGCGCGGCGGATGATCGGCGTGATCAGGCCGCCGGGGATCGAGACGGCAACGCCGACATCGGCGTGCTTGTGCTTGACCATGGCGTTGTCGGTCCAGGAGGCGTTGGCGTCCGGCACCGCCATCAGCGCCATCGCCATCGCCTTGATCACCATGTCGTTGACCGAGAGCTTGTAGGCGGGAACCTCGCCCTTCTCGGTCTTCTTCATTGGCGCCGCCGCATTGAGCTGCGTGCGCAGCGCCAAGAGCGCGTCGAGCTCGCAGTCGAGCGTCAGGTAGAAATGCGGAATGGTGCTCTTGGCTTCGACCAGGCGGCGCGCGATGGTCTTGCGCATATTGTCGTGCGGGACGAGCTCATAGGAACCCTCGGCGAACAGTTTCAGCACCTGATCGTCAGACATCGGCTTCGGCGCGGGGGCCGGAGCGGCCGGCGGCGCACCTGGCGCCTTGGCGGCGGCAGGAGCCTTCGCTCCGCCGGACGAGATTGCCGCCTCGACATCGGCCTTCACCACGCGGCCATGCGGGCCGGAACCGGTCAGCGCCCCGACGTCGACGCCGGCATCCTTGGCGATGCGGCGGGCAAGCGGCGAGGCGAACACGCGCTCGCCGCCGGCATGGCCGTTGGCGACCGGAGCTGGTTCGGCTTTCGCCGGCGCAGGCGCCGCGGTTGCCGCCGGCTTCGGCGCTTCCTTGGGCGCTTCTGCCTTCGGAGCCTCCGCTTTCGGAGCTTCCGCCTTGGGCACAGCACCGCCGTCGGCTTTTGCCGCGGCACTGGCATCCTCGCCTTCACCGGCCAGGACGGCGATCACCGCGTTGACCTTGACGCCTTCGGTGCCCGCCGGAACGACCAGCTTGGCAACCGTGCCCTCATCGACGGCCTCGACTTCCATCGTCGCCTTGTCGGTCTCGATCTCGGCGATCACATCGCCAGGCGAAACCTTGTCACCCTCCTTGACCAGCCATTTGGCGAGATTGCCCTCCTCCATCGTGGGCGACAGGGCCGGCATGGTGATGTTGATTGGCATGTTGTCCTCCCGACCGGCTCAGCGATAGGTGACGGCTTTGACCGCCTCGACGACCTCGCCGACATTGGGCAGGGCAAGCTTTTCGAGGTTGGCCGCATAAGGCATCGGCACGTCCTTGCCGGCGATGGTGATGACCGGCGCATCGAGGAAGTCGAAGGCGCGCTGCGACACCTGGCTGGCGATATGGTCGCCGACCGAGCTCTGCGGGAAACCTTCTTCCACCACCACCAGCCGGTTGGTCTTCTTCACCGAGGCAATGATGGTGTCGAAGTCGAGCGGGCGGACGGTCCTGAGATCGATGATCTCGGCATCGATGCCCATGCCGCGCAGCTCGGCTTCCGCCTTGACCGCATAGGTCATGCCGATGCCGAAGGAGACGATGGTGACGTCCTTGCCCTGCTTGTGGACCCGCGCCTTGCCGATCGGCAGCACGAAATCATCGAGCTTCGGCACGTCGAAGGACTGGCCGTAGAGGATCTCGTTCTCCAGGAAGATGACCGGGTTGGGGTCGCGGATCGCCGCCTTGAGCAGGCCCTTGGCGTCGGCTGCCGTGTAAGGCATCACCACCTTCAGACCAGGAATGTGGCTGTACCAGGCGGCATAGCACTGCGAGTGCTGCGCGGCGACTCGTGCGGCTGCCCCGTTCGGGCCGCGGAACACGATCGGCGCGCCCATCTGGCCGCCGGACATATAGAGCGTCTTGGCGGCCGAGTTGATGATCTGGTCGATCGCCTGCATGGCGAAGTTGAAGGTCATGAACTCGACGATCGGCTTCAGGCCGGCCATCGCGGCACCGACGCCGACGCCGGCAAAGCCGTGCTCGGTGATCGGCGTGTCGACGACGCGCCGGGGACCGAATTCCTGCAGCAGGCCTTGCGTGATCTTGTAGGCGCCCTGGTATTCGGCCACCTCCTCGCCCATGACGAAGACGTCGCCGTCGCGGCGCATTTCCTCGGCCATTGCGTCGCGGAGCGCCTCGCGTACGGTGGTCGAAACCATCTCGGTGCCGGCGGGGATATCCGGATCGGCAGGGACTTCCGTCTTCGGGGCGGCAGCGACGGGTGCCGGAGCCTCGTCCTTGGCCGCAGCGGGCGCCGGTGCCGGCGCTGCCGCCTCAGCCTTGGCAGGCTCTTCGCCGATGCCTTCGCCGGCCTTGTCGACGTCTTCGCCGTCGACGGCAAGCACCGCGATCACCGCGTTGACCTTGACACCTTCGGTGCCGGCGGGGACCACGATCTTGGCGAGCGTGCCTTCGTCCACGGCCTCGACTTCCATCGTTGCCTTGTCGGTTTCGATCTCGGCGATGACGTCACCGGCGACGACCTTGTCGCCTTCGTTCTTCAACCACTTGGAAAGATTGCCCTCTTCCATCGTCGGCGAGAGCGCGGGCATGAGAATTTCGATCGGCATGTCCTTGCCTCCCCTTAAAGCAGCACGTCGGTCCAGAGCTCGGACGGATCCGGCTCGGCGTCGTTCTGGGCGAATTCGGCGGCATCGGCGACGACGTCGCGGACCTCCTTGTCGATGGCCTTGAGCTCTTCTTCGCTCGCCCACTTCTTGTCCATCAGACGGACCCTGACCTGCTCGATCGGATCGTGCTCGGAGCGCATCTTCTGCACTTCTTCCTTGGACCGGTATTTTGCCGGATCGGACATCGAGTGGCCGCGATAGCGGTAGGTCTGCATCTCGAGGATCAGCGGGCCGTTGCCGGCGCGGCACCATTCGGTGGCGACATCGCCGGCGGCCTTGACGGCGCGCACATCCATGCCGTCGACCTGGATGCCGGGAATCTTGAAGGAAGCGCCGCGGTTGGAGAAGTCGGTCTCGGCGGACGAACGCGACACCGACGTGCCCATGGCGTAGCGGTTGTTCTCGATGATGTAGATCACCGGCAGCTTCCACAGCGAGGCCATGTTGAAGCTTTCGTAGACCTGGCCCTGGTTGGCGGCGCCGTCACCGAAATAGGTCAGCGAAACGTTCTTGTTGTCGCGGTAGCGGTTGGCGAAGGCAAGACCGGTGCCGAGCGACACCTGCGCGCCGACGATGCCGTGGCCACCGTAGAAATGCTTCTCCTTGGAGAACATGTGCATGGAGCCGCCTTTGCCCTTCGACAGGCCGCCGCGGCGCCCGGTGAGCTCGGCCATGACGCCGCGCGGCGACAATTCCATCGCCAGCATGTGGCCGTGGTCGCGATAGGCGGTGATCATCTGGTCGCCCTCGATGAGCGCCATCTTCATGCCTGTGACGACGGCCTCCTGGCCGATATAGAGGTGGCAGAAGCCGCCGATGAAGCCCATGCCGTAGAGCTGGCCGGCCTTCTCCTCGAAGCGGCGGATGAGCAGCATGTGCCGGTAGGCGGCAAGCTCTTCTTCCTTGGTGAATTCGGCTGGCTTGGGGGTGGAGAGGCCCGACGATTTGCCGTCGGATTTGGATTTTGATCTGGCAGGCGCTTTTCTGGCGGCGGTGGCCATGCATCACTCCCTGTTGGCGTCTCTTTGCGGACATTCAGGGAGAGCGACCGTCTCCCCACCGATTTGAGGAAGGCTAACACGCAGGGATGCATTGCGCCATGCTGAAAAATGCATGGCTGGCATGCATCTAAGCGATTAGAATCATTGCAAATAAGTACGATTAACCGAAATTCGGTTATTTTGCCGAGGCGGGCAGCATGATGGTGATTTCGTCTGGCTGGGACAGATTGAGCGCCTTTCGGGCCTGCTCGTCAAGCATGTCCTTCTCCAGCGTGCCTTCATGCATGAGCTCAACACGGCGTTCGAAGTCGATCCGGCGCGCCTTGACAGCGTCGAGTTGAGCCTGGAGTTCGGCCGCCTGGGCCTGCAGTCGATATTTGGAGTAGATGCCGAACTCGCCGTGATAGGCATGAAAGCCGAAATAGGTGAGAAACAGCACGCAGAGCGACGGTACGATCAGCCTGCCGGTGTTTCTCTGCTTGTGCTGACGTGTCCACATGACCCGAACCCTTTAAGGCCGCGAGCGTAAGCGGCTATGAGTCGTATTTCGCCCGATTGTGCTTAATGGACGGTTACGGACCGTGGACTTGGCGAGCGGGAACGGCCAGGCCCGGCAGATCGCATCCCGTCGTCAACGCGTTTGTGATCCCGGCGTGCGAGAAAGAAGTTGATCCTGGCCAAAATTGATATATGCATACGCTATGCAACAATTGGAAGCCAACAAGCTCGGCGCGCTCGGCGCCATGATTCGCGATAGGACGGAAGCGTCCTTGCGAGAGCTTTCACCGAGCGCAGCGGCGGTGCTGTCGATGCTGCATTTCAAGCCGGGGCTGACGACGACGGAACTCGCTGAAATTGTCGGCGTCAGTCAACCGACCGCTGTGCGTTTGATCGACGGGCTGGAACGGCAAGCGCTGATTGTGCGTGGCAAACCGAAAGGTCGTGTCACGCCGCTGACGCTGACGGAGAGCGGCCGCGCCCAGGTCAGGCAGATGCAAGCTCTCCGGCTCGCCATGCTCGACGGACTGCTGTCCGCACTGCATCCGGACGAGCGGCAGCGCTTTGTTTCCATGCTGGATAAGATCCTTGCCGGCGCGACGACTTCCCGCGCCTTCGCCAGGACAACGTGTCGTCTCTGCGAGCATGACCTTTGCGGCGCTGAGGTTTGCCCGATCGGCTGTCGCGCTGCCGAAATCGAGAAAGAGGAGAGCGAGCGATGATCATTTCTTACGCTGGGCATTCGCCGGCGATCGATGCCGATGCGTGGGTCGCCCCGGACGCCACTGTCTGCGGCGATGTCGTCATCGGTGCCGGCAGCCGGGTCATGCATGGCGCCCGCCTTGTGGCGGAGGCCGGCGGCTCGATCCGCATTGGCCGCAACTGTATCGTGTTGGAGAATGCGGTGATCCGCGCCACAGCACGCCACCCTTGCACGATAGGGAACTATTGCGTCGTGGGCCCCAATAGCCACGTGGTTGGCGCAGAAGTCGCAGATGAGGTTTTCATCGCTACCGGCGCGGCGGTTTTCCATGGTGCGCACATTGAGCGCGGATCGGAGGTTCGCATCAATGGCACCGTTCACCTGCGTACCCGCCTCGAGACTGGCACGGTCGTGCCAATCGGTTGGATCGCGGTTGGCGATCCGGCCCGGATCCTGCCTCCGGACCAGCACGAGGCGATCTGGTCACAGCAGAAACCGCTCGATTTCCCAGGCTTCGTCTACGGCGTCGACCGAAGCCTTCCCGATGTGATGCAGAAAATAACGGGAAGCCTCTCGGCGGCGCTGGGCGTGCATCGTGCGGAAAGCGTGTGAGCGGCGGCAGGTCTTCCACAGGACCGGTGCATGCCGCCAAAAGCCTGGCGGCGACATGCATCTGACCTCAAGGTGCGCCGCCTGAGGTCGTGCGACGCTTCCTGGCGGGCTGGACGAATGATCTGCCCGTTACGTTCCCTGGAAATTGCTCAGGATCAGCCTTTGATCACCGAATTGCCGGCGTAGCGCGCCTGCTTGCCGAGCTCCTCCTCGATGCGGATGAGCTGGTTGTACTTGGCCATGCGGTCGGAGCGCGACAGTGAGCCGGTCTTGATCTGCCCGCAATTGGTGGCGACAGCGAGGTCGGCAATGGTCGAATCCTCGGTTTCGCCCGAACGGTGCGACATGACGGCCGTGTAGCCTGCCTTGTGCGCGGTCTCGACGGCGTCGAGTGTCTCGGTCAGCGAGCCGATCTGGTTGACCTTGACCAGGATCGAGTTGGCGACGCCCATCCGGATGCCGTCACGCAGCCGCGCCGTGTTGGTGACGAAGAGATCGTCGCCGACGAGCTGGGTCTTCTTGCCGATCAGGTCGGTCAGGATCTTCCAACCCTCCCAGTCGTCCTCGGCAAGGCCGTCCTCGATGGTGATGATCGGATAGTCGGAAGCGAGCTTGGCGAGGTATTTTGCCTGCGCTTTCGGATCGCGCGTCTTCTTCTCGCCCTCATAGACATAATTGCCGTCCTTGAAGAACTCGGTCGCGGCGCAGTCGAGGCCGAGCGCCACGTCCTCGCCCGGCTTGAAGCCAGCCTTCTCGATCGATTCCATGATGAAATCGAGGGCCGACGGCGCGCTCTTCAGGTTGGGGGCGAAGCCGCCCTCGTCGCCGACATTGGTGTTGTGGCCGGCGTCCTTCAGCTTCTTACGAAGCGTGTGGAAGATCTCCGAGCCCCAGCGCACGCCGTCGCGCAGCGTCGGCGCGCCGACCGGCAGGATCATGAATTCCTGAAAGTCGATCGGGTTGTCGGCATGCGCGCCGCCATTGATGATGTTCATCATCGGCACCGGCAGGATGTGCGCCTTGGTGCCGCCGACATAGCGGTAGAGCGGCAGGCCGGCGGCTTCCGCGGCAGCCTTGGCGACGGCCAGCGACACGCCGAGGATGGCGTTGGCGCCGAGGCGGCTCTTGTTCGGCGTGCCGTCGAGCTCGATCATCGTCTGGTCGATATGGATCTGGTTCTCGGCTTCCATGCCGCCGATCGCCTCGAACAGTTCGCCGTTCACAGCTTCTACGGCCCGCTGGACACCCTTGCCGAGATAGCGCGGCCCGCCGTCACGCAGCTCGACCGCCTCATGCGCGCCGGTCGAGGCGCCTGACGGCACCGCGGCGCGGCCCATCGAGCCGTCTTCCAGCACCACGTCGACCTCGACGGTCGGATTTCCACGGCTGTCCAGGATTTCACGCCCGACAATGTCGATGATTGCGGTCATTTGCGATGTCCCCGATTGATCGATTGAAGCGTCGCGCCCCTCTTAGCCAAAGCACCGCAAAAGGCAATCGGGCCCTCCGCAATTATTGCTGGCGACAAGAGTCACGAAGCGCAAATTTCTGTCATCATAAGTCATGCGCATGACCGGCCCTTCTGATCTATGGTCGTGTTCGCGCGGGGCGAAACAGGAGGAGTTTCGCCATGTCCCAGTTGAGCGGTATCGTGAGTTTGTTCCTGATCGCGGCGGCGTTCCTGACGTCCTGTGACAGCCAGAAGCCCCAGCAAAGCTCGATGGAGCTTTCTACTCTCCGCGCGGCGGAGTAGAGGTCCAGAAACACAAAGGCCCCCAGAATTTCCGGGGGCCTTTCGATTCCGACCTGCTGACTTGCCGATCAATGCCAGTAGGGCTTTACGTGGTAGTACTGGAAGGACGCATCGCGTGCCGCCTCGCCGTCGGCGCCGGTCAGCTCGTCGATTGAATAGGCCGGGGCGGCCTTGAGCTGTTCCTTGGTGAAAGGCACGACGTAGCCGCCCTTGTCCACGTCATAGTCGAGGGTAGCCCACGGGATGGCGTGATATTTCTCGCCCATGCCGAGGAAACCGCCGAAACCGATGACAGCGAACATGATGCCGTTAGACATCTTGTCGAGCATGACATCCTCGACGCTGCCGATGCTGTCGCCTGCGGTATTGTAGACCGACGTGCCGATGACGCGCGAGGCGGCAATGGCTTCGGTATGCCCAGACGGGGTAGTCATGGTGGTGCTCCTCTCGGTTGATGCCTGTTTGGACAATGAGGGGAGCGGGCGAAGGTTCCAGACTTTCGGCCGGCAGGCTGAACCTAGTCGGTGAGGATGAAGGTCACCTTCATATTGACCCGGTAGGCAGCGATCTTGCCGTCCTCGACGACGATCTTCTGGTCCTGGATCCAAGCGCCCTCCAAATTCTTCAGGGTCTTTGCGGCACGCGCAATGCCCTGCTCGATCGCGTCCTGAAAGCTTTTCGTGGACGACGACGTGATTTCGGTGACGCGGGC
The DNA here is from genome assembly GCF_033977345.1 of Mesorhizobium dulcispinae. Taxonomy (NCBI): domain Bacteria; kingdom Pseudomonadati; phylum Pseudomonadota; class Alphaproteobacteria; order Hyphomicrobiales; family Phyllobacteriaceae; genus Mesorhizobium; species Mesorhizobium dulcispinae. The sequence goes on from NZ_JAVIIY010000002.1 coordinate 302,721, forward strand.
GACAGACATAGCTTCCTCCTGCCAAGACGCTCAGTTGCGGAAGCGAGCGTACAGCCGGCGGTTGACAGCGACAAGCCAGAGAGGTTGCGGGCATGTTGCCATTGTCAGCCGGCCGCACTGCATGGCAGTGTCGTGTCAGGGGAGACAGGAATGAGCGCAAGGCGCGGTCGGCGGCAGGCTACGGTGCAAACACCGGCGCCAATGGCTGACGCCAACGCCGCCAATGCCTTCAGCGCCTATTTCTTTGCCGGCGCCATGGGCCTGATCGGCCTATCGATCGTCTGGTATTTCGAGCTTCCGCTCAATTTCGACGTCACCGATCGCGAATTCAACCCGCTGACCTTCATCCCGGTCGTCTTCGTGCTCATCGCGCTCTACTCGCTGCTGAAGGCGATCCGCGACACGTTGCGGGTTCGCAAGTTCGGCACGACGACATTGGTCTGCGGGCCCGCAATCGCCGGCAGGAGCTTCGCAGGTTCGCTGCGATCAAGCCGCGATCTGGCCCCGGACGGCGACTACAGGGTGCAACTAAGATGCATCCGCACCTATCGGGTCGGCGGGCCGGTCGTAGTCGCCAGCGGCACGCAAAGGTCGACCTACAAGGACGAGCTCAGGTGGCAGGAAACGGTCGTCGTGCCGAGCGTGTCGATCCAGTCGAGCGTAGGCATTCCCTTCGCCTTCCAGATACCGCCCGATGCGCTGGCCTCCAAAGGACCGCCGATCTATGAGCGGGTGCATGGCAATGTGCGATGGATCCTGACCGTCAGCGCCCCCATGCGAGGGCTGGACTACTATGCCGCCTTCGCAATCGACATGCATGGTGCCGGCCGCAGCGAATGACGGGGACTTTGACTAGCGCCCCTTGGCGACGCGGTCGAAAGCCATCAGCTTTTCCAGCAAGGCCGGCATGTCCTTGAGAGGCACCATGTTGGGGCCGTCGGAAGAGGTCGAGTTGTCCGGATCATGGTGGGTCTCGATGAACACCCCGGCAACGCCGACGGCGACGGCAGCACAAGCCAGCGTCGCGACGAAGCGCCGTTCACCGCCGGAGGAGCCGCCCTGCCCGCCCGGCTGCTGCACGGAATGGGTGGCGTCGAAAATCACCGGCGCGCCGATCTCGGCCATGATCGGCAGCGCGCGCATGTCCGACACAAGCGTGTTGTAGCCGAACGAGGCGCCACGTTCGGTGGTCAGCACGTTGAGGTTGCCGGAGCCGGTGATCTTGGCGACGACATTCTTCATGTCCCATGGCGCCAGGAACTGGCCCTTCTTGACATTGACGACCTTGCCGGTTCGTGCCGCGGCGACAAGCATGTCGGTCTGTCGCGACAGAAAAGCCGGGATCTGCAGGACGTCGACATGCGGTGCAACGATCGCGCATTGCTCCTCGGTGTGGACGTCCGTCAGCACGGGGATGGAAAACGTCTTGCGCAGATCGTCGAAAATGGGCATCGCCGCATCGAGGCCGGCGCCGCGCGTCGCCGACAGCGAGGTGCGGTTGGCCTTGTCGTAGCTGGTCTTATAGACGAGGCCGATGCCCAGCCGTTCGGTCAGGTCCTTCAGCGCGCCGGCCATGTCGAAGGCGTGCTGGCGCGATTCGAGCTGGCAGGGGCCGGCGATCAGCGACAGGGGCCCATTGTTGGCGAAGACGACCTTGCCGACGGTTACCGATGCATTAGGCGCCAGGGGCTCGCTCATGGGATCTCCCGAAAGATGAAGGCCGCGCCCTGACCGGGCGCCGGCGGCACGACGATATCGTTGCCGCTCATGTTGTGTTCGATTGCGTTGGCTGCAAGCAGATGCGCGGCATCGGCTGTGCTGCGGGTCGACAAAACGATGGCTGCAAAACGCAGGTCCGAAGCGCCCCCTGCCGGAATACCGAAGCGGAAGGCAAATGAATCAGGTGTCAGGATGGTGAGGGTCGCGTTGGGCAATTCAATCTTGTCGCTTTGCTTTGCATCCTCGCCGGCAGCGGTCGACACCAGCCCGGCCTGGCTCGAAGGCCTGTCGCTGACAGCGACGATCTCGACGATGCCGGTCACCCCGTTGGCATGCGCCTGCAAGGCGGTGCGGTCGATCTTCGGCGCGTTGATGCGCTGGCAGGCGAACAGGAATGCATCCGTTGCCTTTCTATCGGCCACGAACGCCAGTTTGAACGACGCCGTGTCACTTTTGCCCGCGGTGTCGGTGAAGGCGCGCGAAAAGCTCAGCATATTCCCGGCCGACAGCCCGGCTTCGACATAGCGCGCGTGGTCGGCATCGGCATCGGCCGTCCCGAACACGGCAGCGGAAAAGCCCTCGTCGCCAAGCCTGCTGCGGTAAAGGCGGTCGCGCGCGACGAAGACGTTGCCTTCGCTTATCGCCAGATCCGCCGTTTTTTCATCGCCGACCGCCAACGGCTCCAGATAGGTGCCGTCGGCGAAAAAGACGCAGGCGTTCTCGGTCCCGAATGGATGGACGCCGGTCGGCGCGACGACGAAGCCGAGCGATGAGAGGCGCTGCCTTGCGACATCGAGGCTCCGCGTGGGCAGAACGAGATGGTCGAGCGGATGGGGCGAAGTTTTGATCATACCGGCGCGGTGTGCCCCATTCCGGAAGCTGGTTCAAGGCCCGGCAGCCAAGGCATCGATGGAGGAGCGGACTGCCGTTGGTTCAGGCGGCGGCCACGACGTCGGCCGAATAGCGCAGCTCGCGCAATGGTTTCACCTTGCTGGTGGTCTCCGCATAGGTCGGATGCGCCTTGTAGGCGGCGAGTGCTGCTTCGTCCTCGAACTCGGCATAGACGACCACGTCGATCGCGTTGGAGAACAGATCGACCTTGGTGTTGAGCGTCACCTCGAAGTGTTTCGAGTGCGGAATCTTGCCCAGCGCCTGCAGGCCGCACCGCACGGCCTCCACATCTTCCTTGCGCTTTACGCTGAAGAAAACGATGTGCCGGATCAATCCAGCCTCCTTGATCGACGGATGAGCGCGTTTTTTGTGGGAGCAGGGTCGTCGCGTCAACCCGCAACGATGTCGCGCCCGCCGTCCAGGCGGTGTCGGACCTCAGGCCGCGCCGGTGACGTAGCGCACGATGCGCGACATCTCCCTGACGGTCGCATCGAGATAGTAGCCGTGGTTGTAGAGGCCATCCCAGATCAGGAAGAAGGTGATGGCGACGATGACGATCACATAACGCATGGCTAAAACTAACGCATGTCACCAGCCGGAACCAGAGCGCCTCGGCGGCAATTCCCCGGGGTCACCGTTTTTTGCGCTGTCATGTGTTCCCAGCGGTTCGATGCATCAGCCGCGGCAGGCGCTGCCGGCGGAATCGAACCTTCGCCGGCTTCGCACTGACCGCAGGCCGAGCTTCAAAGGGTGATGCGGCATTTGGCAAATCCCGCCTCGCCCTCGCCGGCCGGCTCGATTTTCAGGGACTTCACCTCGGTGATAAAATCCTTCGCCCTGGGCCCGGTCTCGAAGACGACGCTGGTACCTGCCAGTGGCGCGAATGACCAGTTGCCGTCCGCCGACGGGTTGATCGTGCCTTCGCTGACGACGTAACGCACGATCACGTCGCGGTTGGTATCCGGCGCCTCGTAGATGATCTTGGAAGCGTTGATGTCGGGGAAATTGCCGCCGCCGCCGGCGCGGTAATTGTTGGTGGCGACGACGAATTTCGCCGCCGGATCAATCGGTTTGCCGTCGAACCTCAGGTCCACGATGCGGCTGGAGCCGGCATTGGCGATGCCGCCCTTGGAATCGTATTTGGGTGGCTGCGACAGGTCGATCCGGTAGGTGACGCCGTCGATGACGTCGAAATTATAGGACGGGAAATCGGTGTTGATCAGCGGCTGGTCCGCCTTGCCCGGCTCGATCCTGTTGAAGATGCCGGCCGACATTTCCAACCATTCCTTCACCTGCGCGCCGGTGATCTCCACCGCCCGCACCGTGTTCGGATAGAGGTAGAGGTCAGCGACGTTCTTTATGGCGATGTCGCCGATCGGAACGTCGGTGTAATAGTCGGCGCCGTTGCGGCCGCCGGCCTTGAAGGGCGCAGCCGCCAAAAGCAACGGCACATCCTTCCACTCAGTGCTCTTCAATATGTCCTTGAGGTACCAGCTCTGCGCCTGATTGACGATCTGCACCGACGGATCATCGGCGACCAAGGCGAAATAGGAGTAGAGCGGCGCGGACGTCTTGCCGACGGGGCGGCGGACATAGGCGAGCGTCGCCTCATGATCCTGTTCGAGCGCGGCTATGATGCGCTTGTCGTCGCCGACTGTCGCCTTGTTCTTGTTGTCGACGCGCTCGTAGATCGGCCGCGCTTCGGAGGTGGCCGAGACGACCCGCCATTTCGAGCCGTCGCGCTCCAGCAAAAGATCGATCACGCCCATATGCGAGCCCCAGAAGCCACCCATCACCGCCGGCTTGCCTTGCAGCGTGCCCTTCCCGGTATCCACGCCGTCCAGCGCCTGGAAGTCCTTCTTGCCGGGGAAGACGAGGTGCTGGTGCCCGGTGAAGACCGCGTCGATGCCTTCGACGCCGGCGACGAAGAAGGAGGCGTTCTCCATCATGTCGCCCTGATTGATATCGATGCCGGAATGCGAGAGCGCAATGACGATGTCGGCGCCCTCCTCCCTGATCTGCGGCACCCAGGCCTTGGCCGCCTCGACGATGTCGCGCGTCTTCACATTGCCTTCGAGGTTCTTCAGGTCCCAGACCATGATCTGGGGCGGCACGAAGCCGATGACGCCGATCCTGATCGGCTGCTCGGCGCCCGCGCCGTCCTTGATCTTCTTGTCAAGGATGACATAGGGCTTGAGATAGAGCTTGTCGTCGCGCGGGCTGGCGGCAAGCGTGGTGCCGCGGATCAGGTTCGCGCACACGAAGGGGAAATTGGCGCCGGCCAGCACCTTGTCCAAGAAGGACAGGCCGTAGTTGAATTCGTGGTTGCCGAGCGTCGAGCATTCATAGCCGAGCAGGTTCATGCCCTTCATGACCGGATGCAGGTCGCCGTCTTTCATGCCCTTCTCATAGCGATGTAATCGCCCATCGGATTGCCCTGCAGCAAGTCGCCATTGTCGATCAGCATCGCATTGGTGGCTTCCTTGCGCACCGCGTCGATCAGCGAGGCCGTGCGCGACAGGCCCATCGTGTCGTTCGCTTTGTCGGCGTAGTAATCATAAGGCAGCAGGTTCACATGGATGTCGGTGGTTTCCATGATCCTGAGATGCGCTTGATTGGCCGCGGCGCGGGCTGAGAAAGGATGCAGCATGATCAGCGCCCCGGTGGCGGCGGTACCGGCCAGGAACGAGCGGCGAGTAACGAGCGGTTGTGACATTGCTTTCCTGCTCTATGACAACGCGACAACCCCTGCCCCTGGGCGCCCGAGCATGGCGTCGAAGGCGCTGTGAGTCCACCGTCTGCCGAGAGCCAGTTGATCACGACAAGGTGACGCGTCGATGAAAGAGATGCGGCGAGCAATCAGCCTTTGTCGTTATCGCCTTGGGTGATCAGCCGAGCGCTGCGCTGTCCTGTGAAATATATCCATAGCCAGCTAAGCGACACCGCGAGACGGTTGCGGAAATCGATCAGGAAATAGATGTGGGCGATGCCCCAAAGCCACCAGGCGAGCCAGCCGGTGAGCTTGATCCAGCCGAAATCGATCGCGGCGGCGCGCTTGCCGATGGTTGCGAGATCGCCGTCATGCCGGTAGCGGAACGGACGCGGTGCTGTCTCGCCGCCAAGCCGCGCCCTGATGGTCGCGGCGACATGCTTGCCCTGCTGCTTGGCCGCGGGTGCGACGCCCGGCACCGGTTTTCCATCTGGCCGCAACAAATGCGCCGTGTCGCCGATGACGAAGATCTCGGGGCTGCCCGGCACCGTGAGATCGGGCTCGACCAGCACCCTGCCCGCCCGGTCGGCCGACGCTCCCAGCCATTCCGCCGCAGGCGAAGCGGCAACGCCGGCCGCCCATAGGATCGTCTTTGCCCGCAGATGCGCGCCGCCGAAGACGACGCCCTCGGCATCGAGTTGCGTGACGGCGCGGCCAAGCTCGACCGATACGCCAAGCCGCTCCAGCGCTTTCTGGGCGTAGGCCGAGAGCTCCGGCGCGAAATTGGCGAGGATCCGGTCTCCGGCTTCGATCAGCACAACGCGCGCCTGCCGCGTGTCGATGTTGCGGAATTCGCCGCGCAGCGTGTCATGCGCAAGCTCGACAATGGTGCCGGCGAGCTCCACGCCGGTTGGTCCGCCGCCGACTATGACCAGCGTCAGCAAGGCCTGGCGTTTGGCAGGATCGGTCTCGCGCTCAGCCCCTTCGAAAGCGAGCAGGATGCGGCGCCGGATCGTGGTGGCATCCTCGAGCGTCTTCAACCCGGGTGCGAAAGGCTCCCATTCGTCATGGCCGAAATAGGCATGGCGCGCGCCGGTGGCGAGCACCAGCGTGTCGTAGGCGACCGAGCTGCCATCCTCCAGCAGAACACGCTTGCCGGCGCGGTCGACGCCGGTGACTGTGCCCAGAAGCGTCGTCACGTCCTTGCGCTTGCGCAGCAGATGACGGATTGGCCAGGCAATCTCCGAAGTCGCCAGCGAGGTGGTCGCCACCTGGTAAAGCAGCGGCTGGAACAGATGATGGTTGCGCCTGTCGATCATGGTGATGCGCACCGGTGCGCCGGCCAGCGCACGGGTGAGTTCGAGACCGCCGAACCCCGCGCCGATGACAACGACATGATGCTTGGCTTCGTCCATTTTCAGTCACCTCGCCAAACCAACTCGACTGCCTGGATGTAAGCATTTTTGTGCACTGCAACAATATCACTGCTGGCCACACCCCTGCCCGGGAGTCGTCGCCTAGTGTCGTGAATGCACATGTTGCTCCGGAAACGCCGGGTATAGCGTGGAGCAAAATGATAGGAGCGGAGCATGACTGACAACAGCGATGACGAAGGCCCGGCCCAATACGCCTCGCCGCCTTGTTTCATGCACGAGCTCGACCCGACCTATCAGATGCCGCTGTCCGACTGGACCGATGTCAGGCGCTGGCGCAAGGCGGAGCGCGAACGGCTCATCGGCGCGCGGCTTGCGGTTTCGGCCGATGCGCGCGCGGCAATGTCACAGCGGATTGCAGAGAGCCTCGACGCTCTGATCGGCGACGTTTCCGGTCGCATGGTCAGCCTCTACTGGCCGTTCCGCGGCGAGCCCGACCTGCGCGGCTGGATGGCGTCGATCAATGCGCGCGGCGGCCGCACGGCGCTGCCCGTCGTCATAGAGAAAGGCCGGCCTCTGATCTTCCGCGCCTACGCGCCTGGCGATCGGCTCGAGAAAGGCGTCTGGAACATCCCGATCCCGGCCGAGGGCGATCCGGTACTGCCGGACATCGTCATCTCCCCGATGGTCGGCATCGCTCCCGGCAACTACCGGCTAGGCTATGGCGGTGGCTTCTACGATCGCACGCTGGCCGCCATGCCGTTCAGGCCGCTGGTGATCGGCGTTGGCTACGAATTGCAGCGCATCCCCACCATCTACCCGCAGCCGCATGATATCCCGATGACGACCGTGGTGACGGAGGCCGTTGCAGGCAAGTGATGGTTAGGCCATTTCCGGCCTCAACCCGACCGCCGTCCGGTCGATGATCTCGCGCAGCGCAAAGGACGAATTGATCTTCGTCACATGCGGCATGGCCGACAGCCATTCCTTGTGAATGCGCTCATAGTCGGCGAGGTCTTTTGCCGCGATGCGCAGGATATAGTCGTATTCGCCCGACATCAGATGGCAGGAAAGCACGTTCGGGCAGCGTTTGATCGCCGCCTCGAAATCCGACAGCGTCTTCTCGAATTGCCCCGACAGCGATATATGGACGATCGCCGTCATCTGATGGCCGAGCGCGGCATTCGACAGCCGCGCGTGGTAGCCGCGGATGGTTCCGGATTTCTCCAGATTGTCCAGCCTGCGCGAGCACGCCGACTGCGACAGCCCAACCTTCTCGGCCAGCGCCGCATTGGGTATCCGGCCATCCTTCTGCAAAGTCTCCAGAATGGCGATATCAATCCTGTCGAGCGGCATTTTTCGTGATTCCTGCGAATTTTTTTGGAATTTGCGCAACAATTATCGAAGATTGCGGCCTGCCGCAAGCGCATTCGCAAACACATACGGAACGATTCATGCTTCACTGCGTCTCATGCATGTCGCACTAGACCGCGCGGCGGTTTTGAGGCTGGCGGCATGCCCGGAAATGTCAGGGAGAGCGCCCTTTCAAGGGCCGGACAGGAGAAGAAAATGCGCGTCGGCTGCCCCAAGGAAATCAAGAACCATGAATACCGCGTCGGCCTGACGCCCGGCTCGGTCCGCGAATATGTCGCGCACGGCCACGAAGTGCTGGTCGAGACCGGCGCCGGCGCCGGCATCGGCGCCGACGACAACGCCTATCGCGCCGCCGGCGCCACCATCGCCAAGACGGCCGCCGACGTGTTCGCCAAGTCGGACATGATCGTCAAGGTCAAGGAGCCGCAGCCCAGTGAGTGGGTGCAGCTGCGCGACGGCCAGATCCTCTACACCTACCTCCATCTCGCTCCCGATCCGGAGCAGACCAAGGGCCTGCTCGCTTCGGGCGTCACCGCTGTCGCCTATGAGACGGTGACCGACGACCGTGGCGGTCTGCCGTTGCTGGCGCCGATGTCGGAAGTCGCCGGCCGCCTGTCGATCCAGGCCGGCGCGACCGCGCTGCAGAAGGCCAATGGCGGCCGCGGCGTGCTGCTCGGCGGCGTGCCCGGCGTGCTGCCCGGCAAGGTCACCGTGCTCGGCGGCGGCGTTGTCGGCCTGCATGCGGCCAAGATGGCTGCCGGCCTCGGCGCCGACGTCACCATAATCGACCGCTCTATCCCGCGCCTGCGCCAGCTCGACGACATTTTTGGCGGCCGCGTGCACACCCGTTACTCGACCGTCGAGGCGCTGGAGGAGGAATGCTTCTCCGCCGACATCGTCGTCGGCGCCGTGCTGATCCCGGGCGCCGCAGCGCCCAAGCTCGTCACCCGCGAAATGCTCTCGGGTATGAAGAAGGGCTCGGTGCTTGTCGACGTCGCCATCGACCAGGGCGGCTGCTTCGAGACCTCGCATGCCACGACGCATGCCGACCCGACCTACGAGGTCGATGGCGTCATCCACTACTGCGTCGCCAACATGCCGGGCGCGGTGCCGGTCACCTCGGCGCACGCGCTCAACAACGCCACCCTGCATCATGGCCTGCAACTCGCCGACAAGGGCCTGAAGGCGCTGGTCGACGACCACCACCTGCGCAATGGCCTCAATGTCCACAAGGGCAAGATCACCAACCGCGCCGTCGCCGAAGCGCTCGGCTACGAAATGGTCGAGCCGAAAGCGGTGCTTGCCGCCTGATAGCAGTTATTTATTTTACGCAATTCCGGACGGAAAACCGCCACACACTTTTCCTGGAATTGCTCTGGACAAGAGTTTCCTCCTGTCGCGCCCGCCGGCTCTCCGGCGGGCGCTTTCTTTTCTTGTGTGGGGAAGCTGGTTCTTGCGCGAGAAATCCGGGCAACAAAAAAGCGGAGCCAGAGCCCCGCTTCCTCGGTGTTGCGATGTGCCGCCGGTCCATCCGCGGTCGACAATCGATCAACGACTACCTTTTAGCGCGGTTATACGACGGGAATACGACAGCGTTACTGCCGCTCACGCGAATTCGTGATGCTGGCCGCCACCAAAATGTGCTGTGTGAAGCGTTTCACATTCGACGCTCGGGAAAAATGCCTAGACACCACCGGCCTGCTTGGCGATTTCGCCAATGGCTTCTGTCGCAGGCTTTTTCCCAACTGCCCGCCAGACTATCGGCGGGCATCTTTTTTTCCCGTCATGCGCGCTCGATGCGGCACTGGTAGCAATTGTTTCGCGCCGAGCGGACATGGATGTAGGCGATGTCCTTGCGTTCGAACAAAGTCTTTGCGCGGGCCGCGATATCGCCGGTGGGGATGACGGCGCCGCTGCCGTAGACGATGCGGTCGTCCTTGCCATAGCCGCGCACGATGTAGTCGCTGCTTGCGAGCATCTCCGGCAGCGCATCGACTTCAGCGGCGCGCTTGCATTCGTCCGCATGCAGGAAGATCGGCCCGGTCTCGGCGTAAGGCTGGAGCTCCGGGAATGGGCGATAGGCGAGGATGAGATAACCCTCGCCGGCGGCAACGTTCTTCATGCAATGCCGGCACGGCACGCCGTCGCCGTCGGAAATCCGTCGTTCGGGCGTGTGGCCGTAGGCGTCGGGCCCGCCCCGCTGCAGGGCGCGCACGGCTTCGGTCGGCAAGGCTTTGAACTGGATGCTCATGGCGAAATCTCCGGTGTCGTTGACCGGAAACTATGCGCGCACGATCGCGCCTCCCACCCGATTCCTGCCAAGCGGTCCGTGCGCGTCGCTGCATGGAAAGAGCCCGGCTTCACTGAAACCCGCGCTCTTCAAACCGTCGACCGGTTTGCGTCAGCGCACGAAATCGTCGAAGCGGCGCAGCGTCACGCGGCGGTTGCGCCAGTTCTCCTGCTGGGTCGGCACCAGCAGAATTCCTCGCCGTAGCCGACCGTCTCCATCGCATAGGCCGGCACGCCGAACTCCCGCGCCAGCGTGCGCTTCAGCGACGCGGCGCGGCGCTCGGACAGGATCTGGTTCGATTCGAACGAGCCGACCGCGTCGGTATGGCCCTCGATCAGGATGCGGGCGCCGCGGTCGCGTCGCAGGATGCGATGGAGCGCGTCGGCGATGATCTCGACCTTGCCGTATTGCGAAGGGGAAATGGCGGCCGAGCCGAATTCGAAATTGATCGACTGGATGTCGATCGAACGCGCCATGCGTCTCAGGTCCGGCCGCCGCTTGAACTCGCGGATGGTGACGCGCTCGTTGGGGCGCAGCTTCACCTTGGGAGCCGCCTCGAGCTGCCGCTCGATGGTCGCGGCCGAAGGCGTGGTCGCCTGCGCAAAGCCAAGGCTCGGCATGGCAAATGCCGCAATCATCGCCACGGCAAATGTACGTCGGGTCAGCATGTCTTCGTCTCCTTCAGGCCTCGGCCGTTGTTGCTGGCCGAACCATGACAAAGACAGTCTGAAGCGCTGATGAACGGCCAATTCATTCAAGAAGAACAAGAAGACTATGGCCGCATGACGCTTGCCGAGCGCTCGGCGAAGGTCATCGGGTGCACGACTTCCTTCTTCTGCGCAACCGGCGTGAAGCCGAGCTTCTGGTAAAGCGGTAGCGCTGCCGGATGGTCCAGCGTGCAGGTCTGCACCGTGACGCGCTTCGGCTCATACGACCACGCAGCCGAGATAGCCGCCCCCAGGAACCAGCGGCCAATGCCTTGGCCGTGCGCATGTTCCATCATGCCGAAATAGGCGAGTTCCACTTCCTCCGGCAGGTGCGGCTTGAGGTCGAAGAAGCCGGCCGGAGAGCCGTCGAGGTAAAGCACCCTGATATCGCGGTCCTCACGATGCAGGCCGGCGGCCAGTTCCTCGTCGCTCAGTCTCAGCACATTGACCCAGTGCCATTTGCGCCCGACGCGATCCATCAGGTAGCGGTAGAAATGCAGCGGGATGTCCTTGGTCTTCAGCAGCGCGATCTGGCGGTTGTACGGCAGCGGCGGCGAGGCGGCCGGCGGCGCATGCATTTCGAGGAATGTGACCGTGACGTCGATATCCTTCGGCACACCGTTTTCCATCGTCGTCATTCCTTGCCCGTCACCACGGGGGTATCGCTGAGCCCGCCCCATTCGGTCCATGAGCCGTCGTAAAGCCTGTTGTCGGTATGGCCAAGCGTCTCCAGCGCCAGCGTGATCGCCGCCGCGGTGATGCCCGATCCGCATGAGGTCACGACCGGTTTCGAAAGATCGATGCCGGCACCCTCGATGACCTTGCGCAAGCGGTCTTTGGGCAGCAATTCGCCATTCTCGGCAAGCGCGGCGATCGGAACATTGTGAGCGCCCGGCATATGGCCGGAACGGACGCCGGGACGCGGCTCCGGATCGGTTCCGGCGAAACGCCCGGGAGAGCGCGCATCGGCGATCTGGCTTTCCCCGCTTCCGGCGATCCTGCGCATTTCGTCGAGGCTGACGACCCGCCCTGCATCGAAATCGGTATAAAAGACGCAAGGCGCCGTTCTGGTCGGCTCCGCCGTCACCGGCCGGCCTTCCGCCTTCCAGCGGTCGAAGCCGCCGCCCAAGATGTAGACCTGGAAGACGCCCATGACGCGGAACATCCACCAGGCGCGCGGCGCTGAAAACAGGCCAGGGCCGTCATAGACGACGATGGTGTCGTCGGCCGAAACGCCCATGGAGCCGACATATTGGGCGAAGTACTGGGGCGACGCCAATGTGTGCGGCAGCGTGGAATCCGGATCCGAAACGGCGTCCTGATCGAGAAAGCGGGCACCGGGAATATGGGCGGCGGCGTATTCGGCCTGCGCGTTGCGCTGCTGCGCCGGCAGGTACCACGAGGCGTCGATGATGGTGAGTCCTGGCGTTCCCAGCCGCTTCTCGAGCCAGTCCGCGTCAACGATGAAAGGGCTGTCTTCGGCCATTTTCCTGCTCCTGCCCGCCTCTCGCGACGCTTGCTCGTCTTGCCCGTCAATTCGCCGGCATCGGTCCGAAGCGGATGCGGAAGCGCCGGTTCTCGCGCCCCTTCTTCTCGATCTTGCCGATATGGATCTCGCCGACCTCGCCGGTGCTCTTCACGTGAGTGCCGCCGCAGGGCTGGCTGTCGATCGAGGCATTCTCGCCGATGCAGACGAGGCGGATCTTGCCGGTGCCGACGGGCGGCCGCACGTTCTTCGATTTCACAAGCCCGGGATTGGCCGAAAGTTCCTCGTCGGTGATCAGCCGCGTGAAGATCGGATGGTCGGCGCGCACAAGCTCCATCAACCGCGCCGTCACGTCCTCCTTGGTGAAGCCGGCATCGGGAATGTCGAAATCGACGCGGCTGTCATCCTCGGCGACCGCTGCCCCGGTAATCGGAAACGGACAGACGACAGTGAGCAGATGGCAAGCGGCGTGCATGCGCATCAGAAGATGCCGCCGCTCCCAGTCGATGGCGAGCTTCAGCGTTTCGCCGACTGTCGGCAACGCCTGTTCGGGCGTCGGCACATGGATGATCTCGTCCTTGGTCTCGCCGGTGATGGTCGCGGTGATCGCGATGCGGTTGCCGTCGGCGCGTTCGAACAGGCCGGTATCGCCGGGTTGCCCGCCCGACGTGGCGTAGAAGATGGTCCGATCAAGAAGGATGCCGCCGCGGTCGTTGATGGCGACGACTTGCGCATCCGCCGTCTTCAGATAGGCGTCGTCGCGAAACAGCGCTTCTGTCCTCTGCGCCATCACGCCACCTTTTCGAACGGCACCGAGATGTCGGCCTTTTCTTCCATCCAGCCCGGCACCGGCAGGTTCTTGCCGCGCAGGAACTCGGGATTGAACAGCTTGGATTGATAGCGCGTGCCGTAGTCGGCGAGGATTGTCACGATGGTATGGCCGGGGCCAAGTTCGCGCGCCAGCCGGATCGCGCCGGCGATGTTGATGCCCGTCGAGCCGCCGACGCAGAGCCCCTCTTCCTGGATCAGATCGAAGATAATCGGCAGCGCCTCCTCATCCGGGATCTGGTAGGAGAAGTCCGGCGTGAAGCCTTCGAGATTGGCGGTGATGCGCCCCTGGCCGATGCCTTCGGTGATCGAGCTGCCGTCGGATTTCAGCTCGCCGCTGGTGTAGAAGCTGTAGAGCGCTGCGCCGAGCGGATCGGCGAGCGCGATCTTGACGTCTTTGCTCTTGGCCTTGAGCCCGATCGCAACGCCGGCGAGCGTGCCGCCGGAGCCGACGGCCGACACGAAGCCGTCGACCTTGCCGCCGGTCTGGGTCCAGATCTCCTCAGCCGTCGTGCGGATATGGCCGTCGCGGTTTGCGACATTGTCGAACTGGTTCGCCCAGATCGCGCCGTTCGGTTCCGAGCGCGCCAGCTGCTCTGCGAGCCGCCCCGACAGCTTCACGTAGTTGTTGGGGTTCTTGTAAGGCACGGCCGGTACTTCGATCAGCTCGGCTCCCAGGATCTTGATCGTGTCCTTCTTCTCCTGGCTCTGCGTATCCGGGATGACGATGACGGTCCGGTAGCCGAGCGCCTTGGCGACCAAGGTCAGGCCGATACCGGTGTTGCCGGCGGTCCCTTCGACGATGACGCCGCCCGGCCGCAGCAACCCCCGCTGTTCGGCGTCCCTGATGATGAAGAGGCCTGCACGATCCTTGACTGACTGCCCCGGATTCATGAATTCGGCCTTGCCCAGGATCTCGCAGCCGGTCGCGTCCGAAGCCTTGTTGAGCCGGATCAAGGGGGTGTTGCCGATCGCTTCGATCACATTACGGGGCATGAGGATTCCTTTATGCGTGCGGCGAGACCCTAGAAACCGGAAGCCGCGGTTTCAAGGCAAGATTTTGCCTGGTCCAGTCGCATTCCGGACGCTGCAATGCTCGCGACCATTTCAACCATGCACCCAAAAGCGCTCTTTTCATCCCATTTCTTCGCCGCTAGAGCACTAATGCTTTGCGCGTCCGACCGGACGCGCAAAGCTGTAGGATTATAATCTGGCGCATGATTCCTTTCCGAAAACCGGTACCGGTTTTCGGGGTCATGCGCCGACCCAGACAATTCGCAGGGCTTTCAATGACACTCTACCGGGCCAACCCGAAAGACGGTGTCGCCTGGATCACGGGCGGCAGCAGCGGCCTCGGCCGGGCGCTGGCCAAGGACCTCGCACGGCAGGGCTATACCGTGGCGGTGACGGCGCTGCCGAGTGACCCAGCCGACACGCTGCTGGTCGAGACGGCCCAGATGACCGGCCATGTGAAATCATTCCCCTGCGACGTGACCGACGAAGAAGGGATGGCGCGGACGGCCGCCGCGATCGAGAACGAGATGGGGCCGATCGTGCTCGCCGTCTTCAACGCCGGCAACTACATCGCCACTCCCGGCGAGCACCTGGTGGTGCGCGATTTTCATCGTTCCTTCGCCGTCAATTATTTCGGCATCGTCAACGGCCTGGTGCCCGTGGTCGACTACATGCGCACACGGGGGCGCGGGCATGTTGTCCTGGTCGGATCGGTCACGGCCTATTCCGGCTGGCCGACCACCGCGGCTTATGGCGGCACCAAGGCGGCGATCAACATCCTGGCGGAATCGCTGAAATACGATTTCGACAAGATGAACATCCGTATCCAGGTGATCAATCCGGGATTCGTCGACACGCCGCTGACGGAAAAGAATACGTTGCCCATGCCAAGCCTGATGCCTGTGCAACGTGCATCGCGCCGCATGGCGCGCGGCATCAGGAAAGGCGGCTTCGAAGTCACTTTCCCCTATCACATTAGCTGGCCTTTGAAGCTGCTTAGTCTGCTGCCGCGTCCGATTGGTCGCCTCGTCATCAGCCTGACGACCAGCTGGAAGGCGCGGCCGCTGTTTTTCGATCGCAAGACACCGAGCGAGACGAGCGCATCATCGGACAATGCGAAATAAGCCCGGCGAACTGCGATTGCCTGCCGGCGGATGCGGCCATAGGTTGAGAATTGTTGCTTGGAGTCGGCGATGGGGCGACGGATCTTGCTTGCGGTATTGGGTCTCGCCCTCATCTTGGTCGCCGGTTTCGTTCTCGGCCCACGCGTGGCCGTCGACACGACGATCCGTTTCGATCCTTCGGTGATCGGCGACGATCCGCAGGCCTATCTGGCGCATGAAGAAGCGGCTGTGCCCAATATCCGCGACGGGCTGGACAAGGAGATCATCTGGGCGAACCCGATGGTTCACGCCAAGACGAAGCTTGCGATCGTCTACATCCACGGCTTTTCGGCGTCGAAGGGAGAGGTCCGCCCGCTGCCGGACGACGTCGCCGACGCGCTCGACGCCAATCTCTTCTACACGCGCCTGACCGGCCACGGGCAGGACGGTGCGGCCATGGCCAAAGGCAGCGTCAATGCCTGGATCAACGACTATGAGGAGGCGCTGGCGATCGGCCGCGCCATCGGTGACAAGGTGATCGTCATCGCCACCTCGACCGGCGGCTCGCTGGCGACATGGGCCGCAACCCAGCCGGGCGCCTCTGACGGCGTCGCAGCAATCGCATTCATCTCGCCGAATTTCGGCGTCAAGGCGTCCGGCGCCGAGTTGCTCACCATGCCCTGGGGCAGAGAGATCGCCGAGCTTGTCGGCGGCAAGGAGCGCAGCTTTCCGCCGCGCAACGCGCTGCACGAAAAATTCTGGACCACGAAATATCCGATGGCGGCGACGCTGCCGATGGCCGCACTCACCGATCTCGCCTATGGCGCGCAGGTCGAGAAAGCGACCGTCCCTGCCCTGTTCATCTTCTCCGATGCCGACAAGGTGGTGCGGCCCGACCGCACGCGCGAGATCGCCGGCCGCTGGGGAGGCGCCCACGAGCTGGTGCCGGTCGACGATACGGGCGACCGGGACAATCACGTCATTGCCGGCGATGCGCTGTCGCCGCAGACCACGGCCTTTCTTACCGAGCGGATCGTGGTGTGGGTGAAGGCGTTGATGCAGCAACAATCAGGCCAGTGAAACGAGAAACGGCCGGAGCGCTGCCCCGGCCGTGTCGTCTTTCGGTTCCTGGTGAAACTCAAAGATGGAACTTAAGCGGCCCGGTTCGCCGGCCGCTTGCCGCCGAAGCGGCGCTTGTTGTTGCCCTTGAAGCGCTTGAAGCCGTCAGGCTTGCGCTCGCCATTCGGCTTGGCGGCCATGGGGCGTTCGCCCTGCGGCTTCGGCGCGAATTGGCGCTCGCCATTGGGCTTGCCGCCGAAACGCTTCTTGCCGCTGTCGCCGCTGCCGGGCCGGCGGCCGTCACGGCGCCCGCCATGATGCTCGCGGTCATTGGCCGGCTCGAAATGACGCTCGGTCCTTTCCTTCGGATCGCGCTGCGGATCGGGGCTGCCGAGATGATCTGCGACAACCGGCAGCTTCATGCGGATGATGCGCTCGACCTGCCTCAGCTTGCCGTTTTCCGAGGGATCGCAAAGCGTGATCGCAATGCCGTCCCTGCCGTTGCGGCCGGTGCGGCCGATGCGGTGGACATAGCTTTCCGCCTCGTCCGGCAGGTCGAAGTTCACGACATGGCTGATACCGGGCACGTCGATGCCGCGCGCGGCGATATCGGTTGCGACCAGGATGCGCACCGAACCGTCGCGGAAATCGTTGAGCGCCTTCTGGCGGGCGTTTTGCGACTTGTTGCCGTGGATGACGGCGGCGTTGAAACCGTCGCGGGCAAGGTCCTTGGTGACGCGGTCTGCGCCGTGCTTGGTGCGCGAAAACACGATCACCGAGCGCATCGCCTCGTCGGCCAGCATTTTCGACAGCACCTGGCGCTTCTGCTTGGTGCGCGCGAGCACCACGCTCTGCACGATCTCGGCCGCCGTTGTGCTCTGCGGCGAGACCTCGATGCGGACCGGATCCTTCAGCAGGCCCTTGGCGAGCTCAGCGATCTCGTTCGGCATGGTAGCCGAGAACAGCGCGGTCTGGCGGTCCGGCGCGGTCGCCTTGGCGATGCGCTTGACGTCGTTGATGAAGCCCATGTCGAGCATGCGGTCGCCCTCGTCGAGCACCAGCCATTTGGTGTCGGCAAGGATGAGGTCGCCCTCGCGCACGAGATCGGTCAGGCGACCCGGCGTAGCGATCAGGATGTCGACGCCGGGGCCGATCTTCTTCACCTGGCTGTAACGGGAGACACCGCCGAGCACGAGCGCGGTCGAGATATGCGCGCCCTTGGCGAGCAGCTTGATCGTCTCCTCGATCTGCACGGCGAGCTCGCGCGTCGGCGCCAGGATCAGCGCGCGCGCCGTCTTCGGCCGGCGCTTGGTGCCGAGCCCGATGATCTTCGACAGGATCGGCAGCGCGAAGGCCGCCGTCTTGCCCGAACCGGTCTGGGCGATGCCGAATATGTCGCGGCCTTCGAGCTGCGGCGGGATCGCTTGAGACTGGATCGGCTTCGGTTCGGTGAAGCCTGCGATGTTGGCGGCCTTGAGCAGCGCGCCGGTGATTCCGAGGGCGGCGAAACCGTTCTGTTCCGCCTGGTTTTCGTTGGTCAAAATAATCTTCTTTCACGCGGCCCTGTGGCCGCAAACAGCGACGGCGGCAGGGCGCAACCTGCCGTCGAAAAATTGTGAGGAAACGACAAGGCGGCGGACCGGATGTCCGCGCGGCTGCGCTGTCGTGCCCGCGAGCTTCATGCCGCGGGGCTTTTTCGCCACCTTGTCGACTGCCGGACAGAGGGGCCGACTTGCCGTAAAGAGGGAAAACAGACGCAACCAGTCTCAATGCATGGAGAAAGCCGGTCAGTTCCGGCCCAAGCGCCTATGCCGCAGCATATGGCCGAGTCCGGCCCGAAATGCAAGAGGTCATGTTGCAATGCAGCATAACAGCGACCGAAAAGCGCCGCTTGCGCTCGGCTCCCCTCGCGATTACCACAAATCACCTTTCCTTTTTGGGGGTAGCGATGAAAGACGTGCTGAAGGAACTCGAGCGCCGCCGCGAGATCGCCCGCATGGGCGGCGGCAAGGAGCGGATCGAGGCTCAGCACAAGAAAGGCAAGCTCACCGCCCGCGAGCGCATCGAGGTGTTCCTCGACGAGGGCTCGTTCGAGGAGTTCGACATGTATGTCGAGCACCGCTCGACTGATTTCGGCATGGAGAAGACCAAGATCGCCGGCGACGGGGTCGTCACCGGCTGGGGCACCGTCAATGGGCGTCCTGTCTATCTGTTCGCCAAGGATTTCACCGTGTTCGGCGGCTCGCTGTCGGAGGCTCATGCCGAGAAGGTGGTCAAGGTTCAGGAGATGGCGCTGCGCAACCGCGCGCCGATCATCGGCCTCTACGATGCCGGCGGCGCCCGCATCCAGGAGGGCGTGGCGGCGCTCGGCGGCTATGCCGAGATTTTCCAGCGCAACGTGCTTGCCTCCGGCGTCATTCCGCAGATTTCGCTGATCATGGGCCCTTGCGCAGGCGGCGACGTCTATTCGCCGGCGATGACCGATTTCATCTTCATGGTGCGCGACACCTCCTACATGTTCGTCACCGGGCCGGATGTAGTGAAGACGGTGACCAACGAGACCGTGACGGCCGAAAGCCTCGGCGGCGCCACGGTGCACACGACAAGGTCCTCGATCGCCGACGGCGCCTATGACAACGACGTCGAGGCGCTGCTGCAGATGCGGCGGCTGGTGGATCTGTTGCCGGCATCCAACACCGCCGAGATCCCCGAGATCGAATGCTATCAGTCGGTGACGGATCACGACATGTCGCTCGATCGGCTGATCCCCGACAACGCCAACAAGCCCTACGACATCAAGGAACTGATCCTGAAGGTCGTCGACGAGGGCGACTTCTTCGAGATCCAGGCGAGCTTCGCCAAGAACATCGTCACCGGCTTCGGCCGCGTCGATGGTCGCACCGTCGGCTTCGTCGCCAACCAGCCGATGGTGCTGGCCGGCGTGCTCGATTCCGACGCCAGCCGCAAGGCGGCGCGCTTCGTTCGCTTCTGTGATTGCTTCTCGATCCCGATCGTCACTTTCGTCGACGTTCCGGGCTTCCTGCCCGGCACTGCGCAGGAATATGGCGGGCTGATCAAGCATGGCGCGAAACTGCTCTTCGCCTATGCCGAGGCCACCGTGCCGAAGATCACCGTGATCACCCGCAAGGCCTATGGCGGGGCCTATGACGTCATGGCGTCAAAGCACCTGCGCGGCGACATGAACTATGCCTGGCCGACCGCGCAGATCGCGGTGATGGGCGCAAGGGGCGCGGTCGAAATCATCTACCGCAAGGATATCGGCAACGCGGAAAAGATCGCGGCCCACACAAAGGCTTACGAGGATCGCTTCCTGTCGCCCTTCGTCGCGGCCGAGCGCGGCTATGTCGATGAAGTCATCATGCCGCACTCGACCCGCCGCCGTGTCGCGCGTGCACTGCGCATGCTGCGCAACAAGGATATGCAGAACCCCTGGAAGAAGCACGACAACATTCCGCTGTGAGGCGGCGATGTCACGACTGATCCTTCTGGCCGGTGAGCGTTTCGGCAGGTTTGCCGTCCTTATTTTTGCCTTTCCCCTCTTCATCCCGCTTCTCATCTGGCGCAGCGAGTTGGTTGCAGAGCGAGTCCGCCACTTCGACGGCGAATGGACGTCGAGGGTTGCCGACCACCTGGATCGGTAGAACTTGTTGGCCAAGCCGGCCGCCGGCACTTGGAACTCTGCCCCACCCAACCCGTCGCAGGAGGTTGACAACTAGCAACCTCTAATCACATTAATGTGATGGGCAGTAATGAAATGCTAATAACCCTTGCAACAAAGGGCGTTATTCCGTGCAAAGGCTATGGCGGGATAGAGCGTCAAGTCGACTGGCTGGCCACTGAACTGGTCAGGCAGGGCCACCGTGTCGTCCTCGTGGCTGGCCCTGGATCGTCACATCCATTGTGCGAGGTGCGGCATGCGGCGAGCGATGCCGAATGCCGCGCGGCGATCCCGCCGGAAACCCAGATCGTCCACCTTCACGCGTGGAAGATCGAGGTTCCTTTCCCAACCCTCAACACCGAACGCGGCCATTTGCCGAACTATCCGCGGCCGCAACCGAACTGGAGCTTCATCAGCGCCCGGCACGCCCAACTGCATGGTCGCAAGACTTTCGTCCACAACGGATTTCCGGTGGATGACTATCGGCTTGGCAAATCGAAGAACGATCGCCTCCTTTTCATGGCGGCCATTGCGCGCGCCGGAAAGGGCCTGAACCGCGCCGTCGACCTTGCCAGCAAATTCGACTTTGCCCTCGATATCGCCGGCGGCTCGCGGTGGAAGCTGCTGGGCCGAAGCCAGACCCGCCGCGAGGGTGTCTTCTTCAAAAGCCTTTCGCGCCGCTATCGCTTCAACGGCGTCGTCGACGGCGAGGAGAAGCTGCGTCTGCTCGGCGCGGCGAAGGCCTTCCTCAATCCGATCGCCTGGGAAGAGCCCTTCGGCAATGCGCCGGTGGAGGCCATGCTGTGCGGCACGCCCGTTTTGACCACCGCGCGTGGCGCCTTGCCGGAGACGGTGGACGCGGACACGGGCCGGTTCTTCGAGAGCGACGAGGAGTTCGCCCGCGGCCTTGCCGAGATCGCAGATCTGTGCCCACACAAATGCCGTGAATCGGCCGCCGACAGGTTCCCGATCGCGAAAGCCGCGAAGGCTTATCTGGAACTCTATGCCCGTATCCTTGATGGCGAAGCGCTTCCGTGACAAGGAACCGGCGTGCTTGCCGCTCGCGGCGACTGTGTCGGATCGAAAAGGTATCGCGCGTTGCGTCCCATTCTAGTGTTCTGCTTGCCGGCGATCGGCGACTTCATCCGTTGCCATTCGGCAGTTCAGATCATAGCCGAGACGTTTCCCGGGCACCCGATCGATGTCATCACCTCGCCGCTCGCCGCGCCGCTGGCGCGATTGATGCCGCTTGTCCGGAAGGCTTGGACCGTCGAAAAGCATTGGAACCCCGGTCTCAGGGAGCGGGCGCGGCTGGCGCGCGAACTCCGCCGGGAGAACTATCAGGCAGCCTATCTGCTCACCAGCAGCACCAAGGCGGCCTTTGTGCCGTGGCTGGCGGGCATTCCCGAGCGCATTGGCTATCCGCGCGAGTTCCAGTTCGGCATCGTCAACCGGTTGCCGGCCGGATGGCCGAAAACCTTCGTGGCTTTCGGCCCGCGCAAGACACGGCTTGTCGAACAGGTCTGTGCAATAGCTCTCCTCGGCAAGCAGCCTGCCGAGGAAAAGCAGCTGCCTGCTCCGCGATTGGCGGTATCCGCCGAAGACGTTGAAAGCTGGCGCCGGCGCAACGGGATCGACCCGGCAAGGCCGGTGCTTTGCCTCTATACGTCCGACTTCGAGAACATGCGCTCCTGGCCGCCGGAGCGCTTCGTCTCGATCGCACGACATCATATCGAACGGGGCTGGTCCGTCTGGCTTGTCGGCGGTCCGCGCGAACGAAAGGCTGCGGCCCAGATTCGCGCCTCGTTGCCTGAGGCGATCGACTTCACCTCGACGCCGGACATTGCGGAAGCTATGCAGCAGATTGCTGCCTCCACCGCCTTTCTCGGCGTTGATGGTGGTATCTCCCATGCAGCCGGCGCCTTGGGTGTTCCAAGCGTGCTCATCTTCGGCTCGAACCGATCCTACGTGCACGGACCCGTGAACGAGCAGGTAACCTTCATCGAGCCGCCGATTTCTACACCGAGCTGGATTGTGAACACGCGCGGCATCAGCGAGCAGAGCGTGCTCGAGGCGCTCACGACAACGGTCAGGAAATACCCCCGGTCGGCATGACCGTTTATTCTTCCGCTGCGGCGCCAAAACCCACGCTTATGCCCGCACGGGCGGTCTTCGCCCATGGCGTCGCATGGTTGTCGATGCGCATCTGGAACAAGAAGTAGGTCGGCGAGCAGCGACGCGGTAGGCGGCGCACCTCGCCGCAGCCCGCTTCCCCGCCGGGGCCTGCGAAATCGCGCCGGTCGAGCCGGTTGACGACGCCGACCAGTCGGAAGCGCGCCGCATCGGTCTTCAGCCAGCGCATGTCGATGATGCGGCCGACATTGCCGTCGGTCACTTCATAGAGCGTCCTCCCGCCGGCCTTCATCTCAGCGCGCAGCGCGGCGACATCGGCGGCCACGGTCTCGACGATCGCATGATAGGCCGGCGCCCATCGTAGAGTGTTTTCAGGTCGTCCTTGCCGCTGACGCCAAAATGCCGGCGAAGTCGAAGCCCTTGGCGTCGAGCCTGGCGAGCACCTGCGGATCGTCGACGATGGTGACCGGGCGGTCGGTGGCATGCGCCGTCTGAGCCAGGAATGCGTCCATGATGATAGCCGCGACAAGGAAAACCAGCCGCTTCATCTCGCGGTGCTCTCCATCAGCTCGCGCAGCACCGGCACCATCGCCAGCGGCAGATCATCCGCGATCAGGCCGGGTCCGAACCGGCTGCCGGCTTCGGCGTGTATCCACACGGCCGCGCAGGCCGCCTCGAACGCCGGCATGCCCTGCGCCAGCAGCCCGGCGACGATGCCCGCCAGCACGTCGCCGGAGCCCGCGGTGGCAAGCCATGGCGCGCCGTTACTGTTGATCGCGGCGCGGCCATCCGGCGCGGCGATAACCGTATCGGCCCCCTTATAGATGACGATGGCGTTGGCCAGTGCCGCCGCCGCACGCGCCTTGGCGAGTTTCGAAAGCGCCTTGTCGTCCGCCATGTCAGGGAACAGCCGGCCGAATTCACCCTCATGCGGCGTCATCACCAGCGCCGGAGCGCCGGATCCGTGGGCCGCCTGGAACAGTGTCTCAGGCTCGTCGCGAAACGAGGTGATGCCGTCAGCGTCGAGCACCAGCCCTTCAACGCCGGAGTCCTGCGCTTGCCCGGCGCCGAGCAGCGCAAGCGCGAAATCGCGCGCCTTTTCGCCGATGCCAAACCCCGGGCCGAGCACAAAGGACGAGGGGCGACGATCGGTGAGGAATGCTCCGAGATCGACAACCGCATCGACCTTGCGCAGCATGATCGAGGTCAGATGCGCGGCGTTCACCTGCATGGCGTTCGCCGGCGAAAGCACGGTCACCGCCCCTGCCCCGCTGCGAGCGGCCGCCAGCGCCGTCAGGCGCGCGGCACCTGTCGCCGACGGCCCGCCGGAAAAGATGCTGGCGTGGCCACGCCGGTATTTATGCGCATCGACAGCTGGGACCGGAAAGGCAGGCAGCCAGAGCGCCGGCACATTATCGAAGGTTCGCGGCGCGATCCGGGCGATGATGCCGTCGCCGATGCCTATGTCTGCAAGCACGATCTCGCCGCATTGCCCGCGGCCGGGCAAAAGCAGATGCCCCGGCTTCTTTCGCGCGAAGGTCACGGTAACGGCTCCGCGAAATGCGCTGCCGAGGATGGCGCCGCTTTCGCCGGAAACGCCGGAAGGCAGATCTATGGCGACGACCGGCAAGCCAAGATCCGTCGAGATCCGGATCGCCCTGGCGGCGTCGCCCGCCGTGGCTTTCGAGAGCCCCGCTCCGTACAGTGCGTCGACCACGAGCGAGCCTGTTTCGGCTGCGAAGGCGGATAGAGGTTTGGGCTCCAGCGGGCAATCGGCTGCCGCCAACGCGGCATCGCTGCCCGCCCGTGGCTCACCCGATTCCCACAACGCAACGTTGACACCGCTTTCCTGGAGCAAGCGCGCCACGACGTAGCCGTCGCCGCCATTGTTGCCGGGGCCGCACAGCACGTGCATCCGTTTGGCCGCCGGGTAACGCGCCAGCACCACGGCCGCGACGGCCTCGCCGGCGCGTTGCATCAATCCGTAGCCGTCGAGCGGACCTTCCGCAATCGCCAGCCGGTCTGCTTCGGCCATCTCGGCCGGCGAAAGAAGTTCATTGCGCATGGGATTGCCGATCTCCATCCGATCAAGCATTGTCCGATTTGCGGTTCGAAGCAAACGGCGACGGCCGAACACCACCCCAAAGCGGCGGCGCCTGGAGGGGCATCTGCCTGCAAATTACGCTATCTGCTCAATTTTTGCGCAGACGGATGGAGGAGCGATGTATAGGCTTTGGGCGTCGATGACGCATCCAATGCAGCGGATGACGCGAATTTGCATTCGGGTGCGGCATGGCATCTGAATCGCCCGACACCGTCTCCAACCACCGGAAATTGGCACGCTTCGTGCTTGATGGAGGCGCAAGCGGGGCACACAACCCGTCTCTTTGGCAGTGGAGGCCATTTTCTAGATGAAAAAGATCGAAGCGATCATCAAGCCATTCAAGCTGGACGAAGTGAAGGAAGCGCTTCAGGAGGCCGGGCTGCAGGGCATCACCGTCACTGAAGCCAAAGGCTTCGGCCGGCAGAAAGGCCATACCGAGCTCTATCGGGGCGCCGAATATGTCGTCGACTTCCTGCCCAAGGTGAAGATCGAGGTCGTGCTCGGCGACGACGCGGTCGAAGGCGCCATCGAAGCCATACGCAAGGCGGCGCAGACCGGCCGCATCGGCGACGGCAAGATCTTCGTCTCCAACATCGAGGAAGTCGTGCGCATCCGCACCGGCGAGACCGGGATGGATGCTGTCTGACACCCCTCCCCACCCTTCCTCTTTCCTGAACCGTCATCATCAAAAAACGTCATCACACAGGGATACATGACATGACGACAGCCAAAGACATCATGAAGCAGATCAAGGACAACGACGTTAAGTTCGTCGACCTGCGCTTCACCGATCCGAGGGGCAAGCTGCAGCATGTGACGATGGATGTCGTCGAGGTCGAGGAAGACATGTTCGCCGACGGCGTCATGTTCGACGGTTCCTCGATCGCCGGCTGGAAGGCGATCAACGAGTCCGACATGGTGCTGATGCCGGACACCGATACCGTCCATATGGATCCGTTCTTTGCCCAGTCGACCATGGTCATCCTGTGCGACATTCTCGATCCGGTCTCCGGCGAGGCCTACAACCGCGACCCGCGCGGCACCGCCAAGAAGGCCGAGGCCTACATGAAGTCGGAAGGCATCGGCGACACGGTCTATGTCGGTCCGGAAGCCGAGTTCTTCGTGTTCGACGACGTCAAGTACAAGGTCGACCCCTACAACACCGGATTCCGCCTTGACTCGACCGAGCTGCCGTCCAACGACGACACCGACTACGAGACCGGCAACCTCGGCCATCGTCCGCGCATCAAGGGCGGCTATTTCCCTGTGCCGCCGGTCGACTCCTGCCAGGACATGCGTTCCGAGATGCTGACCGTGCTCGCCGAGATGGGCGTGCGTGTCGAAAAGCACCACCATGAGGTCGCCGCCGCCCAGCACGAACTCGGCATCAAGTTCGACACGCTGGTGCGCAACGCCGACAAGATGCTGATCTACAAGTATGTCGTGCACCAGGTCGCCAATGCCTATGGCAAGACGGCCACCTTCATGCCGAAGCCGGTGTTCGGCGACAACGGCTCGGGCATGCACGTCCACCAGTCGATCTGGAAGGGCGGCAAGCCGACCTTCGCCGGCAACGAATATGCCGGCCTGTCGGAGACCTGCCTGTTCTATATCGGCGGCATCATCAAGCATGCCAAGGCGATCAACGCCTTCACCAACCCGCTCACCAACTCCTACAAACGTCTGGTGCCGGGTTATGAAGCGCCGGTGCTGCTCGCCTATTCGGCGCGCAACCGCTCGGCCTCCTGCCGCATTCCGTTCGGCTCGTCGCCGAAGTCGAAACGCGTCGAGGTCCGCTTCCCCGATCCGGGCGCGAACCCCTATCTCGGCTTCGCCGCGATGCTGATGGCCGGCCTCGACGGCATCAAGAACAAGATCCATCCCGGACAGCCGATGGACAAGGATCTCTACGACCTGCCGCCGAAGGAGCTGAAGAAGATCCCGACCGTCTGCGGCTCGCTGCGCGAGGCGCTGCAGAGCCTCGACAAGGACCGCGGCTTCCTGAAGGCCGGCGGCGTCTTCGACGACGATCAGATCGACTCCTACATCGAGCTGAAGATGGCGGAAGTCATGCGCTTCGAAATGACCCCGCATCCGGTCGAGTACGACATGTACTACTCGGTCTAAGTGACTGCATTCCCGACAAAAAAGAACCCCGGCGAAAGCCGGGGTTCTCGCATGGACAGACGCTCGGAGGGCTGAAGTCTATCCCGCAAGCTCGTCGGGGCCGTGCAGAGTCCAATCGGCGCGCCGCGACAGGAACAGCATGTAGTAGATTGCCGCGACGACCATGATCGCCAAAGTCGCGATCAGGCTCGGGCGACCGAAGGCGGCGTCGAACAGGTTCTGGTAGGCGACGTAGATCAGCGCCAGGAAAGCGAGGATCGCCGGCACCGGGAACAGCGGCATGCGGTAGTGGCCGCCCGAGGTCGTGCCGTTGCGGCGGCCGGCGAAGACGGCGACGCAAAGCAGTGCGTAGATCACCACCAGCGAGGTGCCGCTGACGACCAGCAGAAGGTTGAGGTCGATGAAGCAGGCGAGCGCTGCCAGCACCGCGACCACGATGGTGGCGACCCATGGCGATGCATAGCTGCCGTGGACTGACGCGACCGCGTTGTTGATCGGCCCGAACCAGGTCTTGTCGCGGCCGGAGCTGAACAGGAGCCGCGCTGCCTGCAGGATGATGGCGATGACGGCGTTGAAGATGGCCACCGCGATCGCCAGGCTGATCGCCACAGTCAGCCAATGGCCGCCGCGCGCCTCGAGGAAGTACTCGATCTTCTGGGGTGCTGAGAGCAGGCCGAGGAGATCCGGCGCGCCGAGCAGCACGGCGGTGAGCGGAATGAGTTCGGCGGCAACCGTGATCACCAGCGCCCAGAGCACCACCTTGCCGATGTTGCGCCTGGCGTCGTGCGTCTCCTCGCCGAAATAAGCGGCCGCGCCGTAGCCGTTGTAAGCGAAGAGCGACACGGCGGTGGACGCCAGGATGATGGCGGCGGAGGCCGGAACCAGCGTGTTGGTCGTGGCGTCGAGCAGTTGCGACGCGGTGAACAGGCTGGAGATCGGCCGCTCGACATTGGCAAAGCCCAGGCCGGTCAGGATCAGCAGCGCCAGCATTTCGATGCCAAGGAAGATGCCGGTGACCAGGGCGTTCAGTTTGATGCGCATGGCGGCAACGATGCCGGCCAGCGCGATCGTCGCCACGCCGACCCATTGCGGGCTGAGATTGGGAATGAGGACGCCGAGATAGGTGCCGACGCCGAGCGCGATGACGGCGACGATCAAGACGATCGACACGAACACCAGCACCAGCGTGACGAAGCCCCAGAAGCGGCCGAGCGTGCGGCCGATCATGGTGTATTCGCCGCCGGCCATCGGATAGGCGGACGAAAGCTCGGCATAGACGAAGGCCATGAACAGGCCGATGACGGCCGCAATTACGAAGCTCAGGAACGAGCCGGTGCCGGCCAAAGCAATGACGCCCGGCACGATGATGAAAACGGACGAGGCCGGCGTCACCGCGGAAAGCACGATCATCAGCGTGCCCAACGCATTCAGTGCCCGGTCCAGACCCTTGGTGCCGGACGCGGTCTTGTCGACGGTCGCCGTGGCGGCTTCGTTTGTGGACATTTTCCTCCCCTTTTTTTTAATTAGATAAAAATTACTATCCGCAACGGAACCTATCCGCGTCGACACATATCGTCAACAAATATGCCATATACCGACTTGCAAAAAATCACTCACCAGTTTTAATTGAATCAAATTCAGGAAATGAAATGGGCAGACCCAAGACACAGACCGATCGCCGCCTGACGCTGGTCGCGGCAGCGGAATCGATGATCGCCAAGCGCGGCCTCGCCGGCGTCACCTTGCGCGACGTCGCCAACGAGGCGGGCATGAGCTCGAGCGCCCTGCTCTACTACTATCCGGGCCTCAAGGAGCTTCTGGACGACGTGCAGACAAAGGCTGTCGAGCGCTTCTGCACGCAACGCGCCGCGGCGGTCGCCGCGATCGCCGATCCGCGGGCGCGGCTGAAGACGATGCTTGAAAGCGGCCTGCCGACCGACCCCGACGACCAGCTTTGCCGGCTTCTTCTGGAGCTCGGCGCCTATTCGCGCTCGGATGCCAGCTACGCCGCCCGCCACATCACTTTGTTCGAGCGCCAGGTGGCGATCTATGTCGGCATTCTCGAAGCCGGCGCCGCCACCGGCATCTTCAAGCTCAACGTCGCCAGCGAGGTCATCGCCCGCAGCCTGGTTGTGCTGGAAGACGGGCTTGGCCTCCATCTCGTCAACGTGGTGCCGGCCGTCGACCATGTTTCGGCGCTGACGATCCTCACCAGCTACGCCGAGCTTGCGACCGGCTGCAGTCTTCGCTGAGCCGGCTTTCTTCAACGGAGCATTTTCAGCATGGACCAACGAGCAGCCTCGACCACGACGCCTACCGGCAAGACGCGCGCACGGGGCCTCGGCATTCCCCTGCCCGGCACGCCGGGCCCGGCAAACGCCATCACCGACGTCGAGGGCGTGCTCGTCGGCTATTCGACCCTCGTCAAGGGCGAAGGCAGGCTCAGCCTTGGCCACGGGCCGGTCCGCACCGGCGTCACCGCGATCCTGCCGCTCGGCCGCGACGGCGTCGGCACCGCTTGCGCAGCCGGCTATCATTCCTTCAACGGCAATGGCGAGATGACCGGCGCCTCATGGCTGGAGGAAGCCGGCAGCCTCAACATGCCGATCCTGATCACCAACACGCATGCGGTGGGTCCCTGCCATCGCGGGGTCGTCGACTGGGTGGCGCGCAACAAGCCTGAGGTCGCCACCCAATGGCTGCTGCCGGTGGTGGCCGAGACCTGGGACGGGTATCTCAACGACATCAACGGCTCGCATGTCACCGTCGACCACGCGATCGAGGCGATCGCCAATGCGGCCGGCGGCGCCATCGAGGAAGGCTCGGTCGGCGGCGGCACCGGCATGAACTGCTATGCCTTCAAGGGCGGGTCAGGCAGCGCGTCGCGAATCGTCGATTACGGCCATCGCTGCTATACGGTCGGCGTCTTCCTGCAGGCCAATTTCGGCTCGCGCCAGGAGATCAGCATCGCCGGCGTGCCGCTGGGGCATGAGCTCGCGGCCGACAATCCGATGGAAGCCTATTTCAGCGGCGGACCGACGGGCGCCGGCTCCTGCATCGGCATCGTCGCCACCGACGCGCCGCTGCTGCCCGGCCAATGCAAGGCGCTCGCCCGTCGCGTGCCGCTCGGCCTGGCACGCACCGGCACCGCCGGTTCGCATTTTTCCGGCGATATTTTTCTCGCTTTCTCGACCGCCAATCGCGATGCGCTCAACGGTCGCTTTCCGAAGGGCGCGCCGACGGAGCAGAGCTACAGCCGTATGGAGTTCATTCCCTGGGGCCGCATGGACGATTTCTACACCGCTGTGGTCCAGGCCGCCGAGGAGGCCGTACTCAACGCGCTGACCGCCAACACCGACATGATCGGCCGCGAC
Organism: Mesorhizobium dulcispinae; assembly: GCF_033977345.1. Lineage (NCBI taxonomy): Bacteria > Pseudomonadati > Pseudomonadota > Alphaproteobacteria > Hyphomicrobiales > Phyllobacteriaceae > Mesorhizobium > Mesorhizobium dulcispinae. The sequence goes on from NZ_JAVIIY010000002.1 coordinate 332,692, forward strand.
GGCAACCGCAGCCCTGCCCTGCCGCATGCCAAGGTGGTGGCGGCGCTCAAATCGCGTGGCTTGATCGCCGGCTGACGGCAGCGCGGCGACCGGTCTCGAATGCAATCTCCATGCAAAAAAGCCCCGGCGTTCTCCCGCCGGGGCTTTTTGTCATTCACGTCACGCCGCGGGCGTGCGGGCCCGCGGCGTGAAAGAGATCAGGCCGCAGCCGAAACGGCAGCGGTCGGAACCTGCGAGATCGTCTTCAGGACCTGCGAGGCGATCTGGTAGGGGTCGCCCTGCGAGTTCGGGCGACGGTCTTCCAGATAGCCCTTGTAGTCGTTCTTGACGAAGGAATGCGGCACGCGGATCGAGGCGCCGCGGTCGGCGACGCCGTAGGAGAACTTGTTCCACGGCGCGGTCTCGTGCTTGCCGGTCAGGCGCTTGTCGTTGTCCGGGCCGTAGACGGCGATGTGGTCCATCAGGTTCTTGTCGAACTGCGCCATCAGCGCCTCGAAATAAGCCTTGCCGCCAACCTCGCGCATGTAGGCGGTCGAGAAGTTGCAATGCATGCCCGAGCCGTTCCAGTCGGTGTCGCCGAGCGGCTTGCAGTGGAACTCGATGTCGATGCCGTATTTCTCAGTCAGGCGCTGCAGCAGATAGCGGGCCATCCACATCTGGTCAGCGGCCTTCTTGGAGCCTTTACCGAAGATCTGGAACTCCCACTGGCCCTTGGCCACTTCGGCGTTGATGCCTTCGTGATTGATGCCGGCGGCAAGGCACTGGTCGAGATGCTCCTCGACGATCTGGCGCGCCACCGAGCCGACGTTCTTGTAGCCGACGCCGGTGTAATAAGGCCCTTGCGGGGCCGGATAGCCGGTCTCGGGGAAGCCGAGCGGACGGCCATCCTTGTAGAAGAAATATTCCTGCTCGAAGCCGAACCAGGCGCCTTCGTCGTCCAGGATGGTGGCGCGCTTGTTGGAGACATGCGGCGTCACGCCATCCGGCATCATCACTTCGCAAAGCACCAGCACGCCGTTGGTGCGGGCCGGATCCGGGTACACGGCAACGGGCTTCAGCACGCAGTCGGAGCTATGGCCCTCGGCCTGGTTCGTGGAGGAGCCGTCGAAGCCCCACAGCGGCAGCTGCTCGAGCGTCGGGAACTCGGCAAATTCCTTGATCTGGGTCTTGCCGCGCAGGCTGGGGGTCGGGACGTATCCGTCGAGCCAGATATACTCGAGCTTGTATTTGGTCATTCTAGAGCCTCTCGTTGCTTGATCACCGCCAAACGGTGGCGACGCATGGCCGGGTCGAGCCGGCCTGCCGAACCGTTAAAATGCAATTCGTGTGCCACTCGGGAACCGGTGGGTGCGGCAAAATGGTCACGAGATCGTATGGAATGCGCTGAGCCGCCTCAGCGCTGCGCTGAGATCAATCAGAACCGAAATATGCATAAATACTAGGCAAATATTGATCTTTTTATGGGCATATTGCCTAAATGAATCGCAGAACCTACATTGCCGGAAAGATGAATCGAAAAGCTCGTGAAGAAGAAAGGAGACCGGCAATGGAGATCGTCTCCACCCGTCCCACGGCCAAAATTCTGATGTTCCCGCTTGCAGGCCGCGCGTCTGCCTCAAATTTAGGCGCAAAGGCCAAGTTCGCGGCAGAGCTTGCCTCGCTGCGCAATACGTACGCCGATTTCGACGGCTGGTACCACGAGGCGGCGGTCGAGGAAGAGAACCAGCGCAAGAGCTGACCTCCTCCTGCAACGCTTTTGCATGAAAAAGCCCGGCGTGATCGCTCACGCCGGGCTTTCTCATTGGCAGACGGCCGATCGGCTACTGCTTCGCGTGCAGGTCGGTGCCGAGCGTGTCCCTGACGAAGATCATGCCGATGACGAGCGACATCGCCGCGATCACCACCGGGTACCAGAGGCCGTAATAGATGTCGCCCTTATAGGCGCTGAACGCGAACACCGTCGCCGGCAGCAGGCCACCGAACCAGCCATTGCCGATATGGTAGGGCAGCGACATGCCGGTATAGCGGATGCGGGTCGGGAACATCTCGACCAGGATCGCGGCGATCGGCCCGTAGACCATCGTCACGAACACCACCAGGATGAACAGGATGCCGATGGTCATCGGCCAGTTGATGGCTGCCGGATCGGCAAACATGGCGAAGGGACCGCCACCGGGGATGTTGTAAACGGTGATCTCCGACGCGCCGGCCGCCTCGTCCTTGGTCAGCAGCTTGTCGGCGACCGCCTTGTCGGCCGGAACCGTCGTCTTCTCGCCGCCGCGGATCGCCGCGGCGTCGAGCTTCAGTTCCGGATTGGCCGCGATAAAGGCGTCGAGCTTCTGGTCCGGCACCTTGGCGGCGGCGCGCTTCAGCGGATAGCCGCCGTCCTGCAGCGACGTGTTCACCGCCTTCTGGAAGACGGCCTCCTTGGCCTTGGCCTGGTCGCCGGCGGCGACGGCATCATAAGATTCCACCGTCTCGTTGCCGATCTTGACCGTGGCCGCCGCGCCAGGTGCTGCCGTCGAGACGACGTCGTAAGGCACCGAGTTCTTGGTCAGGAACGAGGTCGCGATATCGCAGGATGTCGTGAACTTCGCCGTGCCGACCGGGTTGAACTGGAACCTGCAGTCGCCAGGCGCTGCCGTCACCGTCGCGCGCGTGTTCTGCTGCGCGGTGGCCAAAGCCGGGTTGGCGGCCCAGGTCAGCGCCTTGAACAGCGGGAAGGTGCAGACAATACCAAGCGCAAGTCCGGCCATGATGATCGGCTTGCGGCCGATCTTGTCGGACAGCCAGCCGAACACGACGAAGAAGATCGAGCCGACGGCCAGCGCGATGGCGATCATGATGTTGACCGACTGCGCGTCGACCTTCAGCACGTTCTGCAGGAAGAACAGCGCGTAGAACTGGCCATTGTACCAGATCACGGCTTGGCCGGCGGTGAGGCCGAGCAGCGCCAAAAGCGCGATCTTGGCGTTCTTCCACTGGCCGAAGGCTTCAGACAGCGGCGCCTTGGAGCCTTTGCCCTCTTCCTTCATGCGCTGGAAGGTCGGCGACTCCGAGAGCGACAGCCGAATCCAGATCGAGACGGCGAGCAGCAGGAATGAGACGATGAAGGGAATGCGCCAGCCCCAGGACGCGTAGGTTTCCTTGCTGAGCGAACTCTGGACGATCAGGATGACGATCAGCGACAGGAACAGACCGAGTGTCGCCGTGGTCTGGATCCAGGAGGTGTAGTAGCCGCGGCGATCGTCCGGCGCGTGCTCGGCGACATAGGTCGCCGCACCGCCATACTCGCCGCCGAGCGCCAGGCCCTGCAGCATGCGGAGCCCGATCAGGATCACGGGTGCCGCGATGCCCCAGCTGGCGTAGCCGGGCAGCAGGCCGACCAGGAAGGTCGACAGGCCCATGATCGTCATGGTGACGAGGAAGGTGTATTTGCGTCCGACAAGGTCGCCGAGGCGGCCGAACACCAGCGCGCCGAACGGGCGGACGAGGAAGCCAGCGGCAAAGGCCAGCAGCGCGAAGATGTTGCGCGTCGCCTCGGGGATGGTCGGGCTGAAGAAGGTCGCGCCGATGAAGGCAGCCAGCGAGCCGTAAAGATAGAAATCGTACCATTCGAAAACGGTGCCGAGCGAGGAGGCGAAGATGACCTTCTTCTCCTCCCGCGTCATGCCGCGGCTTGTTCTGCCGACGGTCGAAGCCATTACCATTGCTATATCCTCCCGTGGATCCCGTCTGTCCTCGATGGCTGCGCGCCACCGTCCGCAACTCGTCCGGACACGGACTCAAAAAACGCAACCAACGAAGGAAAAAATGGCAGAAAGCGCCGACAAAAGGCAGCAAGACGATGGGATTATGACTTTCGTATTAGGTGCAATGCGAAAGCGGAGCGCGGCACTTGGGGTGTCTCATCTCTGGTGGATCTTCGATCCACTCGAAGTTCTTTACGCAATTGTGGACGGAAGACCGCCGCGCACGCTTCCTGGAATTGCTTTCTTTTCTTATGCAATTCCGGACGGAAACCGCTGCGCACTTTTCCTGGAATTGCTTTAGGCTTGCAGCGCTTCAAGCAGACTGACCGCCGCCATCATGTCGCGCTTGCGGGCGGAGCGGCGCGCGACCGCTTCGGCATCCTGGCCCCAATGCTCGATCTGCCAGTCCTCGTCGACATGGCCGGCGGCCCATGCTTCCTCGCCGTCGAGCTCGCCGAAATCGACGGCTAAAGCCAGCAGCGCCGAGCCGGTCAGCGAGGTCATGACATGGATCGCGGCCAGACGCTGCGGCTCGGCGCGCTGGGCAAGATGGGCGCCAAGTACGGCGATCGTCTCGCGCGGCTGCTCGACATGGATGACACCCTCGGCAAGGTTGAAGCGCGCGCCGAGGCTGCTCCTCGCCCAATCGAGGACGGGGTCCCAAAGCCTGTTCTGCCGATCGATCAACCCTTGCGGGCCGTCCGCCCGGTAGCAGAGCAGGTCTGACGACGCGAAACGCAGGACATCTTCCAGCACCGCTTGCGGGTCGCTGGCGACGCCATCGACAGTCGTGTTGGCAAGGCGCATGACCGGCATGGTCACGGGGTCGATGACCTCGCTCTGCGCGGAAAACTCGTCAGCCACCAGCCTCGCGGCTTTTTCGGTCGGCAGCACCAGCAGCGACTTTCCCGGCGTGCGGACCGGCCTGCCGTCGAGATGGACGGCAAAACCGCCTTCGACCGGCTCGACCGAAACGGCTTTGTAGAAGCGCTTCGGCAGCGGCGTCTTCATCTGGATCTGGGCGCGGCGCACCGGATCGGGATCGGAAAGCTGCTTTCCCGCTTCGAGGTCGTTGAGGATGTCGCGCATGTCCAACTCCTTACACTGTGGGCTGCCTGCGCGCCGGGCGGTTGACGATGATCAGCCCGGCAGCGATCAGCCCGAGCGCCAGAAAAATCCTGATCGTCAGCGGCTCGCCCAACAGCACCGCGCCGCACAGAACGCCGAACACCGGCGACAAGAAGGCGAAGCTCGACAGGCCTGCGGCCGGGTAGCGTGTGAGCAGCCAGAACCACAAAACATAGGTGAAGGCGACGACATAGAAAGACTGGAACATCAAAGCCAATGTCGGCAATGCAGCGATCTCGCGGATCGGCGGGCCGGCGAAAGGCAGCACCATGGCGCCGACGACGGCGGCGCCCGCCAGTTGATAGAGCAGGAGCTTCTCGGCGCTGGTCGCGATCAGCTTCGACCGCTTGATGATGATGCTGGTCAACGCCCAGAGGATGCCCGACCCGAGGCTGAGCAGATCGCCCGACAGTGTCGCGTCACTGCCGCCGAAGATGCCGTCGGAGAACACGGCCAGCAGACCGCAGAAGGCAAGCACGAGGCCGCCAAGCTTGCGTGCGTTGATGCGCTCGCCAAGCAGAAAATGGCCGCCGATCAAGACCCAGAACGGCATGGTGTTGACCAGGAGCGTGTTGCGGGCGACGGTCGTGTATTCCAGCCCGATATAGAGAAACAAGAACTCGACGCCGAAGAGCACGCCGACGACACTGCCTGCAGTCAGCGTCCCGTCCGCTTCAAACAGCTTGATGCCGCGCAGCCGGCACCAGCCGAGAACGCAGAGCCCGCCAATGATCGAGCGCGCAATCGACACGAACACCGGATCGTAACCGGCATAGGAAATCTTGGCGGCGACGTAGTTCAGCCCCCAGGACAGCGTCAGCCCGACCATCATGGCCGCCGCCGTCAGGTCGACCGCATCGCGGCGGTCGAGCGTATCGACGGCTTGGCTCAATTGTCGTCCTCCGCGCTCTGCTCGTCGAAGCCGAGCAGGTTCCAGCTCTGGCGCATATGCGGCGGCATCGGCGCCATCACGTCGATGACGCCCTGGTCGGGATGCGGGATGACGATGCGGCGCGCATGCAGATGCAGGCGGTTCTGGATGCCGCCCGGAAATTCCCAGTTGGTGTCGGCCTCGAAATATTTGGGATCGCCGATGATCGGGCAGCCGATATGGGCGGCGTGGACGCGCAGCTGGTGGGTGCGGCCGGTGTAAGGTTCCATCTCCAGCCAGGACAGCGACTGCGCCGCCTGCTCGACGACGCGGTAATAGGAAACGGCGTGGTCGGCGCCCTTCTCGCCATGCTTGGCAATGCGCACGCGGTCGCCGTCAGGCGTCGCCTCCTTGACCAGCCAGGTCGAGATCTTGTCTTCGCGCTTCGGCGGCACGCCTTTGACCAGCGCCCAGTAGGTCTTCTTGGTCTCGCGCGCCCGGAAGGCTTCCGACAACTTCATCGCGGCAAGGCGGGTGCGGGCAACGACCAGCACGCCGGAAGTGTCGCGGTCGAGCCGGTGGACAAGGCGCGGCTTCTCGCCCTTCTGGTTGCGCCAGGCCTCCAGCATGTCGTCGACATTGCGTGTGACGCCGGAGCCGCCCTGGACGGCCAAGCCCGCCGGCTTGTTGAAGACGAAGACTTTCGGGTCCTCGTGCAACAACATCTTGGCCAGCACATCCGCATCGCCCTGGTTGCGGATCGAATGGCCGGTGAGCGGGGCATCGCCCTTCTTGTCGACCTCGAGCGGCGGGATGCGCACGGTCTGTCCGGGCTCGACGCGCGTGTCGGCCTTCACCCGGCCGCCGTCGACGCGGACCTGGCCCGAGCGCAAGAGCTTCTGCAGATGGCCGAAGCCGAGGCCCGGATAATGGACCTTGAACCAGCGATCGAGCCGCATGCCCGCCTCGCCGGCCTCCACCGTGATCTGTTCAACACCTGCCATGACTTCGCTTTTCCGTTCGAAAGCGGCGCCATAGCACTAAGGCAGGCATCTTGCGAGCCAAAGGCCCAACAAAGCGCGAAGATTACCCCAATCGTCGCGGACTGATGGAACCAATCAGTTGTCGGAAGACGGCGCCTGCACGGCGCAGACCGTCGAGCGCGTCAGGAACCGTTTTTCACGGCCATTGTCGAGCGAGAACATGCCGCCCCTGCCCGGCACGACGTCGATGATGAGGTCCGTATGCTTCCAGGCCTCGAATTGCGAGGCGCTGATATAGACCGGCGTGTCGCCGATCTCGCCCAGCTTCACGTCGTTGTCGCCGACGATGAACTCGCCGCGCGGATAGCACATCGGCGAGGACCCGTCGCAGCAGCCGCCGGACTGGTGGAACAGCACCGGACCGTGATCGGCGATGATCTCAGCTAGCAGCGCCTCGGCCTCCGGGGTGGCCGAGACCTTGCCTAAGGATATCTTGTCCATCAGGACCTCCTTCGAGAGTGGGAGGGCACGACAGGCGTGCCCTCCCGCCTACCGCCCGGGAGGATCAGAAGAAGCCCAGCTTCTTCGGGCTGTAGCTGACCAGCATGTTCTTGGTCTGCTGGTAGTGGTCGAGCATCATCTTGTGCGTCTCGCGGCCGATGCCGGACTGCTTGTAACCGCCGAAAGCGGCGTGCGCGGGATAGGCGTGGTAGCAGTTTGTCCAGACTCGGCCGGCCTGGATGGCGCGGCCGAAGCGATAGCAGCGGTTCGCATCGCGGCTCCAGATGCCGGCGCCTAGGCCGTAAAGCGTGTCGTTTGCGATCGACAGCGCCTCGTCATCATCCTTGAAGGTGGTCACCGACACCACCGGGCCGAAAATCTCCTCCTGGAAGATGCGCATCTTGTTGTTGCCCTTGAACACGGTCGGCTTGACGTAATAGCCGCCGGCAAGGTCGCCCGGCAGATGGTTCTGCTCGCCGCCGGTGAGCACCTCGGCCCCTTCCTCGCGGCCGATGTCGAAGTAGGACAGGATTTTCTCCAGTTGCTCGCTCGAGGCCTGCGCGCCGATCATGGTGGCCGGATCGAGCGGGTCGCCCTGAACGATCGCCTCGACACGCCTCAAGGCGCGGTCGATGAACTTGTCGTAGATCTTCTCATGCACCAGCGCGCGGCTGGGGCACGTGCAGACCTCGCCCTGGTTGAGGGCGAACATGACGAAGCCCTCGATCGCCTTGTCGAAGAAGTCGTCATCCTCTTCCGTCACGTCCTGGAAGAAGATGTTGGGCGACTTGCCGCCGAGCTCCAGCGTCACCGGGATCAGGTTCTGCGAGGCATATTGCATGATCAGCCGGCCCGTCGTCGTCTCGCCGGTGAAGGCGATCTTGGCGATGCGGTTCGACGATGCCAGCGGTTTGCCGGCCTCGAGGCCAAAACCGTTGACGATGTTGAGCACGCCTTCCGGCAGAAGGTCGCCAATGAGGTCGGCCCAGAGCATGATCGTTGCCGGCGTCTGCTCGGCCGGCTTCAGCACCACGCAATTGCCGGCGGCGAGCGCGGGCGCCAGCTTCCAGCAGGCCATCAGCAGCGGAAAATTCCAGGGAATGATCTGGCCGACGACGCCGAGCGGCTCGTGGAAATGGTAGGCAACGGTGTCGTGGTCGATCTCGGAGATCGAGCCTTCCTGGCTGCGGAGCACGCCGGCGAAATAGCGGAAATGGTCGATGGCCAAAGGAAGGTCCGCCGCGGTCGTTTCGCGGATCGGCTTGCCGTTGTCCCAGGTCTCGGCAAGCGCCAACAGGTCGAGGTTCTCTTCCATGCGGTCGGCGATGCGATTGAGGGTCAGGGCGCGCTCCGCCGGGCTGGTCCTGCCCCAGGCATCCTTGGCCTTGTGCGCGGCATCGAGCGCTGCCTCGACGTCCGTCGCATCCGAGCGGGCGATCTCGCCCAGCGGACGGCCCGTAACCGGCGAGATGTTCTCGAAATACTTGCCGGAGTGCGGCGCCATCCATTTGCCGCCGATGAAGTTGTCGTAACGCTTGGCGAAGGGAACCTTGGCCGTGCGCGAAAATTCCACCTTGTTCATCACTTCCTCCCGAAGAAGCACGCCGCGGGATGCTGCGCGTCAGAAGGAAAGGGTTGCGGACGGGGTTCGGTTTGTCAGCCCGGGGCCGAGCGATTGCGACCGCCGGGTGTCGCAGAACTGCGACAGGTCAGATCATCAAATCAATGCGGGCGGCGGATGCTGAACCGGGCGAGCTTGCGATGCAGCGTCGCGCGCGAAATGCCGAGGTTTTGGGCGGCCGCCGAGACATTGCCGCCGGCGCGCGCCATCGCCCGCTGCAGCGCACCGCGCTCGGCATCGTCGAGGTCTTCCGCCTTAGCGGGATCGCCAAGGATATCGGCAGCCAGCAAGCCCTTGGCCAGGGTTTCGCGCGTTATGCCGAGCGCAAGGCGCACGGAGCGCGTCGCGCCGATCACCAGATCGTCCGAGTCGACGGCGATGAGCGCGCCGGCGCTGCGCTCGGCGACTGGGGCCAGGAGGATGCGGGCGCCGGAAAACACCATGCGGAAATTCTCGGCCTCGATGCGCCGCGCGGCATCGCCTACGGCAACGGCGATGAGCTGGACGAAGCCCTCCGTCAGGTCCGAGCGGCATGACGAGACGTCAAGCGCGGCGGCCAGATTGCCTTCGTGGTCATAGACTGGAGCCGTGGTGCAACTGAGGAGCGTGTTGCGGGAAAAGAAATGCTGGTCGCGGTGAATGGTCAACGCCCGCTGATCGGCAATGCAGGTGCCGATGCCGTTGGTGCCTTCGCTGTCCTCGCTCCAGACCGTGCCGGTCCACAGGCCCCATTCATCGAACGTCTCGTCATCGGCGACGGCGCCCCGCCGCTCCACCGGAATGCCGTCGCGGTCCGCCAGCATCACGCAGCAGCCGACGCCGCCGACCGCAAGATAAAGCCGGTTGAGGCTCGCCTCGGCGGCGCGGATCATTTGCTCCATGCGCTGCCGGGCGTCCCGCAGTTCGCCTTCAGTCAGCCGCCTTGGCGCCTTGCGTTCGGCGGGATCGAGATGGTGCAACTGCAGCGAGCGCCGCCATGAGGCGACCAGTGCCGAATGGGCCGCGTCGCTCCCGGCGATCGAGGCCTGGATATGATCCGCATGCACGGCCGATTGCCGTCCGATCAACCTAATCCTCCCGGGTGAGCGGAACCTCCTTCCGCTCCGTCGTTATGTTCACAGGAACATAACCGACACCTAGAGTTCTAAAGGTTGTGGTCCGCCAACGCCATAGGACGTTGGTTTAAGACGAGCTTCGGCCGAAGCTCCGGAGCCCCTACGGATCAGTTGGCCGGCGCCTTCTTCTGCTTGGACGAGCCGATCATCTTCCAGTTCTTGTAGAACATGGAATTGATGCGCTCGACGCTCACCGAGACGATGGCGAGAAGGCCGGCGATGAGGCCGGGGAATGGCGACGGACGGATGATGTCCATGAACACGCAGTAACGGCGCCCGTCATACTCGTTGACCGAACGGTGCAGCAGCGTGTCGTCAAAAATGTAGAGCGGATTGTCGTGCCAGTAATTCCTGGCGTTATTGCACTCAACGAAAATCTCGGCCTTCACCGGCAACAGATTGTAGAGGATGCGCAGGCTGAGCCGAAGAGGCCCGAAATGCCAGGACGTCGATTCCTTGCCCCTGAAGACCGAGACCGCGATGGTCTTGATGTATTTGAAGTCCTTGTTGAATTCCGCGACGTTGTCGATCTTGTGCTTGCCGTACCACTGATAGACATACATGCCGCGCCGGCCGGTGCCGAAATTGGCGTCGATATCGGCTATGATCTCGTCCTTGCGAGCCTTGAAGACGTCGAGAACCTCGTTGACCTCGCGCTGATAGTCTGCAGGAAACTGCTCCAGCTTCCATACGCCCGGGTTCCGGTAGCAAAGCAGGTCGACCAAAAGATTGAACGGCGACAGCAGCCAGGTGAAGATGCCGTTGCCGAGGAAATAGCCGCGGAACAAGGACAGATCCCTGTTCGTGTTGCGCAGCACGTCGATCAGACCGCAGACGATCCAGATCGTCGTCAGGATCGGGATGAAGTAAAAGCCGAGCGCGAGAAGCGGGACTGCGATCGTAGCCTGACGAAGGGTCTTACGGGTTTGCTTTGTCATAGTCTTTCGCGCGGGAGCGCGATCCTGTTCGCATGAGCCAAATCACGGCGACCCCCGTCAGCCGTGCGCCTTAATAGGATTTTTCCCACTGCTGCACAATCTGGATCAGGTTTGCCCACTCACGATTGCACCGGCATTTCGACTTTGATCGTCGTGCAGCGAAGCCGTCGGCCCGCCTGGCTGCGCAGCCGCTACTCCCGCTCTTTGCGCAGCTTTGCCCAGTAGTCCAGCCGCTTGCGGATATCGCGCTCGAAGCCGCGCTCCGGCGGATCGTAGAAATTGTGGCGGCCCATCTTTTCCGGGAAATAGTCCTGGCCGGAAAAGGCGTCGGGCTCGTCGTGGTCGTAGCGGTAGCCGGCGCCGTAATCCTCCTCTTTCATCAGCTTGGTCGGCGCGTTGAGGATGTGTTTGGGCGGCAGCAGCGAGCCGAACTCCTTGGCCGCTGCAGTCGCTGCCTTGAAGGCGGTGTAGACGGCGTTCGATTTCGGTGCCGTGGCGAGATAGACGGCGGCCTCGGCGAAGGCGAGCTCGCCCTCGGGAGAGCCGAGATAGTCATAGGCGTCCTTGGCGGCATTGGCGATGACCAGCGCCTGCGGATCGGCAAGCCCGATATCCTCCACCGCCATGCGCACCAGCCGGCGGCCGAGATAGAGCGGATCCTCGCCGGCGTCGAACATGCGGGCTAGATAGTAGAGCGCGGCGTCCGGGTCCGAGCCGCGCACCGATTTGTGCAAAGCCGAGATCAGATTGTAGTGGCCGTCCTGCCCTTTGTCGTAGATCGGCGCGCGGCGCTGGATGACGCGCTGCAGGCCCTCCGGCCCAAACACTTCGCGGGGCTTGGCGGCGCGCCAGACTTCCTCGGCGAGCGTCAGCGAGGCCCGGCCGTCGCCGTCGCTCATGCGGATCAGCATGGCGCGTGCCTCGTCATCGAGAGGCAGCGCCCTGCCCTCGGTCTCTTCAGCCCGCGCCAACAGTTTGGCGATGCTCTCCTCACCGAGTGAACGGAACACCAGGACACGCGCGCGGGACAAAAGCGCGGCGTTCAGCTCGAAGGATGGATTCTCTGTTGTAGCGCCGACCAGCACCACGGTACCGTCCTCCATGACGGGCAAGAAACCGTCCTGCTGAGCGCGATTGAAACGATGGATCTCGTCGACGAAGAGCAGCGTTTGCCGGCCGTTGGCGCGGCGCAGTTTTGCTGCCTCGAACACCTTCTTCAGGTCGGCGACGCCTGAAAACACCGCCGAGATCTGCTCGAAGGCAAGATGGGTCTCGCCCGCCAGCAGCCGCGCCACCGTCGTCTTGCCAGTACCGGGCGGACCCCAGAAGATCATCGAGCCGAGCGTGCCGGAATCGATCAGGCGCGTCAGCGCGCCGTCGGGTCCGGTCAGGTGCTCCTGGCCGACGACCTCGCCAAGGTTCTTCGGGCGCAAGCGGTCGGCCAGCGGCCGGCCTGGCGGCGCCTTCTCTGGTTCATCGGAACTGAACAGATCGGCCATGCTTGTCTTTTGGTTGGAGCGCGATCTTCAGAGATGGGAAGATCGCCTCAATAACGCAACACCTGGCGCAGTGTCTGCCCGCCGCGCTCCACGGTAAAGCGCCACCAGCGCGTATCCTGCTGAGCAATCTGTGCCAGGATCGCCGCCGTGTCGATGCTCGTGCCGTTCACCTCGCGCACTATATCGCCGGGCTGGAAGCCGAAATCGGCGGCCGGGGAATCGCGATTGATGTCGACCACGGTGACGCCCTTCAAATCGGTGCGCAGGCCGAGCCGCTGGGCGAGACGCGGCGACAATTCCGCCACCTTGGCACCGGCGAAGGGGCTTCGGCCATGCAGCGTCACCTCGGTCGGCTTGGCGCCTTCCGGCGCGCGCTCCAGCGCAATTTCCTGCGTCGCCTGCTGGCCTTTGCTCAGCACGGCGAAGGTCGCCTTGGAGCCGATCGACAACGTGGCCATGCGGTAGTCCAGCGCCTCGATGCTTTCGACCGGCGTGTTGTTGAGCGACAGCACGACATCGCCGGGCTTGATGCCGGCCTTGCCGGCGGGTCCCGCCGCATCGACCGACGAGACCAGCGCGCCGGTTGGCTTTTCCATGCCGAGCGATTCCGCGATCTGCGGCGTCACCGCCTCGAACTCGGCGCCGATATAGGGCCGCTCGAAGAAGTCGAGGCCGGCCTTGGCGGCGTCGGCGAAGGCGCGAACCATGTTCGACGGAATGGCGAAGCCGATGCCGATCGAGCCGCCGCTACGGCTATAGATCGCCGTGTTGATGCCGACCAGCTGGCCGCCCATGTTGATCAGCGCGCCGCCGGAATTGCCGGGATTGATGGCGGCATCGGTCTGGATGAAGTAGCCCGAATCCGAAACGCCGATATGGCTGCGCGCAAGCGCCGAAACAATGCCGCTGGTGGTGGTCTGGCCGACGCCGAAGGGGTTACCGATGGCCAGCACCAGGTCGCCGACCTCGAGCGCGTCGGAATCGCCGATGGCGATCACCGGAAACGGCTTGTCGGCCGCGATCTTGAGCACGGCGAGATCGAGCGTCTCGTCCTTGAGCATCACCTTGCTGGTGAATTCGCGCCCGTCGGCGGTCGCGACCTTCACCTCGTCGGCGTCCTTGATGACATGGTAGTTGGTGACGATGACGCCGCTCGGATCGACCAGCACACCGGAGCCGAGTGAGGATTGAGCGCGCGGCTGCGCGCGGCCGAAGAACTCCTCGAAGAAGGGATCGCCTTCGAAGGGGGACGTCACCTTGGCGGTCTGTGAAGCATAGACGTTGACCACGGCGGGCGCCGTCTGCTTGACCAGCGGCGCGAAGGAAAGCTGCACTTCCTCGCGGCCGAACGGCACGCGCTTGTCCGGGCCGGAGGTGGCGTTCTCGCCCTCGACACCGTGCAGCAGATCGGTCAGCACATCGGAGAGGCCAGGGTCGGCTGGCTTGGCGGCGTCCTCAGCCAATGCATGTCTCACTGCCGGTGCCGCGGCGAAAGCGGCAAGCGTGCAAACCGCAATGAGAAACAGCCGTTTGAAGTGCATTCCGAATCCTCCAGATCAGGCGCCATTGTCCCGACGATTGTGCAGAATGAAAGGCTAATGCACGGAAATCAGGCACTTGTCGCGCAAAAGCATGAGCTTGCCCGCGAAAATCCGCTCGCGCCGAAGCTCCGCCTTCAAAATGCAAAAGGGGCCCGCAGGCCCCTCGCAATCTCTTCCTAAGCCGAGGCCTTACGCGGCCGCGGCTTCCTCGTTGCCGCCTTCGGCCTCGAGGCGGGCGCGGTCGGCGGCGCCCTTGGCCGAGGTGTCGCGGTCGACGAATTCGATGACCGCCATCGCGGCATTGTCACCGTGGCGGAAGCCCGCCTTCATGATGCGCAGGTAACCGCCGTTGCGGTTGGCGTACCGCGGCGCAATCGTCTCGAACAGGCGCTTGACGACGCCCTCATTGCCGATCTGCGCGATCACCTGGCGGCGGGCGTGCAGGTCGCCGCGCTTGCCGAGCGTCACCAGCTTCTCGACGATCGGACGCAGGTCCTTCGCCTTCGGCAGAGTGGTGACGATCTGCTCGTGCTCGATCAGAGACACGGCGAGGTTGGCGAACATCGACTTGCGGTGGCTTACGCTGCGGGCGAAGCGACGGCCCTTGAAACCGTGGCGCATGGCTCTTTTCCTTCTTCAGTTGTTCAAGAGGCCACGGCCTCTGATGGTTTTCCGCATGACCGTCGGATCGAGCGGCTCGCGCCGCCGATCCTTGGAATTCATGCTCAATATTGGTCTTCGTAACGTTTTGCGAGGTCTTCGATGTTTTCCGGCGGCCAGTCCGGCACTTCCATGCCGAGGTGCAGGCCCATCGCCGCCAGCACTTCCTTGATCTCGTTCAGCGACTTGCGGCCGAAGTTCGGGGTGCGCAGCATCTCGGCTTCGGTCTTCTGGATCAGGTCGCCGATATAGACGATGTTGTCGTTCTTCAGGCAGTTGGCCGAACGCACCGAAAGCTCGAGCTCGTCGACCTTCTTGAGCAGCGCCGGGTTGAAGGCGAGCTCGGTGACGGCCTCGGTGGCGACTTCCTTCTGCGGCTCGTCGAAGTTGACGAACAGGCTGAGCTGATCCTGCAGGATGCGGGCGGCGAAAGCCACAGCGTCCTCGCCCGAGATCGAACCGTCGGTCTCGATCGTCATGGTCAGCTTGTCATAGTCGAGAACCTGGCCCTCGCGGGTGTTCTCGACCTTATAGGAGACCTTCTTGACCGGCGAGTAGAGGCTGTCGACCGGGATCAGGCCGATCGGCGCGTCCTCGGCGCGGTTGCGCTCGGCCGGCACATAGCCCTTGCCGGTGTCGACGGTGAACTCCATGCGGATCTCCGCACCCTCGTCCAGCGTGCAGATGACGTGGTCGGGGTTGAGGATCTCGACGTCGCCGACGGTCTGGATGTCGCCGGAGAGCACGGCACCCGGGCCCTGCTTGCGCACGACCATGCGCTTGGGACCATCGCCTTCCATGCGGATGGCGATTTCCTTGATGTTGAGCACGATATCGGTCACGTCCTCGCGCACGCCGGCGATGGACGAGAACTCGTGCAGCACGCCGTCGATCTGCACGGCGGTGACGGCCGCGCCGCGCAGCGAAGACAGAAGCACGCGCCGCAGCGCGTTGCCGAGGGTAAGGCCGAAGCCGCGTTCGAGCGGCTCGGCCACCAGCGTGGTCAGCGTCTTCTTCTTCGACGAGAACTCGATCTTGTTCGGCTTGATCAGTTCCTGCCAGTTTTTCTGGATCATTGTGTCTTCCTTCCTTTGACCCGCCACCATCCAATCGTGGCGGGCAGCCTGGAATTGCCGTGGAGGAGCGCCTCGGCGCTCACGCGGCGTTCAAAAATATTAGACGCGGCGCTTCTTGCGCGGGCGGCAGCCATTGTGCGGGATCGGCGTCACGTCACGGATCGAGGTGATGGTGAAGCCGGCTGCCTGCAGGGCGCGCAGCGCCGATTCGCGACCGGAGCCGGGTCCGCAGACCTCGACCTCGAGCATGCGCATGCCGTGTTCCTGGGCCTTCTTGGCAACGTCCTCAGCAGCCATCTGGGCGGCGAACGGGGTCGACTTGCGCGAACCCTTGAAGCCCTGGGCGCCGGCCGACGACCAGGCAATCGAATTGCCCTGCGCGTCGGTGATGGTGATCATCGTGTTGTTGAAGGTCGAATTGACGTGGGCAACGCCCGACGAGATGTTCTTGCGTTCGCGACGGCGAACACGAGCGGCTTCCTTGGCCATGGTAGTCCTTTCAGTTGATCTCTACACCGCCGTAATGCCAGCGGCTCCACCTTTGAGAGCGAGTAGTGAGTAGGGAATAGCGAATAGGGACCCCTACTCGCTAATAGCTACTCGCTATTCGCTCATTACTTCTTCTTGCCGGCGATCGCCTTGGCCGGGCCCTTGCGGGTGCGCGCATTGGTATGCGTGCGCTGGCCGCGGACCGGCAGCGAGCGGCGGTGACGCAGGCCGCGATAGCAGCCGAGGTCCATGAGCCGCTTGATGTTCATCGAGACTTCGCGGCGCAGGTCGCCTTCGACCTGGTAGTCGCGGTCGATCGTCTCGCGGATCTGCAGCACTTCCGCGTCGGTCAGCTGATTGACGCGGCGGTCAGCCGGGATGCCGACCTTGTCGACGATCTCCTGGGCAAACTTCTTGCCGATGCCGTGAATGTACTGAAGCGCAATGACGACGCGCTTGTTGGTCGGAATGTTGACGCCGGCTATACGAGCCATTTCTTCTCATCTCCATATGGGCCGGACAAGCCGGCGCGATCTAAGTTGCCCCGCGTCCGGTGGAGGCCGGCCCTTGCGGGAGTTTCCTGGTTCAAAACGACTGCCCTGCCCTTGCGGGCAAGCAAAGTCCATGCCTGACAGGAAGACGGGCCGCCATACCCCAACGGCTCCTTCCAGTCAAGCGCAATCTCTGCTTGTCGGAACGGCCTACTTCGCCGTCGCCGCCAGCACGCCCTCGATCTCCGCGGTCACCGCGTCGATGCTGGCCATGCCGTCGACGGTCTTCAGCCTGCCTTTGGCATAATAGTAGCCTGTCAGCGGCGCCGTCTTCTTGTAGTATTCGCGCAGGCGCTCCTCGAACACCGCCGGATTGTCGTCCTTGCGCACCGGCTGGC
Source organism: Mesorhizobium dulcispinae (assembly GCF_033977345.1). Lineage (NCBI taxonomy): Bacteria > Pseudomonadati > Pseudomonadota > Alphaproteobacteria > Hyphomicrobiales > Phyllobacteriaceae > Mesorhizobium > Mesorhizobium dulcispinae. The sequence continues at coordinate 349,755 of NZ_JAVIIY010000002.1, forward strand.
CGGCGGCCTTGGCGTCCTCGGCCCGCTTGACGATTCGCCCGACCAGCGCCTTGTCGTCGACGACGAGCTCGATGACGCTGTCCAGCGCGATGTTGCGCTCCGAAAGCATCGCTTCCACGGCGTCGGCCTGCACCAGCGTGCGCGGATACCCGTCGAGGATGAAGCCTCTGGCGCAATCGGGCTGGTCGATCCGCTCGGCGACGATCGCGTTGACGATCGCGTCGGAGACCAGCTCACCGGCATCCATCACCGCCTTGGCCCGCTTGCCGACCTCGGTTCCGGCTTGGACGGCGGCACGCAGCATGTCACCCGTCGAAAGCTGGGGTATGCCGTGTTTGTCTACCAGTCTTTGTGCTTGCGTCCCCTTGCCCGCTCCTGGCGGCCCAAGCAATATCAGCCTCATCTGCTCCTCTTCCCCCCGCGCAACTTCGACTTCTTGATCAGGCCCTCATACTGGTGCGCGATCAGGTGACCCTGAATCTGCGCCACCGTGTCGAGCGTGACACTGACCACGATCAGAAGCGATGTGCCACCGAGGTAGAAAGGTACGCCAGTCGCTGAAATCAGGAACTCAGGCAGCAGACACACCAGCACCAGGTAGACAGCGCCGATGACGGTGATACGCGTCAGAACATAGTCGATATATTCGGCGGTGCGCTCGCCCGGCCGGTAGCCAGGGATGAAGCCGGAATGCTTCTTGAGCTGGTCGGCCGTATCCTTCGGGTTGAAGACGATCGCCGTGTAGAAGAAGGCGAAGAAGATGATCATCGCCGCGTAGAACGCCATGTAGAGCGGCTGGCCGTGACCGAGCGAGGCCAGAACCGTGCTTGCCCAGGCCGGCAGGTTGGTCGTCTGCGAGAAACCGGCGACCGTTGCCGGCAGAAGCAGCAGCGACGAAGCGAAGATCGGCGGGATGACGCCCGAGGTGTTGAGCTTCAGCGGCAGGTGCGAGGTATCGCCCTGGAACATGCGGTTGCCGACCTGTCGCTTCGGATACTGGATGAGCAGGCGCCGCTGGGCTCGCTCGAAGAAGACGATGACGCCGATGACGACAACGGCGAGCACGATGATCGCCAGAATGAGGCTGGTGGACAGTGCGCCGGTGCGGCCGAGTTCCAGCGTGCCGGAAATGGCGCGCGGCAGGCCGGCGACGATGCCCGAGAAGATGATCAGCGAAATGCCGTTGCCGATGCCGCGCGCGGTGATCTGCTCGCCGAGCCACATCAGGAACATGGTGCCGCCGACCAACGTGACCACCGTCGAGATGCGGAAGAACATGCCGGGATCGTTGACGATGCCGTTGCCGCCCTCGAGGCCGATCGAAATGCCGTAGGCCTGCACCAGGGCGAGCAGCACGGTGCCGTAGCGCGTGTACTGGTTGATGATCTTGCGGCCCTGCTCGCCTTCCTTCTTCAGCGATTCCAGCGAGGGGATGACCGAGGTCATCAGCTGCATGATGATGGAGGCGGAGATGTAGGGCATGATGCCGAGCGCGAAGATCGCCATGCGCTGCACGGCGCCGCCGGCGAACATGTTGAACATGCCGAGCACGCCCTTGCTCTGCGAGGAGAAGGCGTGCGCGAAAGCGTCGGGATTGATGCCGGGAAGCGGGATGTAGGTGCCGAGGCGGTAGACGAGCAGCGCGCCGATGGTGAACCAGATGCGCTTCTTCAGATCCTCGGCCTTGGCGAAGGCCGCAAAATTCAGATTTGAGGCTAGTTGTTCAGCAGCCGAAGCCATGCCTGATTCTCCGCTAGATCACGCTCGATGCCCGCAGCTCAGGCGGCGCGTGTCACCGAAGCCCACGAGATAAGCTCCGGACCGTCAACATGCAAGCGGCCGCGTTGACGCGGCCGCCTAATTGATCAGATCAGAACGCGGATGGGCGGCAAAAACGAAGTCATTCCCGCCGGTCGCGCTTCAAATCGCCGTTACTCGGCGGCGGCCGCTTCCGGCAGCTTCACCGAACCGCCGGCCTTCTCGATCTTCTCGATCGCGGCCTTCGAGGCGCCGGCGACGTCGAAGTTGAGCTTGGCCTTGAGCTCGCCATCGGAGAGCACGCGCACGCCGTCCTTGGCGCGGCGGATGACGCCGGCAGCGATCAGGGCCTCGGCCGTCACGGTTTCCTTGGCGTCGAGCTTCTTGGCGTCGATGGCAGCCTGGATGCGGGCGAGCGACACGACGGTGAAGCTCTTGCCGAACAGGTTGTTGAAGCCGCGCTTCGGCAGGCGCCGGTAGAGCGGCATCTGGCCGCCCTCGAAGCCGTTGATGGCGACGCCGGAGCGCGCCTTCTGGCCCTTGACGCCGCGACCGGCGGTCTTGCCCGAGCCGGAGCCGATGCCGCGACCGAGGCGCTTCCTGGAGTGCGTGGCGCCGTCCTTGTCACGCAGATCGTTGAGTTTCATATTTCTTCTCCTGCGCTTCCGTTCAGGCCTCGTCCACGACGCGGACGAGGTGCTGGACGGCGGCGATCATGCCGCGCACCGAAGGGGTATCTTCCAGCGTGCGCCGCTTGTGCATCTTGTTGAGGCCGAGGCCGACCAGCGTCGCGCGCTGCTCCTTCGGCCGGCGGATCGGCGAACCGATCTGCTCGACGGTGATGGTCTTGGTAGCTTTCTTGGCCATGGTCGAAATCCCTGGTCAGCGTCGACTATTCTTCAGCCGCGACGGCGGTGCCGCGGCGGGCCTGAAGGGTCGAGTACTTGATGCCGCGCGCAGCAGCCACATCCTTCGGATGCATCTGGCTCTTCAGCGCGTCGAAGGTGGCGCGAACCATGTTGTAGGGGTTCGACGACCCCATCGACTTGGCGACCACGTCATGCATGCCGAGCGTTTCGAAGACAGCGCGCATCGGGCCGCCCGCGATGATGCCGGTACCCTGCTTGGCGGCGCGCAGCAGAACGCGTCCGGCGCCCCAGCGGCCCTCGACGTCGTGATGCAGCGTGCGGCCCGAGCGCAGCGGCACGAAGATCATGTCGCGCTTGGCCGACTCGGTCGCCTTGCGGATCGCCTCCGGCACTTCACGCGCCTTGCCGTGGCCGAAGCCGACGCGGCCCTTCTGGTCGCCGACGACGACGAGCGCGGCAAAGCCGAAGCGACGGCCGCCCTTCACCACCTTGGCGACGCGGTTGATGTGAACGAGCTTGTCCACGAAGCCGTCGTCGCGCTCTTCACGCTCACGTTCGCGGCCGCGGCCGCCTTCCCTACGTTCCTGTGCCATATCCTAGTCCTTGTTCTTTTCCGGAAGCACGGGGTTGCTGTTTGCCGGAGCCTCTATTGGACGCCGGCGGTTAAAAATCAGAAACTGAGACCGCCTTCGCGGGCAGCCTCGGCCAGCGCCTTGACGCGGCCGTGATAGATGTACGGGCCGCGGTCGAAGACGACTTCCTTGACGCCGGCCTTCGAAGCGCGCTCAGCGATGAGCTTGCCGACGGCGGCGGCGGCAGCGGTGTCGGCGCCGGTCTTGAGCGAACCCTTGAGGTCCTTCTCCAGGGTCGAGGCGGCGGCCAGCGTGTGGCCCTTCGCGTCGTCGATGACCTGGACGTAGATGTGCTTCGAGGTGCGGTGCACCGAAAGCCGCGGACGCTCGCCGGCGACCTTCTTCAGCTGACGGCGCACGCGCTGCGCGCGGCGCTGGGTGGTTTCCTTGGGACTAGCCATAATGTCTGTTCCTTGCCTTCAGAAAACGGGGGCAACCCTGTGCGGTAGGCCAAGCCTCCCGCGGCCGCTCCCCGCGGCGTTACACTTCTCTGGCTTGGTCCTTTCCGAAAAGTCTGCAACTTTTCGGGGCCAAGCCTATTACTTCTTCTTGCCTTCCTTGCGGACGATCCGCTCGTCGGCATAGCGCACGCCCTTGCCCTTATAAGGCTCCGGACCGCGATATTCGCGGATCTCGGCGGCGACCTGGCCGACCTGCTGCTTGTCGATGCCCGACACCGTGATTTCGGTCGGCTTCGGCACGGCGATCGTGATGCCCTGCGGGGTCTCATAGACCACGTCGTGGCTGAAGCCGAGCGCGAGCTGCAGGTTCTTGCCCTGCATGGCGGCGCGGTAGCCGACGCCGGTGATCTCGAGCTTCTTCTCGAAGCCGTCCTTCACGCCCTGCAGGATGTTAACGATCTGCGTGCGCGACATGCCCCATTTGGAACGGGCGGTCTTGGTCTGGTCGCGCGGCTCGACCGAAATCTCGGCGCCTTCCATCTTGACCAGCACTTCGTCGTTCACCACGAACTTCAGCTCGCCCTTGGGGCCCTTCGCCGTCACGGTCTGGCCGTTGACGGTCGCGGTCACGCCCTGGGGCAGCGAAACGGGTTTCTTTCCGATACGAGACATTTTGTTGTCCTCGTCACTTCTTTCGTTTCAGGTTCCAGTTCCCGGGCGCGATCCCGAGAACCGAAGCCCATTTCTCAATGTCATGCCGGATCAGAAGATCTGGCAGAGGATCTCGCCACCGACATTCTGCTCGCGCGCTTCGTGGTCGGCCATGACGCCCTTCGGCGTCGAAAGGATGGCGATGCCGAGGCCGTTGGCGACCTGCGGGATCGACTTGGCCGAGACATAGACGCGGCGGCCGGGCTTCGAGACGCGCTCGATTTCGCGCACGACCGGAGCACCGTCGAAATACTTCAGCTCGATCTCGATTTCCGACTTGCCGTTCTCGAAGTCGGTCTGGCTGTAGTCGCGAATATAGCCTTCCGACTTCAGCACTTCGAGGACGCGGGCGCGCAGACGCGAGGCCGGAGTCGAGACGCTCGACTTCTTGCGGCCATAGGCGTTGCGGATGCGGGTCAGCATATCGCCGAGAGGATCGCTCAATGACATCTCAGTGTCTCCTTACCAGCTCGACTTGACCAGGCCCGGGATCTGGCCGTTGTTGCCCAGATCGCGAAGCGCGATACGCGAAAGCTTGAGCTTGCGATAGTAGGCGCGCGGACGGCCAGTGACTTCGCAGCGGTTGCGGATACGGATCTTGGCCGAGTTGCGCGGCAGCGCCGAAAGCTTCAACTGGGCGCGGAAACGCTCTTCCATCGGCTTGGACTGATCCATGACGATGTCCTTGAGCGCCTTGCGCTTGGCGGCGTACTGGCCGGCAAGCTTGCGGCGCCGGTTGTTCTTCTCGACTGAGCTGGTCTTTGCCATTTCAGATTTTTCCTTTTTCGCTGCCGTTACTGGCGGAAGGGGAAGTTGAAGGCCTTGAGCAGCGCCCTGGCCTCGTCGTCCGTCTTCGCCGTCGTACAAACGATGACGTCCATGCCCCAGACCTGATCAACCTTGTCGTAGTTGATCTCCGGGAACACGATGTGCTCCTTGATGCCCATGGCGTAGTTGCCACGGCCATCAAAGCTCTTCGGGTTCAGTCCGCGGAAGTCGCGAACGCGCGGCAGCGCGATGTTCACGAGGCGGTCGAGGAACTCGTACATGCGTTCCTTGCGCAGCGTGACCTTGGCGCCGATCGGCATGTTCTCGCGCACCTTGAAGCCCGCGATCGAGTTGCGGGCGCGGGTGACGACGGCCTTCTGGCCGGCGATCAGCGCGAGGTCCTCGGCCGCGACCGAGGGCTTCTTGGAATCGCCGGTCGCCTCGCCGACGCCCATGTTCAGCACGATCTTGTCGATGCGCGGAACCTGCATCTCATTGTCGTAGCCGAACTGCTCCTGCAGCGCCTTGCGGATGGTCTCCTGATAGACCTTCTTGAGGCGTGGCTCGTTCTTGGCAGTTGCCTGCTTGGTTTCAGCCTTAGCCATTGATGACTTCTCCCGAACGCTTGGCGACGCGCACCTTCTTGCCGTCCTTCTGGATGGTGAAGCCGACGCGGGTCGGCTTGCCGTCCTTGGGGTCGGCCAGCGCGATGTTCGACAGGTGGATCGGCGCTTCCTTGGTGATGATCCCGCCCTCTTGGGACTGGGTCTGCTTCTGGTGACGGCGAATGAGGTTCACGCCGCGAACGAGCGCGGTGTCTTCCTTCGGCTGCACCGACAGGACTTCGCCCGAACGGCCCTTGTCCTTGCCGGCAAGCACGACAACCTTGTCGCCTTTTCTGATCTTTTGCATTGGTCCGGCTCCTTACAGCACTTCAGGCGCGAGCGAGATGATCTTCATGTGGTTCTTGGCGCGAAGCTCGCGCGGAACCGGCCCGAAGATACGCGTGCCGATCGGTTCTTTCTTGTTGTCGACGAGAACGGCCGCGTTCTTGTCGAAACGGATCACGCTGCCGTCCGGGCGGCGGATGTCCTTGGCCGTGCGAACCACGACCGCCTTCATCACGTCGCCCTTCTTAACGCGGCCGCGCGGGATCGCTTCCTTGATCGACACCACGATGATGTCGCCGACGGAGGCATACTTCCGCTTCGAGCCGCCCAGCACCTTGATGCACATGACACGACGGGCGCCGGAGTTGTCCGCGACGTCGAGGTTTGTTTGCATCTGAATCATGACTGGCCGCCTTCTTCTTTTCTAACGGGACGGGCTCGAAGCCCCTCCCCGGTCTGTCCAAAATTCGTTTGTTTACGCCTGGTCCGAGGTGACGACGATCCAGCGCTTGTCCTTCGAAATCGGCTTCGATTCCTGGATGAACACCTGGTCGCCGACCTTGTGGGCGTTGTTCTCGTCATGCGCCTTGTACTTCTTGGTCAGGCGCACGGTCTTCTTCATCACGGGATGCGTGAAGCGCCGCTCGACCTTGACGACGACCGTCTTCTCGTTCTTGTCGCTGACGACGGTGCCCTGCAGAATGCGCTTTGGCATGGTCTTAACCCTTCTTGGCCGCGGCTTTTTCCGCGGCGATGGTCTTGATGCGCGCAATGTCCCTGCGGACCTGCTTCACGCGCGCGGTCTTTTCGAGCTGGCCGGTGGCCTTCTGGAAGCGCAGGTTGAACTGCTCCTTCTTCAGGCTGGCCAGGTCGTCGGTCAGCTGATCCTGGGTCTTGGTCCGGATGTCTTCGGCTTTCATGGTTCAGCCCGTCCTTATTCTGCGATGCGCTGTACGAAGCGCGTCTTGACCGAGAGCTTGGCGGCGCCGAGGCGCAGCGCCTCACGCGCGGTCTCCTCGCTGACGCCGTCGATCTCGAACATGATGCGGCCAGGCTTGACGCGCGCCGCCCAATAGTCGACGGCGCCCTTGCCCTTACCCATGCGCACTTCGGTCGGCTTCGAGGTGACCGGCAGATCCGGGAACACCCGGATCCAGACGCGGCCGGCGCGCTTCATCTCGCGAGTGATCGCGCGGCGGGCCGCCTCGATCTCGCGCGCGGTGACGCGGTTCGGCTCAAGCGCCTTCAGCCCGAAACCGCCGAAATCCAGATTGGTGCCGCCCTTGGCGGTACCGTGGATACGGCCCTTGAACTGCTTGCGGAACTTTGTGCGCTTTGGCTGCAGCATCGTTCTAACTCCAAATTCTCAAATGTCTCAGGCGTTCTCGCGACGACGACCGCGCTCGCGCTCGCCGGCGGCACCTGCATGATCGCCCTCGGTGGCGCGACGCTCGGAGGCCATCGGGTCATGCTCGAGGATCTCGCCCTTGAACACCCACACTTTGACGCCGCAGATGCCGTAAGCCGTGTTCGCCTCGGCAACGCCGTAGTCGACGTCGGCGCGCAGCGTGTGCAGCGGCACGCGGCCTTCGCGGTACCACTCCATGCGCGCGATTTCGGCGCCGCCGAGACGGCCGGAGCAGTTGATGCGGATGCCTTCGGCGCCGAGACGCATGGCCGACTGAACGGCACGCTTCATGGCGCGGCGGAACGCGATGCGGCGCTCGAGCTGCTGGGCGATCGACTGGGCGATCAGCGTGGCGTCGATTTCCGGCTTGCGCACTTCAACGATGTTGAGGTGCGTCTCGGACTTCGTCATCTCCATCAGCTTCTTGCGAAGCTTCTCGATGTCGGCGCCCTTCTTGCCGATGATGAGGCCCGGACGCGCGGCATGGATGGTGACGCGGCACTTCTTGTGCGGACGCTCGATCACGACCTTGGAGATCGCGGCCTGCTTGAGTTCCTTCTCAAGATACTTGCGGATCTTGATGTCCTCATGCAGCAGCTGGCCGTACTCGCCGGTGTTCGCGAACCAGCGCGAATCCCAGGTGCGGTTGATGCCGAGACGCAGCCCGATCGGATTGACTTTCTGGCCCATTATGCGGCCTCCCCTTTTTCCTCGACTTCACGAACGACGATCGTGAGGTGCGAGAACGGCTTCTCGATACGGCTGGCGCGACCGCGGCCACGAGCGTGGAAGCGCTTCATGACGATCGACTTGCCGACATAGGCTTCCGCCACGATCAGCGCGTCGACATCCAGGTCGTGATTGTTTTCCGCGTTGGCGATCGCCGACTCCAGCGTCTTCTTGACCGTGCCGGAAATCCGCTTGGCCGAGAATTCGAGGTCGGAAAGCGCTGTCGCGACCTTCTTGCCGCGGATCAGCGCGGCAACCAGGTTCAGCTTCTGCGGGCTGATACGGATCGTGCGCAGAACGGCGCGCGCCTCGTTGTCAGCAAGCCTGCGCGGAGCTTTGGCCTTGCCCATGATTACTTCCTCTTCGCCTTCTTATCCGCGCCGTGACCGTAATAGGTCCGGGTCGGAGCGAATTCACCGAACTTGTGACCGACCATGTCCTCGTTCACCGAGACCGGGACATGCTTCTGGCCGTTGTAGACACCGAAGGTGAAGCCGACGAACTGCGGCAGGATGGTGGAGCGACGGCTCCACATCTTGATCACCTCATTGCGACCGCCTTCACGAACCTTGTCCACCTTCTTGAGAAGGTAGCCGTCGATGAAGGGGCCTTTCCAAATCGAACGAGTCACTTGGCGTTACCTCTTCTTAGCTCTTGCGCTGATGGCGCGAGCGCACGATGAACTTGTCGGTCGCCTTGTTGGACCGCGTCTTCTTGCCCTTGGTCGGCTTGCCCCAGGGCGAAACCGGATGACGGCCACCCGAGGTGCGGCCTTCACCACCGCCGTGCGGATGATCGACCGGGTTCATGGCCACGCCGCGATTGTGCGGACGCTTGCCGCGCCACACCGTGCGGCCGGCCTTGCCGTCGTTGATGTTGCCGTGGTCGGGGTTCGACACGGCGCCAACGGTGGCCATGCAAGAGCCGTGCACCACGCGTTGCTCACCCGAGTTGAGGCGCAGGATCGCCATGCCCTGGTCGCGGCCGACGAGCTGGGCGTAACCGCCCGCCGAACGGGCGACCTGGCCGCCCTTGCCCGGCTTCAGCTCGATGTTGTGGACGATCGTGCCGACCGGCATCGAAGCCAGCGGCATCGCGTTGCCCGGCTTCACGTCGACCGCTTCGCCGGCCACGATCTTGTCGCCGGCAGCCAGACGCTGCGGCGCCAGGATGTAGGACAGCTCGCCGTCGTCATACTTGATCAGCGCGATGAAGGCGGTGCGGTTCGGATCGTATTCGATACGCTCGACCGTGCCGACGACATCGTACTTCTTACGCTTGAAGTCGATGATGCGGTACGAACGCTTGTGACCGCCGCCGATGAAGCGGGCCGTGATGCGGCCGTAATTGTTGCGGCCGCCCGACTTGGTCAGGCCTTCGGTCAGACCCTTGACGGGCTTGCCCTTGTAGAGGCCCGAGCGGTCGACGATGACCAGCTGGCGGGTGCTCGGCGTTACCGGGTTGAATTTCTTGAGTGCCATTGTCCTGTCCTCGCGGCCTTGCTCAGAGACCCGTCGCGACGTCGATCGACTGGCCGTCGGCCAGCGTCACAACCGCCTTCTTGACGTCGCCCTGGCGGCCAACCGTGCCGCGGAAGCGCTTGATCTTGCCCTTGCGGACGAGCGTGTTCACGGCGGTAACCTTGACGCCGAAGAGAGCTTCCACGGCAGCCTTGATTTCCGGCTTCGACGCCTTCTTGGCGACGTTGAAGACGACCTGGTTCTGCTCGGAAGCCATGGTCGACTTTTCGGTGATCGCCGGCGAGACGATCACGTCGTAGTGACGAAGGTCGGTCATTTGAAGCGCTCCTCGAGAGCCTCGACGGCGGCCTTCGAAAGGACCAGCGTGCCGCGGCGCAGAATGTCGTAGACGTTGATGCCCTGGATTGGCAGCACGTCGATGTTGGGAATGTTGGTCGCCGCCAGCTTGAAGTTCTGGTCGAGCTCGGCGCCGCCGATCACCAGGGCATTGGTGAGCCCGAGCGTCTCGAGGCTCGCCGCCAGTGCCTTGGTCTTGGCCTCGGCGAGCTTCAGCTCGTCGACGATGATCAGCGAGGCGCTCTTGGCCTTGGCCGAGAGAGCATGCTTCAAGCCCAGCGCGCGCACCTTCTTCGGCAGCTCGTGCTCATGGCTGCGCACGACCGGGCCGTGCGCCTTGCCACCGCCGCGGAACTGCGGAGCGCGAGCCGAATGGTGACGGGCGCGGCCCGTACCCTTCTGCTTGTACATCTTGGCGCCGGTGCGCGCGATCTCGGCGCGGCCCTTGGCCTTGTGCGTGCCCTGCTGCTTCTTGGCGAGCTGCCAGCGCACGACGCGCTGCAGGATGTCCTCGCGCGGGTCAAGGCCGAAAATCTCCTCGGAGAGTTTCACCTTGCCGGCGTCCTTGCCGCCGAGCGTTGTGATCTTGAGGTCCATTATTCCGCTCCCTCGGTGGCCGGGGCTTCGTTCTTGGCGTTGGCAGCGCGGAGCGCGGCGGGCTTCGGCGCATTGGCCGGCAGCGCAACCTTGGCCGCGTCGCGAACCAGGATCCAGGCGCCCTTGACGCCCGGAACGGCGCCACGGATCAGGATCAGGCCGCGGTCGGCATCGGTCGAGACGACCTCGACATTCTGCGTGGTGACGCGGACGTCACCCATGTGGCCGGCCATCTTCTTGCCCTTGAACACCTTGCCGGGGTCCTGGCGCTGACCGGTCGAGCCGTGCGTGCGGTGCGAGACCGAGTTACCGTGCGTGGCGCGGCCACCACCCATGTTGTGCCGCTTGATCACGCCCTGGAAACCCTTGCCGGTCGAGGTGCCGGTGACGTCGACCTTCTGGCCGGCGACAAAGTGCTCGACGGTGAGCTCGGCGCCGACGTCGATCATGTTGTCGGCGGAGACGCGGAACTCGGCAAGCTTCGCCTTCGGCTCGACGGAGGCGGCGGCGAAATGGCCGCGCATCGCCTTCGACGTGTTCTTCACCTTGGCAAGGCCAACGCCGAGCTGGACGGCGGTGTAGCCGTTCTTCTCCTGCGTGCGCTGCGCCACGACCTGGCAGTTCTCCATCTGGAGAACGGTGACGGGAACGTGTTCCCCGGCATCGTTGTAGATGCGGGTCATTCCCACCTTCTTTGCAATCACACCTGAACGCATCGGTTCAATTCCTTTAGAGTTCCCTGTCGGGGCTGACGCCCCTCCACGCCTCTTGTTCCTTCAGAGTTCCGGGTCGCCCCGCCCTCTTGTTCCTTAGAGCTTGATCTCGACGTCGACACCGGCGGCCAGATCGAGCTTCATCAGAGCGTCGACGGTCTGCGGGGTCGGATCGACGATGTCGAGCAGCCGCTTGTGGGTGCGCATCTCGAACTGCTCGCGGCTCTTCTTGTCGACATGTGGCGACCGGTTGACCGTGAACTTTTCGATCCGCGTCGGCAGCGGAATGGGGCCGCGGACGTTGGCGCCGGTGCGCTTGGCGGTCGACACGATTTCGCGCGTCGAGGCGTCGAGCACCCGGTGGTCAAACGCCTTAAGGCGGATGCGGATATTCTGTCCGTTCATGCGTCAATTCCTTGTTCTGGCGCGGCGCGGGCAGCCCGCGCCCGCGACAGATCCGTTTCGTCCAATTACTCTTTGATGGTGACGACGATGCCGGCACCGACGGTGCGGCCGCCTTCACGGATGGCGAAGCGCAGCTTCTCTTCCATCGCGATCGGCACAATCAGCTCGACGTCGACCGTGATGTTGTCGCCAGGCATCACCATCTCGGTGCCGGCCGGCAGCGTCACGATGCCCGTCACGTCGGTCGTGCGGAAGTAGAACTGCGGACGGTAGTTGGTGAAGAACGGCGTGTGACGGCCGCCCTCGTCCTTGGTCAGGATGTAGGCTTCGGCCACGAACTTCTTGTGCGGCTTCACCGAGCCCGGCTTGGCCAGAACCTGGCCGCGCTCCACGCCCTCACGGTCGATGCCGCGCAGCAGCGCGCCGATGTTGTCGCCGGCCTGGCCCTGGTCGAGCAGCTTGCGGAACATTTCGACGCCCGTGCAGGTGGTCTTGGCCGTCGGACGGATGCCGACGATCTCCAGTTCCTCGCCGACCTTGACCACGCCGCGCTCGACGCGGCCGGTCACCACCGTGCCGCGGCCCGAGATCGAGAACACGTCCTCGATCGGCATCAGGAACGGCTTGTCCAGCGGACGAACCGGCGTCGGGATATAGGCGTCGACCTGAGCCATCAGCTCGCGGATCGCATCCTCGCCGATGGTCTTGTTGGAGTCCTCAAGCGCTGCCAGCGCCGAGCCCTTGACGATCGGAATGTCGTCGCCGGGGAACTCGTTCTTGGTGAGCAGCTCGCGAACCTCGAGCTCGACCAGTTCGAGAAGCTCGGCGTCGTCGACCTGGTCGACCTTGTTCAAAAACACCACGATCGAGGGCACGCCGACCTGACGGGCAAGCAGAATGTGCTCGCGGGTCTGCGGCATCGGGCCGTCGGCGGCCGAAACCACCAGGATCGCGCCGTCCATCTGCGCGGCGCCGGTGATCATGTTCTTCACATAGTCGGCGTGGCCGGGGCAGTCGACGTGGGCATAGTGACGGTTGGCCGTCTCGTACTCGACATGCGCCGTCGAGATCGTGATGCCGCGCGCCTTCTCTTCCGGCGCCGCGTCGATCTGGTCATAGCGCTTGTATTCGCCAAAATACTTCGTGATCGCCGCCGTCAGCGACGTCTTGCCATGATCGACGTGGCCGATCGTGCCAATGTTCACATGCGGCTTGGTGCGCTCGAATTTACCTTTTGCCATAGTCTCTTTCCTTGGGCGGCCTGGACCTTCAGTTCAGTCGAATGCGGGGCGATTAGCGACAACGGCCGAAAAACACAAGTGCCTTGTGGCTGAGCGTTCCTTCGCTCGACCCGAACCAACGATCCGATTTCAGGGATATAGCGCGGATATAGGATCGCGACAGGCGAATTCAAACGGTCGCGGCTTGACCGCCCGGCGACCTCATCGACAGGCTGGCGCGGATAGACGCCCGATCAGCCGGAACTGGCCCATTGCCGCCGCGACACGCCTCTGATTTCTTCGGCAAATGCACTTCATCCCGGCAAATATCCGTGGTCCGCTGTTCATGATCGTCTCGACGGGATCCTACCTCGTCAACGACACGATGATGAAGCTCGCGACCGCAGGGCTGCCGCCTTATGAGGTGCTGCTGCTGCGCGGCGCGGCCGCCACGCTCTGGGGCATGCCGCTGCTTTTCATGCTGGGCTACGGCAGGCAGATCCCGCTGCTTTTCGAGCGCAAGGTGCTGCGCCGGAACCTTTGCGAACTGGCTGCGATCCTCTGCTACGTCGTGGCTTTGGCCAACATGCAGATCGCCGATTCGACGGCGCTCGGGCAGATCACGCCGCTTATCGTGCTGGTCGGTTCCTCGATCCTGTTCGGCGAAAAGATCGGCGCCGCGCGCATGGCGCTGATCGGCCTCGGTTTTGTCGGCGCCGTCATGGTGGCGCAGCCGACCATGCTGGGCATATCGGTCTACGCCCTGCTGGCGCTGGGCAATGCGGCCTTCGCCGCCGTGCGCGACCTCGCCGGACGTAAGGTGGGCGCCGAAGTGCCCGGCATGATCGTCGCCATCTCAGCTGTCCTGGTGGTGCTGGTCGGGTCAGGGGCGGCACATCTTGCGTCCGAGCAATGGGTGATGCCGGAGGGCCACCATCTGCTGCTGATTGCAGGCGCCGGCCTGTTCCTGATCTTCGGCCATTTCTTTATCTTCATGGCCTATCGCGTCGGGCCGACCAGCGCGGTGGCGCCCTTCTTCTATTGCTTCACCGTCTGGGCGGTGATCTCCGGCCTGCTGGTGTTCGGCCAATTCCCGAACGCGCTCGCCGTCTGCGGTATCCTGCTGGTCATCGGCAGCGGCCTGGCCATCGTCTCGCTGGACGAAAGGCGTCGCCGTCTGGCGGTTGTCGCCTGAGGCTGCCGGATCGCTCCGATCCAATGCCCAATATGCCGTTGTCGCGATCGCACGCCGCGACCGCCCAAATTTGACGATCGACCGCGGCCGGACCGGCCGCGGGTTCCGTCTTCTACAGCGTGCGCTTGCCGCTGATCTGGTGGTAGGCCCAGAGCACGACGACCGAGCCGATGACGGCGACGATCAGGCTCCAGATGTTGAGGCCGGTGACGCCCGATGCGCCGAAGGCGCTGAAGATCACCCCGCCGACAATGGCGCCGACGATGCCGAGCACGATGTCCATGATCATGCCCTGGCCGGACTTGTTGACGATCTTGCTGCCGATGAAGCCGGCGACGACGCCGAGGATAATCCAGCTGATGATGCCCATTTTTTCCCTCCAATCCCCGCCGGGCCAATCATTTTCATATGATTGTCAAAAGCTCAAGACAGCTTGAAATTCCCCCCGGTTGCGCCATTCTGGCGCCGGGGCGGACTTGATAGGAGATCCACGATGGGCCTTTTTGACAACGCCGTCCCCGGCGGCAACATCACCAAACCCCTGATGATCGCGCTCGGCGCGCTGCTGGTCGGCAAGATGCTGAGCGGCAGGAGCGAGGAACAGCCGGCGGCTCCGCAAGCCCCCGCGCCGACACCGGCAGGAACCTCCGCCGATGGCGGCCTGCTCGGCGGTCTGGGCGGCCTGCTCGACAAGCTCAAGGACGCCGGCCACGGCAATGTCGCCGATTCCTGGGTCGGCACCGGCCAGAACCAGCCGATCAACGCCAACGATCTCGGCGCCGCGATCGGACCGCAGGTCATTCGCGAAATCGCGCAGCGGACGGGTTTGAACGAACAGGAGCTGCTGCAGCAACTGTCGGTGGCGTTGCCCGGCATCGTCGACAAGCTGACGCCGAACGGCCAGATCCCGCAACAGCATCAGGTCGCCTCGGCCTTCAACAGCTAGGGGCAGGGACCAAAAGGGAATGCCCATTCCCGCTTCACCTCGAAATCGATTGCATTTTCGCATCACTGACAGTACAGGAAACCAATTGCAAAGTGCAATCGGTTTTCGAGGTGAACAATGATGCTGCAAAACAAGGTGGCGATCGTCTACGGCGGCGGCGGCGCAATAGGCGGGGCTGTTGCCCGCGCTTTTGCCAAAGAGGGAGCCGAACTTTTCCTCGCTGGCCGAACAAAGGAAAAGCTGGATGCGGTCGCAGATGACATTCGTAGCGTAGGCGGTCGCGCCGAGGTTTCTGTAATCGACGCCCTCAACGAGAGGGAGGTCGCACTGCATTCAGCGCGGGTTGCTGCCAAGGCGGGCGGGATTGACATCGCGTTCAACGGACTTGGCATAAATCATGTGCAGGGCGTCCTTCTCACCGATTTGTCGGCGGCAGACTTCCTTCATCCGATCACGGCGTACGCGACGGCATACTTCATCACTGCCCGAGCCGTGACGCCGCACATGGCGTCTCGGGGCTCGGGCGTTATCATGATGCCATCGACACCGGGTGCTCGAATGCCCGGCACAGGATTTCTCGGCTACGGAGTTTCCTGTGCCGCCACGGAGGGCATGACACGGCTGCTGGCCGCGGAACTCGCTCCGGCCGGGATCCGGGTCGTGTGCATACGGTCGCACGCAATTCCAGAGGCTGCGACCATGGGCTCTCACTCCCGCGATGTGTTCGGGCCTGTCGCCCGAAGCGCAGGCATCAGCCTCGAGGAATTGATGGAGGGAGCAGCGGCAGGAACGTTGCTGAGGCAGCTTCCCACTCTTGATCAGGTGGCGAATGCCGCCGTATTCGCTGCCTCAGCGCATGCGGCGTCAATGACCGGGGCCGTCATCAATCTCACCGGCGGCGCGGTGGTAGACTAAATTTCCTCCGACCAGCGCAATTCAGCGAATGTCTCAGTAATCCCAAAACTCACGACATGGCGAATTTCAGGATTACCGCGACTATAGCTGGCTAGTTCCCATCAGACGCGCTGAAGCGCGTCGGCCCTGCGAGGAAGATTGCCGATGACACAAGTGCTCATTGAAGCCACCATGTCGCTGGACGGTTTCATGGCCGGCCCCAACGTCAGCGTCGCGCACCCGATGGGTGAGGGCGGCCTGCGGCTGCACGAGTGGCTGTTCAACAGCTCGTCCAGCCCGATCGACGCCGAAGCCGAGGGCGACAGCCACGAGGCAACGGGCGCGGTGGTGCTGGGCCGACGCACTTTCGACGTCGGCTACGGGGTGTGGAACGACACGCCATTCGCGACCCCGTGCTTCGTGCTCACCCACGCCCCGCTGGAGCCGCGGGTCGAGAAGAGCGGCACGTTCACGTTCGTCACCGGCGTGAAGGACGCCTACGCGCAGGCCGTCGCCGCGGCCGGGGACAAGGTAGTGCGGCTGATGGGCGCCGAGGTGTCCCAGCACTTCCTCAAGGCCGGGCTCATCGACGAGATCCGGGTGCAGATCGCGCCCGTGATGCTCGGTTCCGGCACGCGCCTTTTCGAGCACCTCGGCGCAAAGCACATCGAGCTGGAGCAGTTGGGGGCGGTCCAGTCGCCGTACGTCACCCACCTGCGCTACCGCCCGAAGCCGTGACCCGACCTCTCCTGGGGCGGTCGGCCTTCCCCTTGCCGGGCCGGCCCCAGGAAGAGCAACCTCGACGAAGACATTGCTCGATGCCAGCGGCTGCGATCCGGCATGGACTCGCCTTCGCCTCGGGCGACCGCAAGCGTTATGGCACTTTTGAATACGCTGCGCGCCAAGGCGCGTGGCGTTTTCGTGCGAACGGCGATGCGGATGGAAATCTGGAGCGGGTAGCGGGAATCGAACCCGCATATTCAGCTTGGAAGGCTGCTGCTCTACCACTGAGCTATACCCGCCTGCGACAGCATCGGAAAACAGCGGCACACTTCCGGTGCTTTTCGTTTCAGGGCTTCCGGGCCGGCAGTGGTGGAGAGGGTTGGATTCGAACCAACGTAGGCTAAGCCAACGGATTTACAGTCCGTCCCCTTTAACCACTCGGGCACCTCTCCAGTCTGCCGCCGGAGCCATGCAACGAGGCATTCGCGCCGATCCGGAGCCCGAGTAAGGATCTTCTCCGAAATCAGCGATGCGCCTTATGGCGGCAAGGCCGGTGGGTGTCAACCGGCGTGACCAGGGTTTTTCGAGGATGTTCGGTATTCGTCGTGGCAGCCCATATCCTTAGCCGGACGGGACGGCTATAGAGGCCGGCATGAGCGACAGCAAAAGCAACAAACCGGGCACTCCGAAAGATACCCACTACGCCAAGCTGAGGCGCGCGCATCGCGACCAGAAGGCCGGCGGCGCGCCGGCATTCCGGCCGCGCCAGCCGGTGCCGCCGGGCGAAGGCCCCACCGATGGGCTGGTGCGGCTCTATGGCCTGCATACGGTGCGGGCGGCGCTCGACAATCCGCGGCGCAAGATCAGAAAGATGCTGGTGACGCGAAACGCCGCCGAGCGTCTGGCGATCGGCGATCTTGCCGCCCTGCCCTTCAAGGCCGAGCTGGTCGAGCCGAAGGATATCGACAGGATCACCGGATCGGATGCCGTGCATCAGGGCGTAATGATCGAGGCCGAGCCGCTGAAGCCCAAGCGTTTGGATGCGCTTGGCGACACGAGGCTGGTGCTGGTGCTCGACCAGATCACCGACCCGCACAATGTCGGCGCGATCCTGCGTTCGGCCGTCGCCTTCGGCGCCGGTGCGTTGATCACCACGGCCCGCCACAGCCCGCAGGAATCGGGCGTGCTGGCGAAATCCGCTTCCGGCGCGCTGGAGCATATCGACCAGATCGAGGTGAAGAACCTCGCCGATGCGCTCGGCCAATTGCACGAGGCCGGTTTCCGGACGATCGGGCTCGATTCCGAGGGACCGGCCGAACTGGAGAAAACATTCGCCGGCGACAGGATCGCCCTGGTGCTGGGCGCCGAAGGCAAGGGCCTGCGCCAGAAGACGCGTGAGACAGTGACCGCGCTCGCCCGCCTCGACATGCCCGGAGCGATCAGATCGCTCAACGTGTCGAACGCGGCGGCGGTGAGCCTTTATGCGGCGAGGAAATTCCTGGCGAATAGCGAATAGCGAATAGCGAATAGCGAATAGCGAATAGCGAATAGCGAATAGCGAATAGCGAATATTCGGGACACGATGCCTTCGGGCATGCAACCCCTATTCGCTACTCCCTATTCGCTATTCGCTACTAGGCCACTTCGTGTCCCGCCATCCGCTCCAGCGCCCTGACCAGCGCCGAGTGGTCTTCCTTCGCACCGCCATTGGCGGCGCAGGAGTTGAACAGCTGCTGCGTTGTCGAGGTGTTTGGCAGCGCAACGCCGAGCGATTTCGCGCCTTCCAGCGCCAGGTTCAGGTCCTTCTGATGCAGCTCGATGCGGAAGCCCGGCGCGAAGGTGCGCTTGATCATGCGCTCGCCATGCACTTCGAGGATGCGGGAAGCGGCAAGTCCGCCCATCAGCGCCTGCCTGACCTTCGCCGGATCGGCGCCGGCCTTCGATGCAAAGACCAGAGCTTCGCCGACCGCTTCGATGGTGAGCGCTACAACGATCTGGTTGGCGACCTTGGTCGTCTGGCCGACGCCGTTCGGGCCGACCAAAGTGATGTTCTTGCCCATTTTTTCGAACACGGGCTTGGCGCGCTCGAAGGCCTTTTCCTCGCCACCGACCATGATGGTGAGCGAAGCCGCCTTGGCGCCGACCTCGCCGCCCGACACCGGCGCGTCGAGATAATCGCAGCCGAGATCGTTGATTTTTTTGGCGAATTCCTTGGTGGCGATCGGCGAGATCGAACTCATATCGATGACGAGCTTGCCTTTCGAGAGACCTGAAGCAACGCCGTTCTCGCCGAACAGCACATCGGCGACCTGAGGTGTGTCCGGCACCATGGTGATGATGATGTCGGCTGTCTTGGCCACGGCGTTGTGGCCGGTGACGATCTTCAGCCCTTTGGCGACGAGGTCTGACGGCGGCTTCGAGCGATGGTCGCTGGTAACGACCGCATAGCCGGCGTCGAGCAGATGCCCCGCCATCGGCGCGCCCATGATGCCCAATCCGATGAAGCCGATGGTTTCCATTGGTGTTCTCCGAATTCTGAGGCGCCCCCTCATCCGGCCCTTCGGGCCACCTTCTCCCGGCGGGGAGAAGAGGTAGGCGCCAGCGTTGACGATCTCTTCTCCCCTCGGGGAGAAGGTGGCCGCGCAGCGGCCGGATGAGGGGGCCTTGGCTCTTAAGCCGCCGCGCTTCCCTGCCCGGCGAATTGCCGCAACCAGCCAAGCCCTGCCTCCGTGCCGGCCTTCGGCTTGTATTCGGCGCCGATCCAGCCGGGATAGCCGAGCCGGTCGATGTGCTCGTAGAGGAAGGGATAGTTGATCTCGCCCGTCCCCGGCTCGTGACGGCCGGGATTGTCCGCAAGCTGGATATGCGCGATGCGGCCGAGGTTTGCCTCGATGGTGCGGGCGAGATCCCCCTCCATGATCTGCATGTGATAGATGTCGTATTGCAGGAACACGTTTTTCGAGCCGATGCGGTCGATCAGCGCCAGCGCCTGGTCGGTGTGGTTCAGGAAGAAGCCGGGGATGTCGCGGGTGTTGATCGGCTCGATCAGCAATTTGATGCCGGCCTGCTCCAGCTTCTCGGCCGCGAAAGCAAGGTTTTCGGCAAAGACGTTCTCGAGTACGGCGCGATCGGCGCCTTGCGGCGCGATGCCGGCAAGGCAGTTGATCTGCTCGCAGCCCAGCGCATGCGCGTAAGAGATCGCTTTGGCGACGCCCTGGCGGAATTCCGGCACCCGGTCGGGCAGCACGGCGATGCCGCGTTCGCCCTTCGCCCAGTCGCCCGCCGGCAGGTTGAAAAGAACCTGTGTCAGGCCGTTCTTCTTGAGCCGAGCGGCGACGACGTCGGGCGCATGGTCGTAGGGGCCGATATATTCCACGCCCTTGAAGCCAGCGCGGGCAGCGGCATCGAAACGGTCGAGGAATTCGTGCTCGCCGAAGAGCATCGAGAGATTGGCTGAAAAACGCGGCATTCTTTTCTCCTTCTTTCCGCTATGCCCTAGTCCAGCATCATGATGGCCGTCGGAGCATCCTCGTTGCGTTCGGCAAGCTCCTCGAATTCGGTGATCTTGTCGATTTCCGTGCCCATGGAAATGTTGGTGACGCGCTCGAGGATAAATTCGAGAACGACCGGAACCTGGTGCTCCTTCATCAGCCGCTGCGCTTCCTTGAAAGCGCCGGCGAACTCTTCCGGCTTGCGCACGCGGACCGCCTTGCAGCCCATCGCCTCGGCAACCGCGACATGGTCGACGCCGTAGCCGGCTTCGGGATCGTTTGCCCGGTTGACGTTCTCGAAGGCAAGGCTCACCTCGTAGTCCATCGAGAAGCCGCGCTGCGACTGGCGGATCAGGCCGAGATAGGCGTTGTTCACGACGACATGGATGTAGGGCAGCTTGTGCTGCGCGCCGACCGCCAGTTCCTCGATCATGAACTGGAAGTCGTAGTCGCCGGAGAGCGCGACGATGGCACGATCGGGATCCGCGGCGCGCACGCCGAGTGCCGCAGGCAGCGTCCAGCCGAGCGGGCCGGCCTGGCCGCAATTGATCCAGTTGCGCGGCTTGTAGACATGCAGGAACTGCGCGCCGGCGATCTGCGACAGGCCAATCGTGGTGACATAGGTGGTGTCGCGAGCGAAGGCCTTGTTCATCTCCTCATAGACGCGCTGCGGCTTCAACGGCACCTGTTCGAAATGCGTCTTGCGCTTCATCGTCTTCTTGCGCTGCTGGCATTCCTTGGCCCAGCCCGACCAGTCGCGCAGCTTGCCGGCCGTGCGCCATTCGGTGGCGACGTCGAGCAAAATCTTCAGCGCAGCGCCGGCATCCGAGACGATGCCGAGGTCCGGCGCGAAGACGCGGCCGATCTGGGTGGGCTCGATGTCGACATGGATGAACTTTTTTCCCTTGGTGTAGACGTCGACTGAACCGGTGTGGCGGTTGGCCCAGCGGTTGCCGATGCCGAAGACAAAGTCGGCTTCAAGCATCGTCGCGTTGCCGTAGCGGTGCGAGGTCTGCAGGCCGCACATCCCAGCCATCAGTCGGTGGTCGTCGGGGATCGCGCCCCAGCCCATCAGCGTCGGGATGACCGGCACACCGGTGACCTCGGCGAACTCGATCAACAGATCGGAGGCATCGGCGTTGATGATGCCGCCGCCGGCGACGATCAGCGGCTTTTCCGCCTGGTTGAGCATCGAAAGCGCCTTTTCGGCCTGGGCGCGCGTCATCGCCGGCTTGAACACCGAAAGCGGCTCATAGGCGTCGATGTCGAACTCGATTTCGGCGAGTTGCACATCGACCGGCAGGTCGATCAAAACCGGTCCAGGCCGCGAGGAGCGCATCAGGTGGAACGCCTTCTGCAGCGCCATCGGCACGAGGTAAGGCTCCATGACCGTGACCGCCCATTTGGCGACAGGTGCGGCGATCGCGGCGATATCGACGGCTTGGAAATCCTCCTTGTTGAGACGGGCGCGCGGTGCCTGCCCGGTGATGCAGAGGATCGGGATGGAATCCGCCGAGGCCGAATAAAGGCCGGTGATCATGTCGGTGCCGGCAGGCCCGGAGGTGCCGATGCAGAGCCCGATATTGCCGGCCTTGGCGCGGGTAAAACCTTCGGCCATGTGCGAGGCGCCCTCGACATGACGGGCGAGAACGTGGCGGATGGTGCCCCTTG
Source organism: Mesorhizobium dulcispinae (assembly GCF_033977345.1). Taxonomy (NCBI): domain Bacteria; kingdom Pseudomonadati; phylum Pseudomonadota; class Alphaproteobacteria; order Hyphomicrobiales; family Phyllobacteriaceae; genus Mesorhizobium; species Mesorhizobium dulcispinae. Next base: position 371,593 of record NZ_JAVIIY010000002.1, read on the forward strand.
CCTTCAGCGCCGAATAGAGCGGGTTGATCGCCGCGCCCGGCACGCCGAAGGCATTGGTGATGCCCTCCTTTTCAAGAATGAGAACCGCAGCGTCGACAGCGCGCATCCTGGCCATGTCCAGCCTCCACTTCGTTGGTTGGCTTGAGAATGCCAGCGCGCCTCCGATTTTTCAATTTTTTCAGAATGTTTTTTCATTTCTAGAAAATGGCTCTTATGCACTGATTCTACTCGACTTTTTGTTTTCCAGAAAATCCCTTTCGGAGACCAGTGAAAAACTTTTTCATTGCGCCCGGCCGGAAATCGGCCAGAATGTGCGCATGGAAACCACGGAAAAACGCCAGCGCGGGCGGCCGCGCGCCTTCAACGGCCCGTCTGAAGCGGCCTCGGTGCAATCGCTCGACCGGGCGCTACGCATCCTGGCGATTGTGGCGGAAGGCAGCGGCCTGTCGTTGAGCGAGATTGCGGCGCGCAGTGGCATTGCCGCCTCCACCGCCTACCGCATGCTGACGACGCTGGAAAACCACGGCATGGTCGAGTTCGATACGACCGACCAGTTGTGGTCGATCGGCGTCGAGACCTACCGCATGGGCGCGGCCTTCCTGCGCCGCCGCAAACTGGTCGACCGTGCCCGTATCGTCATGCAGGAACTGATGGAAAAGACCGGCGAGACCGCTAATCTCGGCGTCGCCGAGGATGATTGCGTGGTCTTCGTCAGCCAGGTCGAAACGCATCAGGCGATCCGCGCCTTCTTCCGGCCGGGCACGCGCAGCTCCTTCCACGCTTCCGGAATCGGTAAGGCGGTGCTCGCGCATCTCGAGCCGGAGCGGGTCGCCGCCATCCTGCGCAAGGCGGGCCTGCAGCGCTACACCGACAGGACGCTGTCCGACATTTCGGCGCTCGCCCATGACCTCGCGACCATCAAGCATCGCGGCTGGTCGGTCGACGATGAGGAACGCCATCCCGGCATGCGCTGCGTGGCTGCCGCTATCTTCAACGAGTTCGGCGAGCCGATCGGCGGTGTTTCGGTCTCCGGTCCGACGGTGCGGGTCACGCCTGAGCGGCTGGCCGAGATCGGCCCGCTGGTGCGCGATGCCGCGGCCGAGGTGACCAAGATGATCGGCGGCGTGAAAGCCTACTGACTACGAACGTTCCTATTTGCGCATGATCCTTTCCGAGCCGGAGGTCAGCGAAGCAAAAATCGAGGCCAATCTTCGGGATCATGCGCCCGGCAGGGCGCTCTTGGCCGCAATGTCGAAGAAATCGAGCAGGATCGCCAGCCCGACACCGCTTGCCGTGAACACGAGTCCGGTGATGAAGATGCGGTTGGCGCGCGCATAGATCGGCCGCTGCAGCGACTTCACGTCGAGCAGCATGGCCAGCGCGCGCATTTGCAGCGCGATGCCGACGAGGATCGGTACCACCGCGAGCAGATGATAGGTTTGCCACGGGATCGGGTTGGCAGCCCAGTGGGTGATGAAGCCCAGCGAAAACGCCAGCAGAATGCCGACGGCGGTGACCGTGCCGTTGCGAAAAACCGGCTCGATCAGGTCTTCCTTCGGATCCGGATTGTCCAAGGCTCCCTCCCCCAGTTGACCGTCGAGGACCAGACTAAACGTTCGCAAAATCGCTGTACACCGGTGGCTGCATCAGGCTGGCCGTCTTGCCGCGGCGTTCGAATGCATGCGAAAGGGCACGGATGCGGAAAACGGTTCTACTCTTGCTCGCCGCTTCACTTTGCGGATGCGTGGCGGCGGCACCCCGACCGGATGCCGGCAGCCAGCGCGTCAATTCCATTCCTGTCTCGCCCATTCCGATCTCACTTGCCCTGGAGGAGATCATCACCACCGGCGTCCGCCAGCGCCTGCAGGATCCAGCGGCCGCCAAATTCGGGACGATGCTGGCTGGCGAGCGGACGCTGAACGGCCGCCAGGAGATCGTGGTCTGCGGCTACGTTACTCCAAGGAAGGCTTCCGACGCCACTGACGCCGACAAGCCCTTCCTTGCCAAGATTTACCCCGATGCAGGAAGCAGCTTCGAACTGGTCGCGATGGGCGACGAGACGCAGAATGGCGGAGTTGTCGTTGCCGACGCCAGCCGCAGCGCCGGACTGCCGATCGAGCCTAGGACTCCATAGCGATCGACGAGAAAGGGGCCGCGAGGCCCCTCTTCCGGTTGCTGAGACGGTCGCCTTTAGAGGCGGCAATAGTGCGGATAGCCGTCGTAGCCGATATAGGTGTCCGAGCCCGGATCGTAGCTGGAATAGCGGGCCATGCAGCGGCGGACATGCCAAGAACCGTCGTAGCCGTCTTCGACATAGACCGTGCGCGGCTGCTGCTGGGCGAGCAGGCTGCCGAGGACGAAGCCGCCGACGCCGGCGGCGATGCCGATGCCGAGCTCGCGGCGGTGATGGTGGTCGGAGGCGGCCGAAGGCTGAACGGTGCCTGCCAGCGTGCCGGCAGCGACGGTGGTGGCGATGAGGGTCGAAACGAGCGTGCGCTTGAACATGATGATCTCCTTGGTTTCGTGACCGAGGCGATCCATCCGCCTCTTGACCGTCTGTCGTCGCGGCCAAGAAAAAGGTTCGAAGGCTTTTTCAGATTTTTTTCGAGCAGCCGGCAAACGGCTCGTCTGGGTCCTTCGACTGAGGCGGCATTCGCCTCTGGAGATCAGTCCGCGCGGCGCGGAAGAAGGTTCTAGCGCTAAGCGAATAGCGAGTAGCCAATAGGGATCCGCGAAATATCAAAATCCGCAACCCGGGGAATCGAGCTTCCCTGTTCGCTACTCGCTATTCCCTGTTCGCTGCCCTCACCCCATCCCAGTGATGTGCCTCAGCCAGAAAGCCAGCGCGATGAAGCCGATGATGGTGGTGACGCCGGTCCAGTCGATATTGGCCTTCTTCAGATCGCTGACGGCCTTCACCAGGAGCAGCCAGGTCACGACGATGAGCGGCAGGATGATGACAAATCTGATCATGCGGCACCCCGTTCGATGCGATTGCACCGACAAAGATGTAGGAAGCGTCGCGCCGCTTTTCAGCATGTACAGGACTGGTGCCCCCGGCAGGGATCGAACCCGCGACCTTCGGTTTACAAAACCGCTGCTCTACCAGCTGAGCTACAAGGGCACGGCGCTCCGGTAGCACATCTGATGCGCCAGTAAAGACAAAACTCTGTTTAAGGTTGCTAATGGACCGCGCGGCTCGGCCGGCAGAGTTGCGAACCGCAGGGCGTCATACTGATCGCTCGTTCGACGCTAATGTCCCGCGCGACAAACCGTTCGGCCGTAGATTGCGCGACGCGTCGAATATGCGGCATCGTCGGCGGCTGCTTACGAAGGAAGTTCATCCCGCCATTTGATAGCCTCCATCTCGACGCGGACCGCGTCCGGAACGTCGATGACCTGATGGACGTCGAACTGGAACGCCGGGAAGGTCGAACACATTTTGTGGACTACCAGCGGGTCATCTGCCTCGAGTAGCATGCTTCCGCCCCATTGGCCCACTCGCGCCACGAAGGCATGCACCTTGACTTCGCTGGGTATTTCCCAGTGCTGGAAGATTTTCAGGATGCGCTTTTGGGCATTCTCGTATTCGATCGCCGATCCCTGTGGCCGCTCATTCCAATTGACCAGGTATTTCATAATCTCCTCCGTCTCGGGTGACCGCGAAACCCGAGCGGCATTGTAGCCCCCGAGGCGGACTTTCGATCGTCTCCTCGTCTGCTCCAATAGAGGTAGGCATCACGCCACGAAGGTGGGAGCACTGCCTGCAAGGCCCATTGCCACTATATTTCGGGCAGATGCTATTTCCGGCAGGATGCTGCCATGTCGCGAACGCTGATCGTCGTTGGTCTCAGCATAGTTGCCGTAGGCCTGTTGTGGCCCTGGGTGACCCGGACCGGTCTTGGCAGGCTGCCAGGCGATATCGTGATCGAGCGTGAGAACTTCAGGCTCTACGTTCCTATCACCACGGGAATACTGATCAGTGTCGTGCTGTCGGCAATCCTATGGCTGATCAACCGTTAAGGACGCTGCGGCTGCGGTGAGCCATTCTTCCCCGCGCCCTGTATCGCCTCACACCCCGATCGCCGCCACCAGCACGCGGTTCTGCCTTCGTATCGCCGCGCGCAGCTCCGGTATCATCGCCTCGTCGCGCTTCACGAACTCGATGAACATCATGTTCATGTTGTTGAAGATGAGCTCGCCGACCGCCGGCCCGTCGGTGTCGGCGCGCACGAGGCCGATCTCCTGTAACCGCGCGATCAGGGCGCTTATTTGTTCGGTGAGCGCGCGGTCGAGCGCGGTATAGGCCATGCCGAAAGGGCTGTCTGGCAGTTGCGTCGAGATCGCCATCGCCTGCCGCCACATCTCCTTGCTCAGGTAATTCAGCGAGTGCTCGATATAGATGCCGATCAGTGTGTCCAGCGCATCGCCGACATTGGCCGGCGGGCTGGCGACCACCCCTCGCCCGGCATTCAGCACCTCGTTGACTTCCATGGAGACGATGGCGCCGAGGATGTCGCCCTTGTTCTGGTAGTAGTTGTAGATGGTGCCGATCGACACTTCCGCCTGCGCGGCGATCGCCTCGATCTTGGCGCCCTCATAGCCGGCCTCGCGGAACAGCGAGGTGGCCGCATCGATGATGCGGCGGTGCCGGTCCGCCTTTTGTCTTTCGCGCAATCCGCTCATATCGGCCTCTTTGCCACAAAATCATAATTGACTCAATTTTAGAATTGGTTCAACTTTTCTCCCAACAAGCCAGCAAGGCAGGGAGAACACTCGATGACCGTCAATGCCCGGAATCCGCTTTCCACCCTGAAGTCCCGTCTCGGAGCCGCCTGCGCCGCCGCGGCGCTGCTGCTAGCAGCCGGCGGCGCTCAAGCCGCTGATCTCAACGCGCTGATCTGGTGCGATCATTCCGACCCGACGCTGCTGCAGCCCTTCGAGGAAGCCAACAACGTCAAGGTCAACGTCAAAGAATTCGAGGGCACCGGCGCAGGGCTCGCCATCGTTGACCAGTCGCAGCCGGGCGACTGGGATGTGATGGTGATCGATTCCATCGACGTGCCGCGCGGCGTCGAGAAGGGCCTGTTCGAGCCGCTGCCGGAGGACAAACTGCCCTTCGCCGACCTCTTCCCGGAAGTGAAGATGGACAAGTCGACCATCGTCGACGGCAAGCGCTACGGCATCACCGAAAAGTTCGGCTACAACACGATCGGCTTCAACAAGACCAAGGTCGATCCGGCCGACATGCAGTCGCTGACCTCGCTCACCAGCGATAAATACAAGGGCAAGATCGCGATCTACGACTACTACCTGCCGGTCATCGGCATGGCCGCCTTGGCCATCGGCAAGAAGACCGCCGATCTCACCGAGGCCGACCTTCCCGCCCTCAAGGCCGAACTGCTCAAGATGAAGGCCAACGCCAAGCTGGTCGGCGAAGTCACCGCCAGCCAGACCGCCTTGGCCACCGGCGAGGTGGACGTCCTCGTCGGCGGCGGCGAATGGGTGACGGCGGGGCTTGCCAAGGAGAACCCGGCGCTCGACTTCTCGATCCCGAAAGAGGGTGCTGTACTGTGGTCGCAGTCGCTCGCCATGTTCAAGGATTCCAAGAACAAGGACATGGCGCTGAAGTTCATCCAGTACATCATGAGCCCGGAAGGCCAGGCGCGCCTTGCCACCTCCTCCTGCTATTGGGGCATGCCGGCGAACAAGACCGCTGCGCTGAGCGACGAGCAGAAGAAGATCCTGCGCTTCGACGAGCAGCCCGGCTTCCTCGCCCGCGCCCAGGCCTATCCGGCGCCGAACGCCGATCTCGACAAGAAGATGCAAGACATGTGGACCGAAATGCTGCAGGCGCAGTAGTCGGCCGATGAGCGTTTCCGAAAGCAACTCGCGTGCCCTGCCCTGGTCGCTGGTCACGCCGGCGCTGGCATGGACGCTGCTCTTCTTCGTGCTGCCCTTCATCGCCATGGGGCTGTCGAGCCTCACGGCGCATGAAGGCGGTGGGTTCACCCTCGCCAATTACAGCCAGTTCTTCACCGATCCCTCCTACTGGCGGGCAATGGTGAACTCGCTGGAGGTGACGGCGATCGTCACCGTCATCTCGATCCTGCTCGCCTACCCCTTCGCCTGGATCCTGGCCGAGATGGTCCCGGACCGCTGGCAGCGGTTGGCGCTGATGCTGGCCGTGCTGCCGTTCTGGACGTCCTACGTCGTGCGCTCCTATTCCTGGCTGCTGGTTCTGGCGCAGAACGGCGTCATCAACCGCGCGCTGACCGGCATCGGCCTGACCGCCGAGCCGCTGCAGCTCGCCAATACGCGTTTCGCCACCGTGACCGGCTTCGTGCACTTCTTCGTCATGCTCTTGACGCTGACGATCTTCGCCAATCTCAAGCAGCTCAGCCCGAGCTACCGCAAGGCCGCCGCCGATCTCGGCGCCGGACCGGTGCGCACCTTCCTGCATGTCGTGCTGCCGCTCACCCTGCCCGGCATCATGGTCGGCGCCTTCCTCACCTTCGTGCTCTGCATCGGCGACTACATCACGCCGCAGATCCTCGGCGGCAACAACGAGCTGGTCATGCCGCAGTTGGTGATGATGCAGATCGGCCGGCGCGGCGATTTCCCGCTGGCTTCCGCGCTGTCGATCATCCTGATGGCCGTCGTCACCATCGCCTATCTCGCCTGCGCGCGCTGGCTGAAGATCGAGCGGGCCTGACCATGCTCGCCATCGTCCGCATCGCCGCCTGGCTCTACGCCATCGCCGTCTACGGCTTCATCTTCCTGCCGGTGGTCGTGCTGGTGCTGTTCTCGCTGCAGGCGACCTCCTTCCCGATCCCGCCCTTCACCGGCCCGTCGCTGCGGTGGTACCAGGCCGTTCTGTCCGACACGCGGCTCACCTCGGCGCTGGCCAATTCGCTGCTTGTAGCGGTGTTGTCCTCGCTCGCTTCCGTCACGCTCGGCTTCCTCTCGGCCTGGGGGTTCGCGCGCTTCGTGCTGCCGGGCTCGGCGCTGCTGCGCGGGCTGATCACGCTTCCGCTCACCGTCAGCTACCTGATCATCGGCATGGGCCTGCTGGTGCTGTTCAACTGGGCCGGCGTGCCGAAGTCACTGCTTGCCGCCGGCATCGGCCATGTGGTGATCAACCTGCCGCTCTGCTTCGCCATCATCTACAGCCAGATGGGCGACCACCAGATCAACATCGAGCGCGCCGCCCGCGACCTCGGTGCGCCTGAGTGGAAGGTGCTGCTGATGATCACCGTGCCGGTGATGGCGCCGGCGATATTTGCCGGCTTGTTCCTGTCGATGACCTTCTCCTGGGACGAGTTCGTCATCTCCTTCCTGCTCACGCGTTTCGAGACGACGCTCCCCGTCGAGATCTGGAACCTCTTGCGTTCCGGCCTCAATCCCAAGACCAATGCCGTCGGCTCGCTGGTCTTTGCCGTCTCCATCGTCTTGGTGGTGTTTTTCGAATTGACCCTGCTGCGGAGAAGGCCGGCATGAGCGCGCCCCTCGTCGACATCCGCAACGTCTCGCATCGCTTCGGCCAGCTTCCGGTGCTGAAGAATGTCTCGCTCGCGATCGAGCCCGGCAGCTACACGATCCTGCTCGGGCCGTCCGGCTCCGGCAAGACGACGCTGCTTTCGATCCTCGGCGGCTTCGTCACGCCCAGCGAAGGCAAGGTGTTCATCCGCGGCGAAGACTGCACCTCCCTGCCGCCGGCCAAGCGCCCGACGACGACGGTGTTCCAGGACTATGCGCTGTTCCCCCATATGAGTGTCGGCAGCAATGTCGGCTTCGGCCTGCGCATGCAGGGCGTCGACGGCGCGAGGCGGGCGGCGAAGGCGCACGAGGCGCTTGCCCTCGTCGGGCTGGCGGCCGCGTTCGACAAGAAGCCGCATCAGCTCTCCGGAGGCCAGCGACAGCGCGTGGCGCTCGCCCGCGCGCTGGTCATCGAGCCGGCGGTGCTTTTGCTCGACGAGCCGCTCGGCGCGCTCGATCTCAAATTGCGCCGGCAGATGCAGGACGAGCTGAAGGCAATCCAGAAGCGCGTCGGCACCGCCTTCGTCCATGTCACCCACGACCAGGAAGAAGCGATGGCGCTGGCCGACCATTGCGTGGTGATGAATGACGGCTGCATCGAGGACGAAGGACCGCCCGAACGGGTCTATGCGCGGCCGAAGACCCGCTTCTCCGCCACCTTCATGGGCGAAAGCACCATCCTTGCCGGCAAGGTCGGCGATTCCCGGGACGGGCGCGTCACGGTTACGACGGAACTCGGACCGATCTCGCTGCTCGGTACGTCGCCGGCTGGTGCGTCTCTCACGCTCGCCATCCGGCCCGAGCACCTCGTCCTTGGCGAAGCGAAGGGCGACGTCGCGCTGGGCACCGCCAAAGTCGGCGACGTGGTGTTCCAGGGCAGCTTCAAGCGCGTGCTGGCCGCCTCGACGCAAGATCCTGCGCTGCAGTTCATCGCCAAGGCTCCCGCTTCGGCGATCGTCCAGGCAGGCGACACGATCATGGTTTCATGCAACGCTGGCGACATCATCCTGCTGGCGGACTGAATATGAGCATGCTTCCGGTCATCGAGGCTCCGGACTGGTACGAGACCATCCGCATGGGCGAGGACGTCACGTTCATCCATGAGCCATGGATAAAGCCGTTCTTCCGCTGCAGCATCTGGCACGTGCGCGGCCGCGACCGCGATCTTTTGTTCGATACCGGCCTCGGTCATTTCAGCCTGCGGCGCCACGTGCCGTTGGTCACCGAGCGCAAACTGGTCTGCGTCGCCAGCCACACGCATTTCGACCACATCGGCTGCCACCACGAATTTCCGGATCGCTGCGTGCATTCCGCCGAGGCCGAAATCCTCGCCGATCCGCGCAACGAATGGACGGTCGCCGACCGCTATGCGACAGACGATATGTTCGACGGCATGCCTGAGGGTTGGGATATGGCCAGCTACCGCGTCCTGCCCGCGCCTGCCGACCGGCTGCTCGAGCATGGCGACGTGGTCGATCTCGGCGATCGTGCCTTCGAAGTCATCCACACGCCTGGACATTCGCCCGGCGGCATCGCGCTCTACGAGAAGAAGACTGGCATCCTCTTGTCCGGCGACATCGTCTATGACGGGCCGCTGATCGACGACGTCTACCACTCCGACATCGACGATTATGTGAAAACGTTGCTTGCCATGCGCGACATCGATGTCTCGGTCGTGCATGGCGGCCATTTCCCAAGCTTCGGCAAGGTGCGCTATCGCCAGCTCATCGACGAGTATCTGGCGCACAAGCGCAAGGCCGGATGCCACCTGGCGCCGAGCCGCTGAACGATCACAGACAAACGTGATTGTGGCTTAGAGCGCCCTTTGCGGACAGGGCATTCCGGCGGCGTCGCCGCAGCGGGAGGCCGCCGGCTGCGGCCGCTGGCTCATCTCTTCCGAATGACGCACCAGTTCGGCGAACATGAGGGCGAAACTTCCCATCATCAGGAAGACTATGATCAGGCGTGTTACCGGCAATAGACAGGTCTCTCGACTGGCTAGCCCCCGCCAACCCATCCACTGCGGGCTAACATGACCGATCCGGCTTTACGAGTGTTTAAGCTCCGTCTTAACCATGGCGGTCATCACATTCGTTGCATGCCTGTCATGAAGCGCGAGCGCACCCCCCTGTCTGCACCGTCCGGCATGCCGCCCTTTGCAGATGCGGACGGCGCATGCTACGCCGTCGCCCGCGGCCAGCAGGCGGTCGCGGTCGCCGTTCGGGATCCATGAGCAAAGAAACCAGCCGTTTCGCCTTCGTCTCTTCCGACACCGACGACGCCCGCGCGGCGTTGGAGACCTTGTCGGCGCGCTATGGGCAAATACCTGTTGCCGAGGCGGAGATCGTCATCGCGCTCGGTGGCGATGGTTTCCTGCTGCAGACGCTGCGCGACACGATGAGCACGGGCAAGAAGGTCTACGGGATGAACCGTGGCACCATCGGCTTCCTGATGAACGAATATCGCGCCGGCGGCCTCGAGGAGCGTATTTCGAGAGCGGTATCCGAGACGATCCGCCCGCTGGAGATGCAGGCGGTGACGCACGAGGGCGAAACGATCTCGGCGCTCGCGATCAACGAAGTGGCGCTTTGGCGCCAGTCCTATCAGACGGCCAAAATCCGCATCACCGTCGACGAGCAGGTGCGGCTGGAGGAGCTGAACTGCGACGGCGTGATGATCGCAACGCCCGCCGGTTCGACAGCCTACAATCTGTCGGCGCACGGGCCGATCCTTCCGCTCGACGCGCCGCTTTTGGCGCTGACGCCGGTGAGCCCCTTCCGGCCCCGGCGCTGGCGCGGCGCGCTGCTCTCCAACAAAGCGACCGTGCGCTTCGACATATTGGAGTCGGAAAAGCGCCCGGTGAACGCCGCCGCCGATCACACCGAGGTCAAGGCGATTGCCTCGGTCACGGTGCGGGAATCGCCGACCGCGACCGCGACGCTGCTGTTCGACCCCAACCATTCATGGAACGAGCGTATTCTTGCCGAGCAATTCCGCTATTGAGCCGGCGCAAGACAATAGCCCCGATTAAGCGTCGCGATTAAGGTTAGTCTTCACAATTGCCGGATTTGCGGCCGTTTCTGTTGACAAATCGCGGACTTGCGCCTAACTGCAACCGCGATCTTGCAGGCGCGCAGCGCTTGCCGCAACGTGTGTTGCGATTTTCCCGAACCAGCCGAAGACAGCCATCACTTGTCCGCAGACACCCAGACCGCTCAAGAAGCGTTGACGTTCACAGACCTCGGCCTCTCGCCGAAGGTCCTCTCCGCAGTCACCGATGCCGGCTACACCAAGCCGACCCCGATCCAGTCCGGCGCCATTCCGCATGCGCTGCTCGGCAAGGATGTGCTGGGCATTGCCCAGACAGGCACCGGCAAGACCGCTTCCTTCGTGCTGCCGATGCTGACCCGGCTGGAAAAGGGCCGTGCACGTGCCCGCATGCCGCGCACGCTGATCCTCGAGCCGACACGCGAGCTCGCCGCGCAGGTCGAAGAGAACTTCGTCAAATACGGCAAGAACCACAAGCTCAACATCGCGCTGCTGATCGGCGGCGTCTCCTTCGAGGAGCAGGACAAGAAGCTGGAGCGCGGCGCAGATGTGCTGATCGCCACGCCCGGCCGACTGCTCGACCACCGCGAGCGCGGCAAGCTGTTACTCAACGGCGTCGAGATCCTCGTCATCGACGAGGCCGACCGCATGCTCGACATGGGTTTCATCCCCGATATCGAGCGTATCTGCGAGATGATCCCGTTCACGCGCCAGACGCTGTTCTTCTCGGCGACCATGCCGCCGGAAATCACCAAGCTCACCGAGAAATTCCTGCACGCGCCTGTGCGCGTCGAGGTCTCCAGGGCCGCCTCCACCGCGACCAGCATCACGCAACGCCTGGTGAAGTCAGGCTCGAAGCCGTGGGAAAAGCGCGAGACGCTGCGCAACCTGATGAACGCCGAGAGCGATGGGCTGAAGAACGCCATCATCTTCTGCAACCGCAAGGTCGAAGTATCGGAGCTTTTCCGCTCGTTGCTGAAGCATGATTTCGATGCCGGCGCCCTGCACGGCGACATGGACCAGCGCGCCCGCATGCAGATGCTCGCCAATTTCCGCGACGGCAAGCTGCGCTACCTCGTCGCCTCCGACGTCGCCGCCCGCGGCCTCGACATTCCGGACGTCAGCCATGTCTTCAACTACGACGTGCCGATCCACGCCGAGGATTACGTCCATCGCATCGGCCGCACCGGCCGGGCCGGCCGCTCCGGAAAATCCTTCACCATCGCGACGCGTGCCGACACGAAGTATGTCGACGCCATCGAAAAGCTGATCGGCGCCAAGATCGAATGGCATGACGGCGACCTGTCGACCGTCACTGAGAGCGAAGGCGAGGATGCACCCCGCCGTGGCCGTGGCGCGCCACGCCGCGCCGGCCGCAAGGACGAGGACCGCAAGGGCCGGGGCGAGCGCAAGAAAGGTGCGGACCGCCACGCAAGGCATGACGAGGCGCCGGAGACGCCGCGCGAAGAACAGCCGGTCGCCGAGGTTGCCGACATCGCCGAGCGCCGCGCCCGCAAGGACGCGATCTGCTCCGAGAACGACCGCAACAAGGGTTCCGCCAACCGCAACGAGCAGCGCGGGGATACCCGTCCTCACCGCGACCGCCGCCATCGCCAGGAGGAAGACGACGCGACAGTCGGCTTTGGCGACGACGTGCCCGCCTTCATGCGGATCGTCGCAAAAGTCTGACCTTCACACAGCGTCGGCAGAAGCGAAGACGGCCCCGAACGGGGCCGTTTCTTTGCTATCGCTTCGCTTGAAGGATTCAGCCAAGCACTTTTCCCGGATTTGTCCCGCTGCCGCTTACATCGGTCCCGGCATCATCTTGGTCGGTTTCTCTAGCATCGGAAACTCGGCCTTGTTACACGTCACCTTCGGGTTCGTCGGACTGAACATGCCGTTCGGGTTGTCCCTGAACAGCCAGGCGTGAAGATCGTAATGCACGAACTCCTTCGGGATCAGCGGATAGTGCCCCTCCATCGGCCCCATGAATTTCTGGCCAAATAGCGTAGGGACTTCCTTGACGTCCGGCGTCAGCGGCACCAGCCATTCCACCCCGACCAGTTTCAAGCCTTTCTTGGTCGGCTCGTAGATGAGGACGTTGGGTTTCATCGGGTCGAGCTTCTTGCCGACACTTGGGACGTTGACGAAATGGACGCCCATGGCGCCCTTCGGATAGTCCATCGTGCCGGGTATCTTCTCGCCAGAGAAGTAGACGCAGCCTTCAGTCGACAGATAGAGGTCGCGGATGGCGGCCTGATAGTCCTCATATTTGGCCAGCGATTTTTTCAAGGCTTCGATGTCGGCTTTGTTGGCCTCCTCGGCCTGAGCCGTGGCGGCGCCAAGCCACGCGCCCAAGAGGCCAGTCAAAACGAGGACGCCGCAGCGCCCAAGGCGAGCCGTTCTTGTCATGCATTCCTCCCAGACTTCTATTCTGGCCGTGCAAGACCGAGGCGGAAAAATGTCGATTGCGCGGCCGGTTACCGCCTCATCCCCTCTGGAACAGCGTCGATGCTAGTCCTTTCCAAGGTTCTGGAAAAGTATCAATTAGAGCAAGCTAATGACCTAAGACTTTTGACCTAAAGCGCGCCGCACAGGAAATGGATTCAGGCGACGCGCTTTAAGTCTTCATTTCGATGCACGTCGTCTCCCCAAACCGCTGCGCACTTTTGCGCGACATGCGTCGATTCGAGGTCGCGCCAATAGAAACGGCCCCTTCCGGAGCCGTTTTGCTTGTTGCTTCGCTGAAAGCGTGTTTTGCTCAGGTGAGCGGCGAAAGCTGGATCTCGACGCGCCGGTTCTGGGCGCGGCCCTGGGCGGTCGCGTTGGACGCGATCGGGCGCGTCTTGCCGAAGCCGGTGACGGCGAAGCGGCGGGAATCGACGCCCTGGCCGGAGAGGTAGTTGGCGACGGCCAGCGCGCGGCGCTGCGACAGGTCGAAATTGTGCTCGTCGCCGCCGGTCGAGTCGGTGTGGCCGAAGACGTCGACCGTGGTCTGGCGGAACTTGTTCAACACCAGCGCCACCGAATTCAGCACCGGGTAGAAGCCCGGCTTCACCGCGTCCTGGTCGACGTTGAAAGTGATGTCGGACGGCATGTTGAGGATGATCTGGTCGCCGCTGCGGGTGACGCTGACGCCGGTGCCCTGCAGCTGGCGGCGCAGTTCCGCTTCGTTCTGGTCCATCGTCGCGCCGATCGCGCCGCCGGCGAGCGCGCCGATGCCCGCGCCGATCAGCGCGTTGCGGCGGTCATTGCCGCCGGCCAGCAGACCAAGGCTGGCACCCGCCAAAGCACCAAGGCCGGCGCCGGCCGCGGTGTTGGAGATCTTCTGGTCGCCGGTATACGGATCGGTGGTGGTGCAGGCGCTCACGAGCACAGCCGTCGCCACGACGACGAGCACGGTCTTCTTCATAAGATGGTCCCTCTCCAAATCGCGGCCATTGCAGCCGCGCCAAATCAGCCCTTCCGCACGCGTTGTACCATGAATTGCGGCAAAAAGCGGAACGGCAAAGCATTGCTACCAGAGGTTCTTGCCGTCGATCACCACCACTTCGACCTTGTCGAGGTCGAAATCGTCGAACAGGCGGGAGTTGACGCTGATCTTCGGGTTGTCGAAGTCGGGCTGACCCGTCGACCAGTCCGGGGTTTCGGTGAACGTGCCGCAGCCGCAAGTGGCGCAAAAGCCATGCTTGATGGTTTTCGAGCCCCAGCGATAGAAGGAGACGTTTTCAGGCGGGCTGGTGAGCTTGAATTGCGACGGGACGTAATAAGCCCAGAGCGACCCGCGCTTGGAGCAGAATGAGCACGTGCACTGCGTCACCGTCCGCGGCGCCTCGGACACTTCGAAAGTCGTAGCCTTGCAGTGGCAGCTTCCCTTGATGGTCATGGACGTCACCTCTCCGTTGTCCGCCGCCCGCCCGCGCAAGTTCCAGAGCAACCCCTGCGGAACTTCTCCAGCAGCAAGGCAACATAAAGAAGTGGTCCTGACAACCGTCTGTCAGCAAGGCTCGGCACGTTGATCGCCGCGGTCGAGGCCCCGCGTGCTTTCGAGCGCTACCCGTCCAGCGGCGGTCGGCGCCTAATAAGAGCGCGGAGGTACGAACAGGCAAATTGTCTTGCCAGCATCGAGACCCGCCTGATGCGCGCACCAGTGGAATTCACCGTCCGGGCTGTCCTTGACACGCTTGTCGGTCATGGGAACGACCTCACCGGTGTCGGCGATGACATAGCCCTCGGGTTTCTCCAGAACCTCGCCCGTATGAGCCGTGCGGCAATCATAATTAGCGCAGCAGGCAAACGGATAGCTCCAGCCTTGCGGCAGCGCCGCCGTGGGTTTGGCGTCGTGCGCGACGGCGGTCGCGGTCAGCATCACCATCCCGACAGTGGCCAACAGGGAAAACAGGAGTCGGCCGGCCGGGCGAACGGCTTGGGCCGATCTTGACTTGGCAGCAGACATCGAAGCGTTCCTTTCGAGCATCAAGCGTTTTTTCGCTTGCCCGTTCCCGGAACGTGTCTTCCCAGTGGCCGGATCGTCAGTCGCAGATGTGCCGCGTCCGGCCATACATGCTTCTATCCCCCAGTCCGAATGCTGGGCTGATTCCTTGGCCGGCGCAAGAAGTGGGCGCGCCCTTCGGATCGCACCGGGGTTCAGCATCGGCCACAGAAAAGGGTGCGCCGACTTGCTTAATGAGAATTAAACGACAAGCCTGCGACCAGGGTGCCTAAGAACGAAATTCTGCCGACGGAAGTTCCGGCCGTCAGCCGGTGACATGTTCACGATATTGCGGCAGGTCGTCCGTAATCGTGAACCATGGCGCCTTGGAACCGACGAAGATGTGTGCATTTGGGCGAATGCTCGGATCGTCCATCAACGTCCCCATGGCAACGTGGACGTAGGCACCCTCCCGCACCAATGAATAGAGCAGCGAGCCGCATTGCCCGCAATGCGCGTCATGGCCGAAGGCATCGCCATAGATCAGCAAGCTGTCGTCTCCCGCGGTGAGGCGAAACTTGTCGCGCTCGATGCCCGCAAAGGGCTTGAAGGCCGACCCCGTAGTGCGACGGCAGTTCGAGCAATGGCAATTCGCCGCGTAGGCGAATTCATCGGCCACCTCGTAGCGGACCGTGCCGCAGAAGCATTTTCCGGCAAGCGTGCGGGCACCTGCCTTTTCCGGATTTGCCAAGGTCTCTCTCCCTGCCGGTCGCCACCCGCCGGAAAGTTTCGGAATGCCCTAAAGCGCGTCGCGCTGAAACGGATTCAGGCGACGCGCTTTAAATCTTTCTTTTTATGCATGTCGTTTTCGCAAAACCGCTGCACAGTTTTGCGCGACATGCATCAATCGAGGTCGGCCACCGCCTCGCCTGCGCCGCCCTCGATGCGATGCGACAGCGAGGCCTCCATGAACTCGTCGAGGTCGCCGTCGAGCACGCTTGACGGGCTGGTGTTTTCGACGCCGGTGCGCAGATCCTTCACCAGCTGATAGGGCTGCAGCACATAAGATCGGATCTGGTGGCCCCAGCCGATGTCGCTTTTCGACGCCTCGGTTGCGTTCGCCACGGCCTCGCGCTTCTTCAGCTCTTCCTCGTAGAGCCGGGAGCGCAGCATCTCCCAGGCCTTGGCCCGGTTCTTGTGCTGCGAGCGTTCGGCCTGGCAGGCAACCGCGATGCCGGTCGCGAGATGGGTGATGCGAACCGCCGAGTCGGTCGTGTTGACGTGCTGACCGCCCGAGCCGGACGAACGATAGGTGTCGATGCGCACGTCGGACTCGGAAACGTTGATCTCGATCGTGTCGTCGATGACGGGATAGACCCAAACGCTGGCGAAGGAGGTGTGGCGGCGCGCGTTGCTGTCATAAGGCGAGATGCGCACCAAGCGGTGGACGCCGGATTCCGTCTTCAGCCAGCCATAGGCGTTGTGGCCCTTGATCAGCACGGTGGCCGACTTGATGCCGGCCTCTTCGCCTTCATGGACTTCCAGCACCTCGACCTTGAAGCGGCGCCGCTCGGCCCAGCGCGTGTACATGCGCAAGAGCATCGAGGCCCAGTCCTGGCTCTCGGTGCCGCCGGCGCCGGCATGGATTTCCAGATAGGTGTCGTTGGCGTCGGCTTCACCCGACAGCAGGGTCTCGACCTGGCGGGCCTTGGCCTCGCCCTGCATCGAACGCAGCGCCGCTTCGGCTTCGGCGACGACACCCTCGTCGCCCTCTTCCTCGCCAAGCTCGATCAGGCCGATATTGTCATCGAGCGCCTGGGTCAGCCCTTTGACCGCCGCGATGCCTTCATCGAGGCTCTGGCGCTCCCGCATCAGCTTCTGGGCTTCGATAGGATCGTTCCAGAGGCTGGAATCTTCGGCGCGCGAGTTCAGGTACTCAAGCCGCTTGATGGCCTGATCCCAGTCAAAGATGCCTCCTCAGCAGGGTTATCGCCTGCCTGATCTCGTCGACAATGTTGAGCGTTTCCGCGCGCATGGGTCTTCGTTCTGTCCTGTTCTTCTCGTTCTTTTCGGAGTCGGCGCGATACATAGGCACGGCACCGCCGCCTGTAAAGCGAAATG
Organism: Mesorhizobium dulcispinae; assembly: GCF_033977345.1. NCBI lineage: Bacteria > Pseudomonadati > Pseudomonadota > Alphaproteobacteria > Hyphomicrobiales > Phyllobacteriaceae > Mesorhizobium > Mesorhizobium dulcispinae. The sequence goes on from NZ_JAVIIY010000002.1 coordinate 388,733, forward strand.
GGCCGCTAGACCATGATCCCGAAAAGTGGATACCGGTTTTCGGAAAAGATCATGGTCAAACAAAAAGATAGCCGGCCCATTTCGAATTGAAACGCTGCTAGTAGAGCCCGCCGCCGCCGTCCTGGATGGCCTGATTGGCCTGCGGCGACAGAGCGCCGCCGGCACCGTTGGAGCCGTCCGCGCCCATGCCGATGACCCAATAGCTGTCGGCCGGGCCGGTGCCGGGCTTGAACGCCTCGATGATGGTGTTGGGGTCGCCCTCGGCCGCGCGCATGCCGGTCTTGCGGTTGATCGCGATCAGCTTCATGCCTTCCGGAACCTGGAAGTCGACATTGGGCGTGCCGTCGAGCGCGACGCGCATGAAGTCCTTGAAGATCGGCGCGGCGAGGCCGCCGCCGGTGGCGCCCTTGCCGAGGCCGCGCGGCGTGTCGTAGCCCATGTAGAGACCGACGACGAGGTTCGGCGTGAAGCCGATGAACCAGGCGTCCTTCTCGTCATTGGTTGTGCCGGTCTTGCCGGCGATATGACGGCCGAGCTCGGCGATGGTGGCGCCGGTGCCGCGCTGCACCACGCCTTCCATCATCGAAGTGATCTGATAGGCGGTCATCGGATCGAGCACCTGCTCGGAATTGTCGACCAGTTCCGGCTCGACCTGGTTCTTCCATTCGGTGGCGTTGCAGCCCTCGCAGCCGCGTTCGTCCTGCTTGAACACGGTCTTGCCGTAGCGATCCTGGATGCGGTCGATCAGCGACGGTTTGATCGACTTGCCGCCATTGGCCATGATCGAATAGGCGGACACCATGCGCATCACCGTCGTCTCACCGGAGCCCAGAGCCATCGGCAGGTATGGCGCAAGATGATCGTAGACGCCGAAGCGTTCGGCATATTCCACGACCAGCTTCATGCCCATGTCGTTGGCGAGCCGCACCGTCATCAGGTTTCGCGACTTCTCGATGCCCGAGCGCAAGGTGGCCGGGCCGGCGACCGTGCCGTCATAGTTCTTCGGCGTCCAGGTCGTGTTGCCGCTCTGGATGGTGATCGGGCCGTCCATGATCACGGAAGCCGGCGTGTAGCCGTTGTCGAGTGCCGCCGAATAGACGATCGGCTTGAACGAGGAGCCGGGCTGGCGCATCGCCTGCGTGGCGCGGTTGAACTCCGACTGCGCGTAGGAGAAGCCGCCGACCATGGCCAGCACGCGGCCGGTATGCGGGTCCATAGCGACCAGGCCGCCTTCGACCTCGGGCACCTGGCGCAGACTGTAGGTATTGTCGGAGCCGTCGTTCTTCTGCACGAAGATGACGTCGCCGGGCTCAAGCACTTCCGCCGGCGCTTTCGCCCGGACGGACTTGCCGTTGACGAAATGGCGCATGGCGAAGCCCATGTCGTCCTTCCTGACGCTTCCCTCAACGCGGTCCTTGACGAGGTCGCCAGAAACCTGGCGCGCCGGCTGGATGCCGATGGTCAGCCCATCGGCAGAACTGTCGAGCACGACGGCCAGCGTCCACTCCGGCACGTCCTCCAGCCCCTTGACCGCACCGAGCGGAACGCCCCAGTCGCCGGAAATGTCGATATGGGTCACCGGTCCGCGATAGCCGCGGAGCATGTCGTATTTCAGCAGCCCGTTCTGCATCGACTTGCGGGCGATCAACTGAATCTTCGGATCGAGCGTCGTGCGCACCGACAGGCCGCCCTCATAGAGCGCGTTCTCGCCGTAGCGGGCGATGATCTGGCGGCGCACCTCCTCGGTGAAAAACTCGCCGGCGAACAGATAGGAGCCGTTGCGGCGCGGCGTTACGCCGAGCGGCTCGGCCTTGGCCTTGGCGCCTTCCTCGCGCGTGACGTAGCCGTTCTCGACCATCTGATCGATGACCCAGTTGCGGCGCTCGAGCGCCCGGTCGGCATGCTTGAAGGGATGATAATTGTTGGGGCCCTTGGGCAGCGACGCGAGGTAAGCGGCTTCTGCGACTGTGAGTTCGTTGACCGACTTGTCGAAATAGGTGAGCGCGGCGCCGGCAACGCCGTAGGCGCCGAAGCCGAAGAATATCTCGTTAAGATAGAGCTCGAGGATGCGGTCCTTCGAATAGGCCTGCTCGATGCGGAAGGCCAGGATCATCTCCTTGATCTTGCGCTCATAGGTCTGGTCGGAGGTGAGCAGGAAGTTCTTTGCCACCTGTTGGGTGATCGTCGAGGCGCCTACCTGGCGCCTGCCGGAGCCGAAATTCTGCAGATTGACGATGATGGCGCGGCCAAGGCCGGTGATATCGATGCCGGGGTGATTGTAGAAGTTCTTGTCCTCGGCCGACATGAAGGCGGCCTTGACGCGGTCCGGGATGGCCTGGATCGGCAGATACAGGCGCCGCTCGCGGGCGTATTCGGCCATCAGCGAGCCATCCGAGGCATGGATGCGCGTCGTCACCGGCGGCTCGTATTTGGCCAGGACTTCGTAGTCGGGCAGGTCCTTCGTCAGATGGCTGATATAGATGGCAAGGCCGGCAGCGACCAGCAGCGCCAGCGTCGTGCCGATGCCGAAGAAATAGCCGATGAGACGAATCATGCCCGCTCCAGTCCGAGGTTCGGGATTTTCCTAAACGAAGCCGACAGTCGCGCAAGCTTCACGGGGCGGTCCCAATCCGCAATGGAAAACCCATGTCGCGACCATGTGGACAAAATACGGCAGCGCGAAGTTTCAGGACTCGGTCCGCCAATAATAACGCCACGTGTTGTCGTCGCGCAACGCTGCTTTAGGTTGTGTGACGGCTCAAGGTTGTGGGCGGGTGCAGTCCCCGTCAGCCACCAGCCCTGGCTCCTGCCTTCGCCGCGGCAAACAGGGCAACGGCGTTGGTTATGCTCTGGGCCGCTTTGCCGCGCCAGTCGGCGCTGAGCAGCTGCGCCTCGTCCTTATTGTTGGAGAGATAGCCAAGCTCGACCAGCACGGAGGGAACGTCCGGCGCCTTCAGCACCTTGAAGCTCGCCGAGCGCTGCGGATTGTTGATCAGGCCGACGCTGGTCGACAGCTGGCCGACCAGCGTGTGGGCGAAGCTCATCGAAAAGCCGTGCGTCTCTCGGCGGATCAAGTCGATCAGGATGTCAGTGACCTCCTTGTTGTCGTCCTCGATCTTCATGCCGGCGAACTGGTCGGACAGGTTTTCGCGATCGGCCTGCGCCTGAGCCTCGGGATCGGAAGCCTTGTCGGAGAATGTGTAGACCGTGGCGCCTCGGAGGCCCTTGACGGCGATCGTGTCGGCATGGATGGAAATCAAAAGATCGGCTTCGTGCTGGCGGGCGATGCGCACGCGTTCGTCGAGCGGCAAGTACACGTCATTGTCCCGCGTCATGTACACATCGTACTTGCCGACAGCAGCCAGCTTGTCGCGCAATTCCGTGGCGAAGGCGAGCGTAACATTCTTCTCCACCGTGCCGCCCGTGCTCTCCGCGCCGCCGTCGACACCGCCATGGCCGGGATCGATGACCACGGTGAAGCGATGCCCGGGCGCGGAGACCGGTCCGGTGCCGACGCGGCCACCCTTGTCGGTGGAAACGGTCGAGCCGGTCGTCAGCGACTGGTTGGCCAAAGCCTCGTCGAATTCGCGTTCCGACGCGGCCGACATGTCGATGGCGATGCGATAGCCGCTGCCGTCGTCATTCTTGAGTACATCGAGCTTGTCGACGGCGAACGGCCCCCTGCCGGTGAGGATCAGCCGCGAGCCCTCACCCTGATCGCCGTAGCGAACGGCGCGCACCAGGCCGCGCGGCTTCACGTCCTTTGCGTTGAGGGCGAATCGCGTGCGCGGCAGATCGACGACAAGGCGGTTGGGTCCGCGCAGCAGGAACCACTTCAGGTCCGGTTCGTGATCGAAGGTCATGACGATCCGCATCTTGGTGGCGTCGCCGGCCATCTTGTAGCCGGTTGCGCCAAGAAGCCCGTCGGCCCGCGAGGCGGAGGTCAGGCCAAGCAGGATCGCCAGCAGGAAAAGGGCCCTTGCCATGAGCCGGAGATGCCCGGCGGCGCCACGCCACTTGTCTGCGGTGCCTGCCAGTCCCATCTCTTTGTCCGTCGCTCCCGGTTTGGCGCGCCTCGCGGCGGCTTGTTTTGCAGATGGGCCTGTCTGGCGGCCAACTCGATTAACGATTGGTATCCAGAGAAGGTTAACCAAGCCTTTTCAAGCGGTGGATGGAGCGCGATCTTCCCCAACGGAAGCGCTTTTTGCCGGCATCCGAAATCGGGGTTGCCTTCCACCCCGCCAAATCATAAAAGCGACATTGGATCACTGCAATCCAGGAACCGCCCGCCTCCGCAGTTTCCCCCAAGGGGTAAGATGTGAAGGCGCTTCCAGGTTTCAGGTGATCGCGACGATTTTCGCAGGCGTGCTCCCGTGGCGGGGGAATCACCTGCGCGATGAAAACGGCCGGGATGTCCCGTGCCGGCTCTGTGTGAGCAAATAAGCTGGTCCGGCCAAGCCCGGGCTTTGGTTCAAAAGGTTCTGCTGGGTGCCGATGGCTTCAAGCGCAATCATGGAAAGGTCCGCATCGAACCGCGCCATTGTGGCTGCGGGCGGCACCGCCATCGCGTTGAAGCTCCGGCCGGCGGACAGTCAATTATCCGGCATCCACACAAATCCAGGCACAAAGCGGCGGGGCCTGCCTCGCCAGCTGCGGCTGATGGCTGCCGGGAGGAAACGAAATAATGCCCAACAAGATGCTGATAGACGCCTCCCACCCGGAGGAAACACGCGTTGTTGTCGTTCGCGGTAACCGCATCGAAGAATTCGACTTTGAATCCCAGGACAAGAAGCAGCTCAAAGGAAACATCTATCTCGCCCGCGTAACCCGCGTCGAACCTTCCCTTCAGGCAGCCTTTGTCGAGTATGGCGGCAACCGTCACGGTTTTCTCGCCTTCAGTGAAATTCACCCCGACTACTACCAGATCCCGGTCGCCGACCGTCAGGCCTTGCTGCGCGCCGAAGCGCAGGAGGCCGAGGACGAGGACGACGAGGAGGCTGAGGGCGGCGAGGAGCAGCAGGCGCGCGATCGCGGCGGCCGCCGCAGCCGTCGGCGCGGCGGCAGGAACCGCGACCGCGCCGAGCAGAAGCGCGGCGCCGATGCGGCCGGCTCCGAGGAAACCAACGAAAACCCTGAAGAGATAGCGGCTTCCAGCGCTTCCGTTAGTGAGCCCGGCGACGCAGCCGATGCCACGACGGAGGCCGTCGACACAGTCTCCGAGACCGTCGAGGCCGTGACCGAGGCAGCCGGCGAAGACGAGCACGAGGCTCCCGAGGCCAGCAGCGAGACCGCCGAAAGCGAAGCCGCCGAGCATGCGGATAACAAGCCGTCCGAGGGCGGCCCTAGCTCAATGGCTGCAAGCGTCGACGCCGATGTGATTTCGGAAGCGGTGCCGCAGACCGAATCCGACAGCGAGGTCGCTCCGGCCAGCGAAGCGGCCCCCAGCGACAATGATCGCGGCATGCTCGAAGAGGTTTCGTCCGCGCATTCGGACGAGCACGAGATCGAATCGGTCGGCGCCGAGGATGCTCTGGAAGAGGTCCGCAACCGCCGCAAGCCGGTCCGCCGCCAGTATAAGATCCAGGAGGTCATCAAGCGCCGCCAGATCCTGCTGGTCCAGGTCGTCAAGGAAGAGCGCGGCAACAAGGGCGCGGCGCTGACCACCTATCTCTCGCTCGCCGGCCGTTATTCGGTGCTGATGCCGAACACCGCGCGTGGCGGCGGCATCTCGCGCAAGATCACCAACGCCCAGGACCGCAAGCGGCTGAAAGAGGTCGTCGCCGACCTCGAGGTGCCGCAGGGCATGGGCGTGATCCTGCGCACCGCCGGCGAAAGCCGCACCAAGGCCGAGATCAAGCGCGACTACGAATATCTGATGCGGCTCTGGGAGAATGTCCGCAGCCTGACGCTGCAGTCCACGGCCCCTGCCCTGGTCTATGAAGAAGGCAGCCTGATCAAGCGCTCGGTGCGCGATCTCTATAACAAGGACATCGACGAGATCCTGGTCTCCGGCGACGACGGCTATCGCGAGGCCAAGGACTTCATGCGCATGCTGATGCCGAGCCATGCCAAGGTGGTGCAGCCCTATCGCGACACAACGCCGATCTTCGTGCGCAACGGTATCGAGGCGCAGCTCGACCGCATGCTGCAGCCGCAGGTGACGCTGAAGAGCGGCGGCTACATCATCATCAACCAGACCGAGGCGCTGGTCTCGATCGACGTCAACTCCGGCCGCTCCACCAAGGAGCATTCGATCGAGGACACCGCGCTCCACACCAATCTGGAGGCCGCCGAGGAAGTCGCCCGGCAGCTGAGGCTGCGCGACCTTGCCGGCCTGATCGTCATCGACTTCATCGACATGGAGGAGAACCGCAACAACCGCTCCGTCGAAAAGCGGCTGAAGGATCACCTCAAGAACGATCGTGCCCGCATCCAGGTCGGCCGCATCTCGCATTTCGGCCTGATGGAGATGTCGCGCCAGCGTATCCGCGCCAGCGTGCTGGAATCGACGATGAAGCCCTGCCCGCATTGCGGCGGCACCGGCCATGTGCGTTCCGACTCTTCGGTGGCGCTGATGGTGGTGCGGGCAATCGAGGAGTTCCTGCTCAAGGATTCGCGCAGCCATATCATCGTGCGCACGCCGGCCGCGACCGCGCTCTATGTGCTCAACCACAAGCGCGCCAACCTGGTCGAGCTCGAGGCCCGCTTCGGCCTGACCATCACGCTCGAAGCCGACGAGACGCTGGGTGCGCAGCACTACGCGATCTTCCGCGGCTCGGTGGCGGAGAAGCCGGAAGGCTTTGTCGAGGTGCGCAGCCTGCCGACTTATGTCGAGCCGGAAGAGCCCGAGGACGAGATCGTCGTCGAGGAAGAAGAAGAGGTCTCGGTCCAGGCCGAACAGCCGCGCCATGCGCAGCAGGGACAGCACCAGCTGCGGTCCGAGGATGGCGAAGGCGGCCGCAAGCGCCGCAAGCGCCGGCGTCGGCGCGGCGGCAAGGATCGCGACCGTGAACACCAGGCCCCTGGCGATGCCGTTTCGGCCCCCGCGCCGGCGGATGCCGCGGCGACGCCAGGCGAAGCAACGGCCGAGGTGACGGCTGAAGCACCGGCCGAGGTGGAAGCGGCCGAAGAAGGTCAGGGCAAGAAGCGCCGCCGCGGCAAGCGCGGCGGCAAGCGCAATCGCCGCGAGGAAGGCGAAATCGCCGCCGATGCCGACACCGGCGATGGTCTCGAAGGCGAAGTAACGGACGTCGAAGCTCCCGAAGGCGCGCCGCCGGTCGCGGTAGCCGAGGGGCAGGCCGCGCCCTCGCCCGCCAATGACGATGCTCCAGAGACCGAGAAGCCGAAGAAGCCGCGCCGTTCGCGAGCAAAGAAGGCCGCCGAGGAGACGGTCGCCGAGAAAGCGCCCGAGCCGGCGGCGGAATCTTCCGCTGAACCCGTGAACGCCGAACCCGTGGCCGCCGAACCGGAGCTGGCAGTCGCCGCTTCTGCTCCGGCTGAGGCCGCGGTGCCTGTCAATGCGCATCCGACGCGGCGCAAGCCCCAGTCGATCGACGCGCCGGTCGTCCCCGTCGTTTCGTCCAGCGTCAGCGACGAGGCCAAGACCGAAGAAAAGCCGAAGCGCGCCGGCTGGTGGCAGCGGAAAGGCTTTTTCTAAGATTTTCAGCCGTTTAGGTTGATCTTTTAACAAAATCCCGCGCTATCCGGCGCGGGATTTTTCGTTTTCAGGCACTTCCGGTCTGGGTGGCAGAACCCGCGGTTCAAGGCGCGAAGATCGACCAGTTCATCATCCTGGCGAGCTTCTCAAGCGCGATCGAGCCGAGCTTGGAGTTGCCGTTCTCGTTGAGGCCGGGCGACCAGACGGCGAGCGAGGCAACGCCCGGCACGATGCCAAGGATGCCGCCGCCGACGCCGCTCTTTCCCGGAATGCCGACGCGGAAGGCGAAGTCGCCGGAGCCGTCATAGTGGCCGCAGGTCAGCATCAGCGCGCCGATGCGGCGCGCCCGCTCGGTCGACACGACCGAATGCCCCGTCGCCGGATTCCGGCCGCCGTTGGCGAGGAAGCGGCCGGCCATGGCGAGTTGCCGGCAGCTCATGGCGATGGCGCAATGATGAAAGTAGACGCCCAAGGCCAGCTCCGGTTCGTGATGGAGATTGCCAAAGGATTTCATGTAGTTGGCCAGAGCGAAATTGCGGTAGCCGGTGGCGCGCTCGGAAGCCGCGACCTCGCGGTCGATGATGATCGTATCGTCGTCGGCCAGGAACTGGACGAAGCGCAGGATCTCGCCGATCGCCTCGCGCGGCTGATGGCCGGCAAGCAGGACGTCGGAGACGACGATCGCCCCGGCATTGATGAACGGATTGCGTGGAATGCCGTTCTCATGCTCCAGCTGGACGATCGAATTGAACGGGTTGCCTGAGGGCTCGCGGCCGACGCGCTGCCACAGCGCGTCGCCGACCTTGCCCAGCGCCAACGTGAGGGTGAACACCTTCGAGACGCTCTGGATCGAAAACGGCTGATCGGCATCGCCGGCAAGGATGACGCGCCCGTCATTGGTCACGGCGGCAATGCCGAATTTCTGCGGATCGACCTTGCCGAGTTGCGGGATGTAGGTGGCGACATTGCCGCGATCGCTGCGCTCCGCCATTTCGGCCGCCACTTCGGCCAACGCTTGTTCGAGTTCCGGCATGGCGCTATTTCAGCCAGCGTTCGATGCGCGCCAGCGCCTCGACCATGTCATCGTGGCTGCCGGCATAGGAAAAGCGCATGGTGCGGTGGCCCTGCAGCGGATCGAAGTCGCGGCCGGGCGTGGCCGCCACATGCGCCTCGGCCAGCATCTTGCGCGCGAAGGCCATGCTGTCATTGGTGTGCCGGGTGACGTCGCAGAAGGCATAGAATGCGCCGTCCATCGGTGCGGCGAGCGCAAAGCCGAGCTCCGGCAGCCGCTTCATCAAAAGGTCGCGGTTCCAGGCGTAGCGCGCCTTCACCGCTTCTAGCTCTTGCGTGGCCTTGAAGGCTTCGATCGCCGCAATCTGCGACAGCTCCGGCGGCGAGATGTAGAGACTCTGGGCGATGCGCTCGACCGGCCGCACCAGCTCTTCCGGCAGCACCATCCAGCCGATGCGCCAGCCGGTCATGCAGTAGTATTTCGAAAACGAGTTGATCACCGTCACGCCGGCGCCATAGGCCAATGCGCTGACATCGGGCGCGGCATAGGCCAGCCGGTGGTAGATCTCGTCAGAAATCACCGCGATGCCAAGCTCCTCGGCCGTCTTTACCAGCGCCGCAAGCTCGTCCGCCGGGATCACCGCGCCGGTCGGATTGGCCGGGCTGGCAAACAGCACGCCTTTCAACGGCTTGTCGCGATGCGCGTTCTTCAGGTGTTCGGCGTGCAGATAGGCGTCCGATCCAAGCTCGATCTCAACAATCTCGATGCCGAGCGCGGCCATGATGTTGCGATAGGCGGGATAGCCGGGCGCCGCGATGGCGACGCGGTCGCCGGGATCGAACATCGCCAGGAAAGCCAGGTTGAAGGCAGCGGACGAGCCGGTGGTGACGGCGATACGGGCCGGCGCGACATCGATCCCGTAATGCTCGCCATAGTGCGCGGCGATCGCCTTGCGCAGCTCCGCCAGGCCCAGAGCGTCGGTATAACCGATGCGGCCGTGCTTTAGAGCCAGGGCCGCGGCTTCGCGGACGCCGGCCGGCGCCGGATCCGACGGCTGGCCGACCGCCATCGACACCACGGGAACGCCGGTGGCCTTCAGCCGGTTGGCTTCGGCCAGAATATCCATGGCGTGGAACGGCTCGACCTCGCCGCGGCGTGAAAGCGAAACGACCATCTGACCTCTTTCAGCCTGCCTTTGGTTGGCAAAAATCCACAGGCAAAGCAACGCTCGCTTGCCTTGGAGCTGCCGCGGTTCGACGGCAGCGCCGCACAAATGCCCGATTGATGTGGGGATCACAAGCGCGCAGGAAGTTATCGGCGCCGACTTTTCATCCTTCGCCCGCTCGTCTACCAGTGGACCTGTCATGTGGAGCCGACCCCGAACGATGATTGACAGATCGACCGCGATAGGGCGAACCGCGCGCGGATTCGCGACACTCCTGCTTGCAGCCGCAGTCGCGGTATCCGCCTCCGTGAACGCTTTCGCGCAAGGCGTGCCTGTGGTGCGCGACGCCGAGATCGAAGCATTGGTGCGCGACTATGCCCGGCCGATCTTCAAGGCGGCAGGCCTCGCCAATGACGGCATCGATATCGTTCTCGTCAACGACCAGAGTTTCAACGCCTTCGTGACGGGCCGCCGCCTGTTCATCAACACCGGCGCGCTGGTGACGGCCGAAACGCCGAACGAGATCATCGGCGTCATCGCGCACGAAGCCGGCCATATCGCAGGCGGCCATCAGCAGAAGCTGCGCGACCAACTCGACCGCGCCAAGACCATGGCCATCATCGCCACGCTGCTCGGTGCGGGCGCGATGGTCGCAGGCGCCACCACCAAAAGCCGCGGCCTTGCCGGCGCGGGCATGGGCGTTGCCGCCGGCGGCGGCGAGATGGCACAGCGCAGCATCCTTGCCTATCAGCGCGGCGAAGAAATCACCGCCGACCGCTCGGCGATCACCTATCTCAACGCCACCGGCCAGTCCGGCATGGGTATGCTGAAGACCTTCGCCCGCTTCCAGAGTGCGCTGTCGCTGTCGGGCACCCAGCTCGATCCCTACCGGATCAGCCATCCGATGCCGCAGGAGCGCATCGCCAACCTCGAAGTGCTGGTCAAGGCGAGCCCGTACGTCAACCAGGTCGACCCGCCGGCGCTGCAGCAGCGGCATGACATGATGCGCATCAAGATCGCCGCCTATATGCAGGGCCAGGCGGCCGTGGCGCGGCTGATGCGCAAGAACCCTACCGGCATCGCCTCGCGCTATGGCGACGCGCAGCAGACCTATCTCTATGGCAATCCGGGCGCAGCGCTGACCAAGACGGCGGCACTGATCAAGGAACAGCCGAAGAACCCGTATTTCCAGGAATTGCGCGGCGACATCCTGATGAAGGTCAACAAGCCCAAGGATGCCGCGGATGCCTATGCCAAGGCCGTCAGCCTCGATCCGGCGCGATCCGGGCTGCTGATGGTCTCGCTGGGGCAGGCGCTGATGGCGGTCGGCACGCCGGATTCGGTAAAGAAGGCGGTGACGCAGCTCAACAACGGAATCGGCCGCGACAAGGAGAATGCGGAAGCCTATCGCTACCTGGCGCAAGCCTATGGCGAATTGGGGCAAATCCCGGCTGCCGATCTCGCGACCGCCGAAGGCCATTTCTATTCGGCCGACTACAAGAATGCGAAGATCTTCGCCATGCGCGCTCAACAGAAGCTGAAGCGCGGCGAGCCAGGCTGGCTTCGCGCGCAGGATATCATAAACTACACGCCATCGAACAAACTCAAATGAACCTCCCGGCCGTGCGCGGCGACTAGAGAGACCGGGACAGGCAGAAGGACATAATCATGAACAAGGCAATCCTGCTCGGCAGCGCCGGCGTGGCGGTAGCGCTCGGCATGCTGGCATTCGGCTTCGTGGCAGGAAGCCCGCAGGCCGCGAAAGCCGACACGACGCAGGCCATCCAACTGGCCTCCGCCGACACCAAGATCGACCGCAAGGAGGTCGAAGGCATCATCCGCGACTATCTCTTGAAGAATCCGGAGGTCCTGCTCGAGGTTCAGGACGCGCTCGAGGCCAAGCAGAAGGAAGAGCAGCGGCTCGCCGCGCTCGGCGTCATCAAGGACGCGAAGGACGAGATCTTCAATTCCACCTTCGACGGCGTCGTCGGCAACCCCAAGGGCAAGGTCACCATCGTCGAGTTCTATGACTACAATTGCGGCTTCTGCAAACGCGCCATCGAAGACATGAAGGCGCTGACCAAGGCCGATCCGGATCTGCGCTTCGTGCTCAAGGAATTCCCGATCCTCAGCCCCGATTCACAAAAGGCCAGCGTGGTCTCGATGGCCTTCCACTTGATGATGCCGGAGAAATACGGCGAGTTCCACACCGCGCTGCTCGGCGGCCAGGGCCGCGCCACCGAATCGACCGCCATGAAGGTCGCGCTTTCGCTCGGCGCCGACGAGGCGAAGCTGCGCGAGAAGATGAAGGATCCGAGCATCAACGAGGCGCTCTCGCGGACCTACGATCTCGCCACCAAACTGTCGATCACCGGCACGCCGTCCTATGTGGTCGGCAACGAGGTAGTGTTCGGCGCGCTCGGACAGCAGGTCCTGGCGGAAAAGATCGAGCAGGCCAAGAGCGCGCTATAGTTCGTTACGGGTTGCGACAACAGGCGGGTTTTCCGCCTGTTGTGGACAGCGAAAGAACGCACTTGCGCTCTTTTCGCCGGCGGCTATGCCCATTATAGAGGTCCGGCGCGCCGGCTGGTGGCCGAGCGCCGAAGAGGTCGGCATATTGAAAACGATTTTCGTCCTGAACGGTCCCAATCTCAATGCGCTCGGCAAGCGCGAGCCGGGCATCTATGGCGGCAAGACGCTTGCCGCCATCGCCGAGGATTGCAAGGCCGCGGGCGCGGCGCTCGGGCTGGAGATCGATTTTCGCCAGTCCAATCATGAGGGCGACCTCGTCGACTGGATCCAGGAGGCCGGCGACAAGGCCGCCGGCATCGTCATCAATCCTGGCGCCTACAGCCACACCTCGATCGCCATCCACGACGCCATCCGAGCCATCGCGCCGCTGCCCGTCGCTGAAGTCCATCTTTCCAATATCCACGCGCGGGAGCCTTTCCGCCACGTCTCCATGGTCTCGCCGGTCGCTGTCGGCATGATCTGCGGGTTCGGGCCACTCGGCTACACGCTTGCGCTGCAGGCACTGGCGGCACGCCTGTGACCGGCTCCCAAACAGAAGGCTCGAAAATGTCGATAAAGAAGAACGGTGTTGACCAGCAGCTGATCCGCGATCTGGCGGGCATACTGAACGACACCAACCTGACCGAGATCGAGGTCGAGCTCGGCGACCTGAAGGTGCGCGTGTCGCGCCAGTCGCAGGCCGTCCACGCGGTCGCCGCTCCGCTTCCCATGCCCGCCGCCGCGGTTGCCGCGCCGGCGGCGGCTGTCCCGGCGGCGGCAGCCGATCCTGCCAAGAACGCCGTGCCCTCGCCGATGGTCGGCACCGCCTATCTGGCGCCGTCGCCCGACGCCAAGCCGTTCGTCGAGATCGGCCAGACAGTGAAGGAAGGCCAGACGCTGCTCATCATCGAAGCGATGAAGACGATGAACCAGATTCCCTCGCCGCGCGCCGGCACGGTGACGGCGATCCTGATCGAGGACGCCCAGCCGGTCGAATACGGCATGCCGCTCGTGGTCATCGAGTAGAGCCGGGAACAGCGGCAGATGTTCCAAAAAATCCTCATCGCCAATCGCGGCGAAATCGCGCTCCGGGTGCTGCGCGCCTGCAAGGAGCTCGGCATCCAGACGGTGGTGGTCCATTCGACGGCCGATTCCGACGCCATGCATGTGCGGCTTGCCGACGAGAGCGTCTGCATCGGCCCGCCGCCGTCGCGCGAAAGCTATCTCAACATCCATCAGATCGTCGCCGCCTGCGAGATCACCGGCGCCGACGCCGTGCATCCGGGCTACGGCTTCCTGTCGGAAAACGCCAAGTTCGCCGATATCCTCGCCGCCCACAACATCACCTTCATCGGCCCGTCGGGCGACCATATCCGCATCATGGGCGACAAGATCGAGGCCAAGCGCACGGCAAAGCGGCTTGGCATTCCGGTGGTGCCCGGTTCCGACGGCGCGATCAGCGACGACAAGGAAGCGAAACGCGTTGCCGCCGAGATCGGCTATCCGGTCATCATCAAGGCTTCGGCTGGCGGCGGCGGCCGCGGCATGAAGGTGGCTCGCACGGAAGCCGACCTCGAGGTGGCGCTGCAGACGGCAAAATCCGAAGCCGGCGCCGCCTTCGGCGACGACGCCGTCTACATCGAGAAATATCTGGAGAAGCCGCGCCATATCGAACTGCAGGTTTTCGGCGACGGTGCCGGCCACGGCGTGCATTTCGGCGAGCGCGACTGCTCGCTGCAGCGCCGCCATCAGAAGGTGTGGGAAGAGGCCAACTCCCCCGCCCTCAATGCCGAGGAGCGTGCGCGCATCGGCGGCATCTGCGCCAAGGCGATCGCCGATCTCGGCTATTCCGGCGCCGGCACCATCGAATTCCTCTATGAGAACGGCGAATTCTATTTCATCGAGATGAACACCCGCCTGCAGGTCGAGCATCCGGTGACCGAAGCGATCACCGGCATCGACCTCGTGCATGAGCAGATCCGCGTCGCCTCCGGCGGCGGGCTGTCGGTCAGGCAGGAAGACATCAAGTTCAACGGCCACGCCATCGAGTGCCGCATCAATGCCGAGGATCCGCGCACCTTCACGCCTTCGCCCGGCACGATCACGCATTTCCACACGCCCGGCGGCCTCGGCATCCGCGTCGATTCCGGCGTCTATTCCGGCTACAGGATCCCGCCCTATTACGACAGCCTGATCGGCAAGCTGATCGTGCATGGGCGCAACCGCGTCGAATGCATGATGCGGCTGCGCCGGGCGCTCGACGAATTCGTCGTCGACGGCATCAAGACGACGCTGCCGCTGTTCCGCGATCTCGTCGGCAATCCGGATATCGCCAATGGCGACTACGACATCCACTGGCTGGAAGAATATCTGGCCAAGGAGGATTAAAGCATGCCTCCCGAAAACGGGAACCGGTTCGGGGCAAAGGCATGCGTGAAAATCAAAAACCTAACCTAAAGCGCATGGAGCGGATCTGAAAGATCGCGACGCGCTTTAAGTCTTTGTTTTGATGCATGTCGTTCCCCCAAAACCGCTGCGCACTTTTGGGCGACATGCATTAGGCTCTTGCGGTTATAATGGCGCAATGACTCGTCCGTACGCGCCCGGCTATCGCATTCCGACCGACCTGCTGCTGAAAGCCTATGCGTCGGGCGTATTCCCGATGGCCGAGAGCGCGACCGACCCGGAAGTATTCTGGGTGCGGCCGGAAACGCGCGGCATCATTCCGCTCGACGGTTTTCACACGCCGCGCAGCCTGAAGAAGACGATCCGCAGGCATCCTTTCGACATCCGCTACGATTTCGATTTCGAGGCGACGATCGACGGCTGCGCCGAAAAGCGCGACGAGCGCCGCTCGACCTGGATCAATGCGCCGATCCGCGAAGCCTATGTCGAGCTCCACCGGCTGGGCCACTGCCATTCCGTCGAGGCGTGGCGCGAGGGCCGATTGGTCGGCGGCCTCTATGGCGTTTCGCTCGGGCGCGTCTTCTTCGGCGAAAGCATGTTCGCCCGGGAAACCGACGCCTCGAAGACCTGCCTCTATTATCTCGTCGAGCGGCTGAACGGACGCCGCTTCGCACTGCTCGACACGCAGTTCACCACCGAGCACCTCAAGCGCTTCGGCGCAATCGACGTGCCGCGCAGCCGGTACGAGAAGATGCTGGCTGAGGCCTTGAAGGGCGACGCGATTTTTTATCCCTAGCGTCCAAAGCCGTCAGGCGCTGGCTGATGTCTCGATCGGCGTCTGGGCGTGGAACATCATCTTCCATCCGTCGGCACGATGGACGTAGCCGGTACTGACGAGAGCCGCATAGGGCTCGCCGTTTTCCCGCGTCGCTTGAGCCTCATAGGTAAGCATGACGATATCGCTGCCTGGCTCGACCATGCCTTTCAGCCGGATGTCGAGATCGCGCCAGCGATTGGGCTTGCTCGCGGTCCCGGCCAACTCGGCATTGGTCATCGCCTTCGCCATCTCCGGAAAGGCGACGAGGCACTCCACGTCCGCATGGGCCACGAAGTAATGGGAATCGCCGGTCCAGAACCCTTTCTCGATATCGAGAAGCTCTTTCTTGCTGGCGGTGATCGGCCTGATCTTTGCCATCGAAACCTCCCGTCGCTATCGCCGTCTACCAACGGATAGCGAAAACGAGGGTTCCGGGTCAGTTCTGGTCCGTGGTGTCGGCACCGTCCGCTGAGGGCGCTGCGTCCGGCTCCGGCGCAGCTTCGGCCGGCTGCTCGGGCGCAGGCGCCTTCGGCTTGGCGGCATTCGTCTTCGGCTTGCCCGTGTCGGCCTTGGCGGCGGTCGGCGGCGGCACGTCCGACTTCTGCTTGCAGCCTTTCAGCCAGACGTCATAGACGGCGTGCTCGACAGCGTTGAGGCCGGGGCTTTCGGCGAACATCCAGCCGGTGAAGATGCGGCGGATCTTGCGGTCGAGCGTGATCTCGTCGACCTCGACGAAGGAATCGGTCTTCGGCTGTTCGGTCTCGGGCCGCGAGTAGCAGACGCGCGGCGTCACCTGCAGGGCGCCGAACTGCACGGTCTCGTCGATATAGACGTCGAAGGTGATGATGCGGCCGGTGATCTTGTCGATGCCGGCGAATTCGGCGACCGGGTTGGTGATGCGGTCGGAGACCGCGGGCGCCGCCGGCGCCTGGGCAGCGGCGAACGTGGGTGTCGAGGCGGCCAGAACGGACGCTGCCGCGAACAGTCCCGTCGAAAGGCGGATCAGAGCCGTTGCACGCAATTCCGGACGGAAAACCGCTGCGCACTTTTCCTGGAATTGCTCGAAGAAGCTCATGCAAGGATACCGGTGGTTGCGCCCGGGTGATTCTTTCAATCGCCCAAGGCTAGTTATGGCTGCGATATCAGCAAGCAGCTAAACGCCAATTGTGGCGACAAAGGACCGAAAAACGCAGTTACGAACCGGGCGTCCAGGCGTCGTAGTCGCCGGTCACCTGCGGGCGATGCTGATTGGTCAGGATGGAACCCTGCGGGCGATAGGCGCCGGGCGTTCCAGTGAGGTTCGGCCGATGCGGCTTCTGCCACTCGCGAGCCTTGTAGCTCTCGCTCGAGGGCGGCGTATCGACGCGATGATGGATCCAGCCATGCCAGCCGGGGGGAATCTTCGAGGCTTCGGAATAGTCGCGATAGATGACCCAGCGGCGGGTGCGGCCTTCCGAATCGATGCCGCCTTCGTAGTAGACGTTGCCGGCTTCGTCCTCGCCGACCTTCTTGCCGAAGCGCCAGGTGTGGAAGCGCGTGCCCAGCGTCTGGCTGTTCCACCAGGTGAAAAACTGCAGCAGGAAAGTCTTCATCCAAATCCTCGTGGCGGCAGCGGCCGCGCTGTTTCCTGCTTATGGCGTCAGGTCATCGCGAAGGCAAGGGTTTTGCCGTGCCCGCGATGTAAATGCTTCGTGCGCTAAAGCGCGTCGCACTGAAACCGATTCAGGCGACGCGCTTTAGTTTTGTTTTTATGCATGTCGTTCTCGCAAAACCGCTGCACACTTTTGCGCGACATGCATTAATCGATACACGCGCGGAGATGTCGCCACCTCGGCTTGCCAAGCGTTGCCTGTGTTTCTAAAGCAAGCGGGCGCTTGGCCCGCGCCGGTTGAGGGAGGTGACGATTGGCCCCAGAACGATCCACCGGCAATCGGATCGGCGCCGAAGACATTCGCCGCCGGAAAGGGGGCGTGCCGATTGTCTGCCTCACCGCCTATACTTATCCGATAGCCCGCATGCTCGATCCGCATGTCGATCTGCTTCTGGTCGGCGACAGCGTCGCCATGGTGCTGCATGGCCATGCCACGACGCTCGGCGCCTCGCTGGAGATGATGATCGTGCATGGACAGGCGGTGATGCGCGGCTCGACAAAAGCCTGCGTCGTCGTCGACATGCCCGCGGGCAGCTACGAGGCCTCCCCGGCGGAGGCCGTCGCCTCGGCAAGGCGCATCGTCGGCGAGACCGGGTGCCAGGCGGTGAAGCTCGAGGGCGGCGTCGCCGTAGCCGCGCAGATCGCGGCGATTGTCGCCGAAGGCATACCGGTTATGGGCCATATCGGCCTGCAGCCGCAATCCGTGGAAAAGGATGGCGGCTACAAGATCAAGGGCCGGACCGAGGAAAACATTGCCGCTCTCTTTCGTGACGCCGAAGCGGTCGAAAAGGCCGGCGCCTTCTCGGTGGTCATCGAGGGCACGGTGGAGGCCGTGGCTTCCGACCTCACCCGCCATATCGCGATCCCGACCATCGGCATCGGCGCCAGCGGCGACTGCGACGGCCAGATCCTGGTCATCGACGACATGATCGGCATGACCGTCGACCGGGTGCCGAAATTCGTCAAGGAATACGCGAACCTGCGCGACACCATTGCGAATGCGGCGGCGCGTTACGCCGCCGAGGTGCGCAGCCGCGCATTTCCTGGGCAGGATCACGTCTTTTCGGCGGCATCGGGCAAGGACCAGGCATGAGCGGACCAATCGTTGTCGACAGCGTCGCGGCGCTTCGCGCGCAGATCCGGGAGTGGCGCCGGGATGGCCTCACGATCGCCATGGTGCCGACCATGGGCGCCCTTCATGACGGCCACATCTCGCTGGTCAGGATCGCGCTCGAACGGGCTGCACGCTGCGTCGTCTCGATCTTCGTCAATCCGAGGCAGTTCGCGCCGACCGAGGACCTGGACAAATATCCGCGCCAATTGGCCCGCGATCTCGACAGGCTGCGGGAAGCAGGCGCGCATCTCGCCTTCACGCCGAGCGTGGCGGAAATGTACCGGCCCGGCTTTGCCACCAAAATCTCGGTCGGCGGGCCTTCCTCCGGCCTGGAAACGGATTTCCGGCCGACCTTCTTCGACGGCGTCGCCACGGTGGTGGCCAAGCTTTTCCTGCAGGCCGCGCCCGACTGCGCAGTGTTCGGCGAGAAGGATTATCAGCAGCTTTGCGTTGTCAGGCAGCTTTGCGGCGACCTCGATCTGCCGGTCGAGATCATCGGCGCGCCGACGGTGCGCGACGCGCATGGCCTCGCCATGTCGTCCCGCAACGCCTATCTCGGCGAGGCCGAGCTCGCCATCGCGCGCAAGCTCAACGCGGTTTTGCGTCAAACCGCGGCGGAACTGGCCTCCGGCGCGGATGAGGCAAGGATCACGAGCGATGCCGCGGAAGCGCTCGTCCGGGCGGGTTTCCGAAAGGTCGACTACGTCGCCGCGCGGGAGGCCGTGACGCTCGGCTCCTGGCGGCGCGACCGCAACGGCCGCCTGCTCGCGGCGGTCTGGCTCGGCACCACCAGGCTGATCGACAATGTGGAAATCCCTTCCGCCTGACTGAAGGATACGATCAATCCAAAGGGTGCAGCGCAGCCGGACACAACCGCCGGACGACCTACGCCAGCCACTTCTCCAAGATCAGCGCCGATATCCCCGAACCGCCGCCACAATCCGCTGTCCTGCCCGTCGGCCGGAACCCATTCGCCTCGTAGAAGGCGATCGCCGGAGCATTCACCTCTTCCACTTCCAGACGCAGCGTCCGCGCTTCCGGGAAGCTGGCCTCGACCTCGTCGAGCAACAATCGGCCGATCCCTTGCCGCTGACAGTCCGGATGCACGTAGAGCTGGTTCAAGAGGACGATTTTCGGGTCCGTGGTGGCAGAAGCGAAAGCCATGCCGCCGATGCGCTTGCCATCGTCGGCGACCAGGAATTCCGAATTGGGGCGCGTCAGCCGCGCCCTGAGCGAGGCGATCGAGTGCCAGTCGTCCGTGATTTCAGCGACCCGCCTGGCGCCATAGACGGCATCATAAGTGGCATGCCACGTCTCGACCAGCAACGCACGGACGGCAGCGAGATCGCGTTCGCTCGCCGTCCGCACAAACATCGCTAACCCTCGATGCCGAGCTTGGCCTTGACCAGCTCGTTGACCGCCTGCGGGTTCGCCTTGCCGCCAGTCGCCTTCATCACCTGGCCGACGAACCAGCCGGCCATGGTCGGCTTGGCACGCGCCTGCTCGACCTTGTCCGGGTTTGCGGCGATGACCTCGTCGACTGCCTTCTCGATGGCGCCGGTGTCGGTCACCTGCTTCATGCCGCGGCTTTCGACAAGCTGGCGCGGATCGCCGCCCTCGTTCCAGACGATCTCGAACAGGTCCTTGGCGATCTTGCCGGAGATGGTGCCTTCCTTGATGAGATCGATGACGGCGCCCAACTGATCGGGCGAAACCGGAGCGCTTTCAATATCTTTACCGGCCTTGTTGAGAGCACCCAACAGGTCGTTGATGACCCAGTTGGCGGCAAGCTTGCCGTCGCGCCCCGAGGCCACCTTCTCGAAATAATCGGCGACCGGCTTTTCCGACACCAATACCGAGGCGTCGTAGGTCGAGAGGCCGAGCGAGCCGATCAGCCGCGCCTTCTTGTCGTCCGGCAGTTCCGGCAGATGCTGCGCCAGATCATCGACATAGGCCTGGTCGAATTCCAGCGGCAGCAAGTCGGGATCCGGGAAGTAGCGGTAGTCATGCGCCTCTTCCTTGGAGCGCATCGAGCGCGTCTCGCCCTTGTTCGGATCGAACAGGCGGGTCTCCTGCTCGATCGCGCCGCCGTCTTCCAGGATGGCGATCTGCCGACGCGCCTCGGATTCGATGGCCTGGCCGATGAAGCGGATCGAGTTGACGTTCTTGATCTCGCAGCGCGTGCCGAAGGCGCCACCCGGGCGGCGCACCGAAACGTTGACGTCGGCGCGCAGCGAGCCCTCGTCCATGTTGCCGTCGCAGGTGCCGAGATAGCGCATGATGGTGCGCAGCTTGCTGACATAGGCCTTGGCCTCGTCGGCGGAGCGCATGTCGGGCTTGGAGACGATCTCCATCAGCGCCACGCCGGACCGGTTGAGGTCGACATGGGACATGGTCGGATGCTGGTCGTGCATCGACTTGCCGGCATCCTGTTCCAGATGCAGGCGCTCGATGCCGACCTCGATGTCCTCGAACTCGCCCTGCCGATCCGGCCCGACGGAGACGATCACCTTGCCCTCGCCGACGATCGGCTGCTTGTACTGCGAGATCTGGTAGCCCTGCGGCAGGTCCGGATAGAAGTAGTTCTTCCGGTCGAAGACCGACTTGTGGTTGATCGCGGCCTTCAAGCCCAACCCGGTGCGGATCGCCTGCTTGACGCATTCCTCGTTGATCACCGGCAGCATACCGGGCATTGCTGCGTCGACCAGGCTGACATTGGCATTGGGCGCCGCGCCGAAAGAGGTCGACGCGCCGGAGAAGAGCTTTGCCTCGGACGTCACTTGCGCATGCACTTCGAGACCGATGATGATTTCCCAGTCGCCGGTGGCGCCGGCGATCAGGCGTTTCGGGTCGGGCGTGCGGGTATCGATGATGCTCATGGAGGCCTGCGTATCTAGAAGTCGCGGTTATGCGTAGACGCATAATTTGGTGAGCAACTTCGCTAGTGCAAACAGCCCGGCGAGACAAGCGCAAAGCCGCGCGCTGGCCTTTTCCGCCACCTTCGCCTATAGGTCATCCATCCCAATGGAGAGTGGATGTCCACTTACGCTCAGTCCCGGTAAGGCCCTGACCTCGTAGCGAGGCAGGGCAGAAAACCCGAAACCCCGTGCCGCAAACTCTTGCGGCGGCGGCTTTTTTGTTTTCCCGGGAATTCTACACAATGGACATTTCGCGCAGCGCATGACCCCGAAAATCGGAATCGATTTTCGGAAAGGATCATGCGCCAAACTAAAGTGCCACAGCGTCCTTTTGCGCGTCCAAGAGGACGCGCGGCGCTGTGGGGAACAGCGCATCCTGCACCTGCTCGCGCAAGGCGGGCGCATCGAAATAGAAAAGACGAGAAGAAGATCGCTTCGGTCCAATGCTTGACCCGTGACGGTTGGCGTTATCCGGGCGTCGATCTCGATCTGTTTCGGAAACTAAAACGGAAGAAGGCGGTTTCGTCGTCAGGGGGCGGACCGTATCGCATCACGAGGCGCGGGCTGGAACTCGTCCGCGCCGAGTTGGACAATCGGTAGACGCCGCTGAAGTCCGCCGGCCGCCGGAGCGGGACAGCATTGCAGCTATGCTGCCCCGCTCCAGCTGTTTTTTCCCACGCAATTCCCGACGGAAAACCGCTGCGCACTTTTCCTGGAATTGCTCTAACGGCCGGCGGCACCATCCTCGCCTCAAGCAGTGGCGATATAGGCCCGGATCTCCTCGGCCTCGCGCTCGACATCCTCGATGCGGCGCTTGACCACGTCGCCGATGGAGACGATCCCGTCGAGCATGCCGTCCTTCTCCACCGGCAGGTGGCGGAAGCGGCCTTTGGTCATGATCTCCATGACCTCGTTGACCGTATGGTTCTCGTTGCAGATCTTGACCTTGGGCGTCATGGCCGAACGGACCGGTATGTCGAGCGCGGCCGCGCCCTCCCTGGCAATCACCCGCACGATGTCGCGCTCGGAAAGTATGCCGACGATCTTGCGGTCGCCATTGGTGATGACCAGCGCACCGATCCGATGCTCGGTCAGGATCCGGATGGCCTCGCTCAGCTTTTCATTAGGCCCGAGCGTGAACACGTCATGGCCCTTGCTTTCAAGAATTGCCTTAACCGTCATGGCGTCCTCCTCAGCCTTGCTCGCCGGCTCCTGCCCGACCGGCTTTCCGGCCCCAGCGCCCTTAGGAAGACGCTGGGTGCTTAAAGCGTGCCGCAGCGCGCTTTAAGGCTTTGTTTTGATGCATGTCGCTCTCCCAAAACCGCTTCGCACTTTTGGGCGACATGCATGGCAACATCGTGCGCCGTGATTGGTTGCATTTCAAGTATGATGCGGGCTATTCAGCCGGCATGGGGCGGTCGAAAAAGCGCAGGCCGAAGAAGCCGGCGACAAAGCCGCCGATATGGGCTTCCCAGGCGATCTGTCCGTCGATACCCGGCGCGAAGCCGAGCAGACCGGTGGCGAGGTTGATCACCATCCAGACGCCGAGAAAGGTCATGACGCCGCGCGAACGCAGCACGATTGCGATCGGTAACGGCTCGCCGGCGAAGGCCGCACGGCCGGACGAACGGTCGATGCGGAAACCGTAGCGCGCCGCCGCTCCCATCATTCCCGAGATCGCGCCCGAAGCACCGACCAGCGGCATCTCGCCATAAGGGTGCATTGCCCAGAACAGCGCGACCGAAGCCAGCCCGGTCACGGCGTAGAACACCGCAAACCGGGTCGCGCCGAAACGATTGGCCAGCGGTGAGCCGAAAGCGGCAAGCCAGACCATGTTGATGGCGATATGGGCAAAGGTCCCATGCATGAAGGCATAGGTGAAGGGGCGCGTGAACAGGAACCAGTCGAAGCCGTACTGCCCGGTATAGAGCACCGGAATGAAGGCGCCGTCATAGAGCAGCGTCATTTGCTGATCGTCGTTCAGCGCATATTGCTGCAGCAGGAAGACGATCGCGCAAATTGCGATCACCGCCAGCACCGCCGGCGGCAGGTTGAACACCGGCTCGCGGCGTGGCTTCGGCGCCTCTTCGTCGGGCCGCGGTTCAGGTTCAGTCGGGCTTACCGGTTCGCTCATGCGCCTCTTGCTGCTGGCTGGAAGACTCGATTTTCGGCCGAGCATGTAGTTCACGCCCGATCGAATCACAAACCGCGAATCGCCCCAGGCTGAATCGAATAGGGGGCCGAATCGACAGGGAGCGCGAATCAAAAAGAAGCCGTTCAGGGCTTCCCCTGAACGGCCGGTCGAGTCCCCTATTCCCCGTAAACTCTTGACTGAAGTGCTGCCGATCGTTGCGAAACGACCGTTTTGGAGTGGTTTTTGGTGTGCCACAGGCCTCGCCGACGCGCAACGTAAACCAATTCTTAACCTTAACGGCCCCGAGGCGTGAACAAACGTTAACGATACTGGCACGCATCCTGCTCCGCACCGCATGAAGGTCATCGGAGGGCACCCTGTCTGTTCGCCGATGGGACAGAAAAAAGGCAGATTGCCGGAGCGGAATGGAAATGAATCAGAACGGATCAATCACGCTGTTCCAATATTGGAACCAACTGCGTGATGGCCGCCCTGCCCCGAAACGTTCGGAAGTGGAGCCGGCGGACATCAAGTCGCTCTTGGCGGACACGTTCATCCTGGAGCGCGACACACGGGGCGAAGCCGTATTCCGGCTGGCCGGCACCAGGCTTTGCGCCTATTACGGCCGCGAGCTCAAGGGGTTCTCCTTCCCCTCGCTCTGGCGCGAGAGGGACCAGCGGCTTATGTCGCGGCTCATCCACGGCGTCTTCGACCAGAAATCGGTGCTGCTTCTGACCTATGAAGGATTCAGCCGAAACGGCCGCTCCAACAAGTTCGAGCTGCTTGCGCTGCCGCTCGACGGCGGCGTCGAGAACCCTCGCTGCCTCGGCATCGTCAGTGCCGCGGATAGACCGTTCTGGCTGGGTGCCGACCCGCTCGCCGATGCGCTGATCGACGCGATCCGGGTCATCGATCCCGAGAAGGAGCCGATGTTCCTGAAAAACCGGCCCGCGATCGATGTTCCGTCGCTCGTGCCGACGGAATTCGACGCGCCTGAGACCATTTCGGCGCTCGGCCGCGCGCGCCGGATCCGGCATCTCGTCGTCTTCGACGGCGGGCGAAACGAGTAAGGCGGATCGCGGGCTAATTTAACCCTGATCAAACCCCGCTTCTGCCTTGCGCGAGCGTCCGATCCCCCGGCCTTTTGATGCCGGCTTTTTCCCCTTTGTTAACCTGCTTTGCTGTAGCTTTTTCCGGTGAAATTCCTCGCATCGTCGCGCGGAATGCCAACGGGGTGTAGGCAGTCATGAGGTCAGCGGCGGCAGACTACGCGCCGTCCCGTGTGGAGCGGCGCAATTTTCAGCGTGTCCGGGTGAAAATCTACGGACGCTTCATGCTGGAGGACCGCACAGAGCATGCATGCCAGGTGATCGACATGTCGCCAGGCAATGTCGCCTTGCGCACGGATCGCGTCGGCATGCCGGGCGAAAAGGTCATTGCCTATATCGACCACATCGGGCGCATCGAGGGCGTCGTGACACGCACCTCGCAGGACGGTTTCGCCATGACCGTCATTGCTTCGGACCGCAAGAAGGACAAGCTCGCCGCCCAGCTCACCTGGCTTGCCAACAAGCATGAGCTCGACCTGCCTGAAGACCGACGCCACGAACGCGTCGCGCCGCGCAATCCGATGAGCGTGCTGCAGCTCACCGACGGGCGCCAGTATCAGTGCCGCATCATCGACTTGTCGCTCTCGGGCGCGGCGATCGAGATAGACGTCAAGCCGGCGATCGGCGTGCAGGTCATGCTGGGGACGATGCGCGGCCAGGTGGTGCGACACTTCGAGGACGGCGTCGCCATCGAATTCGCCGTCATCCAGCGACCGGAGACATTGGATTCGGAATTCAACGCGCCGCGATCCTGATCGCCGCATAACTCAAAGACGCAGCAAACCGGCCACCGATGGCCGGTTTTTTGTTGGCCGGATCGGCGCGTTTTCGCAACCGCGCGGCATGCCGAGAACGTCTCGATAGAACCGGCGACGCCGGGCAAAACCTCAACAATCCGAAATCGAGATAGTTCAAATTTTATATTTATTCTACGGGCGTTTTACTCAATATCTACTTCGGGTTTTTGCGTCAAATAAATCCCAACGTGGCACAGTCTCTCTCAAACGGGGAGACTACCATAATGAAAATGATGAGGGGCAAGCTGTTGCTCTTGGCAATGGCGATGCAGCTTTCCGCCTGGGGGACGGCAAGCGCTGGACCGGTGTTCATGCACACGGGTGGTCGCACCACCCAGCCGGTCGGCCACTATGAATTCTGTCAGCGTATTCCGGTCGAATGCAACGAGAGGACGGCGAAAGGGTCCCCGGTCGAGCTGACGCGCAGGCTGTGGGCGACGATGATCAGCGTCAACAATTCGGTCAACACCCGCGTCAAGCCGCGCACCGACATGGAGATCTACGGGGTCGAGGAATACTGGGCCTATCCCGACAATGGCGTTGGCGACTGCGAGGACTATGCGCTGGAAAAGCGCCGCGAACTGATGGCCGCCGGTGTCCCCGCCGGCGACCTCTTGATGACGGTCGTGCGCCAGCCGAACGGCGACGGGCATGCGGTGCTGACGGTGCGCACCAGCCTCGGCGAATTCATCCTCGACAATCTCGAGCCGAAAGTGCTCGCCTGGAACGACACGGTCTACACCTACCTCAAACGTCAATCGACCGAGAATTCAGGCGTTTGGGTTTCGATCAACGACGGCCGCGAGGACGCCGTCGCCAGCGTCCGCTAGGACGCCGGTCGCATGTCGCCCAACAGCGCGCAGCGGTGTTGGGACATGCACAAAGAAATTGAGCACGTCGCGTTCGCGCGGCGTGCTTAGGGAAAAGCCCGGTCGAGTCCCCACCCTCCCCGTCCCCAACGACCGGGTTTTAGGAGCCGGCCCTGTCCCCGGGCCGGCTCCGCCTTTTCTGGCCATGCCCATCGGCGACTCCGCCGTAGTCCGGCTGGCCTTCCCCGATCGCGACGAATGGGAGCAATATGGCCGTTCATTTCGGATGGAAGGCGATGCTGGAAATCCCCAACGACCGCTGTGGGCGCGCCAAGCTGTTCAAGGCCATAGACGACGCCTTCAAGGCGGGCGACTTCGAGGCGCTTGGCAAGGCGCTCGGCGGCTCGGCGCGCTGGTTCGACGAGAAAATGCCGTTCGAGCTCGGCCTTGGCCATCCGCTGGAATACGCGATCTATTGGAGTCCAGCCGCCTTCATCACCACGCTGCTCGATGCCGGCTCGAACCCGAACTACGAGGACCACGCCGGCTTTCCTTCGATCATCGCCGCGCTGTCCACCGAGCGGCCGGACAGGCTGGAGATCGTCCGGACCCTGATCGAACATAGCGCAGATCCGAATATGCGCGGCGTGAACGACTGGACGCCTCTGCATTATGCTGTGGCTCAGCGCGATGCCGAGGCGATCCGCCTGCTGCTGGCGTCGGGTGCGGATCCGTCGCTCAGGACGCGCATCGATGACTGTGAGACCGCCCTCGAAGGCGCGGACCAAGCCGGTTTCGAAGCGGGAGCTTCGCTGCTGCGCGAGGCACTGTCCCGGCGCGGTTAAGCCGGCGGCAGGCCGTGGCGCGTAACGCCGGCTCTCAGGCGTTCTTCAATCCGGCTTTGAAGCGTTTGGCATTGGCGACATAGTGCGCGGCCGAGACGCGCAGCCTCTCGATCGCCGCGTCGTCCAGCGCCCGTATCACCTTGGCGGGTGAGCCGACGATCAGGGAGTTGTCCGGGAAGACCTTGTTTTCCGTCACCAGCGCGCCGGCGCCGACCAGCGAATTCCTGCCGATCTTCGCCCCGTTGAGCACGACGGCGCCCATGCCGATCAGGCTGTTGTCGCCGACCGTGCAGCCGTGCAGCAGCGCGCGATGACCGATGGTGCAGCCCTGGCCGATGGTAAGCGGATAGCCCGGATCGGTGTGCATGACCGTATGTTCCTGCACATTGGTGTCGGCGCCGATCGTGATCGGCTCACCGTCGCCGCGGATGACGACGCCGAACCAGAAGCCGGCATTGCGGCCTATACGGATATCACCGATCAGCGTGGCGTCGGGCGCCACCCAGTTGGTTTCGGCATCCTCGAATTGAGGCGCTTTCCCATCGATCGCATAGATCGGCATTTTTTCGTCTCCGATTCGTCTCAAGCCGAGAATTCGGCAGAGCCTAAAGCAGTTCTCCCGAAAGTGTGCAGCGGTTTCGGGACAAATACATGCTCAAAATCAAAGACCTAAAGACCCGTTGCCCATGAGGCAATGGTGATCAGCACAACGCCGAGCGCCAGCGCCCAGGCCACGGCCGTGCAGCCGCACGAAAGCAGCGCCAGCGTGCCGATGCGCCCCTCGCGCCGGGCAGCCAGCGCATCATTGGCGAGCATGAACGGTCCGGCGCAGGCGGTCGCCGCAAGCGAGCGCACGATATGAGCAGGCGACACATAGGGCTCGGCGAAGGCCAGTCGCCGGCCGGAGAGGATTTCCATGGCCGAGCCGGCGAGGCCGCAAGCCGTCAGGCCGACCGCAAAAGCATAGAGAGGGAGCAACAACATGGGATCCATCTTTACCAACCGTTTACCATGAGACCGCACAGTCGTGCCGACGCGCTGCAAGAGCCATGCCGCGCGAGCTGTGCCACCTGAGGACAGGTGAGCGGATCGGGGACCGCGATGAGAGAGGCAACTGCCGCCAGCCCGGAGTTCGAGGTCGTCGACTCGACCTTGATGAAGCGGGTGTTCTACGCCTTCGCGGCGCTCGCCCTGCTCTCGGTAGCCATCAGCGTCGGCGGCAAATGGCTCGGCCGATCGATCGCCATGGCCGGCTATACCGACGACACGACGGTCCGACAGGTCGTCATCGGCAACAACGTGATCTCCGTGCCGGCCAACTTCATCCGCTTCGACCAGGCCAGGCGTGACGGCATAGCCTCGCGCCTCGACCTCTATCTGCGCTATCCCGAGATGGACGGCTACAGCGCCGCCGCACGCGACGACTTCAACCACACCTCGACCAAGAAGATCATCTTCCTGTCGTTCGAGCCGCGGATGATGTCGCGCGACATGAGCGGCCGCTTCGCGCCGATCTACAGCGCCCTGATCGTCAAGCCGGGCACGCCCGGGCCGGGCGGGACGACGCTCTACGGCTTCACCGAGAAGTCAGGCTATCTCAATGAGGTGCTGGCGGTCGCCGAGCGGCCGGGAAAAGACCCGTTCGTCGCCCGCTGCCTTGCCGGCCCGAGCGCCGAAGAATCGCTGGCGCCCTGCGAACGCGACATCCAGGTCGGCGACGATCTCAGCCTCACTTACCGTTTCCCGCGCGAGTTCCTCGGAAATTGGCAGGCGCTCGACGCCGCGATCGCCGCCAAGGTGGCAAGCATATTGAAGACGGGACACTAGAGCGCGGCGCCGAAGCCCTTCACACGCCACCGTTTGCCTGCCTGGCTCAACGCATCGGCTCGACGGGCGCCAAGATACGGTCTGGCATCGGGCCGACAAGGCGCGCTATTGGTCGAACATGATGCCAGACTATCTCACCTTCGACCCCGCCAGCCGCCGCCTGCGGCTCGATCCGCACGAGCCCGCCTTCGTCCAGAACCCCTATGAGGCCTATGCCTTCCTGCACGGCACATCGAACGCCTTCTTCTGGGAAGACTACGGCTTCTGGTGTTTTGGCGGCTTCGACGACGTCAGCCGCCTGCTGCGCGACCGCCGCTTCGGCCGCCAGAACCCGGCCGGCATTCCCGACAGCCGCGACATCGGTGACGACCGCTCGCACCTCACCGCCTTCGACGCGATCGAGGCGAATTCCATGCTGGAGCTCGAGCCGCCGGTGCACACCAGGCTGCGGACGCTGGTCAATCGCGCCTTCGTCTCGCGCCAGGTCGAACGGCTGAGGCCACGCATCGAGGTGTTGGCCAATGAGCTGATCGACCGTTTCGAGCCGGGGGGCGTCGACCTTCTGCCCGCCTACGCCTCGCCTTTGCCGATCACCATCATCGCCGAGATGCTCGTCGTTCCGGTCGAGATGGGGCCGCAACTGCTCGACTGGTCGCATCAGATGGTCGCCATGTACATGCATGGGCGCACGCGCGAGACCGAGGAGACGGCGAACCGCGCGGCGCGCGATTTCGCGGCTTTCCTGCGCGGCTATGTCGGCGAGCGGCGCAAGAAGCCTGGCGACGACCTGTTGTCACTTCTGATCGAAGCCCAGGACAACGGTCAAAAGCTTTCCGAGGACGAGCTGGTCTCGTCGGCGATCCTTTTGCTCAACGCCGGCCACGAAGCCACCGTGCACCAGACAGGCAATGCCGTGCGCTCCATTCTGGGGCAAGGCGGCGATCCGCGCCGCTTCTTCGAAACGCCTGAGAGAAGCGTCGCAGCGGTCGAGGAATGCCTGCGCTTCGACGCGCCGCTGCATATGTTCCTGCGCTACGCCTACGAGGAAATCGAAGTTTCACCGGGCATTTTGGTCAAGCCCGGCGAGATGGTCGCGCTGCTGCTCGGCATGGCCAATCACGACCCGCTGGCGTTCGCCGGACCGGCCACATTCAACCCGGCGCGCTCCGACCAGAAGAACGTCTCCTTCGGCGCCGGCATCCATTTCTGTATCGGCGCGCCGCTGGCGAGGCTTGAGCTGCAGGTGTCGCTGAAAGCGCTGTTCGAGCGTCTGCCGAAGCTTCGTCTGGCAGAGGAGCCACACTTTCGCGACACATATCACTTCCACGGGCTGGAGAAGCTCGCGGTGACTTTGTGAAGACAACACGAAATGAGATTCGCCTTCCTGCAGGAACCTCCCTTCTGCTTCACAGATGATTCCGGCAAGCTCGGCGGTTGCGACGCAAAGCTCGCCGAGAAGATTTGCCAGGTGCTCGAGCTGGAGGATTTCTCGCCGATCGAGACAGATTTCGCCGAACTTCTGCCCGGATTGTCCAACGGCCACTGGGACATGACGACCGGCCTGTTCATCTCGGATGAGCGCAGACAGTTCGTGGATTTTACCCGACCGATCTGGTCGTTGCCGGACGGACTGATGGTCGCAAAGGACAATCCGCTAGGATTGAGGGGCTACCGCTCCTTCACCCGGCATCCTTCAGCGATACTGGCCGTGATCTCGGACCAGATTCAGCATCAAACAGCGCTGCAGAACGGCGTTCCACCCGAACGGGTCAGGATATTCGCGACGCAGGCAGAGGCAGCGGAGGCCGTGGCGAGGGGCACGGTCCAGGCCTATGCCAGCGTCGCCATGGCGCATCGCGGCTACATTGCCCGGCGGCCTGATGCGTCGCTCGACGTTGTCGACGTACCGGCATCCGAGAGGCAGCCTGCCGCCGGCGCCTTCGCACTGGCCAAGGGCAATGCCGCGCTTCGCGATCAAGTGGATCGTTGCCTGGGCGATCTGCTCGGGAGTCCCTGGCACCGAACGCTGATGGCAGGCTTCGGGTTTGGCGGTGCCGATGTGGACCGCCTGCTCTGAAACCCGCTATCTAAAGCCGGATCACATATTCCTTCCGCGTCGTCTCGAGCACTTCCCAAGTGCCCTTGAAGCCTGGCCGCAGCAAGAAGCTGTCGCCTGCCTTGACGGTGCGTGCTTCGCCGCCGTCCTCGGCGATCACCGAAACGCCTGACAGGATGTGGCAGAACTCCCATTCGTCGTAGACGATGCGCCATTTGCCCGGCGTCGCTTCCCAGATGCCGGCATAAAGGCCGCCGTCGCGCTCCTCGACATTCCAGGTGCGGAATTTCGGATCGCCGGAGATCACGCGGTCCGGGGCCGGCGCGCCGGCCTCCGGCTCGACGCTTTCGATATTCACGGCAAGGAAGGCCGACATCGGATCAGACCTTATCTAGCGCCTGTTCAAGGTCGGCGACGATGTCGTTGACATCCTCGATGCCGATCGACAGCCGAACGGTGTCCGGCCCGGCGCCGGCCTTGACCTTCTGCTCGTCGGACAACTGGCGGTGCGTGGTCGATGCGGGGTGGATGACCAGCGATTTGGTATCGCCGACATTGGCCAGATGCGAGAACAGTTCCAGCGCCTCGACGAACTTCACGCCGGCCTCGTAGCCGCCCTTGAGGCCGAAGGTGAACACGGCGCCTGCGCCCTGCGGCGAGTATTTCTTCTGCAGCGCATTGTTCTTATCGCTCGGCAGTCCGGGATAGTTCACCCACGCGACTTTCGGATGGTTCGAAAGCCAGGCCGCGACGCTGACCGCGTTGTCGCAATGGCGCTGCATCCTGAGCGGCAGCGTTTCCAGGCCGGTCAGGATCAGGAAGGCGTTGAAGGGCGAGATCGCCGGGCCGATGTCGCGCAGGCCGAGCACGCGGGCGGCAATGGCGAAAGCGAAGTTACCGAAGGTCTCGTGCAGCACGAGGCCCCCATATTCAGGGCGCGGCTCCGACAGCATTGGATATTTTCCCGACTTCGACCAGTCGAAGGTGCCGCCATCGACGATGGCGCCGCCGATCGAATTGCCGTGGCCGCCGATGAACTTGGTCAGCGAATGCACCACGATGTCGGCGCCGTGCTCGATCGGCCGCACCAGATAGGGCGAGGCCAGCGTGTTGTCGACAATCAGCGGCAGGGCGTGCCTGCGGGCGATGTCGCCGATCTTCTCGATGTCGACGAAGATGCCACCCGGATTGGCGAGGCTCTCGATGAAGATCGCCTTGGTCTTGTCGTCGATCTGGCTCTCGAAGGTCGAGATGTCGTTGGTATCGGCCCAGCGGACCTCCCAGCCAAAATTCTTGAAGGCATGGCCGAACTGGTTGATCGAGCCGCCATAAAGCTTTGTCGCAGATACGAAATTGTCACCCGGCTGCATCAGATTGTGGAAGACGATGACCTGCGCGGCGTGGCCCGAAGCGACGGCAAGCGCGGCGGTGCCACCCTCGAGGGCGGCGATGCGTTCCTCCAGAACCGCCTGGGTCGGGTTCATGATGCGGGTGTAGATGTTGCCGAAGGCCTTCAGCCCGAACAGCGAGGCGGCATGGTCGGCGTCATCGAAGACATAAGACGTGGTCTGGTAGATCGGCGTGGCGCGCGCGCCGGTCGCGGGATCCGGCTTGGCGCCGGCATGGACGGCGAGCGTGTTGAAACCGGGCGTACGGGTCATCGAAACCTTCCTCTCCAGATCTTTCGAAATCGCCGGGCATTCTTGGCGAAGCGCGGTCGTGAATGCAAAGTAGAAAATGCCTTTCGGCGTGCGATCTGCGGCGAACGTCCGGAAAAATCCATCTCTTCCCGGAATAATTTTGCGCGGCTGGTTATCGGCCTATTTCTGCCGCACGCCAAAACTCTGGAAGCCCTGGCGCATCAAGGGCTTCTTCGACGACAGCACGCCGGAATTGACGCCGGTCCAGCCGATCTCGCCCGACAGCTTGCCGTATTCGATCTTGGGGCAGCGGTTCATCACCACCTTGATGCCGGCGGCCTCGGCGCGGGCGGCTGCCTCGTCATGGCGAACGCCGAGCTGCATCCAGACGACCTTGGGCAGCGGATCGAGCTTCAGCACCTGGTCGATGATGCCCGGCACAGCGGCCGAGCCGCGAAAAATGTCGATCATGTCGACCGGATGCGGCAGATCGGCCAGGCTGGCATAGACCGTCTGCCCCAGGATCTGCTTGCCGGCATGACCGGGATTGATCGGCAACACCGAAAACCCCTTGGCGAGCAAATATTTCAGCACGAAATAGCTCGGCCGCACGTCGTTGGGCGAGGCGCCGACCATGGCGATCGTCTTCACCGAGTTCAGGATATCGGCGATGTAGGTGTTGTCGTAAGCGTCGTGATTCATGGCTCGTCCTCATACAGCGCTTCGGCGAGAAAGGCAGCCGGATCGCTGCAGAAGTCGCGCATCATGCGAAAATGATCGGTGTCTTGGAAATCGGTCGGATCGAGGCCGAAGCGGCTGATGCGGAAGAGCCGCGCGTTCGGGCAGGCCATCAGCAATGGCGAATGCGTGGCCATGATCACCTGCGCGGTACCGGAATGCTCCATGCGCTGTAGCAGCTTCAACAATTCTATCTGGCGCGTCGGCGAAAGCGCGCTTTCGGGCTCGTCGAGGATGTAGATGCCTTGCCGGCGGCAGCGCTCCTCGAAGAAGCGGATGAAGCCTTCGCCATGCGACCATGACAGGAAATCAGGTGGCGGCGGCTTGAACGGATCCTCAAGCGCCACCTTATCAAGGTAGCGCGCGACCGAATAGAAAGACTCCGCACGAAAGAACCAGCCTGCGGTGACCTTCGGCAGCCAGTGGCCGCGTAGCGTGCCGGCAAGCGATGCACCGCTCTTATCGATAGCGATGGAATGATCGACCGGCATGTAACCCTTGCCGCCGCCCGCCTCGTCATAGCCGGCCAGCGCGCCTATGGCTTCGAGCAGCGTCGATTTGCCGGTGCCGTTCTCGCCGACGATGATGGTGATGGCCGAAGTGAACTCGAACTCGAATTCGCGATCCCGGAAGATCGGCAGGTTCCAGGGGTACTGGTCCCAATCCGCGACCCGGGACGGCTCGAGCAGGATGCGCCTGAGATAGGGCGCCTTCAGCCGCGTCAATTGCTTACGGGTAGCCAAGTGGGACCCTCAACGATGGAAAAGCGCCGATGCATTCCCGGGCCCAATTATTCGTCGGTCCATTCCGGCTTGCGCTTGCCGATGAAGGCACCGATACCTTCCTCGGCGTCGCGCGCCAGCATGTTTTCCACCATCACGCGGCCGGTATAGGCATAGGCGTCGGCCAGCCCCATCTCGGCCTGGGCGTAGAACGCTTCCTTGCCGGTCTTGACCACCAAAGACGATTTGGAAGCAATAGTTTGCGCATATTTGTTGACAATCTGAGCCAGATATTCGCGCGGCACGATCCGGTTGACGAGGCCGAATTCCTTGGCCGTCGCCGCATCAATCGTCTCGCCGGTGAGCAGCATTTCCATCGCCTGCTTGCGCGACACGTTGCGTGACAGCGCCACCATCGGCGTCGAGCAGAACAAGCCGATGTTGACGCCTGGTGTGCAGAAGGTCGCCTCATGCGAGGCAATGGCAAGATCGCAACTTGCGACGAGCTGCAGGCCGGCGGCGGTCGCCAGGCCATCGACCTCGGCGATCACTGGCTTCGGGTGGCGCACGATCGTCTGCATCAGATTTGCGCAGGCAGCGAATGTCTTTTCGAAAAAGGCCCTGCCGCGGTCCGGTTCAGCGCGATGCGCGGTCATTTCCTTGAGGTCATGGCCGGCGCAAAACACCTTGCCGGACGCCGCCAGGACGATGACGCGCACGGACTTGTCGGCTTTCACACGATCGAACTCCGCCTGCAGCGCGGCCATCGTCGCCAGGGAGAGCGCGTTGGCGGGCGGGCTGGCAAGTGTCAAGCGCAGAACGCCCTTGTCCCGGCCGGCGAGAACGGGGCCGTCGGCGACGGCGGGCTTGATGGCGACAACTTCAGCCACTTGTAAAACCTCCCGGGTCAGCGCTCGCGGCTCATGGAGCAACAGAACTAACACGCTGCCGGTTGAAGAACAGCCGCAGGGCGTGTTTTCTCCGTCGCACCGTTTGGTCCAGGCGTGCCTGGAACTTGCCAACTCATATAGGAAGCCGCCGATGCCAGCCCAAAGCAATCTGAAGCCGCTGCTCACGGCGGTCGAAGTCAACGCGCTGATGGCAAGCGTCTATCCGCAGCTCAACGAGCGGTTCACGTCCTATGAGGCGCTGGACGTGTTTCCGGGCGGCTGCACGGTGCGGCTCAATGCCGACGAGCGGCACCTGCGTCCGGGCGGCACGGTTTCTGGTCCGTCGCTGTTCACGCTGGCCGATATCGGCGGCTATGTCTGCGTGCTCAGCCACGCCGGGCCGGACGCGCTTTCGGTGACCACCAATCTCAACATCAATTTTGTCCGCAAGGCCGGGGCCGGGCCGATCGACGGCCATTGCCGGATCCTGAAACTCGGCAAAAGCCTGATGGTGTTCGACATCGACATCGTCGCCGGGCCGGATAGGCACACCGTGGCGCATGCGACCGGCACCTATTCGATCCCGCCGAAGCGAGCCTCACCCTAACAATTGATATCACGATGGGATGTGTATATATATGCGCATAGGTGATCTTTGATCGAGCGCGATAGCCGCCGCATCATAAAACGCTTGAAGGATGAAGGCTTCGAATTGATTTCGGTTCGGGGCTCACATCACAAATTCCGGAAAGGCGCTGTTGTGCTTGTCGTTCCGCATCCCGAGAAGGACTTGCCAGTCGGCACCGCTCGCGCGATCGCCAAGCAGGCAGGCTGGATTAAGACGACCTAGATTGCGCGCGGAGGCCGAAATGAAGAGTTACTTCGCACTGGTCGAAAAGGATGCGGACAGCGCGTTTGGCGTTCGCTTTCCCGACATCCCCGGCTGCTTCTCGGCTGCGGATGCAGCAGCGGATATCGTGCCGAATGCAGTGGAAGCCCTGCAGCTTTGGGCCGAGGATATGCCTGTCCCCGAGCCATCGAGCCACGAGGCGATCGTATCGCGCCCGGAAATCCGTGCTGCCCTTGCCGAGGGAGCATATCTGGTCTCGGTACCGCTGATCGACAATGACAGTGCCGTGGTCAGAGCCAACGTGACGTTCGAACGCGGCGTCTTGCGCGCGATCGATGCCGCGGCACGCGAGCGCGGTATCACGAGGTCGGCATTTCTCTCGAGCGCCGCCCGCAAGGAAATCGAGGCCAAGCACTAAAAACAGCAAAGCTCCCTCGCGGCCGAAACGTTAGCCGAATTGCCGACGTCGACTATTTGTCCGCCGGCGGTCCCAGGATCTGCAAGACCGTCTCGCGGATGAGGTGACGCAAGTTCGCAGGCTTGTCGAGGTGGCTGGCGATCAGCAGTCCGTCGCCGGCAACGGTGAGGATATCGGCTATTGTTTCCGGATCCGGGTTGCCGTCGGCGACAAGCAGACCGCGTAGGAATTCGTGCTTCCAGCGCCTGTGCTCACCTATCGCCTGCCTCACAGGATGGCCCGGATCGGGATATTCGGCGGCGGCGTTGAGAAACGGGCAGCCGCGATAGCCTGGCTGAGCGGCTGCATCCGCGACAAGGTCGAAGACAGCCAAGATGGCGTCCCGCGCCGGTCGCTTGCCGATGCCGTCGATCGCGGCTCTCCCCAGCCGGCTTTGGTTCTGGACATAGGCGCGGACGAGTTCGTCCTTGGCCGGAAAATATTTGTAGAACGTGGCCTTCGCCACGCCTGCCTCCGCGATGATCCGATCAATGCCGACCGCGTGCACGCCCTCGGCATAGAAGAGCTTCGTCGCCGTATCCAGAACGCGATTGCGCGCAGAGCTCTCCCGGCCGATGTCAGTGATGTCAGCAGCGTTGCCCGCCATCCCGAATATCCTTTGACGTACCCCTTTTTCCGGCCTACAGACAGATTTGTCTAGTAGACAGATTTGTCTACCCTACAAGAGGTGCCAAAGATGGGATCAGTTATCAGGGAAATGATCGTCGATGCATCGCCGGAAAGCGTCTGGCGGACCGTTGGCAACTTTGCCGAGGGACCACGACTGACGACGCCGGACATCTTCGTGGACTGTCGTCTGGTCGAGCCCGACTTGCGGCAGATGACCTTTGCCGGCGGCAAGGTCGTGCATGAGAGGCTGATTGCCCGCGACGAGCAGGCACGCCGGATCGTCTGGGCATGGGAAGGCGAAGAGGTCAGGCATGACAACACCTCCATGCAGGTCTTTGCTGAAAACAATGGGCGCAGCCGGCTGGTGTGGATCCATGACACCGCGCCGGACGAGCTCTGCGGCTGGCTCGCAGCCGCAATGGACCAGCTTGCGCCCGAGATTCGCCGCTCGCTCGAAGCAGCCAGCTGACGGCCTGTTCTATCGGAGGCGTTCCGGTCATCGGCCGGAGCGCCTTTCCTTTGTGGTAAAATAATACCGTATACTCAAACCATTGTTTTTGCTTGACTTTGGTCGCCAGCAGAGATTTCACTCGCCTTGACGCAAGCAGCGCCCTCGCCTATAAGCCCACCCGAAGCAGCGGCCCGCAACGGCCGCCGTTTTGTTATTGACGGATGGCTTTAGCCGCTCCGTCAATCCAAGCAACAAGAAACGCTTTCCTTGTCCTTCGCGGATGGGGAAGGTCCAACCGAGAGCAAAACCATGGCTACCTTTTCGCAGAAGCCTGCGGATGTGGTGAAGAAGTGGGTGCTGATCGACGCCGAAGGTCTCGTCGTCGGCCGCCTCGCCACTGTCATCGCCAATCATCTGCGCGGCAAGCACAAGCCCACCTTCACCCCGCATGTCGATGATGGCGACAACGTCATCGTCATCAACGCCGACAAGGTGGTGTTCACCGGCAAGAAGTACACCGACAAGGTCTACTACTGGCACACCGGCCACCCCGGCGGCATCAAGGAGCGCACCGCGCGCCAGCTGCTCGAGGGCCGCTTCCCCGAGCGCGTCGTCGAGAAGGCCGTCGAGCGCATGATCCCGCGCGGTCCGCTTGGCCGTCGCCAGATGAAGAATCTCCGCGTCTACGCAGGCGCTGAACATCCGCACGCCGCCCAGCAGCCCGTCACGCTCGACGTGGCCAAGCTGAACTCCAAGAACAAGAGGGCCTCGTAATGGCTGAGCTTTCCTCGCTCGCAGAACTCGGGACTGTCACGACCGCCGCGCAGCCGGCCGCGCCCGTCCACGTCCAGAAGCTCGACAAGTCGGGCCGCGCCTATGCCACCGGCAAGCGCAAGAACGCTATCGCGCGCGTCTGGGTGAAGCCGGGCTCCGGCAAGATCACCGTCAACGACAAGGAATTCGCGACCTATTTCGCGCGTCCCGTGCTGCAGATGATCCTCAACCAGCCGATCGTCGCGGCGAACCGCGCCGGCCAGTACGACATCGTCGCCACCGTCATCGGCGGTGGCCTCTCCGGCCAGGCGGGCGCCGTTCGTCACGGCATCTCGAAGGCGCTGACCTACTACGAGCCGGCGCTGCGCTCGGTGCTCAAGAAGGGCGGCTTCCTGACCCGCGACAGCCGCGTGGTCGAGCGCAAGAAGTACGGCAAGGCGAAGGCCCGCCGCAGCTTCCAGTTCTCGAAGCGCTAAGCGATACGATATCCAAGCTCTTCGAAAGGCCGCCTCCGGGCGGCCTTTTTGTTTTTATTGCCAGCGACCGACCGGCGTCTTGATGTAGTCGATGAAAGCGCGCAGCGGCGCCGGCACCAGCCGCCGGCCGGGATAATAGAGGAACGGCCCGGAAAATTCCTGCCACCACGGCTCCAGCACAGGTTCGAGCACGCCGCTCTCGAAATGCGGGCGTACCCAGTCCTCGAAGAGCCAGAGAATGCCGACGCCGGCGATGGCCGCATCGATGGCGAGATCGACGCCTCCACCGATGCTGACGACCAATGGCCCCGTGGGATCGACCCGCACCACCTCGCCGTCGCGCTCGAACTCCCAGGGCGTCATGACCCCGCTCGGGAAGCGGCCGCGCACGCAGGCATGGCCAAGCAGGTCGCGCGGGTGCTGCGGCCGACCGTGCCGGTCAAGGTAGGACGGCGCGGCGGAGGTCGTGAAACGCTGCGCGCGCGGCCCGATCGGCACCGCGATCATGTCCTGCTCCAGCCGCTCGTCATAGCGGATTCCGGCGTCGCAGCCGGCCACCAGCAGATCGATAAAGTTCTCCTCGGCGATCACCTCCAGGCGAATGGCGGGATAGGCCGCGAGAAATCCCGGAACGATTTTGGGCAGCACCAGCCGCGAGGCGCTTATCGGCACGTTGAGGCGCAAGGTTCCGGCGGGCCGGTCGCGAAAGCCGTTCACCACATCGAGTGCGGCTTCGACCTCGCCCAATGCGGGGCCGAGCCGCGCCAGCAGGCCGGCACCAGCCTCGGTCAAAGCGACGCTGCGCGTCGTGCGGTTGAAGAGCCTAACACCGAGCTGGGTTTCCAGGCGGCGGATGGCTTCACTGAGCGCGGACGCACTGCCCGCCGTGGCACGGGCGCCTTCGCGAAAGCCACCGGCGCGCGCCACCGCCATGAACGCCTGGAGATCGTTGAGTTCAGCCGCCATTGTCCTAAATTCCGCACAAGCTGTCCCGATTATAGGCGATTATCGAAACAGCGACCATGCCCTATCTCCGTCGTCGACAGCGAAGGAGAACCACGATGTCCAGCGTAGACAAATCCGGCACTTACAAACTCGGCGACCGCTCGGTCCACCGCCTCGGCTACGGCGCTATGCAGCTTGCGGGCAAAGGCGTGTTCGGTCCGCCCAAAGATCATGACGCAGCCGTCGCCGTGCTGCGCGAAGCGGTGGCGCAAGGCGCGAACCACATCGACACCAGCGATTATTACGGGCCGTACGTCACCAACAAGCTGATCCGCGAGGCGCTGGCACCCTACCCCGACGATCTCACCATCGTCACCAAGATCGGCGCCCGTCGCGGCGAAGACGCCTCCTGGCTGCCGGCCTTCACAGCCGATGAACTCGAGCAGGCAGTGCACGACAACCTTCGCAATCTTGGCCTCGAGGTGATGGACGTCGTCAATTTGCGCATCATGTTCGGGGTGCATGGTCCGGCGGAAGGCTCCATCGAGGCGCAGGTCACCAAGCTTGCCGAGTTGCAACGCAAAGGCCTCGTGCGCCATATCGGCTTGAGCAACGTCACCCGCACCCAAATCGCGGAAGGTCGAAAAATCTGCGAGATCGTCTGCGTGCAGAACCAGTACAATCTGGCGCACAGGCAAGACGACGCGTTGATCGATGAGCTTGCCCGTGACGGCATCGCCTATGTGCCGTTCTTCCCGCTCGGCGGCTTCAGCCCGCTGCAATCCTCGACCTTGTCCGGCGTCGCGGAGCGGCTCGGCGCGACGCCGATGCAGGTCGCGCTGGCGTGGTTGTTGCGACGTTCGCCCAACATCCTGCTGATCCCCGGTACGTCGTCGGTCGAGCATCTGCGGGAGAATCTTGCGGCGGCGGAACTGGAATTGTCGGCGGAGGTGTTGAGCGAATTGGATGGGGTGGCGAAGGCTGCTTGATGCGCGATTGGCTAATCTCCCCCTTGCGGGGAGATTAATCGCTCCAGCCCCGCGCTAGTTGATGCTCGCCGTATGCGCCGGCTCAACCGGCTGACTGTCTGTGGTGTAAGGCACGCGGAAACCGTTCGCAGCCAGCCATGAGATCGCCGCTTTCGGCTCGTCGGTCTGGATGATCGTGGCGCCGCGGTCGACCCAGAAACCCCAGGCTTCGCGCGGCAGGCTGGCGGCCACCGCCAGTTCGTCGCCACGGCCGCCGGCGAGGAAGCCGCCCGGCTTGTTGACGACGGCGTAAGTGTCGGCCCAGAGGTGCCAGTCACCTCGGATCGCCGTCGCCCGCATGCGGGTGCCGAACAGCTGTCCGCCATTTGCGGTCAGCGTCTCGGCGCCAGCGCGCCAATTGATCAGCTCGATAGCGCGTGGCGCGAACGCCTTGTCGACCTCACCGGCAAAGCTTGCGTCATGCACCGCATCATCGGCGAGGATCGGCATGAACTGGAAACCGCCGCCCGCCTGGGCAAGCGCTGTCCTGGCGGCATCGATGCGCTGGCGGTTCCAGAGGTTCTCCTTGACGATCACCTGATCGGACATGCCGAGATCGCGGGCAATCGCGATCATGCCGGGCAGATCCGTAACCTCCAGCTTGTTGTCGAGGTTGATCAGGATCCTGTCCTTGGTCCTAAGCAGCATCTCGCGCAGCGACGATACCGCCTCGTCGGTCACCGCCCCCGTGCCCGCGATCACCAGCCGGCATTTCTTCAGCTCGGCCAGCGTAAAGGTATCCACCTCGCCCTTGCAGGTGGTGGTGCGGTCGAGCCAGCTGTCATGCATGATGACGAACTCGCCGTCTTTCGACCGCCTGACGTCGACCTCGACGATCTCGGCGCCTATCGCGATCGAGCCCTCGACGGCGGCAAGCGAATTCTCGGCATAGAGCGTCTTGCCGGCCTGCATGCTGCCGGCGCGGTGCGCGGCTATCATCACATGGTCGCGCCATTGGTTGGCGTGCTCGAAGCGGTCGAGGATTTGGGCAGCGCGCGTCTCGCCGGCTAAGCTTTGGCCGGACAAGGCCGCAAGCGCGGCGGACAGAAGGAGGCTCAGCCAGAGTGTTCGCATCGGGGAATCGCTCCGTTCCGGGTCGGGACCCGGTTAGGCGATGCCCATGACAGGGCGGTGAACGAAGCCGGCTAGCGGTTTGGTCAAATCCGCTTGGAAAGGCGGCGGAACCAGGCCAGCGCCGGCATCTCGACGAAGCGCCAGGTGAGCCAGGAGGCGACGATGACGGCAATCAACATCGCCATGATCGCCGCGAAGCCGATCCATGGCGAGCCAATGCCGAAGCCGATCACCTGGTCGCCGCGTAGGGTCATGTCGCCGACGATGCCAAGCCCGAGCTTGCGCTCGATCAGCCCGCCGACATTGATCATGCGCGCCTGAACGAAAATGTGGACCATGTAGATCGAATAGGAGAGCGAGCCGAGCAGCAGCATCGGCCGGCTCGAGAGCAGCACACTGATCAAACCGCCCTCATGCGCGAAGAGGTAGAGCGCCAGCGCAAAGACGACGGGTGCCGCAATGCCGGCGTCGTTCGTCCCGGCGACCGAAACGAACATGCCGATCACCGCGATCATGGCGAGCTCGGCCAGCGTCCAGGCGACGCGCCCTGCCCCGCCGGCAAGCGCCTGTCGCGCCTCTGCAATGGAATCATGCTGAAACCAGGCGAGCAGCGCGCCAAGCGAGAAGCCGTAAAGGCAGCGGATGAAGCCGAAATCGAAGGACACGTCCATATGACGGGTCGAAAAGGCAAGCAGGAAGAAAGGCGCCGTCACGGCCGCGGCGACGAACCATATCCAGGCGCGCCGGCCGGTCGCGAACACCACGCCGGCAAACAGCAGATAGGTGAAGAATTCGGCCGAGATGCTCCAGCTTGGCGCATTCCAGCTCAGATGATTTTCGACGCCCATGCCCTGCAGCAGGAAGAGATTGGCAACGAGGCTTTTCAGATCGAAGCCGCCGCTGAAGGGCGCGGCACCGGTTCCATGAAGGGCCGGGAGCGCAAGCCGCACAAGCTCGAAAGCGACGAAAGCGGCGAGCATCAGGACATGCAGCGGGTAGATGCGGCCGAAGCGCACCAGCGCGAAACGGGCAACCTCATCTGTCTCGTCCAGGCGGCTGCCGTAGGAGCTGGCGATGACGAAGCCGGACAGCACGAAGAAGAAGTCGACGAACAGATAGGAGCCGCCGACAAAGGCGCTCTGCGAGATCATCGAGCTGGTCGGGAAATGGAACAGCGCCACCAAGAGCGCGCAGATGCCGCGCCAGGAATCGAGCACCAGGAAGCGCTCGCCGGCCACCGTGCCGGTCCGGATCGCAGCCGGCGGCGGCGCGAGGTTGATCAAGGCGGCCTCGGTCATAATGATACAAGTCCTGTGTTGCCGTGGCACTCGCCGAGCGCCATTCCGTCTCCGCAAGCTGTGACTGGCATGTTGCGTGCCGGTTCTGTAGTTGTGGCTGCCCGATGACAACCGAGGACCAGTAATGGCGAACAATGAGATCGACCACGCCTTCACCGCCCGCTCCAAGACGGGCGCGTCGTTCGAGCCGACCTATGCCGGCGCGCTGTCGTTCATGCGGCGCAGATATACGAAGGACGTGAAGGGCGCGGACGTCGTCGTGTGGGGCATTCCCTTTGACGCCGCGGTCACCAACCGGCCGGGCGCGCGCTTCGGGCCGCAGGCGATTCGTCGCGCCTCGGCGATCCTCGACAACGATCCGCAATATCCGTTCTCGCGCGACCTGTTCGAGCGGCTCGCGGTTGTCGACTACGGCGATTGCCTGCTCGACAGCGGCAACCATCAGAAGACGCCCGGCACGATCGAGCGCGAGGCGGCCAAGATCCTGAAATCCGGCGCCTTCCTTTTGACGCTCGGCGGCGACCATTTCGTCACCTGGCCGCTGCTCAAGGCCCATGCCGCGATCCATGGGCCGCTGGCGCTGGTGCAGTTCGACGCGCACCAGGACACCTGGCCGGACGACGGCAAACGCATCGACCACGGCTCCTTCGTTGCCCGCGCA
Organism: Mesorhizobium dulcispinae; assembly: GCF_033977345.1. Classification (NCBI taxonomy): domain Bacteria; kingdom Pseudomonadati; phylum Pseudomonadota; class Alphaproteobacteria; order Hyphomicrobiales; family Phyllobacteriaceae; genus Mesorhizobium; species Mesorhizobium dulcispinae. The sequence goes on from NZ_JAVIIY010000002.1 coordinate 432,195, forward strand.
GTGAGGGAAGGCATCATCGACCCCGACCGCTCGATCCAGATCGGCATTCGCACCCATGCGCCCGACACGTTCGGCATCAAAATCCTCTACGGCCATGAGGTCGAGGAAATGCGCGCCTCCGACATCGCCTATGCGATCGTCGAGCGCACCGGCGGCCGAAAGACCTATCTGACCTTCGATATCGATTGCCTCGACCCGGCCTTCGCGCCCGGCACCGGCACGCCCGTGGCCGGCGGCCCGTCATCGGCCAAGATGCTTTCGACGCTGCGCCAGCTCGGGCAGGTCGATATCGTCGGCGCCGACGTCGTCGAGGTTGCGCCGGCCTATGATCATGCCGATATTACGGCGATCGCCGGATCGATCATTGCCATGCATTATCTTGGCCTGGTGGCCGAACGGAAGGCGCGGCTCGAAGACCTGAACAACGGCACGCATGCCGTTCTACATAACGCTAACGGCATATAGTCTTGAAATCGCAAGGAATTTGGTAACCGATGAAACCGAAAATCTTCATTGACGGCGAGCATGGCACGACAGGCCTGCAGATCAGGGCGCTGCTGGCCGACCGCGGCGATCTGGAGATCATCTCCATTCCCGCCGACCGCCGCAAGGAAGCCGCGGCCAGGGCTGAATTCCTCAACGCCGCTGATGTCGCGATCCTCTGCCTGCCCGACGCCGCCGCCAAGGAAAGCGTGTCGCTGATCGAGAACGACAGGACCAAGGTCATCGACGCCTCGACCGCGCACCGCGTGGCCGCGGGCTGGGAATATGGCTTTGCCGAAATGGACAAGGATCAGGCGAAAAAGATCGCCAGCGCAAAACGCATCGCAAACCCCGGCTGCTGGCCGCAAGGCCCGATCGCGACGCTGCGGCCGCTGGTCTCCGCCGGTCTCTTGCCCGCCGACTTCCCGGTCACCGTCAACGGCATCTCCGGTTATTCCGGCGGCGGCCGGCCGATGATCGAGGACTATGTCGGCAAGGGCGAGGATGCGCCCGAGTTCCTGCCCTATGGCCTGACGCTGCAGCACAAGCATGTGCCGGAGCTCAGAACCTATGCGAAGCTGTCGCACGATCCGATCATGCAGCCGGCGGTCGGCAATTTCGCGCAAGGCATGATCACCGTGGTGCCGCTGCAGCTCGGCGGACTCGACCGCGTGCCGACGGGCGCCGAGCTGCATGCGGCGATCGCCGACCATTACGCCTCTATCGACGGCGGCGTGGTCGAGGTCGCGCCCTACACGCATATGGAGCGCATGCCGGAGATCGACCCGGAGGTCTATAACGGCACCAACCGGATGAAGGTCTATGTGTTCGCCAATGACGAGCGGGCGCAGGCGCTGCTGCTCGCCGTCTACGACAATCTTGGCAAGGGTGCTTCCGGGGCCGCCGTGCAGAACCTGGACCTGATGCTCGGCATCAAGCACTGAGCGATAATGCAGGCATTCTCTGAGCGCTGGAAGGTCAGTCGCCGCGCGCGATCCTCGACCATGCGATCGCCTATGGCTGCCTGTCGGCCGCTTGGCACCGCGAGGACCGCAGCGCTGTCGATGAAAGCCGCGAACTTTCGGTAGCCGAGGCGATCAGGAAGGTTTGCCTCAGCCTCTGACGGCGATCTCGTTCGGCAGCGGATAAGCGCCCTTGGTGCCGCGCCAATGCGCGGCGGCAAAGCCGAGCACGATCAGCGCGAAACCTTGGTGGGTCAGCGCCATGTGCAGCGGCGCCTGCATCAAGAGCGTGCCGATGCCGATCGAGGCCTGCAGCATCACCAGGAGGAACAGAAGCGTGGCGCGACGGGCATGGGTGGTGCCTGGCCGGCGCCGCCATGTCGCGATCATATGCCAGAGCGCCACCACAAAGAGTGCGTAGGCGCCGAGCCGGTGCACGAACTGCACCGTCTTCGGATTCTCGAAGAAATTCAGCCAGGCGGGTTTCAGCAGCAGGAGATCGGCCGGGATCACCTTGCCGTCCATCAGCGGCCAGGTGTTGTAGGAGAGGCCGGCGTGAAGGCCGGCGACCAGCCCACCGAGATAGATCTGGATCAGCGCCAGAAGCACGATGAAGCCCGCGAGCCGCTGTGTCGAGCGGTCGGCGGCCGGCTCCGAATGCGGCGCAAGGCCCCGGGCAACCACCATGGTCGCGGTGAAGATCAGCGCCGCGATCGTCAGATGCGTCGCCAGCCGGTACTGGCTGACCGAGACGCGGTCGACCAGCCCGGAAGCCACCATCCACCAGCCGATGGCGCCTTGCAGACCGCCGAGCAACAGGATGCCTAAAAGCTTCGGCCCGAGGCCGCGTTCGATGCGGCGCGTCGCCCAGAAGAACAGCAGCGGCAGGGCGAAGACGACGCCGACACTGCGGGCGAGGATGCGGTGCACCCATTCCCACCAGAAGATCGACTTGAAGGCCTCGATGCTCATGCCGTCGTTGATCTCCGTATATTGGGGGATCTGCTGGTAGCGCTGGAACTCCTCCTGCCACTCGGCATCGTTGAGCGGCGGGATGACGCCGTGGATCGGCTGCCACTCGGTGATCGACAGGCCGGAACCGGTAAGCCGAGTGGCGCCGCCGACCAGCACCAGCGCGAACAACACGAGCACGACGAAATACAGCCAGCCGCGCACCAGCGCGCGGTTGTGGAGATCGCGGTCGCGGGCGGCATACGGGGCCGTGGCGGTGATGGCAGCCATGGGACTTTCCCGGCAGTTGAAACGCTGGGATTGGTGAACCATGGCCGCCTCGCTGGCAAGGCCGGACAGCGCGGCACGCCGTCGCGCCGGCCCGCAACGGTTGCGCGCGCTCCTCAATCGGCCTAAGCGAGGCGGGTCAACGGGACCGCGACATGCCCATTCGCCTGAAAAAGCTGATCGGAACCATCCTGCTGGTGGCGCTGGTCATCGTCTACGCGCTGATCGCTTCGGCCATCGCGGTCACCAGGCTCGCCGAATACGGCGCGACCGCGCATTTCCTGTTCTTCCTGCTCAGCGGCCTGCTCTGGGTGCTGCCGGCGATGGGCATCATCAAATGGCTGATCATCGAACCGCCTCAGAAGGGCTGAAGCGCGTTGGAGCGGTTCCGCGTTTGTGGAAGCGCCGACCCGCTCCAAACATTTGTTTTTGCGCAATTCCGGACGGAAAACCGCTGCGCACTTTTCCCGGAATTGCTTCAGATGGTGACGACCATCTTGCCGGCATTGGCGAGCGGCGTGGTCACGCCCGACAGCATCGTGCGGATATGGGCGACGCTCTGGTAGCGGCCGTTGACGGAGATGCGCGGCAGCGCATGCAGGAAGCCGGCATGCTCGGCTCTCAGCACGCCGTGCCGGGTCGTCACCGCCGAAACATAGCCGGCATCGCGGGCAAAACCCACCTCGCGGCAGCCGACAGCGCTGGCATAGCCGTAGGGGTAAGCGAAATGGCGCGGTTCCAGCCCGAGTTTTTCCTTGAGAATGCGGCGGACGTCGACGATCTCGCGGCGCGCGTCCACCTCTGCAAGCCGCTTGAGGTTGCGGTGATTGATGGTATGCGCGCCGATCGTCACCAGAGGATGCGCGGCCATCGCGCGGATCTCGTCCCAGTTCATCAGCGTGCCGGGGCGGCCCGTGCCGAGCTCGATGCCATTCGAGCGCGCCAAGTCGCGCAGCGCAATGCCCTGCTCTTCTTCGGGGACTTCAAGCGTCAACCAGGCGTTCAGCCGCGCGATAGCCTGGATCTTTCTGCCGGGTGTCGAGCAATCGATAACCGTCGATCCTCTCGCCGTCTTCAGCGCCAGGCGTGAGCTGGTGTCGACGATATCCTCAACGACGTTCCACCACAGGTCGACGGCACCGTCGATCAGGCCTGGCGCAACATAGATGGTGATCGGCGCACCGTGCTTCTCCAGCACCGGCAGCGCTTCCGTCATATTGTCGCGATAGGCATCGTCCGCGGTGATGGTGGCGAACTGGCCGTGTTTGCCGCCCGCCTCGATGCGCTCGATCGCTTCGTCCAGGCTGACGAAGGCATAGCCCCTTCCCTTCATGTCGGCGACCAGCTTGTCGAGGAAGGCAGGGGCGATGTTCAGATGGCGGTTGACGCTGTTCGGCTTCTCGGGCGTGGCGGTCACGCGATGCAGCATCAGGATGGCGCCGATGCCGCCGACAAACGGCTTCGCCAGCGGAGCGAGGCCGGTGTAGCGGGCAACGTTCAAGGCCAGTTTGCGGATCGCCTCGCCCCCGTCGATCATTCCTTCACCTTTTACGCCTAGGCTCATCAAGCACGACTTGCGCCTATGCGAACCCCAGGTTGCAACCAATACGTCTTAAGGATTGAGGGATGGTTGACGCCGCCGCGTCATTTGACGGCAATCGGGTCGCGGCCAACGAAGCCTCGGCGCGGGCGCCTGCCTCGAGCCAGGGCCATTTGACGGCGGCGGTGAGCGACGGCGCTGGTCTTGCTGACTATTCGGCATTTTGTGCTTCGGCGCTGTTTGCCCCGGCGCAGAGCGCGTCCTGGGTGCGCAACTGGGCGGCCGAGACCAAGGCCAACATGGCGGTCGCCACGCTGAATGTCGAAGGCCGGCCGGCGCTTTCGCTAGCGCTGGAAATCGTGCGAAGCGGTCCGTTCCGTGTCGCTCGTTTCGCCGGCGGACGTCACGCCAACGGCAACTTCCCCGCAGCCGACCCGCGGCTTTTGCCCGCCATCGACGGACCGGCGCTCCGCTCGTTGTTCTCGGCAATCGCCAAGGCGCGGCCGGACATCGACCTGGTTTCGCTGGAACGGCTGTTGCCCGATCTCGACGGCGCCGCCAATCCGCTAGCCGCGCTGCCCAATTTTCAGAGCCCGAACCTTGCGCTCGCGGTCGATCTCGATGGGGGGTTCGACGCGCTGCTCACCCGCGCGAGCGGCAAGCGCAAGCGCAAGAAGCATCGCTCGCAGACGCGCAAGTTCGAGGCCGTCGGCAGCTTCCGCCGCATCGAGGCGCGCACGCGCGAGGAGGTCGACAGGCTGCTCGGCGCCTTCTTCGATATGAAGGAGGTGCGCTTCGCCAAGATGGGCATCGCCAACGTCTTCGGCGATGAAGGGGTGCGCGCCTTCTTCAGGGCGTTGTTCGCCGGCGCGCTTGCCGAGGAAAGGCCGTCCTTCCTGCTGCATGGCCTGGAGGTAGCGGGGAAACTTCGCGCTGTTACTGGCTCCAGCCACTCAGGCAAGCGCCTGATCTGCGAGTTCGGCGCGATCGCCGAGGACGATCTCGCCTTCACCAGCCCCGGCGATTTCCTGTTCTTCGACAATATCCAGGAAGCCTGCGAGCAAGGCTTCGACGTCTACGACTTCTCGGTCGGCGACGAGCCCTACAAGCGGCTCTGGTGCGACATCGAGGTCCAGCATTTCGAAGTGCTGGCGCCGCTGACGCTGAAGGGCAGGACGCTGGCCTTGGGGCTCCGCCAAGGCGCGCGGGCCAAGGCCTTCATCAAGAACAATCCGACGGTCTGGAAACTGACCAAGATGCTGCGCCGGAAGGCGGCCGGACAAGCGGCAGCGCCTGCCGCAGCCGAGGACGACAGCTAGTCGCACAATCGCCCTCGATATCCCGGTTGGTACCGGGCAAGCAGGGTCGAGACTTGAATGGCCTTGAGCGGAACCTATCGATAGCCGAGAGGTTTTCGCACTCAGAAGGAGAACGGCCATGGCTAAGTGCGACCAGTGCGGCAATGACTACGACAAGGCATTCCTGGTGAACATGGGCGGGCAAACCTACACATTTGACAGCTTCGAGTGCGCGATCCAGAAGCTCGCGCCGACCTGCCCTCATTGCAAAGTACGGATCATGGGGCACGGCGTCGAGCAGGGCGATATCATCTATTGCTGCGCGCATTGCGCCGGGCAGGAAGGCGCCAACGATCTGACCGACCGCGCGCCCTGACATCCGCGATCCTCTTGCACGTCCAGGGCCATGCGAGAACGCTTTCCAAGTAGCGCCCTGAGCACGACCCTGAGCAGTCGTTCGAGCCTCAGCTACGCCGCCTGGACGATCTCGACCAGTTCGACGTCGAACACCAGATCCTTGCCGGCCAACGGATGATTGCCGTCGAGCTTGACGCTGGCGTCGTCAACGCCGACGACCGTTACTTGCATGGGGCGCCCCTCGGCAGTGCGGGCCTGCAATTGGGTGCCAACATCGATGTTGATATTTTCCGGCACGCTGGCGCGAGCGATGGTCACGACTGCTTCGGGGCGATGCGGGCCATAGGCGGCATCGGCGGGAACGGTGACGGTGCTTTTCGTGCCGACCTCCATGCCCTCGACATGGGTTTCGAGGCCGGGAATTACCTGTCCTTCACCCAGCGTGAATTGCAGCGGTTCACTGCCGGAAGAATCGAATTGAGTGCCGTCGGTCAGACGTCCGGTATAGTTGATGCGTACAGTGTCGCCATTCTTGGCCTGTGTCATAGCAACCATCCTTTTGGGAGTTTTTGAGGGACCGGCCTTAAGTTCACGGTCCCGCTCTCGATCATCCACGCATGAAGGTGCGCGGCGCGAAACGCTATAACTAGGTGCCCTGCTGCCGATGTAAAGTGCTGGAGCGGCCGAGAAATGCCAGGTCCGGTTTCGCAGCTAAGGACTGTCATGACGACAGCGACTGAACCGTGCTCGATTCGCCGCTGCCCTGATCTCTTCCCGGTACCTCGGGCCGATCCTTGGCAAGCGTTGCGGCGGCGCGGACGAGCCCGATTGGCGCCTTATGCAGCCGAGCGACGCCCCGGCAACGGGTGTCCCGGCTCATGGCCGACCGGGGTCACCAGCGTGACATCCGGGTAGCCGTTCTCGATCAGTTTCACCGCCGCCTGCGTCACCTCATCGTCGGCTTCGAGCATCGACAGGAAGACTTCGGTGCCGTCGCCGACGAGGCGACTGATGCCTTGCGCATCGGCCGGACCGCATTCGACCACGACGAGGTCGTAAGCCGTGGTCAGCGACTGCATGATGATCGGCAGCCGGTCGGCCGCGCGCATGGCGCGAACCGGATCGGCAGTGCCGACCGGAACGACATGCGCGTCCGAATAGAGATCGGGATGGATGACGTCGCTGAACTGTGCTTCGGAGGCGAGGAGATTGGTGATGCCGGGGAACAGCCCGCTGTCCAGCATCGGGCGAGAGGCGGCGCCAGAGGCGGTGAGATCGAGCAAGAGCACGCGCAGGCCCGCATCCGACACCTCGCGCGCCACCAACACGGCGGTAGCGGCAGCCTCATCGCCTTCCGGGGACACGAAGATGGCGCGCGCGGCACCCGAGGCGATCAGCTTTTCCGCCGCCTTGTCGACATCGATCTCGCCCAGCCTGGACTGCCACGACCGAGACGCTTCCGCCTCTACTGGCTCTGCTGGCTCGGCGTCCGCTGCCATGGCTGCGCCCTGCCCGATCCGATGGTCGGCGACCGGATCGTCGCTCTGTTCGTCCTCGGCTTCGGCAGCCGCCGGCTCGGTGCGCGCCACCGGCATCGCCACCTGCTCGATCGGCTCGAAGCGGGCGCCGGCGGCCGGGCGCATGGCGCGCCCGGAGAACAGTTCCTTCAGAAGCGTGCCGATCGCCATCAACAGCAGCGACGCGGCCGCCGCGGCGCCCGTGATCGGACCGATCTTCGGGAAATAGGGTTCCGTCGGCACCTGCACCTTCGAAAGCAGCCGGGCATCCACCGGCAGATAGTTGCGGTCCGCGCGCGAGGCGGCCTCGCGGTAGCTCGCCATATAGGATTCGAGCTGCTGGCGCTGGGCATTGGCGTCGCGCTGCAGCGCATCGAGCTCGACCTGCTGCTCGCCGGCGCGGGCCGAGGCGGCTTTCAGCGTGTTGACCTCCGCGACAAGCTGGTCCTCGCGAGCCTTGGCCGTCTGCGCCTGGGTCGCCAATCCCTTCAGGATCTTCTGCGCTTCGTTGCGGATCTGATCGTTGAGATCGGCAAGCTGCGACTTCAGCGCCCGGATGCGCGGATGGTTGTCCAGCAAGGTCGTCGACAGATCGGCAATGTTGGTCCTCAGTTCCACCTGGCGCTCGAGCAAGCGCTGGATCAATTCGGAGGACAGAACTTCCGGCACGCTGTCGAGCGAGCCGCCGTTCTGCAGCGCCTTGCGCACGCTGTCGGCGGTCGCCTCGGCGGCCGCGCGATTGGCGCGCACGCGCGAAAGCTCGGTCGACAGTTCGGAGAGCTGCTGAGTCGCGAGCACCGAATTGTTGCCGCCCATCAAGAGGTCGGATTGCGCGCGGTAGGCGGCAACCTTGGCTTCCGCCTCCTTCACCCGATTCTGCAGATCGGTGATTTCCGGGCCAAGGAAGCCTGTGGCGGCGGTGTTCGATTCCTTCTTCGCGTTGCCCTTGGAGGCAAGGTAGGCCTGCGCGATGGCGTCCGCGACCTGCGCGGCAAGCTTTGGATCCTTCGAGGAGAACTCGACCGCAATAACGCGAGATTTTTCAACGCCGTAGACGTTGAGCTTATCGTGCATGGCCTTGAGCACGCGCTCTTCCGGCGGAATGTCGAAGGGATCGCTCTTCAAGCCGACGAGAACGAGGGCGCGACTGAGCGCCGACATCTTCAGCGTCTCGTCGAATTCGGGCAATTTCTCCAGGTTGAGGTCCGCCGCGACCTTCTTGAGGATATCGGGGGACGATATGATCTGGACCTCGGTGGCCACCGCCTCCTCGTCGGTCGCCGGCTTGTCGTCGTTGGTTGTGCCGGCCGGCCGCGTGAAGATCGATTCGCGCGACCCGATCTCAAGCTTGGCCACTGCCTTATATTGCGGCGTGGCCAGCCAGGCGAAAGCAAAGGCCAGCCCGGTTACGAAAAGCGTGACGAGAACAATGCGCAGCCAATTCCTCGCCAGGCCGGCGAAGAGCTGCCTCAGATCGACATCGACATCTGCGGCCGCGGACTGAACGGACATGCATCCTGCTCCGGAACTTTGAGTCGAGGATGGACCGTAAACAACTATGGTAACTCAGCCGTTAAGATCAGGATGCGTACTTATTAGAATGCACTCAAAGAACATCGGGCGAAAGCAATAGAACAATTGGTTTTTTTGCCGGACGTCGCCGAGTCCAGGCGCAGTCCTTTACCGGCCATTAACCCTAACAGGATGATAACGGACGCACTTCCTGGGGTGGCCGCGGCACTGGCGGCGAGAGCGACGAAGGTTCGTTTCCGATCATGAAAAGCACTGCTCATCTCTTGCGCGCCATGCTTGCCCTGTCGCTGCTTACCGGTTGTTCCAGCTACCGCCCGACACCGGCCGCCTTTCATGAAGTGCTCGACCAGCCTTACAGACTCGGGGCCGGCGACCGCATCCGTGTCACCGTGTTCGAGCAGGACGGGCTGACCAACACCTACAGCGTCGACCAGTCCGGCTACATCTCCTTCCCGCTCGTCGGCGCGGTGCCGGCGCGCGGCCACACCGCCCAGCAGCTGGAAAAGGAGATTGCCGACAAATTGCGCCAGGGATATCTGCGCGATCCTGATGTCTCGGTCGAGATCGACCGCTACCGGCCGATCTTCGTCATGGGCGAGGTCGGTGCCGCGGGGCAGTATTCCTATGTGCCGGGATTGACTGTGCAGAAGGCGATCGCGATTGCCGGCGGCTTCACGCCGCGGGCCAACCAGGAAAGCGTCGACATCACCCGCGATATCAACGGCAAGGTCATGACCGGCAGGGTGCAGACATCCGACCCGCTCCTGCCCGGCGACACCGTCTACGTCCGCGAACGCCTGTTCTGAACATCAACGTGGCGGCAAATCTCCGCATCGTCCACTGCTTCCGCTCACCTGTCGGGGGGATCTTCCGGCATGTGCGCGACCTGACCGAGGCGCAGGTCGCCGCCGGCCATTCCGTGGGCATCGTCTGCGATTCGACGACGGGCGGCGCCTATGAGGAGCGGCTGTTCGACGCGATGAAGGAGAGCCTGGCACTCGGCATCCATCGCACGCCAATGCAGCGCCATATCGGGCCGGGCGACCTCGCGGCGGCCTGGCGCACATATGGGATCATCAAGGAATTGCGGCCGGACGTGCTGCACGGGCACGGCGCCAAGGGTGGCGCCTATGCCCGGCTGTTCGGCTCACTGTTGCGGGTTTCAAGGTCTCGCGTGGCCCGCCTTTATTCGCCGCATGGCGGCTCGCTGCACTATGACGAAACGACGGCGACCGGAAAGCTGTTCTTCGCGCTGGAGCGTTTTATGGCGCGCTTCACCGACTGCCTACTGTTCGTTTCCGACTATGAGCGGAAAACCTATCGCCGGAAGGTCGGCGAGCCGCCTATCCCCAACAGGCTGGTCTATAACGGCCTGCGCGCCGTCGAGTTCGAACCGGTGGCGACGGCGGCTGATACCGCCGATCTCTTATACATCGGCATGATGCGCGATCTCAAAGGCCCGGACATCTTTATCGATGCGGTGGCGCAGGCAGGCAGCGAGCTCGGCCGCCCGATGAGCGCGGTGATGGTCGGCAGCGGCGACGACCTGCCACGCTACCACGCCCAGGTGGAGCGACTCGGACTGAAGGGCCATGTCCGTTTCCTGCCACCGATGGCGGCCAGGGAAGCTTTCGCCCTGGCCGAGCTGATCGTCGTCCCGTCCCGCGCGGAAGCGATGCCCTACATCGTGCTCGAGGCGCTGGCGGCCGGCATGCCGATGATTGCCACTGCCGTGGGCGGCATTCCCGAGATCTTCGGCGAAGACTCCCCTGCCCTGATCCGGCCGGATGCCGGCCAACTTGCCGATAGGCTCCGAACGGCTCTCGACGATCCCGGCGCCTATCGCAAGCTGATGCCGCAGGGCGTTGAGTTGAAGGCGCGATTCGGCGCCGACGTCATGGCGGCCGAGATCGAGAAGGCTTATTTCGCGGCGCTAAAGATTTAGAATTTGCTAATTGACTATGCCGGTGAGAAGACCGCCAGTCGTCACAAGCAACAACACGCATTCAAAACCATCGGTTGTTTCAAGGCTTTCTTAGCTCTCTTTTGCTATTCACTCGCGCGAAGTTCGCGGACAATCCCATGAATGAGATCGACCCCGCGCACCGCTTTTCCATGGATGCGGTGCGCAAATTCGACGGCCCGGCCGAAGGTCAAGTGCCCAGCGGCATCAATGACGTCGCGCGCCAGGTCGCTTCGCAGTACCGGCGCGATACGATGTCGCCGATCATGGTCAGCGGCGTGCTGCGCATGGTCGAATTCGCGGTGCTGTTCCTTTCGGGGCTCGGCCTCTATTTCTACTATGTCGGCTTCTTCAACTACCTCGCCTGGCAGTATCCGCTGTCGATCGCGGCAGCCTCGTTCCTGGCGGTCGTGCTGCTCGACGTCACCGACAGCTACCAGATTGCGGCGCTGATGCGCCCTGTCGCCAATTTCGGCCGCGTGCTGCTCGTCTGGGCCGGCACCTTCGCGCTGATGGCGCTCACCGCCTTCGCCATGAAGGCCTCCGAGGACTATTCGCGCCTGCTGTTCGGCACCTGGTTCGTGGTCGGTTTCGTGCTGGTCTTCGTCCTGAGGCTCGTGATGTCCAGTTTGATCAGGCGCTGGGCGCGCGACGGGCGCATGGAGCGCCGCGCCGTCATCGTCGGCGGCGGCAAGTCGGCCGAAATGCTGATCCGTTCGGTCGAGAAGCAGCCCTACAACGACATCCGCATCTGCGGCATCTTCGACGACCGCGGCGACAAGCGCTCGCCGCCCATCGTCGCCGGCTATCCGAAGCTCGGCACCATCTCCGAGCTGATCGAATTCGCCCGCATCGCCCGCATCGACATGCTGATCGTGTCGCTCCCGCTGACCGCCGAATCGCGCGTGCTGCAGCTCCTGAAGAAGCTCTGGGTGCTACCGGTCGACATCCGGCTGTCAGCGCATTCGAATGCGCTGCAGTTCCGGCCACGCGCGTATTCCTACATCGGCTCGGTGCCGATGCTCGACATCTTCGACAAGCCGATCAACGACTGGGACTCGGTCGCCAAGCGCAGCTTCGACATCATCTTCTCGCTTGTCGGCATCATCCTCTTCTCGCCGGTGATGCTGGCCACCGCGATCGCCATCAAGCTCGACAGCAAGGGTCCGGTGCTGTTCAAGCAGAAGCGGCACGGCTTCAACAACGAGATCATCGAGGTCTACAAGTTCCGCTCGATGTATGCCGACAGGTCGGACCCGACCGCCAAGCAGACTGTGACCAAGAACGATCCGCGCGTCACCCGCGTCGGCCGCTTCATCCGCAAGACCTCGATCGACGAGCTGCCGCAGTTCTTCAACTCGCTGCTCGGCTCGCTGTCGCTGGTCGGGCCGCGTCCGCATGCGATCGCCGCCCAGTCGCACAACCTGCTCTACAACGAGGTGGTCGACGGTTATTTCGCGCGTCACAAGGTGAAGCCCGGCGTAACCGGCTGGGCACAGATCAACGGCTGGCGCGGCGAGATGGACACCAATGAAAAGATCCGCATGCGCACCGAGTACGATCTCTATTACATCGAGAACTGGTCGATGCTGTTCGACCTGCGCATCCTGTTCCTGACGCCGGTCCGCCTGCTCAACACGGAAAACGCCTATTGAGCGCCGTCGCACATGACCTGCCGGCGGCCGCGGTCAACAAGTTGCCGGCGTCAGCGGTCAACGCCAAGCTGATCGCGCTGGTTTCGTCGGCCGCGATCGTCGTCGGCATTCTTCTCTCCGGCTTCGTCATCAGCGAGCCCGCGCCTTACGAGATCTACATGGCCGGGCTGATCGCCGTCTGGGCGCTGTTCGGCCTGAGAATATCGCGCGCGATCGTGCCGCTGCTGGTGCTCCTGGTGGCGATGAACATCGGCGGCATGATCGCGATGACGCAGATGGCGGAGCTCGCCAACACGCCGCTCTATCTCGCGGTTTCGCTGTTCCTCGCCTTCAGCGCGGTCTTCTTCGCCTCGGTGACGTCGACACAGCCCAGCCTCAACCGGCTGATCTTCATCGCCTATGTGGTGTCGGCGGTCGCGACGTCGCTGCTCGGCATCGCCGGCTATTTCCACGCCTTCCCGGGCGCCGAGATGTTCACCAAATACGACCGCGCCGCCGGCGCCTTCCAGGACCCGAACGTGTTCGGTCCGTACCTGGTGCTACCCGGCACCTATCTGCTCTATCTGCTCTTGACCGGTCCGGTGTCGCGCATGCCGCTGCTGGCGGTGCCGCTGCTGATCATTGCAGCCGGCATCTTCTTTTCCTTCTCGCGCGGCGCCTGGGGCATGTTCGCGGTGTCGGCGGTGCTGCTCACCGGCTGCCTCTTCCTGCAAAGCGCCAGCGGCATGTTTCGGCTGAGGGTCGTGGTGCTGACGATCGCCGCTGTCGCGCTGCTCGTCATCGCCATCCTCGTCATCCTGCAGCTGCCCGGCGTGTCGGACATGTTCACGCAGCGCGCGCAGCTCGAGCAAAGCTACGACACTGCGCGCCTCGGCCGCTTCGCCCGCTACACGATCGGGTTCCAGATGGCGCTGGAGCACCCGTTCGGCATCGGACCGCTGGTCTTCGGCACGATCTATGGCGAGGACACGCACGACATCTGGCTGAAGGCGCTGATGGACTATGGCTGGCTGGGCTTCGTCTCGTTCCTGACGCTGACGCTATGGACGATTTGCGCCGGCTTCCGCATCCTGCTGCGCGACCGGCCCTGGCAGCCCTATCTGCTTTGCGCCTATGTCGCCTATCTCGGCAATATCGGGCTCGGCACTTTCATCGACATCGACCACTGGCGCCATCTCTATCTGCTGCTCGGGCTGATCTGGGGCGCGATCGCGCTGGAGTACCGGCATCAGAAGGAATTGCGGCTGACGCGGGCTGTTCCTGTTCCGGCAAGAGCGGCTTTACCGGCAAGGCAGGACTTCAGGGGACAAGGCTTAGGTTAAAAATGGTCGGAGTGGCCGGATTCGAACCGACGACCCCTTGACCCCCAGTTTTAAAATATACCTTATATAGCCATTCCAAGCGTTGCATTGGATGGCCAAAACCAGCATAAATGCAACGTTTTGCAACATAGGCCCGCTTGACTATTTTGTCACTACCTCCTAAATACTGGCTATAATTTGGCTATAAAAGGAAGGACGGACGTGACTAGGGCGGGCGGAATAAATAAAGCGGCAAGCCTCGGAATCTCGCACGGTGGCCGCAAATCAAATGTCATATCGGCCAAGACAGCGCGCAAGATAGAGAGGGCTACGCGCAAGGAGGATATCGCGGCGAGCAGGGCGGAGCGTGCGGCGCGCAAAGCCGCGATCGCGGCTGCGCATGCCGAGAAGGCTGCGAGGGCCAAGGCGCGCAAGGCGGAGCGAGCCGCTCTCGCCGCGACGCAAGGGAAAGACCTCTAGCCATGGCGACGATCAGCATCACGGCGGACACGGTTTCAGCCGTCATGAAGGCGGCGACGCCGAACAAGACAAAATTCTACTTTGACGATGACCTGGCGGGGTTTGGGTTTTATCGCACGACGAAGGGCACCGGCACATGGTTCGCTGAGTTCCGGCCGGTGGCGGGCGGTAGCAAGCGTCGGCTGAAGCTCGGCCGTGTCGGTACCTTAAAAGCCAACGAAGCGCGTGAAGCGGCACGCAAGGCGATAGCCAATGCGGCCTTGGGCAAAGATCTTGCAAAGAGCCGATCCGATGAGCGCGCCAGTGGAACGGTGAAAGAGCTTGTTGAAGCCTATATCGCCGGCAAGGCAATGAAGGAATCCAGCCGCGCATTCTACAGGACCACGCTGAAGACCCAGATAGAGCCGCACCTTGGATCCACGAAGGCGGTTGCCGTGCTACGCGTCGATGTCCAACGCGCGCACGACAAGATGTCGAAGAAGGCGAAATATAGCGCCAACCGTGCAATGGCGTTGCTGTCTGCGGCTTTTGTGTGGGGCTCGAAACGAGGCTACGTGCCGGAAGGCATGAATCCGGCATCGGCAATCGAGCGCAACCGCGAGGAAGCGCGCGAGCGCTACTTGACCGCTGACGAAATGGCGCGGCTCGGTGATGCACTACGCGAGGCTGAGACGAGCGGCATTCCGCACAAGGCGTCGAAATCCAAACACGCGCCAAAGGAGAAAAACCGCACCGTGTACGGCCCGCACGTTACAGGCGCTATCCGCCTGTTGATGCTGACTGGTTGCCGCTTGCGGGAAATCCTGCATGTCCGCTGGGACGAATACGACGAGAAACGCGGGCTGCTTTTGCTCCCAGATAGCAAGACGGGCAAAAAGACTGTGGTGCTTTCGGCTGCGGCACAGGCCGAGATTGATAGCCTGCCGCGCGTGGGCGTGTACGTCATCGCTGGCCAGTCGGCGGCGACCGAAGATGAGAAGCCCCGCGCCGATTTGAAGAAACCTTGGGCAGCAATTGCCGGACGGGCTGGGATCGGCGACGTTCACATCCACGATTTGAGGCACACTTTCGCCAGCGTGGGCGCCGGTGACGGCATGTCACTCCTGACCATCGGCAAGCTGCTTGGCCATGCCGACACCGCCACGACGCAGCGCTATGCCCACGTCGACGTCAACCCGACGCGTGCCGCCGCCAACGCGATCGCAGGACAGATCGCGGCGGCGATAGGAGGCAGGTGATGGCCAACGACGAAAGCTTGCCGCATTGGGTTGACGTCCTAGGTCGCGGGCCTATGGCCGTTGACGAAGGCACCAGCGACGATGAACTGGCCGCCGAAATGGCGGAGCGGCTGCAGGCGCTGCTCGCGTCGCACAATGGGCTGGAGCCAACGGCAGATGGTTGGCGACAGTTAGCATTGGAACTCGCACTGAAACACGAACCGGCTTTTCAGATCGAGACGCCGGTTGACCGCAATGGGCGAAGCGGAATCGGCGGCCGCCCGGTAGGCTGGCAAACATTCGTGCTGCGGTCGCTGATGCGCGCCGAAATGCGAAAGGGCGCCAACCAGAAAGAGGCGGCGCGCAAGGTCGCCCGCAGCACGGGAAAGGCCGCAGGAACACTCAACAACGTCCTGTCGCGCAGAGCGCAGGCGCCGGACTCTATGCGCCGCGCGCCTTTCGAATGGAAGGCCGAACGTGCGGCGAAATTGGCCGCGCGGAAGCTGTCACAAGAATGACCCCCGTTTAGTGTGAGGCGAAAACGCTTACTTACGGGTTGCCACACAACGAAACGGAGGCAACTCGATGGCAAACTTACGGGTACGCGATGCCGCGACTTACTGCGGCCTTTCCAAATCTACTCTCGACAAATTTCGATGCTATGGCGGCGGGCCGGCCTATATCCAACTCGGCTCCATTGGCGCCGTCATCTATTCAACTGACGACCTCGACAAATGGCTTGCCGCCAACCGTCGCGCCAGCAACGACAACGCACGTGCGATGAGCGTCGCTGCATGACCAAGACCGTCGAAAACAGGTTGCGCCGCGAAGCTAGCCGCCAGGGTATGCGACTGCAGAAATCACGGACGACTGGCGGCTACATGCTGGTCGACGGCCAAACGAACGGCGCCGTTTTGGGTGCGTGGCCATCGGCGTTTAGCGCCTCGATTGAAGATGTTGAGGGGTATCTTGGGGAGGAGACATGACGGAAGATTACGAAGAGCTTTTGGCACGGTTCAAGGCACGTCGCCGCGGCCACGTCGACCAGTTGGTGCAGGACGACGAACACACCACTGCGGCCGTGCTCGCCGACATTCAACTGTGCATCGAGGCCATTGAGGCCGTTATCGAAGAGGCGAAAAGCTTCTCTTAATTCCGGAAAATTTTCCGGATTTGACCCGCCCGCGGCCACCGTCCGGTCGCAACCCATTGCCGCAGTGCCGCGGGCGGAATTCCACAACATCAAGGGAGGTTTCCTTTTGGAGATCGTAAATCACCGGCCTGCACGGCCGGGCAATAACGTACGCGCGTTTTTTGACGTGCGATTTGATAACGGCATTTTTGTTCGAGACCTTCGGCTCGTCGAAACGCGCAGCGGCCTGCGCGTTTACGGGCCGACAAAGGGAGGCGAGACGATCGTCACCATTCCGCCGGCAGTCGCCGACATCATCGTGGAGGCGGTTGCCCATGAGCGCGCCTGATACACGCCGTGAAAAAAGCCAGGCATTCCTTGAACAACTCTGCGACCGCTACGGCGGCGAGATCGATTACCCGTACCTGAAGGGCTGCGTGGTCGCCGGTCAGTTATGCGACCTCTATATCGCGGCGGCGGGGAATGTCGTCGCTCAGACGAAGGCTGATGGATATTCCTGGCGCGAACTAGCGAAGTTCGTGCGCATGGATTTCGGATTGCCGGATCCTCGTGGGCAGGCGGCGAACCAGAATGGTCCGGTCGATCTATGGGCTAATCGGGCCAGTCCCGCACTGCCGCCTGATCTCTTGCCAGGCCAGATATCGGATTTCGCCGACATCATGGCCGACACCATGGGCGTTGACCCCGGTGGGCTTGCCATGGCCGCGCTGACGGTGTGCGCCGCTGTAGTACCAGACAGCATTAAAATACAGCCAAAGGAACACGATCCGTCATGGGTGGAATCGGCGCGCATCTGGACGGCAGCTATCGGCTTGCCGTCGACAAAGAAGTCGCCACTGATAGCGGCGGCGGCACGTCCGCTTAAGGCGATTGACCGCGGAATGTATCAATCCTTCGTCGAGGCAAAAGAGCGCTACGATGCACTCGACCCGAAGGACCGCAAGACTGCTGATAAGCCGCGCCACGAGCGTCTAAGGCTCGAGGACACCACGACCGAAGCCGCGCAAGATGTTTTGAGAGACAGCCCGGAAGGGCTTCTGCTCATACAGGACGAATTATCGGGATGGTTCGGAGCGATGGACAAGTACGGCGGCGGCGGACGCGGTGCGCAGAAGGACCGCGCTTTTTGGCTCCAGTCGTTCAATGGCGGGAGCTACACGGTCAATCGAGTTGGACGTGGCTCGTCGTTCATTCCGAACCTGTCAGTTTGCCTGCTCGGCGGTATCCAGCCTGAGTTAATCCGATCGATTGCGCGCGATACGCATGACGACGGCCTTCTCCAGCGCTTGTTTCCAATAGTGCTGCGGCCAGCCAAGCTCGGCAAGGACGTGCCACAACCGGATGTAGCAAAAGTCTATGAAGCCTTGGTCTCGAAGTGTCACCAACTGCGCAAACCGCTTCGCGGTGGCATGCAGGACGTGCCGGTTCGCTTTTCCGGCGCGGCCCAGCGCATATGGGGGGATGTAGCTCGCCGCAACTTCGAACTCGCGGCAAGCTGGGAAAGCGTAAACGTCAAGCTTGCCGCGCACATAGGCAAATACGATGGATTGTTCGCGCGGCTTTGCCTTGTGTGGCACTGCATCGAATCTAGCGGTGAACGCCCGGCCAGCATCATCAACGAAGATGTTGCGGCTCGCGTGCGAGATTTCCTGTTCCGATATCTCTATCCGCATGCCGTCGCCTTCTACACTGACGTGATCGGACTGTCGGACAGGCAAGACAAAGTTCTTGCCGTCGCCGGCTGGATACTGGCGCATAGGCCGGCGAGTGTCACCATCCGCGCCGTGCGACGTGGCGACAGGATTATGCGTGGCATGGACAACGACGAGGCGGAAGCTGTCCTGCATCAGCTTGACGCGTTTGGGTGGCTGGACCCCGTGCCGACAATCCGCCGCGACAGCAAGGAATGGCACGTAGACTCAAGGGTTTATGAGTTATTCGACGAGCGAGCCGAAGAAGAAGCCGAACGTCGTTCCACTATCCGCGAAATTATAGCTAGCAACGACGAATTGCGAGCGGCATAAGTTTAGCTGTCACCAACTGTCCCTTGCGTACGCGATTCACAGAGTAAAAGGGGATTTCTCTTTCTATGCGAAATCTACTTTTATGACTCTCGCGCGCAAGGGCCGCTTGGTGACACTTCGCCCCACCATCAGCCGCCAGAGAGCGGCGACCACACGGGAACCATATCTGATGACCTACAATCTTCCGGCCGTTCGCTGGCTGGCCAAGAAAGACCCTGATGCAGCGCTTGCCGTGCTTCAGCGCATTCGAGACACGACATGCACCTTCGGGGCAGAAGTCGAGCCCGGATATCTTGATCCGCGGGACCGCAATGCCGACGACATGGAAACGCACATTGTGCCCGAAGCGCCAATAACCGGCGCCACCATGAGCGAGCCAGCCCAGGACGGGCCAGATGAAGTCCACCCGGAGATGCTGCACGAGATAAAGCCGGACCTGCATGAGATGCTGCGTTCGGCTGGAGGTGTTGCGTGGCCATGGTGTGGCAGACGCGGCAAGCGGCGTGGAAAGGTGCGGTGGGTTGGCGAGCCGTGGGCTTATCTATTCTGCCTGCTACCCCACGGCACAGACCCGCACGTCCTTACGCTAGGCGGTTTGACGTTCTACACGCGGCCTGGCGCACGGCGTAGTGCTGACGGCGGCTTGCTGGTCAGCTACACCGACGCGCATGGCGCGGTGCAGCGGCCATACTACCGCGCCACCAAGCCCCGCGGAGGCAAACGGCCACACAGGACGAAGGAAGCCGCACAGGCCTACCTCGATCTGCCTTGCGCCGTAGCGCCACCCATGGACGCGCAGCCGTATCAGCGGCCGATGTCCGGCGAGCCAGCGCTACCTCCAATGCTCGACCCCACAGTTGCATGCGCGGCGGCCAAGAAAGAACTAGATGCGGCTTATGCCAATACGCCGGTACTACCGCCCGTCACATACTATGAGCCCGGCCTGCCTTGGAAGGGCCTGCGCCTCATTGCCGGCATATCCGGCAGAAGCCAAACGGCATCGGCTGGCGTCATCGGCAAGGTCGAGGAACCGGCGAGGCTCGACGCCAGGACTGAGGACGTTCTGGACGAGGTTGCAGCCCGCGGCACGCTGGCATCGATCGGTGCGCGCCTTGGCTACCGCGGCGGCTCGAGAGATCGTGCGGGCGGCAAGGCGTTGTTGCAGGCTGGTCGCGCTCTTGTGGCTGCTAACGATAATTCCGAAAGAAAAGTCGCAGCATAGGTGCCAAATCTAGCGCGCATGGCGCGTATATAGTGAGGGAATAGTGTTCCCCTTCCTGTGATTTCAAGGCGGCTTCGGCTGCCTTTTCTTTTGCCCAATTTAAATTCTTACAAATCAAAGGAGGCAGCAATGCCTGAAACCTGGCGTATGCGCTGCTTCTCGACAGAAGAGGCAGCGCAGATATCCGGCATGCGCCGCGGCACGCTTGACTTGTGGATTTTCCGCGGCCCGGAAACGCTATTCAGCGCGAAGCGCGGCAGCCGGCGTTACTTCAGCCCGCAGGACATCGCCACCTTGGCCGTGTCGCGTGAGCTTGAACGCGGCGGCGTGGTGATCCTGACCGCGGTCGCTTGCGCGTTCGAGCATCTTCAGGAGCCGCCAGCCGAGAACGCAATCCTGATTGTGCGCAACGGCGCGATATCCGCCAGGACCGGCGAAATCATCAGTCCGGCCGATATCCCGCGCGCGGTCCACCATTCCATCCAACTCATCCCGATCGGCAAGATCGTCGCGGAAATCCGCGCCGCGTGCGCGAAGCTATATGGAGGCGCCTAGTGTGGCCTTTTCGAAGATCCACCACCGCCGTTGAAACCAAATCCGAACTCACCGATCCCACGTCGGACTCTTGGGCCACGCTCGTTAGTTGGTTTATGTCATCGTCAACCGGCGTGACCGTGACGGCAGATGCCGCGATGCGCGTTCCTGCTGTCAACGCGGCCGTAAGCCTGATTGTCACCTCGATCGGCACGCTGCCCGCCAAGGTGTACGAAGCCGGCGCAGCCGGCAAGGAACCGGCACCAACACATCCGGCTTACCCACTCGTGCATGACGACGCGAACGACTGGCAGTCAGCCGGCAAGGTTCGCGAGCTGGTCACAGTCGACGCGGTGCTGCATGGAGACGGCTTTGGCTTCGTCAATAAGATTGGCGACAAGCTGGCCGAAATCACGCATCTGCCGCGGCACGCCATCACCGTCGAATGGCTCGATAGCGGGGAACCTCGTTACAAGGTCGGGCAGACCTATTATGGCCCGGATCGTATTCTCCATATCCAGGCACCATCGCTGGACGGGAAGCGCGGCGTTGGCTTGCTCCATGCGGGCCGTGAGGCGATCGGCCTCTCCATTCTGCTGGAACAGACCAGCGCTCGCCTGATGAAGAACAACAGCCGCCCCGGTGGCGTTCTGTCGTTCGATGGCAAGCTGACTGCGGAAGCCGCAACACGCATAGGTGCTTCGTGGAAGGCAACGCACGGCGGCGACAATTCAGGCGGCGTGGCCATTCTCGACAATTCCGGCAAGTACGCCCCTGTGGCGTTCACGTCGGTTGAAAGCCAGCACGCCGAACAGCGCGCATTTTCCATTGCCGAGGTAGCCAGGCTCACGCGCGTCCCTGTGACGATGCTTCAGGCGCTTGAACGCGGCACGTACAGCAACACCGAGCAGCAGGCGCTTCAGTTCCTGCAGCTTTGCCTGCTGCCGTGGCTGAAGGCTTGGACGGACGCCTATCGGCGCTGCCTCCTGAACAAAGAGGAACGCGGCCGGCTCTCAATCGAGTTCATTGTGGACGACTTGCTCCGGGCAGACACGGCAACGCGCGCGGAAGCTTACGGCAAATTCCGCAGCATGGGCGCCTTCACGGCGAACGACGTCAGGCGGCGCGAAAACATGCCCGCTCTGCCGGATGGAAACACCCTGGCCAGCCCATACACGACGCCAGCATCACCAGCCGCCAATGACAACAAACCCAAACCAAAGGAGGCCGCCGCGTGAGCGTAGCCACCAAGCATGGTCTCATTCTTGAGATCGACACCAAGGCCGTCAGCGAAGACGGCCTTTTTTCTGGCTATGCCTCAACGTTCGACGTTCTGGACAGCCACAAGGAAATCGTCGCCGCAGGCGCTTTCACCAAGAGCTTGGCGTCTCGCCCGGCCAACAAGGTGAAGATGCTTCGCGGCCACGACCAGAGCGAGCCCATCGGCGTTTGGGAATCGCTATCCGAAGACGCCCGAGGGCTGAAGGCAACCGGTCGGCTAATCCTCGATACTGCCAAGGGACGTGAAACTCACGCCCTGCTCAAAGCAGGCGCTCTGGACGGCCTGTCCATCGGCTTCCGAACCATACGGGATCGTCTGGATAAGACCAAGGGCGCTCGCATTCTGGAAGAACTCGACCTCTGGGAAATCTCAGTCGTCACTTTCCCAAGCAACGCTCAATCGACCGTCACCGCGGTCAAAAACACCACTTCATTTTCCGAACTCGTTGCGGCGATCAACTCCGCCCGCACGACGCTGAAAGGCTAATCCATGACTTTCCATTCCACCAATTTCCCCATTCTCGAAACCAAAAACGCTGCTGATGACGTCGATCCCATCATTGAGGTCAAGACCGCGCTCGACGCTCTGACTGCCGACGTGAACAAGAAGACGGCTGGCGTCGACAAGATCACAGAACGCCTGGACGGCATCGAGGCCAAGCTTGCCCGGCCGAATATCCAGACCAAGAAGGATGACGAGCCGTCCGCCGAAACGAAGGCGTTTGCGGACTATCTGCGGATGGCCGATCGTGCGCCGGAACTGAAGACGCTGACGGTTTCCAGCGATCCGCAGGGCGGCTATTTGGCGCCGGCCGAAATGAGCGCGGAGTTCATCCGCAATCTGGTCGAGTTCTCGCCGATTCGCGCGATTGCCAGTGTCCGCACCACGGGCAATGCGTCGGTCCTATACCCGAAGCGCAATACCGTTACGAATGCTTCCTGGCGCGGCGAGACGCAGGCTCAGACTGCCTCCGAGCCGACCTTTGGCCAGCATGAAGTCGTTATTCGCGAGGTTAACACCTACGTCGATATCTCGAATGCGCTGCTTGCGGATTCTGCCGGCCAGGCTGAGGCCGAAGTGCGCCTCGCGCTTGCTGAGGACTTCGGCCAGAAGGAAGGCGCTGCCTTCGTGAACGGTACTGGCGTTCTCGATCCCGAGGGCTTGATGACCAACCCCGATATCGGGGAAACCGTCTCGGGTGGCGCTTCGACGCTGACGGCCGATGGCCTCATTAATGCCATGTACGCCATCCCTGCCGCTTATCGCAACGCTGGCACCTGGCTGATGAACGGCACCAGCTTGGCCGCTGTCAGAAAGATGAAAGACAGCGTCACCGGGGCCTATATCTGGCAGCCGGCCCTTGCGCTCGGCCAGCCGGAAACCCTGCTTGGCCGCCCCGTTGTCGAGGCCGTCGACATGGACGATGTTGGCGCTGGTAACTATCCGGTGCTGTTCGGCGACTTCAGCGGTTATCGCATCGTCGACCGTCTCGCGCTGTCGATCTTGGTCAACCCCTACGTCCAGGCGACCAACGGCATCACCCGCATTCATGCAACCCGTCGTGTAGGCGGTGGCGTGATCCAGCCGGCGAAGTTCCGCAAAATCAAGGTCGCGGCTTCCTAATCAAACGGCGTTGGGCGGTCCTTCGCGGGCCGCCCGTTCCTCATCCATTCTCATAATTTTAGGATTGTCTAATGCGCGATCTCGCGAATAACATTGCCGCCGTGCAGGCCGTGGCGCCCGCCGTTCTCACTGCCACCAACACCTCCGCCGCTATCGACCTTCTCGGCTACAACAGCGCTGCCGTCATCATCAACACGGGTGCGATTGTCGGCGCCGGCAACTTCACACCGAAGCTGCAGGAGTCGGACGCGTCGGGCAGCGGATACACCGACGTTGCCGCCGCAGACCTTGTTGGCACGTTCCCTGCCGCTCTTGCCGCGGCCAGTGTCGTCAAGGTCGGCTACACCGGCAACCGCCGTTATGTGCGCACGGTTCTTACGCTCAACAGCGGCACGTCTATTGCGGCGGGCGCCGTCGTTATCAAGGGCAACGCGGCGTCGAAGCCTTCCGCCTAAAATTCACGGCGGGTGTTTGAACGGTGCTGGCCCGCGCCGTGGAAAGATCGCTGCGGCCCGCCAACCTTACCGCATCGATCACGGCAAGTGGGAGTAGTGACCCCGCGCAGAACTGCGGGCGGATATGCAGGACGCTATCCGCCCGCTTTTTCACACAGGAGATCACCATGCCATTGAAAGGCCCGCGCCTGTGCGCGTGCGGTCGAGTCGTGCCGGCTGGTCAGATGTGCGTGTGCGCTTCGGCGCGCAAGGCGGCAAGCGACGCTGCCCGTCCATCGGCCCGCGCTCGCGGCTATACGTCCAAATGGAGCCGCGAGTCGAAGGCGTTCCTGGCTTCGCTGGGAAGCCCGCTATGCGCCTGTGGCTGCGGCAGACCGGCGAACATGGTCGACCACAAGGTCGCGCCGAAAGGCAACATGACGTTGTTCTGGGACCGCACCAATTGGCAGCCGTACAATTCAACCTGCAACACCCGAAAGGCCATCCGCCACGAAGGCGGATTTGGCAAACCGGTCAATAGAGGAGAGAAAGCATGAGACAGAATGTCAGAGAATGTAATCCCGATCGAGCAATTCGAAGCTGAATACAAATGCGTCTATGACAATGGCAAAGTAGAGTGGCTACCTTGCACTGTCGTTGGTGTCACCTATGTCGACAGATGGTCTGATGGCCAGTTCATTACCATCATCGAAGGCACTGACGGCTTGCTCTATCCGTATAGCTCTGGCGCAGTTCGCAAGCCAGAGACTTACTATCCACGAAGGCCAACCGCATGACGGTCACCGCTCCGATTGGTGGCGCCAACCGTCTCGGGCGCAGCGTGTGCTTCTGACCACTGGGAAGCACGAGATGAAACCAACAATTGCCGAACGCCTTCACGATATCGCCGATCGCCTGGCACGCCTCACGCCATCACACCGCGATCCGCATCGCTATCACGAAGACAAAAGCGAACTGATCGACGCCTTGCGCAGGCTCGCAAGCGAGGCGCCACAGTCGGCCACGCAAGCCCGCTGACGCTCGTTAGGGCCCGGGCGAAGGGTCGGACTTTGGCCAAGGCCGCCGAGACCGGCGTGCCCCCATCGCGCGCGAAAAACCCAAATTGGGCCGTTCACTAAAATTGGACAATGAAAAGGAAACGTCAATGGAATTGATAACACTAGCCGAATTCAAGGAGCACGCCCGCATCGTGGCGACCGACGAGGATTCCGCCATTCAACTGAAGGTCGACGCCGCAAACGCCTACGTTTCGAGCTTCCTGCCGGCGCCGACAGACCCGCCTGCGGCAATTCCTGACGAGGTGCGGCAGGCGACGCTCCAGATCGCCAGCACTTGGTGGGAGACTCGGGAAGATATAGTCCCCGGCCAGATAGCGGAAGTCCCGCTCGATGCCATGGAAATCCTGATCAACCATCGTGAGTGGAGCTTCGGATGACCGCCCGTCCTGGCCAGTTGCGTGAATCGGTAACACTGCAGGATTTCATGACCATCGACGATGGACACGGTAATGAAATTTCTGATTTTTTTGACGTGGCAACGGTCCCGGCACGCATCCAATTCTTGAAGGGTAGCGAGGAAGTCATTGCCGCCCGTTTAACCGGCACCCAGCCGATCGTCATCACCATCCGCAACGGTGGCCCATCCGCAGCCGTTTCAACTGACTGGCGGGTGATCAACGATCGTACCAGTGAAACCTACAATATCCGTTCAATCATCCGGTCAGAGCGCGGCGACTGGATTGAATTACTTGTCGAATCTGGAGTTGCGACATGACCTTGAAAGTTAAGGGACTGCGGTTCTTCGATGAGGATGACGGCCGCAATGGTTTCTTTGTGCTGGCCCACGCTGAAATCGAAGTAGAAGAACTGGAAATGAACTTCTGCGGTGTGACGCTGGCATGGTCAGCAGAACGCGGCTACACGGCCCTTGCGCCGATGGGACGCGACAAGTCTGGCGTTCGATCGGTCGTCTGGAATTCGGACTCTCCGTTCGCCCAATTGGCCGCGAAACGGATGCGTGAAATGTACCGCCGCATGGGCGGCAAGAATCCACCCGCGGCTGACCTTCAACATGCCAAGGAACGCGAAGCTGCCATCGCGAAAGCCAAGTCGGGCGAGATCGAGCACCGCCTTTTTCCTGCGACATTCACCATAAAAGAAAGCATGTCGGTGGCCCGCGAGCCGGAAGCGGACGACGCTGCCGGCCTACACCGGATGCTTGGCGTTGACCCGGTTTCGGAAACGATGGCGAGGGCTGGGCTGTGAGCCATCACACCAGAGGCCGGAAGGCCGACCCGAAGCCGGTTGCCGATGCCGTCCGCAAGGTTCCGAAACCGCCTACGGAAATGAGCGCCGAGGGCAAGGCCGAGTGGAAACGCGTTATGCCTGTGCTCGTGGAAAGGCGCGTCCTATCCCAAGCTGATATCGGCGCCGTCGAGCGCTTCTGTGAGGCTTCCGGCGATATTCGCATTGCGCGGGCCGCCATCGCAGCGGACGGCGCCTATGTCGAGAACCGATTAGGCGAACTGAAGCGCCACCCCGCCTTCGCCACGCTGCGCGAGGCCACGGCCGAAGCCCGCCGCTGGGCTGCTGAGCTTGGGCTTACGCCGGCAAGTCGCAGCCGTGTCGGCTCGTCCGATGATGGAGATGACAGTGCCGGCAGCGCAATGGACCTCTGACCGCAGCGCAAAAGCTGACGTAAAGCGCCTGCAACGGCCGGCGAACGACAATACCGCTTCGCATGGCGGGACATTTCCAACGTGGATCTTTGACGGCAGTGAAATCGCCGACCCGTTTGGCTACGGCCAGCGGGCGGTTGATTTCCTGCGGATGTTGAAGCACCCGAAATCGCGCCTGCCGGATAGGGCCTTCCAGCTTGATCCTTGGCAGGAGCGGATTGTGCGCCGTATTTACGGGCCGCGCGATTCAGACGGCCAACGGCAGGTGCGGACTGTGTTCGCGCTCATTCCCCGCGGCGCCCGGAAAACTGCTCTAGGCGCGGGCTTGGCCTGCCTTCATACGTTCGGCCCCGAGCGCGTGCCGCACGGCCAAGCCGTGTCGGCAGCCGCCGACATGAAGCAGGCGCGGATTGCCTATGACGAAGCTTTCGGCATCGTCCAGGCGGATTCAAGCATTGCGTCACGGCTGAAACTTCGGCCCGGAACATACAAAATCCAGCATCCGCGCAAGGGCGCCACATACGAGGCAATTTCTTCGGATGGCGCGACCCAGCATGGCCGCAGCGTGAATTTTCTTTTGAGTGATGAAATCCACGCCTGGTCTAAGCGCGACCTCTGGGAAGCATTGCGGACCAGCTTGGCCAAGACGCAGGAGTCGCTTCACATCATCACGACGACGGCCGGACGCGGGCAGGAAAACCTGGCGTTCGACACTTATGATTATGCGCGTCGTGTCGCGAAGGGCGAGATTGACGATCCGTCGTTTCTGCCAATCCTGTTTGAACCGTCGCCGGATGCCGACTGGCGCGACGAGGCCATGTGGCATTTTGTTAATCCCGGCTTGTCGCTCGGGTATCCCGACCTGAAGGGCCTACGAGCAATGGCGCGGGAGGCCGAAAATCGGCCCGCCGAACGGGAAGCTTTCAAGCAGTATCATTGCAATTTCTGGCTGGACCATAGCGCCGCTCCATTCGTTGACATGGCCGTTTATGACGAAGGCGCGGAGCCGGTCGACCTTACCGAACTTGAGGGCGAGCCTTGTTGGCTGGGCTGCGATCTTTCGTCATCCGGCGATTTGACGGTAATCGTCGCGGCATTCCGCGTTGGCGACGGCTATGTGGTTGTGCCATGGTTTTTTTGCCCGAAGGAAAATCTTCGTCAGCGGCAGGAAGCTTCCGGGGCGCCTTATGTGCGCTGGGCAGACGAGGGACTGATAACGGCCACGCCTGGCAACGTGGTCGACTTCCGGGCGGTCGAGGGGAAGATTCGCGAACTATGCGACCAGTTCGACGTGCGGGAAATTGCGTTCGACCCGGCATTGGCCCGCAACACTCTCAACAACCTCTTGGAAGACGGCTATCCGGCCGTGGAACATCGGCAGGGTAGCTTGTCGATGATGCCTGCGATTCACGAATTGGAGCGCGCGATCGTTGCCAGGCGGTTCCGACATAGCGGGCACGAAATCCTGCGTTTCTGCTTCTCCAACGTGGAGGTCGAGACGAACAGCCACGGCCACAAGGTGAGGCTGCACAAGGGCAAGCGGCATCTATCTATTGATGGCGCAATCGCCGCGGCAATGGCCGTGAATCGTGCGGCTGCAGGCGGCTCGGCCGAGAGTGGAAGCCTGTACGACGATCCGGCTTGGGAGACGGCGCTGGCGGCGTTTGGGTAGCGCGATCAGTTCAGCCGTTTGTAAGCCTCGATTTGTTTCTCGTAGCAGTATTTGACCATGCGATAGTCGTACCCAGCGGGTTTTCGCCATTCGTTAGCGCACTTGCCTAGAATTTCACGCTCAACGGGAGTCGCTGAGTCTGCCACCGGCTTCATCGCTTGCAATGCTTCGACCTGTTGGTTGATGCAGTACTCTTGCATGCTGTAATCGCCTTGCCATTCCGCCGCGCAGTTGGCGCGGATTTCTGACAAGGTGGAATCCGTCTTCGCGGGCTCGGGCTCGGGTTTCGGCAGTTGAGCGCCAAGCACGCCAAAATCAAGAACGGCCTGCGTCTGTGCATTGGCGATGCAGTCAATGTCGGCACCGCAGGCCGCTCTAGTTTTGAGGAAGGAACGTGCCGCAGCTAATGCGGCCTTCCGGTTCTTGGCCTTGGCTTGGTTGAAAGCGTTCGTAGTTAGCTGGTCGTTTTTGGCAAGTTGCTCGTTGCCGCAAATGGCCTTTTCATCCGCTTTAGTTGCCCCGTGGCAATCAAAACTCGGGGACGTAGCCAAGGCGGGTCCTGCGCTAATCAACAGAACGCCAGCGGTCTTAAGCACGAGTAGTTTGGCGGGATGTGTGGGCATCATAGTACGCCGTATTGCTTGCACGTTGCCATGACTGCGTAGGTTTCGGAATCGGTCCCACCGATTCCGCTCACCGCAAAGACTCGGAGAACCTTGTCGCCAGCCTTTAGGTGCGTCAGCATGCCCATAAACGGCTCATCACCCGTATAGCCGCCAAAGCTATTCTTCGCGTTGACTGTGCCACAAACCCACGAATGATCATCACCTTCCTGCGCCGCGGCCATAGCACCAAACCTGGCACTATCGGGATCCTTCAATCTCTCTCGAACACCTTTCTGAATCACCGCGACTTCTTCGGCGGTGAGTTGTCTTTTGACCGTCTGCTTGACGGTTGGCTGAACGGTTGGTTGAGGAGAATAAGTTGATGGTGGCGGTGTCTGACATCCCACAAACATCGCCCCGCAAAATGCGAGCGCAGAAATTGTTCTGAACTTCATGATTTCCCCCCTTGCCCAGCGCTATGTTGAGGGCGGGTGGGGTAGGGAGTCAATTGGCTTACTGCGCTTCAATCGGCTCCGGCCAATTTCTCAACCGTGGCAATGATGGCTTTCGCAAGCGCTTCCGCCTCACCAAGCAGGGTCGGCCCAAAGGTGGCGTTCACGGCTTCTTCGCTTGGCAGCACTCCGGGCGGGCAATGTTCCTCGATAGTCATCCTGATCAACTGGAGCGCGGCACGACAGTCCGGATCGTTCTTCATAACCGCTCCTACATACAATTTTGCTAAAATATGCGGAACTGGATTGCCGCGCTCGGCTTGAATCGCGGTTGGGGTTTTGTGCATGCGTAACGCCAAAGAGCAGCTGAAGTTCATCAAGCCGATGGAGCCCGAGCTGGTTGAGCAGCCGCCCAAGAGCGACGGATGGAGCCACGAGGTCAAGTTCGACGGCTATCGAACGCAGGTGATCAAAGATGCTGACGGCATTCGCCTTTACACCAAGACGGGGATCGACTGGACGTCGAAATACCAGCCGCTTGCCGCCGAGGCGAAGAAGCTCGAGGCCGAAAGCTTCATCATCGAAGGCGAGATGATTGTCACCAACGAGGCCGGGCTGTCGGACTTCCATTCGCTGCGCTCGACCATCACGAGGCGACCACAAGACCTTTATCTGGTCGCTTTCGACCTCCTGCACCTCAATGGCCACGATCTTCGCGACATGGCGCTGAAGGACCGGCGCGACATCCTCCAGGCGCTGATCCCCGCCAGCGGCCGCGTTCAGTTCAGCGAGGCTCTGCCGGGCACAGGCGACGCTGTATACCATCTTGCCTGCGAAGCGAACCTTGAAGGCATCGTTTCGAAGCGGTTGGACAGCGTCTACCGCAGCGGCTCAACGATGAACTGGCGAAAAATCAAGTGCTACGTCGAAAAGGAAATGGACATCATTGGGGTCAAACGGGAAACCGGCAAACCGGCGATGGTGCTAATGGCGGACAAGGGCCGTTACATGGGTGGCGCCTTTGTCACCTTCAAAGCCGACAAGCGGCAGGCCCTGTGGGACCGCGTGCAGGGCAAGGCTGGCGCTCCTCCACCAAAGGGACTGGCGAAGGAGAAGGCCGAATGGTTGCGGCCAGGCTTGATCGGCCGCGTGAAGTTTCTGAAAGGCGAGGAAAAGCTTCGCCACGCCTCGCTGAAGGACTTTTGGGAGCGGGATTGAGGGCTTGACGGAACAGGAAAATGTTCCTCTTCTGTTCTCATGCCCGAGACCTATGCCCCGAAGCGGAAGGACTTCCCGCTATCGAACCTCAATGACAGCATGCGCCTAGTTCGCGTGCGCTGCGCCTACTGCAAGCGCCAGCATTGCTATTTCCCGTCCGACCTTATCCAGATTTTCGGCGACGTTGACGTCGATTCGCTTGCCTACCGTATGAAATGCGAGAGCGACCCCGCCCACGGCTTGCTCAACGTCGAGGCTTTCTGGCCGACAGGCGAGGAAGCCGTCAACCTGCGTATCCGCCGATTGGTCGCGATCAAGATTCAGCGCATTCCTGTTTGGCGGGAGGAATAGCCGTAATGCTCTACCGCTTTCTCAATCGGCAAAATACGACAAACGCGATTGGCACCAACGCTCACTCAGGTTACGGATGCATTGATTAAGCAGAGGCACCCCGTCATGAGATATTCCGTACTGGTCGACGGCAAGCCGGTTCCCGATCTGAAATTTCTTCGCGTGTTAGCGGACGCGAAGTTGCGCGGCGAAAAGATCGCAGCGGAAAACGTTGCAGCCGAGGTTCAGATCGAGGGCTACCCGGAGCAACCCGGAATAATGCTGACTTGGCGCTTGGACCGAGAAGTGAACGCCTGGGTCGAAACCCGCTGAAAGCCACTCGTTTGTAGCCAAGTCTCTGGCTACAAACTGGCTACAAAATTTATAGCCACCTCTGGGGGAAATGACTAAGGCTCTGATTTTATTGGTCGGAGTGGCCGGATTCGAACCGACGACCCCTTGACCCCCAGTCAAGTGCGCTACCGGGCTGCGCTACACTCCGGACCGGCTGGCGATGTATCTTGATAACCCTGTGCGGGTCAACCGAATTCGGTGCCTCCTTCAGCAATCCCTACTGGCAAACATCGACCCATACGGCGCCGACCAGATCGGCCATGCGTTGCGGCGCGATCCGCACTGCGGCATTGGTGGCGCCCGCAGCAGGAACAACCTCGTCGAAAGCTCTGAGCGTCACGTCGCAGTAGACCGGCAGAGGCGCCGGCAGGCCGAACGGGCAGACACCGCCCGGCGGATGGCTGGTCGCCGCCAGCACCTGCTCGCCGTCGAGCATGCGCGGCTTGCCGCCGAGCGTGTCCTTGCACTTGCGGTTGTCGAGCCTGGCGGTGCCGCTGGTCACGACCAGCATGGTCTCTTCGCCGACGCGCAGGCAGATGGTCTTGGCGATCTGGGCCGGCATCACACCATGGGCGTCGGCCGCCAGAGCCACGGTCGCCGAGCTCGCTTCGGTGACCAGGACCTCGATGTCGGGCGCATGTTCGGCAAAGAAGGCGCGGACCGATTCCAAGCTCATAAGCGACCTCTCGTCAGATATGTCGGCCGGCGCCATCCGAATCGCGGCACCGGTCGGGATTGGCACATGCCGCCTCGGCTGTTGGCAAGAGCCAGGGACCTTGCACGGAAGGCGCAAAAAACCCGCCAGGACTGGGCCGTGGCGGGCTTTTCACGCGGACGCTTCGGCGTCTCTATTGCTGTGTGGGCCGATTCTCTTCGGTCGGCACTCTGATCAATTCCTCTTCCGGTACCTGCAGCGCGGAAGCGATTCGCCTAAGCTTGGCGGGATCGGCGTCCTTGCCGTCCTCGATGTCGACGATCTCGCCTACGGCCAAGCCGCAGGTCAAGGAGAGCTCATCGATCGTATATCCCCTCGTTTCGCGCGCGGCTTTCAGCGGATTGAGGCCGGACGCGGCAATGATGTTGTTGGAAACAGCGTTCCTTGCGGTGTTGGGCATGGCAACTCCTTGGGATGAAACAAGACAGATGAAATGTGGCGTTGCCTGAGACGGGCGGGAGAATGGCCGTTAACAGGTGATTTGCCAAGAGGGACCGTTGCGGCCGTCACGCCATCGTGAACCGGTCCTGTCGACCGGGGCCGAG
Source organism: Mesorhizobium dulcispinae (assembly GCF_033977345.1). NCBI lineage: Bacteria > Pseudomonadati > Pseudomonadota > Alphaproteobacteria > Hyphomicrobiales > Phyllobacteriaceae > Mesorhizobium > Mesorhizobium dulcispinae. Next base: position 464,601 of record NZ_JAVIIY010000002.1, read on the forward strand.
CCGCAGGCCACCAACATGTAAGGTGGCGCAACGCCCAATCAAGTTCTTTTGAAGCGCTGGAGGCCGGACCCGCCGGCATTTTGCCCGCCCCAATTCGTTAGAGTTCTGTCGCTGGTCGACGGCGGGCGGCGTCAAAACCCTTTGGAAGGATCGGATGCCATGAAACTGAAATTGTTCGCGATCGTGCTCGCCTCGGTCTCAAGCCTCGCGGGCGCGGCGCATGCGGACACCGTGCGCGTGCGCGGCACGGTGGTCGACCTCGCCGGAACGGCGCTGACAGTGAAAGCCCGGGACGGCAAGACCGATACGGTCACCCTTTCCCCCGGCTGGATGATCTCCGGCGTCGCCAAGGCATCGGCCGCCGATATCAAACAGGGCGATTTCCTCGGCATCGCATCGGTTTCCAAGGCCGATGGCGGCAGCGGCGCGCTGGAGGTCGTGATCTTTCCGGCGGCGCTGAAGGGAACGGGAGAAGGCGACCGTGCCTGGGACTTGCAACCCAACAGCCGGATGACCAACGGCACTGTCGCCGACGTGACCCAGGTCAGCGGCCGGACAGTGACACTCACCTATGGCAACGGCCAGAAGAAGCAGATCGCCATCCCGCAATCGACACCGATCGTGAAATTCGCGACCGCCAAACCGGCGGACCTCAAGCCGGGTATGGCGGTGTTCGTCAGCGCCGAGCGCGGCAGCAACGGCAAGCTCGTTTCACGCCGGGTGGTGGTCGGGAACCACGGCATCGCTCCGCCGATGTGAGGCGCGAGGCCGGCGCGCCGGCTCCAAAAATCATGATGCTGAAGCGCCCTTTGCGCGTCCGAAAGGGCGCGCGGCGCGACTGAACGAGGCTAAAAGCGGATTCCATCCCGATGAAGTCGGGAGAAAGCTTTCCGAAAACCCGATTCCCCTATTCGGGGCCACGTCGTAGTGGCACGGAAATGGCGGCTGGCTCGAACTGCCGCCATTTCTGTTTTGCAGTCCGTCGAAAAGTCAGCGCCGGCTGATGAGAAGGCCGGCAAGCAGTCCAACCACGACCAGCCCCACGGCGGCCGCGGTGGCCGGATGGTCGCGCGCGGTGCGCTCGACCGCCCTGCCCTTGCGCCGGATTGCCGGCAGCGCCTCGTGCAAGCGATCGGCGAGCTGCGAATAATAATCGGACGCCGTCCCGCGGCCGTCCTCGTAATAGGCATCGCCGCGTTTGGCCAAGGCCTTCCTGAGATCGTCAAGCTGGCGCGAGAGCGCTACAACCTGCCTGTCCAGATCCACATCGGAAAGCGTCAAAAACAATGCCATGCCTGATGTCCTTCTCCTGCAGAGAAGGGCTAACGCATGGACGCGACGGCAGTTCCGACCGTCGGAGACGCCGGCCATTCATCCCGCAGGAGCGGCAAACGAAGCTCAACGCACCTGGTCGAGCAGGCGCTTGCACTCCAGGAGGTCGAAGAGCGCCTCCTGCAGCAAGGCCCGGTTGTCGCGCGACAATTTCGAGGAGTCCGGCTGCACGGGACCTTCGTCGTCGCCCTTGCCGAGGCCGAAGAAACGACGGCTGGGCTTCACCTTGGGCTGACCGACCAGCGCATCCTCGTCGCCGCGCGGCTGGGCAGCCGCGGTCAGCGGCACCTGCTCGGCCTGCCGGCGTTGCGCGATCGCCTCGACGGCGGCCATGTCGCCGTTGCCGATGGCGACCAGGAAATGATTGCCGTTCTCGCGCAGGAGCTTCTGCACGCCTTTGATTGTATAGCCCTGATCGTAGAGCATGTGCCGGATGCCCTTGATCAGTTCGACATCCTGCGGCCGATAATAACGGCGGCCGCCACCACGCTTCATCGGCTTGATCTGGTTGAAACGCGTTTCCCAGAAGCGCAGCACGTGCTGCGGCAGGTCGAGATCTTCCGCGACTTCGCTGATGGTGCGGAAAGCATCGGGGCTCTTGTCCATGGGCGAATCCTCACGCTGGACCGAGATCCGGAGTTGATCCGAATCGCGGCTTATTTCAGCGGTTTATGAAACAATATTCAAGCCCGGCGTCAAAGCGGGCCGCGGTTTTCAACCGGCATTCGCGGGTTACTTGCCGCCCTTGGCCTTGCTGTTCTGGTGCGAACGCAGGATGCGGTTCTTCAGCACGTTCGACGATTTGAAGGTCATCACGCGGCGCGGCAGGATCGGCACTTCCTCGCCGGTCTTGGGATTGCGGCCGATGCGCTCATTCTTGGAGCGGACATGGAAAGTCGCAAAGGAAGACAGCTTCACCGTCTCGCCACGAACGATGGCTTCGCAAATCTCATCCAGGACGGCCTCGACGAGCTCGGCCGATTCAGTTCGCGACAAACCAACCTTGCGGTAAACGGCTTCGGCAAGGTCGGCACGCGTAAGTGTCTTTCCCCCCATGCAACCGTCCCATCAGCTCAAAAAAACGTAAATCGATACAGCCAGCGGCAGAGCCTAAGTAATTGATCCGTCAAGGTCAAGGACCGAACCGGCGCGTTCGGCACTTACCAGCGGAGCAATACCGCGCCCCAGGTGAAACCTCCGCCCATCGCCTCAAGGAGGACGAGGTCGCCCTTCTTGATGCGGCCGTCGGCGACGGCCACCGACAAAGCGAGCGGCACGGAAGCAGCCGAGGTGTTACCGTGCAAATCGACGGTGACCACCACTTTCTCTTCGGCTATCCCGAGCTTCCTGGCGGAAGCGTCAATAATCCGTTTATTGGCCTGATGCGGCACGAACCAGTCGAGGTCTTCCGCCGTGATGCCGGCCTGGGCGAAGGTCGCTTCGATGACATCGGTGATCATGCCGACGGCGTGCTTGAACACCTCGCGGCCTTCCATCCTGAGATGGCCGACCGTCCCCGTCGTCGACGGGCCACCGTCGACGAAGAGCTTTTCCTTATGGACGCCGTCCGAGCGCAGGCTGGCGGCCAGCACGCCGCGATCGGCGATGCCGCCCTTCCCCTCCTGCGCTTCCAGGACGACCGCGCCGGCGCCGTCGCCGAAGAGCACGCAGGTCGAGCGGTCGTTCCAGTCGAGGATACGCGAGAAGGTTTCGGAGCCGATGACCAGCACGCGCTTGGCAAGGCCGCCGCGGATATAGAGATCGGTGGTGGCGACCGCATAGACGAAGCCGGAGCACACGGCCTGCATGTCGAAGGCGAAGCCATGATGCATGCCGAGCCGGTTCTGGATCTCCACCGCGGTCGCGGGAAAAGTGTTGTTGGGCGTCGACGTCGCCAGCACGATCAGGTCGATGTCGGCAGGCGTCAGGCCGGCGCTGTCGAGCGCGGCACGCGCCGCGGCTTCGCCCAGCGAGGCCGTCGTCTCATCATCGGCCGCGACGTGGCGCTGGCGAATGCCGGTGCGCTGGACGATCCACTCGTCGGAGGTCTCGACCATGCCTTCGAAGTCGGCATTCTTCATGATGCGGCGGGGCAGCGCGGCACCGTTGCCGCGCACGACTGATCTGATCAAGGTTCGTTCCTATTCCTCGGCGTCGACGGCGACGCCGGATTTCCTGTTTGCCTGGGCATTCGGATTGCGCGCATGGAACAGATCGAGATCGGCCTCGATCCGGTCAAGCAGATTGTTGCGCACCATGTCGTAACCGAGCTCGATCGCTGCCGCGAAGCCATCCGAATCGGCGCCGCCGTGGCTCTTCACCACGATGCCGTTCAAGCCCAGGAAGACGCCGCCATTGGAGCGGCCGACATCCATCTTCTCGCGCAGCCGGTCGAAGGCGCCCTTGGCGAAGACGTAGCCGATCCTGGCCATCAGCGTGCGGCTCATGGCGGCGCGCAGGTAGCCGGCGATCTGCTTTGCCGTGCCCTCCGCGGTCTTGAGCGCGATGTTGCCGGCAAAGCCTTCGGTGACGACCACGTCGACCGTGCCCTTGCCGATGTCGTCGCCCTCGACGAAGCCGCGATAGTTCATCGAGGCCATGTTGGCCTCGCGCAGCATGCGCCCGGCGTCCTTGACCTCTTCCTGGCCCTTGATCTCCTCGACGCCGACATTGAGCAGGCCGACGCTCGGCCGCTCGATGCCGAATACCGAGCGCGCCATGCCGGTGCCAAGGATGGCGAAGTCGACGAGCTGATGCGAATCCGCGCCGATGGTGGCGCCGACATCGAGCACCACGCTCTCGCCGCGCGTCGTCGGCCAAAGTGCTGCGATCGCCGGGCGATCGATGGTGGCCATGGTGCGCAGGCAGAATTTCGACATCGCCATCAACGCGCCTGTGTTGCCGGCCGAGATGCAGGCCTGCGCGGCGCCGTTCTTCACCGCCTCGACCGCCTTCCACATCGAGGATTTCCAGCGGCCGTGGCGCAGCGCCTGGCTGGGCTTGTCGTCCATCCTGACTGCGACCTCGCAATGGATGAACTCGCTGACCTCGGCGAGCTTGGGAAACTTGGCCAGTTCGGGACGCACGGCGTCCTCTCGGCCATAGATGACGAAGCGGATGTCAGGGCGGCGGATGGCGACCGTCATCAGCGCGGGGATGACGACGCCTGGTCCGTGATCTCCGCCCATGGCATCGATGGAAATCCTGATCACGCGGTGTTTTTCTCACGGTTTGCCTGGCTAGCGGCGCGCGCATGCCAAGGTAAGGGGGCTCGCGAAGGTTCGGCGAAAATAGCGGTTTTGGGCTGCCGCACAACCAACTTTTCCAAAATCCAGGCCGCCTTCAGGATTTTCCGAGCAGCGAACGCAGCTTTTTCTGGAATTCGCTTTCTTCCGGCTGATCGTCGCCTGCGGTATCGAGCGAGGCGCCGGGCTTGCGCGGATAAGGATCGATCGCCAGGCCGAAAAACTGCTCGGCGAGCGCGCCGACATCGATGGTGTCGCCGGAAAATGTTTCCGGGCTGTCCGGCCCGTCGGCGTCGAGGACGATCTCGCCGCCACCCTCGAAGCCTTCGCGTCCGAGCTTGGACTGCTCCGGCAGGAACAACGCCTCGACGGGCTCGTCGATGTGGGCGGCGACCGGATCGAGGGTGACGATGCAGGCCTGGGTGATGTCGGCCTCGACGTGGCCGCTGACCTTGACGCCGTTGCGTTTCCAGGACGCCACCAAGAGTTCAGCGCGGTAGCTCTCGACGGAAAGCAGGTCATATTCGGCGGCAAGCGCCGCGCGCTGCCGTTCGTCGGCCTCGATCATGACCGGCAAACCCTTTTGCGGCAGACGGGCGACATTGGCGACGAAGGATACGGGGCTTCGCTGTTCGGCGTGTTTCATTCTCGCCTCCATCACGCGGTTCCGGCCACCGGGAACGCGACGGTGCCGGACACGATCGATTCGGTCGGCTGCGCGGCAAGCTGCCCGGACGCAGCGGAAACATAGTTGGCCAGCAGCGGCGCCTCGGGCCACTCGCCGGCGTCGGGCCTGACGTTACGGGAGAGCGCCGCGGCAAGGGCGGCGCGATCGTCTTCCCGCAAGGCGTCGTCGTAGGCCGCCGTGCGGCCATAGAACATCTTTGCCAGCTTCTTCATGCGCTTCGGCACACCGACATCGCTGATGCCGAGTTCCCTCAGCGAATGGTCGACATCGAGGAAGAACTCATCGATCAGCACCTGCGCAACCTCGGCCGCGGCTCCGCCTTCCCCGCGCAGCCGGTGCTGGATGAGGTACATATGCAGCGACAGCATCTCGAAGCGGCCGAGCGGCATATCCGGCACATTCCAGTCGGAATAAAAGACGGTTTGCCGCGCCGCCGCCACGATTTGTGCGTAGAGCGCCTCGGTGATGGCGCGGTTGGCGTGACGTTCGCGGCCAAAAAGGCGCTGGAACATTGAGGGCGGTCTCCCGGGGACCTGTTGTTTGATTTGGCCTTGTTGCATCGGCATGCAAGCTGGTTTACCGGTTTTGCGGCCCAGCGCAAGTTGCGGGGATGTGATGGAGAATTGTTGTTGGGTGCGCTGAAATTCAAGTCGTTTCTTACGCCTGTGCCGGCGGGCGTAGCTTCTCTGCTGGTGGTGGTGTCCGCGCTTTCGGGCTGCAATTCGTCCAAGATGATCGGCGACCTCAGCCCGAGCGAGACGCTGACGCAGGGCTATGTCATTGACCAGGCGGCGATCGACTCGGTGCCGGTCGGCTCGAGCCGCGAGCAGGTGCTTCTGGCGCTGGGCACGCCGTCGACGACGGCGACCTTCGACAATGAGGCCTTCTATTACATTTCACAGACGCGCAAGCGCTATGTCGCCTTCGACAAGCCGCATCTGGTCGACCAGCATGTGCTGGCGGTCTATTTCGGCGCCGACGGCCGCGTCACCCAGATCGCCAATTACGGCCTGAAGGACGGCAAGATCTTCGACTTCATCTCGAGGACGACGCCGACCGGCGGCAAGGACCAGAACTTCCTCAGCCAGATCATCAACGGCGCCAGCAAGCTGGCGCCCGGCATCCCGGGCGGCGGTGGCGGCACGCCCTGAGTCCGGCTGACAGGAATTCAGACAAGCAAGACCCGCCAAATCGCACCGGCGGGTCTTTTTGTTTCAACGAAACCAGTCGGTCCAAAACAAAACCCGCGGGATCGCTCCCGCGGGATCTCTGTCTTGAAACAAGCAGCTTGGCTCAGCCGTGCGCGAGCACAGCCAAGAGCAGCAGCGCCACGATGTTGGTGATCTTGATCGCCGGATTGACGGCGGGGCCGGCGGTGTCCTTGTAGGGATCGCCGACGGTGTCGCCGGTAACCGAGGCCTTGTGCGCCTCAGAGCCCTTCAGGTGCTTGACGCCGCCCTTGTCGGTAAAACCGTCCTCGAACGACTTCTTGGCATTGTCCCAGGCTCCGCCGCCGGAGGTCATCGAGATGGCGACGAAGAGGCCGTTGACGATGACGCCGAGCAGCGAGGCGCCGAGCGCGGCGAAGGCCGACGCCTTCGAGCCCGAGATCAGGAACACGCCGAAATAGACGACCATCGGCGCCAGCACCGGCAGCAGCGACGGGATGATCATTTCCCGGATCGCCGCCCTGGTCAGCAGGTCGACCGCGCGCGCGTAGTTCGGCTTCGACGTGCCGGCCATGATGCCCTTGTCTTCGCGGAACTGCTTGCGCACCTCCTCGACGATCGAGCCCGCCGCGCGGCCGACGGCCGTCATGGCGATGCCGCCGAACAAATACGGGATCAGGCCGCCGAAGATCAGGCCGGCGACGACATACGGGTTGGAGAGGTCGAAGGAGACCTCGCCCATGCCCTGGAAGTAAGGGAATTTGTCGCCATTGGCGGCAAAGAACTTCAGGTCATTCGAATAGGCGGCGAACAGTACCAGCGCGCCGAGGCCGGCCGAGCCGATGGCATAGCCCTTGGTCACCGCCTTGGTGGTGTTGCCGACCGCGTCGAGCGCGTCGGTCGATTGGCGCACTTCCTTGGGCAGGCCGGCCATTTCGGCGATGCCGCCGGCATTGTCGGTGACCGGGCCGAAGGCGTCGAGCGCCACGATCATGCCGGCAAGGCCGAGCATGGTGGTGACGGCGATCGCGGTGCCGAAGAGGCCGGCGAGTTGGAAGGTGGCGATGATGCCGCCGACGATGACGATGGCCGGCAGCGCGGTCGATTCCAGCGAGACCGCCAGGCCCTGGATGACGTTGGTGCCGTGGCCGGTCACCGACGCCTGGGCGATCGAGTTCACCGGGCGCTTATTGGTGCCGGTGTAGTATTCGGTGATCACCACGATGAGCCCGGTCACAGCCAGGCCAATCAGCCCACAGATGAACAGGTTCTTGCCGGTGATGGCGAGGCCGCCGACAGTGCCGATCTCGCCCCATCCCAGCACCGCCGACGTGGCGAGCGCGAGGCCTACGATCGACAGCAGGCCTGTGACGATCAGGCCCTTGTAGAGGGCGCCCATGATCGAGCCGTTGGACCCCAGCTTGACGAAGAAGGTGCCGACGATCGAGGTCAGGATGCAAGCGCCGCAGATGGCGAGCGGATAGAGCATGGCGGCGCCCAACACTGCCGTGCCGCCGAAGAAGATGGAGGCCAGAACCATGGTGGCGACGACAGTCACCGCATAGGTCTCGAACAGGTCGGCGGCCATGCCGGCACAGTCGCCGACATTGTCGCCGACATTGTCGGCGATGGTGGCCGGGTTGCGCGGATCGTCTTCCGGAATGCCGGCTTCGACCTTGCCGACGAGGTCGCCGCCGACGTCGGCGCCCTTGGTGAAGATGCCGCCGCCGAGACGGGCGAAGATCGAGATCAGCGAAGCGCCGAAGCCGAGCGAGACCAGCGAGTCGATGACGACACGGTCGTTCGGCTGCAGGCCGAGCGGGCCGGTCAGGATGGCGTAGTAGATGGAGACGCCGAGCAGCGCGAGGCCCGCCACCAGCAGGCCGGTGATGGCGCCGGACTTGAAGGCGATGTCGAGGCCGGCGGCGAGGCTGTTGGAAGCGGCCTGCGCGGTACGCACATTGGCACGCACCGAGACATGCATGCCGATGAAGCCGGCAGTGCCCGACAGCACGGCGCCGATCAGGAAGCCGATCGCCGAGGTGATGGAGAGCAGCCACCAGGCAAGCAGGAGCACGACGATCCCGACGACGGCGATGGTGGTGTACTGGCGCGCCAGATAGGCCTGGGCGCCTTCGCGGATGGCGGCGGAGATTTCCTGCATGCGCTGGCTGCCCTGATCGGACGCGAGGACCGAACGTGTCGCCCAGATGGCGTACAGGACTGAAAGCAAGCCGCAGGCGATGACGGCGGTAATGATGGTCATTGCCGGATTTTCCTCGATTGTTGGCCCAGAAGAACCCCTCCCTGGGCCGTTGGGACGGAGATGAACGCCGCGCGCGGAATCCACCCCTTGGCTGCGGTGTATGCGAAACAGGGCCCGGAACGTCAAGATATTGTTCGGTTTTTGCCCTGCTTTCGCCGGAAAGACGAAGACGGCGATGTCCGCCCAAGCAAGAGATTCTAATTAGATCGATTGAAATGACGCAAGGGCAATTGGGCGATCAGCAGTTGCCCGCTACTCCGCCTCCCGCCCCATCCGGCGCGCGGCGTAGCGCTCGATCGCCGACAGGCCATCATAGATCAGCACAGCAAGCGCCGCGACGATCAGGCCGCCCTGCAGCACAAAGGCCAGGTTGTTCGAGATCAGGCCGGCGATGATCACCTCGCCCAGCGTCTTGGCCGCCACCGTGGAGCCGATGGTCGCGGTGGCGAGGCTGATGACCACCGAGAGCCGGATGCCGCCGAGAATCACCGGGGCGCTGAGCGGCAATTCGACCTTCATCAGCCTTTGCCAGCCGGTCATGCCGGCGCCGCGCGCGGCTTCCATGACATTGCCCGGCAGCGTGGTGAGCGCGGTCAGCGCGTTCTCGAAGATCGGCAACAGCCCATAGAGGAAGAGCGCGATCAGCGTCGGCTTCTCGCCGAAGCCGACCGCCGGCACGGCGAGCGCCAGCACCGCGACGGGCGGAAACGTCTGGCCGATGTTGACCAGGCTACGCGACAGCGGCAGGAACTCGGCACCGACGGGCCGGGTGACCAGGATGGCGAGCGCCACGGCGACGATCGTCGCGGCGACCGTGGCGACGAGCACGGTCCTCAGATGCAGCAATGTCAGCGTCAGCAGGCTCCCCTGGTTGTAGATTGCCGGCGCACCGTTTTCGGTCAGGGGCTTCAGCAACGGCTCGAACCAGCCCGGATTGGCGATGAAGACCACCAGCAACACCAGAAGCGCCAGCCTCAACAGCGCGGGCAGCCAGGCCCTCATGCGGGCCTCGCGCGCTTCACCAGCCCTTGAACGGTGACGCGCCCGAGCGGCTTGCCGTCGGCGCCCTTCACAGGCAGCGCCGGACGGCCCGTCCACAGAAGCTCGGCCAGCGCGTCGCGCTGGCTGGCGTCGCCGGGGATCGCCTCGCCCTCGGCGCCGCCGGGCTCCACGGCATCGCGCACGCGGCCAAGCGACAGAAGCCGGAACGGCCGTTCGCTGGCGCCCACCAGGGTTTCGACGAAGCCGTTGGCGGGCCTCGCCAGGATCTCCGCCGGTTTGGCGTATTGCAGGACCTTTCCGGCATCCATGACGGCGATCTTGTCGCCCATATGCACTGCCTCCTCCATGTCGTGGGTGACGAGGACGATGGTGGTGCCGAAGCGCTTCTGGATCGCCAGCAGATCCTCCTGCGCCTTGGTGCGTATAATCGGGTCGAGCGCGCCGAAGGGCTCGTCCATCAGAAGCACGTTGGGCTCGGCGGCTAAAGCGCGGGCAACGCCGACACGCTGTTGCTGGCCGCCGGAGAGTTCATGCGGATAGCGCGGGCCATAGGCCTGCGGATCGAGCTGGTAGAGCGTCATCAATTCCTCGACGCGCGCCTTGATGCGGTCCTTGTCCCAGCCGAGCAGCAGCGGCACGGTGGCGATGTTCTGCGCCACCGTGCGGTGCGGGAACAGGCCATGGCCCTGGATGGCGTAGCCGATGCTGCGGCGGAGCTGGTGTCCGGGCAGCGAACGATTGTCGGCGCCGTCCAGTTTGATTACTCCGGCAGTGGGCTCGACCAGCCGGTTGATCATCCTGAGCAGCGTCGTCTTGCCGGAGCCGGAGGTGCCGACGATGACGGCAATGGTGTGCGGCTCGACGACCATCGAAACATCGTCGACAACGGCCGTGCCATTATAGCGCTTGGTGATGCCTTCGATCTCGATCATTCGGTGCCTGCCCTGCGCTTGGTGGGGGTCATTTCGATGACCGCGTCGAGGATGATCGCGGCTGCAAAGGCCAGCGCCACGGTGGGCACTGCGCCGAGCAGCACAAGGTCCATCGCCGTCTGGCCGACGCCCTGGAAGACGAAGACGCCAAAACCGCCGCCGCCGATCAGCGCCGCAATGGTGGCAAGGCCGATGTTCTGCACCAGAACGATGCGGATGCCGGTCAGGATCACGGGAAAGGCGAGCGGGAACTCGACCTCGAACAGGCGCTGGCGGTCGGTCATGCCCATGCCGCGGGCGGCATCGTTGGCGGCGCGAGGCACACCGGCAAGGCCGACCACGGTGTTCGCCACAACCGGCAGCAGCGAGTACAGAAACAGCGCGACAAAGGCCGGCGCGGTGCCAATGCCCCTGATGCCGGCCGCCGCCGCGCCCGGCACATGCGCGGCGATCCAGCCGAGCGGCGCGATCAGCAGGCCGAACAGCGCGATCGACGGGATGGTCTGGATGATGTTGAGCACATTCAGCACCCCTGCTCGCAGCGGCTCGACGCGGTGGCAGAGGATGCCAAGCGGAACGCCGGCGACCACCGCGGCTGCCAGCGAGCCCAGCGCCAGCGTGATGTGCTTGGAGCCTTCCGCCCAGAAACTGTCGGCGCGGCTGGCATATTCCTTGAGAATGGAAAGGCTGTCCCAGCTTCCCGAGACGAGCAGCGCGCCGACGGCGAGCGCGGCGACGGCAAGAACGCCGACGCGCGCCCATGGCGAGAGGTCCAGCCTGGTCAGCACATCGGCCAGAAGCAGCGTGAAGGCGAAGATCAGCAGCCAGAAGCCGGAGGCCGGCGCGACGCGGGCGAAAGTGTTGCCGGCGGGCGTCAGGAAGCCGCCGGCAACGCCGATCAGGATGGCAAGGGCGACCAACGCGACGACGCTGGCGGCCAGCCTCAGGACAAGCGGCGTCCGCAGCAGCGCGACGATGCCCCCAACGATCAATATCGCCAGCAGCAGGGTGCCAAGCGCTTGGGGTAACGCTTCGAGGATCGAGCGCGCCTGTCCCGGCACGATCCGATTAGCGCGGAATGTGGCGAAGGGGGCCGCGAAGGCGGCGTAGGCGACGATCGCGGCGATCACGACGCCGAGCTTGTCGAAGCGGAGGGTCATCGGCTGCTTGCGCGGCGCTTTGGAGGGGCAGAATTAGGAAGGCCTCGTTCCTTCGCGCCCCCCTCTGTCCTCCCGGACATCTCCCCCACAAGGGGGGAGATTGGCAGCTTCGTCGCTGGCGCTCTCCTTGCCACGCTGGAGATTGGCGAAAGCCAACGCGACATCCGATCTCCCCCCAAGTGGGGGAGATGTCCGGCAGGACAGAGGGGGGCGCCTCGCACCGGCGTCGCGCTTTTCAAGCCAGACTTATTACTTCAAAAACCCATTCTTCTTCAAAAAGTCTTCCGCTACCCCCTTCGCCGGCTCGCCACCCAGTTGGACGCGGCCGTTGAGCTGCTGCAGGGTGACGAGGTCGAGCTTGGCGAAGACCGGCTTCAGCAGCGTATCGATTTCCGGATGCTCCTTGAGCACCTGCTCGCGGATGATCGGCGCCGGCTGGTAGACAGGCTGCACATTCTTGTCGTCCTGGAGCACGACAAGGCCGGAAGGCTGGATGCCGCCGTCGGTGCCGTAGACCATGGCGGCGTTGGCGCCGTTGGTCTGGTTGGCGGCGGCGGCGATGGTCGCGGCCGTGTCGCCGCCGGAAAGCGTGATCAACTGGTCGGGCTTCAGCTTGAAGCCGTAGGTGGTCTGGAAGGCAGGTAGCGCCGCCGCCGAATTGACGAACTCGGCCGAAGCGGCAAGCACCACCTTGCCGCCGCCCGAGACGTATTTGCCGAAGTCCGAGAGCGTGGTGAGCTTGTTCTCGTCGGCCACCTCCTTGCGCAGCGCTATCGCCCAGGTGTTGTTGGCGGGCGACGGCGACAGCCAGACGATCTTGTTGGCATCATAGTCGAGCTTCTTGGCGGTCTTATAAGCCTTGGCTGCGTCCTTCCACACCGGATCGTCCGCCTTCTGGAAGAAGAAGGCGGCGTTGCCGGTGTATTCGGGATAGATGTCGATCTCGCCGGCGGCAATCGCCTTGCGCACCACAGGCGTCGCGCCAAGCTGGATGCGGTCGGTGGTCTTGATGTTGTTGGCGTTCAAGATGAGCTGGATGATGTTGCCGAGCACACCACCCTCGGTGTCGATCTTCGAGGAGACAACGACCTGCGCATTCGCGGAGGCTATCGTAATGCCGAGCGCGATCGCTGCTACGGAGAGCTTTCCGATTGAAAACATTATGAAAATCCTTTGCTGTGAGCCGATGGACCGGAGGCGGCATATGAGCATGGCGTTAACGCGCCGTCGGGGCACACGGTTTCATAACTGAGAGGACACACGCAATAATTTTGTTCGAGGCCATCGGCAGCAACAACGGGCTGGCGATCTGCGGCCGCCCGTCTGATAATATCGGAAGGCGTCGGGCGATACGCAGGGAGCGTGTGTCATGGCCAAGCATAAAGTCGGCTACCTCATCGGAAGCCTTGCCAAAGGATCCATCAACCGCAAGCTTGCGAAGGCCCTCGTAAGGCTGGCCCCTCCAGAGCTTGAAATGACGGAGATCTCCTTCAAGGAGCTGCCCCTCTACAGCTACGACTACGACACCGATTTCCCGCCGGTCGCCTTGGAATTCAAGAGGGCCATCGCTTCCGTCCAGGCGGTGCTTTTCGTCACGCCGGAGTACAACCGCTCAATTCCAGGCGGTCTGAAGAATGCAATCGACTGGGCGAGCCGCCCTTATGGAAAGAATTCGTTTTCCCGCAAACCGTCCGCCGTCATCGGAACGTCGCCGGGCGCGATCGGTACTGCTGTCGCCCAGCAAAGCCTGCGCAGTGTCCTGAGCTTCTGCAACTCACCCCAGATGAACTCTCCGGAAGCCTACATTCAGTTTACCCCGGGATTGATCACCGACGACGGCGAGGTCACAATGGAGTCAACCGAAACTTTCCTGCGCAACTATATGGACGAGTTCCACATGTTCATAGCGCGGGTCCTGCAGGTTCTGCCGCCGGATGCCTGACGCTGGCCCTCTTCGGGTCGGGCTGTTGTAACAACCGAGGAAGGCCGCGGTCCGGTTGGCATCAGGTTTTGGCGGCGCCCATAATCTTCAACGTGCCCAGCGCGACAAAACACAGCGCGGTGACCGGGAACACCAGCCAGTTCAGCATGGTCCAGCCCCAGGCGTTGTAGATCGCGCCCGACATCAGCGAAGAGAAGGCGACGGAGCCGAACAGGACGAAGTCGTGGAAACCCTGCACCTTGCCTTTTTCGGATGGATGGTAGCTCGCGGCGACCATGGAGGTGGCGCCGATGAAGCTGAAATTCCAGCCGAGGCCGAGCAGGATCAGCGCCGTCCAGAACTGCCATAGCGCAAGGCCCGAAAGCGCCACCACGGCACAGCCTGTAAGCAGAACCAGCCCGATGGCGACGATGCGCTCGGCGCCGAAGCGGTGGATCAGCGAACCGGTGAAGAAACTCGGCCCGAACATCGCCATGACGTGCCAGGAAATGCCGAGCGTCGCGTCGTCCGTCGACAGGCCGCAGCCGACCATGGCGAGCGGCGCGCCGGTCATGACGAAGCTCATCAGCGCGTAGCTGCCGACGGCGCAGAACAGCGCCGCGACGAAGCGCGGCTGAGTGGCGATCTCAGCCAGCGGGCGGGCATCGCCACCGGCGACCACCGTGGCGCTGCTCGTCCGCCCGGACGTATGCAGGAAGGAAAGGATCGTCGCTCCGACGGCGGCCAGCACGAGGATCGATGCAAAGGACCCGGCGAACATCACCGGCGCCAGGAGCTCGCGCGTGTAGATGACAATCTGCGGTCCGAGGATGGCGGTGACGATGCCGCCCGCCAGCACGAAGGAAATGGCGCGCGCCTTGAACTCCGGCGGCGCGTTGTCGGCGGCGGCGAAGCGGAACTGCTGGACGAAGGCACCGCCCACGCCGATCACGCCGAGGCCGAAGGCAAACAGCCAGAAGCTCGACTGAAAGAGCGCGAGCGTCGCAATCAGGCCGCCGAGCGCGGTGATGACGGTGCCGGTCATGAAGCCGCCGCGATGACCGAGCCGGCGGATGATCGCGGCGGCCGGCAGCGCACCGAGCGCCACCCCGAGATTGAAGCCGGTGACCGGCGCCGTCGCCAGCGATTTATCGGGGCCGAGCAGATACTGTCCCGCAAGCGCGCCGAGCGAAATGGCGATCGGCGCGGCCGAGCCCACGATCGCCTGGGCGGCCGCGAGGAGCACCGCCGTGCGGCGCGCTTCCCCGCCGGCGCCTGCGACGACTGCCGCAGCCGTCACGACGCGTCCTTGCCGCGACCTTCGCCGCGCACCCGGCGCGAGACGCGATCGAGCACTGCGTTCACCAGCTTCGGCTCGTCTTCCTCGTAGAAGGCTTTGGCGATATCGACATATTCCGAGACGATGACGGCCACCGGCACGTCGTCGCGCTTCATCAGCTCGTAGACGCCGGCACGCAGGATGGCGCGCAGCGTCGAATCCAGCCGCGACAGCGGCCAGTCATCGGTGAGCGCCTGGCGAATGACAGGATCGATGGTCTTCTGGTTCTCGACGACGCCAGTCAGGATGGCGCGGAACCACTGCGCGTCGGCCTCGCGATAGAGCGCACCGTCGACTTCCTTGCCGAGGCGGAAGGCTTCGTATTCAGCAGTGATCTCGAAGACGCCGCTGCCGGCCACATCCATCTGGTAGAGCGCCTGGACGGCGGCAAGACGGGCGGCACCGCGCTTGTTGGCTTGGCGCGCCGTACCGGTATGGGCAGGCTCGCTCACGATTGGGCTCCGAATTTCTCTTTCAGCGCGATCATGCTCAGCGCCGCGCGCGCGGCGAAACCGCCCTTGTCGCCTTCAGTCCGACGGGCACGCGTCCAGGCCTGCTCATCGTTTTCCGTGGTCAGGATGCCGTTGCCGATCGCGATCGCTTCCTGCACGGAAAGATCCATCAGCGCACGGCTCGATTCATTGGCGACGATGTCGAAATGATAGGTGTCGCCGCGGATGACGGTGCCGAGCGCGACGAAGCCGTCATAGTGCACGCCGCCTTCGCCGGCGCCGTCCAGCGCGAAGGTGATGACGGCCGGAATTTCGAGCGAGCCAGGAACGGTGACGACGTCGTAGGTGGCGCCGGCCTCGTCCAGCGCGCTGGTCGCGCCTTCGAGCAGCGCGTCGGCGAGGTCGTCGTGGAAACGCGCCTCGACAATAAGCAGATGCGCCTTCGCCTTCGGACGAATGAACGCTTTGCCGTGTTGGGATGTGCCTGCCATAAAAGTCTCCGGGGGGTTGCCGGTGACTTAGGCCGAAGCCGGGTTGATCGCAAGCACAAGATTGTCGGGCCGATACCGGCCCAGCATTTATCGACGGTTTCGGGTCCCGCTCGGCGTGATCTTTCGGAACGTTCTTTGGCTAGGCAAGCGAAGCCTCAAGGATCGAGATCGGTGCCCGGGTGCCGATCACCCGCTCGAGCTTCAGTCCCGCGCCCTCGAACAGCCTGGCGTATTGCGCCTCCGTCCGCTCGAGGCCGCCGGTGACCGCGAGCATGACGACATCGATGGCCTTGATCTGATCCGGCGCGTCGCCTGGTGGCACGAGCGTCTCGGCCACGAGCACCCTGCCGTGTGCTGGCATGGCCTCGCGGCAACGCCGCAGGATCAGCCCGGCACGTTCATCGTTCCAGTCGTGGATGACCTTCTTGATGACATAGATGTCGCCTGCCGGAACACTCTCGAAGAAGTCGCCTGCGACGAAGTCGGTGCGCGGCAGATCGCCACCGGCGCCCCGGCGCGCCGCCGCCACCCCGGACGGCAGATCGAGCAGAACGCCGCTCAAATGAGGATTGCGGGCAAGGATCGCCGAGAGAAGCTGTCCGTGCCCGCCGCCGACATCGACGACCCGCGTGTATCGGCCAAAATCATAGGCGTCGGCCACCGCCTCGTTGCTGCCCTGGCTCAAGGCGACCATGGCTTTCTGAAACAGAGCGGCCTGTTCCGGGTGTGCCGAGAGCCAATCGAACCTCGGGCTTCCGAATACCTTGTCGAAGGCCGGCTTTCCGGTGCGTACGGAATGCAGAAGCTGCTCGAAGGCAAGATAGGCCTCGGTGTTGATCATCCGGATGAAGTCGCGCGGTCCCGGCCGATCGGAACGCAGCACCGCGCCAATTTCCGTCAACGCAAAATGGCGAGGGCGAATTTCAGTGAACACCCCCTCTGGCGCCAGAAGCCGCATCACGCGGTAGAGCGGTTCGGCATCCGCCTTCGTGGCGGCCGCCAAATCTTCAACCGACTGCCCGCCGGAGGCCAGAAGATCGGGAATGCCGAGTTCGATAACGACACGCAGCGCCTGTGACACGGCAAATCCGAAACCAAGTCTTACGACTTGTTGCGACGGGCTGCTCATGGCTTCGCCTCCGGCCAAGGAGAAAGCTTATGCGGAGCGTGATCAGAAGTGAAGCGGGAAGCCGTGAGGGAAAGCGGATTGCTCCGGCAGAGGATTGCCTCACAGCCCTTCTTTCACCGCCTCCGCCAGGCGCGCGGCATAACGCGCCATCGTATCGATCTCCAGGTTGACGCGGTCGCCGACCTGGCGCTCGCCCCAGGTGGTGACGCTCAGCGAATGCTGGATCAAAAGCACGTCGAAGCGGGTGCCTTCGACCTTGTTGACGGTGAGCGAGGTGCCGTCGAGCGCGACCGAGCCTTTCGGCGCGATGAATTTTGCCAGATGACGCGGCGCTTCCAGCGTGAAGCGAACCGCGTCGCCCTCCTCCTTGCGCTCGACGATCTCGGCCGTGCCGTCGACATGGCCGGAGACGATGTGGCCGCCGAGCTCGTCGCCGATCTTCAGCGCCCGTTCGAGGTTGATCCTGGTGCCGGATTTCCAGCCCGAGGCTGTGGTGAGCCGCAGCGCTTCCTCCCAGGCCTCGACCTCGAACCAGCGTGCGTTCGAACCATGCTCGGGCAGCGCCGTGACGGTCAGGCAGACGCCGCCGCAGGAGATCGAAGCGCCGATGGCGATGGTTTCGGGATCGTAGGCGGTGTCGATGCGCAAGCCGACGCCTTCGCTGAGCGGCTTCACATTGGCGACAGTGCCGACGTCCGTGACAATTCCAGTGAACATCAGAGTGTGTCTTTCAGTTGCCCATGATATTAGCCAAAAACCGGCTCCCACTTTTTGGGATCATGGTCGTACCCATTCGGCGTAGCTGTCCTCGCCGAAGCGCATCTCGCGCAGTTTGCGGAAACCTGACGGGATATGGTCGGCATCGATAGGCGATGCAATGCCGTCCTCGCCGATCGCTTCCGGGCCTTGGAACAGCACGATGCGATCGATCAGCTCTTCATCCAGGAAAGCCCTGGCGACCTTGGCTCCTCCCTCCACCAGAACGCTTGCCATGCCAAGGGCCGCGAGGTCCTCCAGCAGCTCGGGCAAGGCTATCTCGCTCTCATAGGTTTCAGTGCCGATGAAGTGCACGCCTGCGCGTTCGAGCGCGGCCCGCCGGTGCGCATCGGCCTCCGGACAGGCCGCGACATAGAGCGGCACGCGGTCGACGCCGGAAACCAGCTTGGACGTTTCCGGCAGCCGGATCTGGCGATCGAGGATAATGCGGGCCGGCGAACGATTTTCGAGTCCCGGCAGGCGCACGGTCAGAGCCGGGTCGTCCTCCAGCGCGGTGCCGATGCCGACCAGGATGGCGTCGGCTTCCGCGCGCATCAGATAGACCTCGCGCCTGGCGATCTCGCCGGTGATGGCGACCTGGCCGGCGCCTTTCCTGCCGATCTTGCCGTCACTCGAAAGCGCAAGCTTCAGCGTCACTTCCGGGCGTTTTTTCAAAGACCTGATCAAATAGCCGGCCATCTGCTCGGTGGCCTCGGTGGCGAGCACCTTCTCCACAACCTCGATGCCGGCGGCGCGCAGGATGGCGTAGCCCTCGCCGGAGACGCGCGGATCGGGATCGCTCGCCGCGCCCACAACGCGCGCGATGCCGGCATTGACCAGCGCGTTGGCGCAAGGCGGCGTGCGGCCATGATGGGCGCAGGGCTCCAAGGTAACGTAAGCCGTGGCACCACGCGCGAGCTCGCCGGCCTCGGCCAGCGCCTCGGTCTCGGCGTGCGGCCGGCCGCCGACAGCAGTCACACCGGTGCCGACGATCATCGGGCCGGCGCCGTCGTCGCGCACGATGATGGTACCGACGGAAGGGTTGGTCGAGGTGCGGCCGGCGTTGCGGCGCGACAACCTGATGGCAGCCGCCATGAAACGGCGGTCAAGGGCCGTCTGATCGGCCTCGCTCAGTTGCGGCTTCGCCATGATCAGCCGGCGTCCTCTTCGGTCTTTTCCTCGTCGCCCTTCAATTCGCCCAGCAATTCATGGAAATCCTTGGCTTCACGGAAATTGCGGTAGACGGAGGCGAAGCGGACATAGGCGACGTCGTCGAGCGACTTCAGTGCCTCCATGACCAGGCGGCCGACCTCGCCGGAAGCCACTTCCGTCTCGCCGGAGCTTTCGAGCTGGCGCACGATGCCAGTCACCGCGCGGTCGATGCGCTCGGGATCGACGTTGCGCTTGCGGACCGCGATCTCGACGGAGCGCAGAAGCTTGTCGCGATCGAAAGGCACCTTGCGGCCGGATTTCTTGATGACGACGAGATCGCGCAGCTGCACGCGCTCGAAGGTGGTGAAGCGGCCGCCGCAATCCGGACAGACGCGGCGCCTGCGGATTGCCGCGCCGTCCTCGGCGGGACGCGAATCCTTCACCTGCGTATCTTCGGACTGGCAATAGGGGCAGCGCATGGAGAGCCTTCGGTTCGCGATTCTCGGGTGGCGGAAAGGCTTAGAGCCTTTCGTGCCTCAGAGATAGCGAGGCGCGAGGAAGATTGCCAGCGCCCTGCCCCGAACGCCCAATCGCCTCAGGGCGCGACATCCTTCGTGGCGAAGCCGCAGGACGCGCCGAGATTGCGGTAGGCCTTGGTGAAGCCGTCCATCGGGATGCTGGCGACGGTCTGCTTGCCGAAGGCGACGTCGAGCGAGGTGACTTTGCGCATGGCGCGCAGCAAAGTGAGACTGGTCTTGGCCTTGTTGTCGACCATCCAACTGGGACGACCACCGGCGGCTGCGTTGGAGGTTACGGCGGCGGCAACCTTGACGCCGGGATCGCCGAAGGTCGCGGCGATGTTCTTGCCGGTCGGCAGGTCCTTGTTGTCGACGGTGATCATGATGGCGGGATAGGCATCGGGCGGCAGGGCGTCGCCGGTCGAGATCGAGAGCGTGAGAGTGCCCGCATTGCCGACGCCGTCGACAAAAGCCGTGGAGGCGGCGCAGGTCTTGTGAGCGTCCTGCCCGGTATCGAGCGTATCGATGATCGTGGTCCACCTGCCGAAGGTGGTGGTGGCCGGCAAATTCGAGTCCGGCTGTGTTTGCTCCTGGGCGGCCGCGGCGGACATAGTGAATGCGGCCAGCGAGCCGAACAGGGCCAGGGCGGCAGGACGGAAAATGCGCATCATCAAGTCTCCAGTTCGGAGCGCCGTCCAATCAGGACGGCGCTCTGACGGCGGATAAAAGATGATGCGCGGCGCGCGGTCAACCGAGATAGGGATAGAGCGGGAAACGATCAGTCAGCGCCGTGACCTTGGCCTTGACCGCAGCCTCGACGGCAGCGTTGCCTTCGTCGGAATTCGCCACCTTCAGCCCGTCCAGCACCTCGGCGATCAGCTTGCCGATCTCGCGGAACTCGGCTTGGCCGAAGCCGCGCGTGGTGCCGGCCGGCGTGCCGAGACGGACGCCGGAGGTGACGAAGGGCTTTTCCGGATCGAAGGGGATGCCGTTCTTGTTGCAGGTGATGTTGGCTCGGCCAAGAGCTGCCTCGGCGCGCTTGCCGGTGGCGTTCTTCGGTCTGAGGTCGACCAGCATCAGATGGTTGTCGGTGCCGCCCGAGACGATGTCGAGGCCGGTCTCCTGCAGGCTGGAAGCCAGTGCCTTGGCGTTGGCGACGATGCTCTCGGCATAGGCCTTGAAGCTCGGCTTGAGCGCCTCGCCGAGCGCCACCGCCTTGGCGGCGATGACATGCATCAGCGGGCCGCCCTGAAGCCCCGGGAACACCGCCGAGTTCATCTTCTTGGCGATCTCCTCGTCGTTGCACAGGATCATGCCGCCGCGCGGCCCGCGCAGCGACTTGTGCGTGGTCGTGGTCACAACATGGGCATGGGGCAGCGGCGACGGGTGCAAGCCGCCGGCGACGAGACCAGCGATATGGGCCATGTCGACCATCAGATAAGCGCCGATCGAATCGGCGATCTCGCGAAAGCGCTTCCAGTCCCAGATGCGGGAATAGGCGGTGCCGCCGGCCAGGATCAGCTTCGGCTTGGTCTCATGCGCGGTCTTCTCGATCGCGTCCATGTCGAGCAGATGATCATCCTTGCGCACGCCGTAGGAGACGACCTTGAACCACTTGCCGCTCATGTTGACCGGCGAGCCGTGGGTGAGATGGCCGCCGGAATTCAAGTCGAGGCCCATGAAGGTGTCACCGGGCTGCAGGAGCGCCAGGAACACGGCCTGGTTCATCTGGCTGCCGGAGTTCGGCTGGACGTTAGCGAAGTTGCAGCCGAACAGCTTCTTCGCACGCTCGATGGCCAGTTCCTCGGCCACATCGACGAACTGGCAGCCGCCATAGTAGCGTTTGCCGGGATAACCCTCGGCATATTTGTTGGTCATGATCGACCCCTGCGCCTCGAGCACGGCGCGGGACACGATGTTTTCCGAGGCGATCAGCTCGATCTCATGGCGCTGGCGGCCAAGCTCGTTGCGGATGGCGCCGAAAATATCCGGATCGGCATCGGCAAGCGTGGTCTCGAAGAAGGATTCGAATTTGCTGGAGGCTGCCGCGGCATTTGACATGGCTTGCTTTCCCTTGGGGCCGGAGGTCTGCGAGGTCGCCGCGCCATTAACACAGTTGTTTGGAGCCCGCCACGTTTGCGGCGCGAAATTTGCTGGTCGGATTGCGCCAAGCAAATCGGCTGAAGCATTATTTCCTGCCTTGCCGGCTTTTGAGCAGGGCTTCGGTCAGCGTGATCTCGGAAAACAGCGCCCGCATCGTATGGTCGTTGATCTCGCGGCTGCGGAACATAGCGCGCACGGCGGCGCGCTCCGCCTCTAAGCCGGCGTGTCTCAACTCCAGCTCCAGCCGTCCTGCTTCGCGCGCCTCGGCCCGCGCTTCATCGGCTTCGTCTGAGGCCGCGATGCGACGCCGGTAGCCGGCAACGATGCTGTCGGCGACCGCAAGCCAGGCTTCGGCCGCCTCACCTTCGCCGCCCTCGCTGGCGAGGCTCTCGATCCTGACGATGGCCGCGTTGGCGGCGCCGACGCGCGCCCGCCGCTCTTCGGCCGCACCCGGATCCTCACCCGGCTCGACCAGCCCGCGCGCGATCCTTGGCAAAGCAAGGCTGGCGATGAGCAACGAGCAGACGATGACGCCGGCGGCGAGGAAGATCACCACGTCTCGGGCCGGAAAGGGTGAGCCATCCTGCAGCGCGAACGGAAGCGACAGGATGCCGGCGAGCGTGATCGCGCCGCGCACGCCTGCCACCGATCCGGCAAGCCTGACGCGGAAACCAAACGGTTCCGCCTTGCACTTGCCGAGCCGCGCAGCGATCACCGCCGCCATGTCGCCGATCCATATCCAGAGGAAGCGCAGGCCGATCAGGCAGAGGGTCAGAAGCAACACGGTCAGCGCCGGCTCGAACAGCCAGTGCCGGCTGGTCAGCTCCGGCGGCACCCTGCGGATGATGTCGGGGAGTTGCAGGCCGAGCAGGATGAAGAGCGCGCCGTTGAAGACGAAGGTGAGCGTCGACCATAGCGACATCGCCTGGATGCGCGCCGAGACCGCTAGATAGCGGAAAATGCTCGAGGTCCCGGTGAGCAGGCCGGCGGTGACCGCGGCCAGGATGCCGGAGGCGCCGACATGTTCGGCGATGAGATAGGCGACGAAGGGCAGCAGGATCATGACCAGCACCTGCGCCTCCGCCGGCGCGCCGCCGATGCGGCCGAGGATCTGCAGCGCCTTCGCCGCGATGAAGAGCGCCGCGATGCCGGCGAGGATGCCGGCGGCCACGGCATAGAGAAAGGTCAATGAAGCTGCTGCGAGAGAAAAGCTGCCGGTCAGCGCCGCCGCAACGGCAAAGCGGAACATGACCAGGCCGGAGGCGTCGTTGAGCAGGGATTCGCCTTCCAATATATGCATCAGCCGCGCCGGAACGACATTGCGGTCAACGATCGAGGACACCGCGACCGCATCGGTCGGCGACAGCACGGCGGCCAGAGCGAAGGCGACCACCAGCGGGATGCTCGGCACCAGCCAGTGCAGCGCGTAGCCGAAGCCGACGATGGTGAAGAAGACCAGTCCGATCGCGAGATCGAGGATCGGGCCGCGCAGCTCGATCAGCTCCCGCTTCGGCGCCGCAAAGGCGTCGCCGAACAGAAGCGGCGGGATGAACACCAAGAGGAAGAGTTCCGGGTCGATCTCGACATGCAGGCCCTTCGCCGGCCAGGCAAGCGCGGCGCCGATCGCAATCTGCAGCACCGGCAACGGCAACCGCACCAGGCGCACCAGCGCCCCCGAAAGCGCCACGAAAGCGAGCACGACGAGAATGAATACAGCGACATCCATGATGCGATTCCGGCTCTCCGGCCGACCATGCGCAATTGCCGGTGCGGCGTCCAGACAGGCAGTTTCAGCTGGCTTGGCTTCCCGCTAATGAGCGCCGCGGTTACAGTCCACCCTCATGCGCCCAACATAAAAAGGCCGCTCACGGAGCGACCCTTTTCATGTTTTATATCAGCCGCTTACAGCGCAGAGGTAATCTGCAGCTCGCTGTTGCCGTCGAGGCCGTAGATGTCGTCGCGGAACTGCACGACGCCGGGTCCAGTCGACCATGCCGACAGATAGAGGAAATGGACCGGCACCGGATTGACGACCTGAACCGGCGTGTTCTCGCCGGTCTTGATCGCCGCCTCGAAATGCTGGCGGTCCCAGCCGGGCGTGTCGCGCAGGATCCAGGTGACGAGGTCGCGCACGTTCTGGACGCGCACGCAGCCGGAGGAATCGAAGCGCATCAGCTTGCCGAACAGGCTCTGCTGTGGCGTGTCGTGCATGTAGACGCCGTCCGGGCTCGGGAAATTGATCTTGACCGAAGCCATGGCGTTGTTGCCGCCCGGGTCCTGGCGGAAGCGGTACTTGGCGGCATCGTCCGTCGACCAGTCGATCGACATCGGATCGACCTCGCTGCCGTCCGGCGCGAACAGGCGGATATGGCTGTCCTTGAGGTAGTTGGGATCCTTTCGCATCAGCGGAATGATGTCCTTGCGCACGATCGAGACCGGCGCGTTCCAGTAAGGATTGACGATGATCTCGTTGATCTTGGAATTCACGATCGGCGTCTGGCGATCGATCTTGCCGACGATTGCGGTGTGGCGAAGGACCACTCGCTCGTTCTCGACGGCCTCAATCTGCGCCGCCGGGATGTCGACCAGCACATAGCGGTTGCCCAGCGTGCCGGCCTTTTCCTTGAGGCGCTGCAGATTGGTCTGCAACTGGCCGAGGCGGATCTGCGCGGAAACGTTCATCGCCGCATAGGTGTACTTGCCCATGGCGCCGTCGGCCGGCAGGCCGTGGCGAAGCTGGAAGCGCTTGACTGCCGAGTCGACATAGGAATCGAAAGCCGTCGAAATGCCGGCGCTTTGCGGCAGGTCGCCCGAAATCATCAGCCGCTTGCGCAGCGGCACGACATCCGGGTCGTCGACGCCGAGCTGAAGCTTCTTGGTCGCCGGAACCTGCTCCCAGCCGCCCTGGCTGACGATGTTCTGGTATTGCGCCACCGCCTGCTCGGTGAAAGCGACGGTCTGCTGACTGAAGATCGGCAGCGTCGAAGCGACCTTGTTCGTGTTGTTGGCGCGAGCGTCGAACTGGTCGTCCCAATTGCCGCGGGTCGAGGATTTCAGGATATCCCCGACCACATCCTGCGCACTGGCATGGCCGGCGACTACGGCGGCGGCGAGCGCGGAGGCTCCGGTAAGGAAGAAACGGCGGCTGGTTCTCATGGACGTTCCAGACATTCTAGCTGTATCTAATCTCGCTCAGTTCGCTCTACTGGCGGGTTGCCCGCACTCTAGGGTCGGCAATCTTAACAATTAGCCAACCATGACTTGCGTCACCAGGGAGTGAAAACGCAGGACCACGACACCTGTTCCAGGAAGCGCAGGGCACAGGCCCGCAGCATCACCCGCATTCTCGCTTTCACCGCGATTATGGCGGCAACGTGGCCTTGGCCCGCGATTTGCGTCCAGCGATACGGTGAAAGAAAAGGGACCGATGCTTTTGTGCATCGCCGACCGCTGCCGGTCCCGACCGATGCTCTCTGACCGGCTGCCCTTACTTCACCCGGTCAGGACACAAAGCTTTGAACTGATCGAGGGTATAGTCGTAGCCCGAGGCGCCTGAGCCATCGAGCACCACGTTTTCGTCGGTATCGGTAATCTGGAAGTCCGTCGAACTTCCGTCGGGACTGCGGCCCTGGAAAAGCATGTTGGCGCCGTAGAAAGTGGTGAATTTGCCGCTCTTGCAGTCCGCCGTGATCTCCAGATGCAGGGGCGTATTCATTTCCTTGGCGATGCAATCCTCGGTCACCTTGCCGACATAGTCGCGGCAATAACCGATGGCGTTCTGCCTCGTATGCTTGGTCTGGATGCTGGCATGCGAGGTGTTGATGCCCGATTTCTTGACGATCGTGACCTCCATTCCGGCCTTTGAGCCATAGCCGAGGGTCCTGGCGGAGGCTGGCGAAGCAAGGACCACGACGGAAATCGCAAGCAGGACGTAGCGCATGAAGCCCTCCCCTATTGGCTGGAGAGCTTCCACGCGCTCTGCTCGGCGGTCAAGCGCCCTGCCGCAGCCGCTTTCGCAAAAGAAGGGACCGGCACCTTTTGGCACCGGTCCCTTACCGTTTCCCCCGCTCGCGCTTCTTCGGCACGGCTTTGACGTCTCAGATCTCGAATGCGCTTACATCCGGTAAGCGATCGTGTCGTTCCAGAAGCGGTCGAGGCGCTGCAGGGCGCGGTTCATCTGCTTGAACTCGTCGGTGTTGATGCCGCCGACGGCCTCGATCGAGCCGACATGGCGCTCGTAGAGCCCGGCGACGACGTCCGCCACGTCGTTGCCCTTCGGCGTCAGCGAGACGCGGACCGAACGGCGGTCGATGCGTGAGCGCTGGTGGTTGATGAAGCCGAGGTCGACCAGCTTCTTCAGATTATAGGAGACGTTCGAGCCGAGATAATAACCACGCGAGCGCAGTTCGCCGGCGGTCAGCTCCGAATTGCCGATGTTGAACAGCAGCAGCGCCTGGATGGCGTTGATGTCGGAGCGGCCGTTGCGGTCGAACTCGTCCTTGATCACGTCAAGCAGACGGCGATGCAGACGCTCCACCAGCTGCAGCGATTCCATGTACAGCGAACGGATCGCCTCGCGGCGGTCGTCGGATACGTTGGCGGTCTTCGCCGCCGGACGCGAATTGATCATTGTCTTTGCCTCTCGTTTGTCGCCCGGTGATTTTTTGTTCTTCACCTTGATCGCGACACTATCGAATACTCATAAAATTCGACTTAAACGCCAGGGCTAACAAGAGCTTACCGGTAAGAGGTTTCGAAAGAGGCTTAACGAACGGTCACGCGAGCAAGAACAATTAACCTAAAGATTTAGCCAATGGTTTTTGGGCAAATCGTGGGCCTGAATCTAGGGTCCCGGGGGGCGTCCGGCAAGCTAATGCGCGTCGCGCTGAAGCGGGCTCAGGCGACGCGCATTAGGTTTTTGTTTTGATGCATGTCGTTCTCCCGAAACCGGTGCCCACTTTCGGGCGACATGCATTACTGCCGGAGCTGGCGCTTCTGCAGCCAGATCACCACGCGAAAGACGATATAGAGCAGCGCCACGCAGGCATGCGAGGCGACGATCAGCAGCCGGTGACCGAAGAGATCGGGAAAGCCGGCATACATGACGGTCTCTGTCGCCGCGCAGATGAACCAGATCACCGGCCCCCACGAAGCCAGCATCCAGAGGCCCGCGGCGGCGAAGGGAAAGAAGACGGCAAGCGTGGCCGCAGCGACTTGCCAGTGCACCGGCATCAGATCGAAGCGCCATAGCTCGCCGGGATAGATGCCGATCAGCCGGATCCAGTAGAGAATGCCGAAGAGCAGGCAATAGCCGGCGATGACCCGCTGGAACCAGGCGAAGATGACCTCGGTGGTCGAGGGCTGCAGCACCACGCGCCTGGAGGTGACCTCGCTCACAGATCGAGCTCCCCAGCCCCGAGCGGCGCGAAATAGGCATCGACATCGGCCGCGCTCACCGCACCGAGGCTGGCGGGCCGCCATTCCGGCTTCAAGTCCTTGTCGATGATGGCGGCGCGGATGCCTTCGTAGAAGTCGTGGCCGGCCAGCATGCGGTTGAGGATGCGGAACTCCATCTTCATGCATTCGTCCATCGACAGCGTCAGTCCGGCGCTGATCTCGCGCCAGGCGACGTTGAGGCTGGTCGGCGAGCGCGCCCTCATCGTCGCCAGGGTCTTTGCGGCAAACGCATCGGTGGCGGCAGCCTCCTCGAGGCTGGCGATGATACCGGCGAGCGAGGTTTGCGAAAAATGCCGGGCGATCGATTCCAGATCCTGCCGCTCCGTCTCGCGCTTGGCGAGCGTGAAGAAGCCGCGCAACTCCTCACCCGGATCGCCCGATACCGCCAGCTCGTCGAGCAGGCCGGCCTGGTCCTCGGCCTTGATGGTGTGCGTGGCAAGCCCGGACCACAGCGCGTCGCCATGGCGAATCCGGTTTCCCGTCAGCCCGAGATACATGCCGAAGCTGCCGCCGAGATCCGGCAGCAAATGGCTGGCGCCGACATCGGGAAAGAAGCCGATACCGACTTCCGGCATGGCGAACTGCGCGTTCTCGGTCAACACACGGTGCGAGCCGTGGAAGGAGATGCCGACGCCGCCGCCCATGACGATGCCGTCGATCAGCGCGACATAGGGTTTCCTGAAACGCGCGATCCGGGCGTTGAGCCGGTACTCGTCGGCGAAGAAGTCGACCGGCGGCTTGCCGGCGCGGCCGGCCTCGTAAATGTGCAGTATGTCACCGCCGGCGGAAAAAGCCCTGCCCTCGGCCTTGACGACGACGACGCTCACGCCGACATCGCCCTCCCAGGCGTCGAGCGCCCTGCCGAGCGCCTTCACCATACGGTGGGTGACGGCATTGAGCGCCTGCGGACGCGTCAGCGTGACGACGCCCGCCTTGCCCAAACGCTCGAAGCGAATCTCATCGCCTCCGCCAAAATCCATCGCCAGAGAATCCTTCTCTCCGCCCTTCCAGGGGGATTGAAGTGCTAAAGGCGGCATGGGGATGCGTCAATGGCGGCATCGCCGCGCTGGCGGCCAGCCGTGTCCGGTGTTAGGTAACCGGCAAAGCGTTGCGCCCGCGCGGCCCGACAGATTTCGAGCAAATCGACATGGCTGGATTTTCTCGTTTCGTGGCTGGATTGGCAGGTCTCCTTTGCCTGGGAGTTCCGTCGGCCGTCGCCGCGGCGACCTCCGAACTCTACCAGGCGCAGACGATCGTCACCGGCACCGGCGAGCCGAACCGCGACATCGGCTTCAAGGATTGCCTCGACAGGGTGCTGGTCAAGGTTTCCGGCGATCAGCGGCTGACGCAGAAGCCGGAGATGCTGGCGCTGCGCAACAAGGCGGCCGACTTCGTCCAGTCCTTCCGCTACCACGACCGGCTGGAAGGCATTCCGATCCATGACGAGCAAGGCACGCATGACCGGCCGCATGATCTGACTTGCCTCTACAAGCCCGCGGTGGTCGACAAGCTCCTGGCGCAGCTCGGCAGCAGGCCCTGGCACGGCGAGCGGCCGCTGATCGCCGTCTTCCTCGCGACCGAACAGGGCGCGAGGCACTTCGTGCTGACGGCCGACGAGGGCCGCGGCGAGACGATGCGCGAATCCTTCGCCAATGCCACCGGTCCGCTTCTGATGCGCGTCACCTTTCCAAAGGCCATGCAGCTTGCCGGATTGGATGAGAAGGCGCTCTCCGCAACGGATATGGCAAGGCTCGACCAACTCGCGAAAAAGGCAGGAGCGGCCCGGGCGCTCGCCGGCAGCATCGTGTGGAGCGACAAGGAACTCGGCTGGATCGCCGACTGGCGGCTGGCCGATCGGGGCAAGACATATCGATGGCAGGCGCGCGGCGTCAGCTTCGATGAGGCTTTTCGCGTGGCTGTGAGGGGCGCGGCGCAGATTTTGTCGGGCAACGGACAGCCTTGAAGCTCAGCTTCCTCGCCCCCCACGAGAGTGGGGGAGAGGTGGCTCGGCGAAGCCGAGACGGAGAGGGGGAGCGCCCCACGAAGGCCCCCTCTCCGTCCGCTTCGCGGACACCTCTCCCCCGCCTTTGGCGGGGGAGAGGAAGCTGAGCTTCAGCCTGGCACAATCGTGTCGCATTGGTCTGCGGTGAAACCGCGTGGTAAAAGCCGATCCAAAAGAGAGTTTTGGCGATGAACAGATTCACCCCCGCAAAACCTGCCGGCGCGCGCAGCGTCGACGAAATCACCGGCAGCCGGCGGCTGCGCCGCATGCGCAAGGCCGACTGGTCGCGCCGGCTGGTGCAGGAAAACCAGCTCTCGGTGAACGACCTGATCTGGCCGATCTTCGTGGTCGACGGCAAAAATGTCCGCGAACCGATCGCCGCCATGCCGGATGTCTACCGCCTGTCCGTCGACCTCGCGGTCAAGGAAGCCGAGCGCGCCGCCAGGCTCGGCATCCCAGCGATCGCCACCTTCCCCAATATCGAGCTATCGCTGCGCGATCAGACTGGCTCGCACATCCTCGACCCGGAAAACATCATCAACCGCACCACGCGCGCCATCAAGGATGCGGTGCCGGAGATCGGCATCATTACCGATGCTGCGCTCGATCCGTTCACCAGCCACGGCCATGACGGCATTTTGCGCGACGGCATCATCGTCAACGACGAGACGGTTGAGCAGGTTACCGCTGCGGCCGTCATCCAGGCGGCGGCCGGCGCGGACATCATCGCGCCGTCCGACATGATGGACGGCCGCATCGGGGCCATCCGCGACGCGCTGGACGCCAACGGTTTCCAGGACGTGGCGATCATGTCCTATGCGACGAAATTCGCTTCGGCCTTCTACGGACCGTACCGCGAGGCGGTCGGCACCGCCGGCCTGCTCAAAGGCGACAAGAAGACCTATTACATCGACCACGCCAATTCGGACGAGGCGGTGCGCGAGGCCGAGCAGGACCTCGCCGAGGGTGCCGACATGCTGATGGTGAAGCCGGGTCTTCCGTATCTCGACATCATCCGCCGGCTGAAGGACGAGTTTGGGATGCCGACCTTCGCCTACCAGGTGTCGGGCGAATATTCGATGATCAAGGCCGCCAGCGCCAATGGCTGGATCGACGGCGAGAAGGCGATGCTGGAATCGCTTCTCGCCCTCAAGCGCGCCGGCTGCGACGGCATGCTCACCTATTTCGCACCGACCGTGGCGGAGATGCTGAAGGGCTAAGGCAATTCCTGGAAAAGTGTCAGCGGTCAGGCTCGGCGACTTCGCCATAGCCTTCCGTCCGGAGTTGCGACAAAACAAAATAGAACCGGCAAGCGGCGCCGCTGACCAGCCGTCAGAATTCCACGTCTAGCTCGACGATCTCCTCTGGCTCGGCGAGCGCTCCTTCCGTCCATTCCCGCACCAGCGGCCAGGCGAAGACCGTTTCGCAGAAGGCGGCGAGCGGCGCTTCGAGGTCAACCGCGTAGGTGCGGAAGCGGGTGCTGACCGGAGCATACATGGCATCGGCCATGGTGGGCCGTGCCCCGAACAGCCACGGTCCACCATAGGTCGCCAGGCATTCCGACCAGATCGCCTTGATCCGCTCCACATCGGGCCGCGCGCCGGAAAAGATCTTGAAGCTCTTGTGCCTCGCCTTGAGGTTCATCGGCAGTGCCGAGCGCAGATTGTGGAAGCCCGAATGCATTTCGCCCGACACCGCGCGGCAATGGGCGCGCGCCACGCGCTCGGCTGGCAGCAGGCCGGCGCCCGGCATCGTCTCCGCCAGATATTCGGCGATGGCCAGCGTATCCCAAACGGTGACGCCGTCATGCGTCAGCCGCGGCACCAACACCGATGGCGACAGGAGCAGCAATTCCTGCCGCTGCTCCGGATCATCGATGTCGACGCGCTTCTCCTCGAACTCCAAACCGGCCATGCGGCACAGCAGCCAGCCGCGCAGAGACCACGACGAGTAGTTCTTCGACGAGATCGTCAACGTCGCCTTCGTCGCGCTTTCCGGCTTCGCCGCAACCACCTTCGCCTTCCCCGCCTTGGCCATGTCGTGGAACCCCCAAGCCTTTCGCCGGCAACAATCCTCTCGCAATGCAAAATAAATTGCACTAGCTTTTTTGCACTGCACGATGGGCTGTCAGCGGAACGAGGCGCAATGCTTTACCAGGCCTACCAGCTCCAGGACGACCTCATAGCTCCGGCGCGCATGCTTGCCGAACTGATGGGTTCCGTGACGGGCGGGATGGCGCTCGGCGACGCCGCCAAACGGCGTATCGCGGCCGGGCTGGAGATGATCGCCCGTTTCAGGCTCACCCATACGCGGCCGGATTTCGGCATCGGGACTGTCAGTGTCGGCCGCCGCGAGGTGCTGGTCGCCGTCGAAACGGTGCTCGCCCTGCCCTTCGGCAAGCTGCTGCGTTTTGCCAAGGACATCGACGCCCGCCAGCCGAAGGTCATGGTGGTCGCGCCCCTGTCGGGACATTTCTCGACGCTGCTGCGCGGCACGGTGGAGACGCTCCTGGCCGACCACGAGGTCTATGTCACCGACTGGGCCAATGCCCGCGACGTGCCGCTTTCGGCCGGCAGCTTCGGCGTGGACGACTATGTCGACTACCTCATCCGTTTCCTGGAGGCCATCGGCCCGGGGGCGCATATCCTGGCGGTCTGCCAGCCCTGCGTCCAGGCGCTCGCCGCCGTCGCCATCATGTCCGAGGACAGGCATCCGGCGACGCCGCGCTCGATGACGCTGATGGCGGGGCCGATCGACCCGCGCGAAAGCCCGACCGAGGTCAACGAATTCGCCGTGAGCAAGTCGCTAGCCTGGTTCCAGAGCTACGTCATCTCTGATGTGCCCTTCCGCCACCCGGGCGGAGGGCGGCGGGTGTATCCGGGCTTCCTGCAGCTCACCGCCTTCATGGCCATGAACAGCGACCGCCACGTCACGGCTCATCGCAAGCTCCATGAGCATCTGGCGGCCGGCGAGACCGCCGAAGCCGAGAAGATCAAGACTTTCTACGACGAGTATTTCGCGGTGCTCGACCTCACCGAAGAATTCTATCTCGAGACCATCGACCGGGTGTTCCAGAAGGCGGAGCTCGCCACAGGCGCGTTCGCCTTCCGCGGCAGCAAGGTCGATCCCGGCGCGATCCGCAACACGGCGCTGCTCACCGTTGAGGGCGGCCGCGACGACATATGCGCGCTGGGCCAGACCTCGGCGGCGCATGATCTGTGCCGCTCGCTGCGCCCACATCTGAAGCGGCATCACCTGCAGGCCAATGTCGGCCATTACGGCGTCTTCAACGGCAAGCGCTGGGAACGCGAAATCTATCCTGTGGTGCGCAACCTCATCCTGGCGATGGAATAGCGAGACGCGCGCGGACGAGCGAACCGGCGCCGTGGCCGCCCGCTTCCTCGAGTCAAATCCATAAACCGGGATCGTACCGCGGAGCGCGATGCCGCTGCCCATCCGCTTGCAATTCGCAATCGGTCAAGCTATCAGTTAACCGCTTGCAAATCACAACTGGGTCAGGAGGCCAATGATGTCCAGGCTGCGTGTCAACGCTTTCACCTTGTCGCTCGACGGCTACGGCGCCGGTCCCGATCAGACTCTCGAAACCCCGCTCGGCGTGGGCGGCGAAAACCTCCACAAATGGATGATCAAGACCCGCTCCTTCCACCAGATGATCGGCAAGGATGGCGGGACGACGGATACCGATGACGAGTTCGCCGTGCGCAGCTTCGAGAATGTCGGCGCCTGGATCCTTGGCCGCAACATGTTCGGGCCGATCCGCGGCGAATGGCCGGACGAGAGCTGGAAGGGCTGGTGGGGCGACAACCCGCCTTATCACGTGCCGACCTTTATTTTGACGCATCACAAGCGCGCGCCGATCGAGATGGAGGGCGGGACGACGTTCTATTTCGTCACCGACGGCATCCGCTCAGCGCTCGACCAGGCGAAGGCGGCGGCCAACGGCAAGGATGTGCGCGTCGGCGGCGGCGTCTCGACCGTACGGCAGTATCTGCAGGAAAGCCTGATCGACGAGATGCATCTGGCGGTCTCGCCTCTCCTGCTCGGCTCCGGCGAGCATCTTTTCGCCGGCCTCGACATGCCGAAGCTCGGCTACCGCTGCACCAGCCAGGTCGCAACGGCCGACGCCACGCATGTGATGATCGGGCGGATTGAGTGAAAGCGTAATCTCCCCCTTGTGGGGGAGATGGCCGGCAAGCCAGAGGGGGGCGCTGTCCCGCAAGCGCACTTATCAGTAGCAGTTTTGCTTTTGGGCTGTTTTTCGTGGGCTACCATCGATAGGGCGGCGATCCTTCGCGCCCCCCTCTGCCCTGCCGGGCATCTCCCCCACAAGGGGGGAGATCGCAGCTTCACTGCCTCAATACTTCGCCGGCACGTAGAGCTCGCGCGGCAGCACCTGGCGCTCGTAGTCCGGGTTGAAGACGCGTTCCGGCAGCGTGATCTCCTCATGCGGCACGTCTTCGTAAGGCAATTGCTGCAACAGGTGGTCGATGCAGTTCAGCCGCGCCCGCTTCTTGTCGTTGCCCTCGACGATGAACCAGGGCGCTTCCTTGATGTTGGTGCGGGCGAAGGTCTCTTCCTTGGCCTTGGTGTACTGCTCCCAGCGCACGCGCGACTGCAGGTCCATCGGCGACAGCTTCCACTGCTTCATCGGATCGTGGATGCGCATCAGAAAGCGCATTTGCTGCTCCTCGTCGGTGATCGAGAACCAGTATTTCACCAGCGTGATGCCGGAGCGCACCAGCATGCGTTCGAATTCCGGCACGTCATGGAAGAATTCTTCCACCTGCTCGGGATTGGCAAAGCCCATCACGCGCTCGACGCCTGAGCGGTTGTACCAGGAGCGGTCGAACAGCACGATCTCGCCGCCGGCCGGCAGGTGCGGCACGTAGCGCTGGAAATACCATTGCGACTTCTCGCGCTCGGTCGGGGCCGGCAAGGCCACGACGCGAGCGATGCGCGGGTTAAGCCGTTGGGTGATGCGCTTGATGACACCGCCCTTGCCGGCGGAGTCGCGGCCCTCGAAGACCACCACCAGCTTCTTCTTGTGGTAGGCGACCCAGGACTGCAGCTTGATCAGCTCCGACTGCAGCCGCAGCAGCTCGCGGAAATAGGTAATCCGGTCGATGGAGGGCGGATGCGACTTCTTGTAGATCCTGGCGATCTCGAGCGAGAGCGCGGGTTCGGAAATCTCCAGCTCATAGTCCTCGTCGAGCGTGTCCTCGAGCTCGGCCTCCAGCCAGTCCTTGGCCCCGGAGTTCGGCTCGGAATTCGGTTTGAGTTCGTTCATCGCGCAGCTCCTGCCTGTCAGCCACTTTCGCCACGGATGCGTTCCGGCCGCGGCCGAGAACACAACTCCGTAAGCCGACTGAGATACAGACGCGCAATGACGGTTTTATTGCAAGCGCGGACCAGCACCTCTGGACTAGCCGATATGTGATCGGCCCGTATCGATGGCGGGGCGACAAGCCGCTCGAATTGTCCTACAAATGCCCTCACCTCGTTCCGGCGCCCGCTACGGCGCGCCCCTTCAAAACAAATCGCGAGGACCAGACATGGAATACCGCACGTTTGGCCGTTCCGGCCTGAAGGTTTCGACATTGACGCTTGGCACGATGACCTTCGGCGGCACGGGCCCGTTCGCCGCCGTCGGCAATTCCGATCTTTCGGAGGCCAGACGCATCATCGACACCTGCATCGATGCCGGCATCAACCTCATCGACACCGCCAACGTCTATTCGAACGGCCTGTCGGAAGAAATCGTCGGCGAGGCGCTCGGCGGCAAGCGCAAGAACGATGTGCTCATCGCCTCCAAAGCGCGCATGCGGATCGGCAACGGCCCCAACGACGAAGGCCTGTCGCGCCATCATCTGATCCGCGAATGCGAGAGAAGCCTGAAGCGGCTGAAGACCGACGTCATCGACATCTATTTCCTGCATGAGTGGGACGGCGTCACGCCGCTCGAGGAGACAATCGCCGCGCTCGACACCTTGGTCGGCCAGGGCAAGGTCCGCTATGTTGGCTGCTCCAACTATTCGGGCTGGCAGGTGATGAAGG
This sequence comes from Mesorhizobium dulcispinae, assembly GCF_033977345.1. NCBI lineage: Bacteria > Pseudomonadati > Pseudomonadota > Alphaproteobacteria > Hyphomicrobiales > Phyllobacteriaceae > Mesorhizobium > Mesorhizobium dulcispinae. The sequence continues at coordinate 499,790 of NZ_JAVIIY010000002.1, forward strand.
CGCTCTCGATCAGCGACAGCCATCATCAGCCGCGCTTCGTCACGCAACAGATCCACTACACGCTTGAAGCGCGCGAGGCGGAGTACGAGTTGCTGCCGATCGCGGTCGACCAGGGCCTTGGCGTGCTGGTGTGGAGCCCGCTGGCCGGTGGCCTTCTTTCGGGCAAATACCGCCGCGACAGCCCGACTGCGCGCCAGCTCGGCGGCTGGTCGGAACCGCCGATCCGCGACGAGGACAGGTTGTGGCGGATCGTCGACGTGCAGGTCGAGATCGGCAAGGCGCGCGGCGTTTCGGCGGCACAAGTGGCGCTGGCCTGGCTGCTCGGCCGCCCGGCTGTTTCCTCGCTGGTGATCGGCGCCCGCAACGAAACCCAGCTCAAGGACAACCTTGCGGCGGCGAGCCTGACACTTTCGCTCGACGAGCGCCTGCGCCTCGACGCTGTCAGCAGGCCGCCGGTGCTTTACCCGTACTGGCACCAGCAGCTCACCGCCAAGGACCGGTTCGGCCCGGCCGATCTGGTGCTCGACCGCAGTGACATCTGAGCATGGTCAGCCGGTGATGTAGCGCCAGACTTCCGGGTCGGGTTCGATCTGGCCGCTCAGCACGAAATATTTGTAGAGGACGAGCAGCGAGACCGCACGCTCGTCCTTTTCGTTGCTGAACCGGCGGCAATAAGCGTTGGCCGCCGCTGTGATGCGCTGGGCTTCCGCCTGATGCTTTTCGAAATAGGCGATCTTGTCGGCGATGTCCGAAAAATCGGGCGCCAGCGGCACGTAATGGACATTGGCTTCGAGCTCAGCTTCGGCGAACCATGTCTCATAGGTCGGAGGCGGCATCAGGCAGAGCGAATTCGAGCTCATGATCCATTTCAGGTTCGTCGCCACGTCGTTGCCTTCGAGCGAGACGATGTAGCGGAACTGCCGCTGCTGCGGGATGGTGAGATACGGCTTGCGGTAGTCCTCCGGCGCGCTCGGCTTGGGCGAGCCCGCATCGCAGACCGGCAGATCGCGCACGGTGTCGACGAACCGCTTGCGGATCGGATTGTTGAAATCGCCGCGCCAGACCGCCATCGGGCGCTTGTCGGCGAAGGACAGATTGTCCCTCGGCATGTTGAAGTGGCGGAACTTGTCGAGCTTCATGATCACGGCGTTGCCGTTGCCGTCGCGGATTGGCCGATCCTTGACGATCGCCGGCATCGCGGGCACGTCGACGACATCGCCGAACTCGAGGTCGATGAGCAGGTCGCGATCGAAGTAGCGGGCGAACTCCTTCAGATCGTAATAGTACATGCTCCCGAATTTGGGTATTTGACCGGCTGGGACGGCAGCCGGGCTCGGCACGAAGCTGTGGTCGAGCTTGTTGTAATAGTTGACGCGATCGCGGACCGTTTTACCGGAGAGCTTCGCCTGTTGCAGGCGGCCGGCAAGGCGCTGGCGAAAGAGAGCCTGCGGCAGCACATCGCGCGTGATGTTGCGTACGAAGTAAAATACCCGCGCTGCGGTGCGTAAGGGCGAGGCCATGCGTCCTTCGTTTCAAAGATGTGCCGTCGCGCCTCCTACAGCATTGTGCCGAACATCTTGCAAGCCCGCGCAGCCCAATGAACTTGTGAGAGTCCTAATATTCGACGACGTTGCGGGATCAGGCAGCGACGACGGCGAAGCCCCTGGCGCGCAGGCCGCGCCGGTCGTCATGCAGCGACGTAATCAGCCGATCGCGGCTGCCCGCGATATGGGCCGAAAGCAGCCGCGCTGCCTCGTCGGCGTCACCCTGTCGCACTGCAGCCAGGATGGCATGGTGCTCGGCCCAGGCTCGGCCGAGGGCTCTCTCGTCACGCACTTCCAGCCAGCGGGCGCGCGACAGCCTGGTCATGGCGTCGCGCACCGCTCGCAACAGGAATTCATTGCCGGAAAGCCTGGCCAGCTCGATGTGAAAATCCATGCCGACGCGGTGCCATTCCTCGCGCGGCGTATCGGCGTCGCAGGAATCCAGCATCGCCGCGATCACTTCGACACCGCTGCGATCCTCAAGCGCTGCCGTCAACCGCACCGCCGCCACCTCGACCGCCTCGCGATAGACGGCGATCTGGCCAAGCTCGGCAAGGTTGATTGGCGCCACCGTCCAGCCGCGGCCGTCGCGGCCGATCAGCCCTTCGGTCTCGAGGCGCAGCAGTGCCGCCCTGACCGGGGTGCGCGAGGCGCCGAAGCGGCTTTCGATCCAGCGCTCGGTCAGCCGCTCGCCCGGGCCGATCTCCAGCCCGAGGATCATCTCGCGAAGCTGCCTTTCGACATTCTGCATCTGCGACATTGTCGTTTCGCTCTTCGGCGCCGCATTGACAGCGGCCGGGTCGAGGTTCATGACGGATACCAGCTTGGTATCCCAAATTGGTATCCGGAACAACCCGGGCAGGCAAGACATGGCGAACGACACTTCGGAACAGAGCGGTTACAACCTCCACTGGCGACGCAACCTTGCCGTCTGCTTCGCCGGCTCGTTCAGCACGCTGATCGCCATGACACTGCTGTTGCCCTTCCTGCCGCTTTACGTCGAACAGCTCGGCGCCGAGGGACACGTAGCGATCGTGCAATGGTCGGGCGTTGCCTATGGCGCCACCTTCTTTGCCGCGGCGCTGGTAGCACCCTTATGGGGCAGGCTCGGCGACCGCTACGGCCGCAAGCTGATGCTGGTGCGCGCCTCGTTCGGCATGGCGATCTGCATGTCGCTGACCGGTATGGTGCAAAGCGTGTGGCAATTGGTGCTGCTGAGGCTCTTGATCGGCTTTGCCGGCGGGTACTCTTCGGGATCGACGATATTGGTAGCGATGCAAACGCCGAAAGACCGCTCAGGCTGGGCGCTCGGCGTGCTGTCGGCCGGCATCACGGCGGGCTCGCTGGTCGGCCCGCTGCTCGGCGGTTTGCTGCCGCCGGTGATCGGCATCCGCGCCACCTTCCTGCTCTCGGGTGGCGTCATCTTCCTGGCTTTCCTGGCCACGACTTTCCTGATCAAGGAAAACCCGCCGGCGCCCAAACCTGTCTCGGCGGCAAAGCCGAAAAGCGGCTGGTCGCAGATCCGCGACAAGCGCCCGGTCGTCGCCATGCTGACAACCGGCATGCTGCTCGCCTTCGCCACCATGTCGATCGAGCCGATCATCACCGTCTATGTGCAGCAGCTCGTCGAGGACCAGAGCAAGGTGACGATGGTCGCGGGCGTGGTGATGTCGGCGGCAGCGCTCGGTACCATCCTGTCCTCTTCATGGCTGGGCAAGCTCGCCGACCGCGTCGGCCACTGGAATGTCGTCGTCGGCGCCCTCGCCGTCTCGGCGCTGCTGCTCATCCCGCAAGCCTTCGTCACCGACGGCTGGCAGTTGATCGGGCTGCGCTTCCTGATGGGCCTGGCGCTGGGCGGCCTGCTGCCCTGCATCACCAGCGTCATCCGCCACAACATCCCGGACGGCGTCGGCGGCAATGTGCTCGGACTGTCGATCTCGGCGCAGTATGTCGGCCAGGTCGCGGGACCGCTCGCCGGCGGCTTCGTCGGCGGGCATTTCGGCATGCCGGCGGTGTTTCTGGGCACCTCCGTGCTGATGGCGCTGGGCGCGGCCTATAACTGGATTGTCCAGTCGCGGCGGGCGCGGCATATGCTGCTCGAAGCCGGCGGATCCTGATCGGCGCGCTCGCTCGACCGAAGCATGGAGCATTCAAGATGAGCCTCGCGGGGCAATCCTCAAACGGCGGCAGCCGTATCCTCGTGCTGGCGGGTGGCCTTGTCGGCGCGGCAGGCGTGGCGCTATCGGCGGCGGCCGCGCATTTAGGCGGCGCCTTCACCGGCACGGCTGCATCCTTTCTGCTGATGCATGCACCGGTCTTCCTCGCCATCGGCCTTATCGGCGGCAACCGGTGTCTGAGGCTCGCAAGCCTGGTGCTGCTCGTCGGCCTGCTTCTGTTCTCGGGCGATCTGCTTGCCCGGGATTTCCTGGGCTCGCGGTTGTTTCCGATGTCGGCGCCGATGGGCGGCACTTTGCTTATCGCCGGCTGGCTGGTGATCGCGGTCTCGGCGCTGTGGCGCCCGCGATCTTAGATCGACCGCATGGCTCGGCGGATTACCCGCGCCCGGGACGCCGCTTGCGCCTCCGCGTCGCCGGTTCGGCCGCGCGCTGCCGCTCCGGCCGGTCGGTCGCCGGCGCGATGCCCCAATAGTTGCGATAGATGTCCTGGAAAAGATGGCTGATCGGATGCATGACGGATCTCCAATTATTGAATCGATCCAATCGATCGACGTAAAAAGGAATGATTTCTCAGGCGCGCTTGCGCTCCACGATGAAGCGCGGCTCACGCTTCCACGGGCTTGCCTTGCCCCGGCGCCGTTCGCTCAGCGAGGCCGAGGCAATGCCCCAATCGTTGCGATAGACGTCCTCGAACAGATAGTTGATCGGATGCATGGCATCCTCCTTCTGGAATTTTGCTCCAACCAGGAAAGCATATTGGATCGATTCAAATCATATGCCTCACGCCATCGGAGTCAAGCGGAAATTTGAATCGATCCAACAAAAATGTTAGATGACCGGCAACCATTCCGCGGTCATGTTCGTCACGTGACCGGATTCGGAGGAACGACATGGCACCACTCGTCGAAGGCCAGGCACGACCGATCCGGCTGGCGGATATCGCCAAGGCAGCCGGCGTCTCGCACGGCACGGCCTCCAACGTTTTCAGCCGGCCGGAGATCGTGCGCGCCGAGGTGCGCGAACGGGTCAAGGCGGTGGCGGAAGCGATGGGCTATGCCGGCCCCGACCCCAAGGGGCGCCTGCTGCGTGCCGGCAAGGTCAATGCCATCGGCGTCGGCACGACCGAGCCCCTCTCCTATTTCTTCGAGGACCCCTTTGCCCGCGTCATGATGGCCGGCATCTCTGAAGCCTGTGACGCCACCGGCGCCGGCATCGCCCTGGTCTCGGCCGCCAACCAGGAAAAGCTCGCCTGGAACATTCAGAGCGCGCTGGTCGACGGTTTTATCCTGTTCTGCATCGAAGGCGGCTCGCGGCTTGTCGATCTGACGCGCGAGCGCAGACTGCCTTTCGTCGCACTGGAGCTCGGCTTTCACGATGAGACCATTTCGGCGATCGGCGTCGACAATGTCGCTGGCGGACGGCTCGCCGCGCGTCATCTCGCTGAACTCGGCCATCGTCGTTTCGCGGTTCTATCGCTGACTCTCGGCGAGGATCGCACCGGCTTCGTCACGCCGGAAATGGTCCGCTCGGCGGTCTATACGGGAACGCGCGATCGTCTCGCCGGCTATTTCGAGGAGCTGTCCCGCTTCGGCGTCGACACGACACAGATCCCGATCTTTGAGACCGAAAACGAGCAAAAGAGCACCAGGGCCGGTCTCGAAGCGATTTTTTCCGGCGGCGAGAGGCCGAGCGCCATCCTTGCGATGTCGGATAGGATGGCCATGATTGCCATCGAATGGCTGACCGCGCGGGGTATTAAGGTGCCCCAGGATGTTTCCGTTGTCGGCTTCGACGGCGTACCGGACGGCGCGCTCTGCGACCCGCCGCTGACCACGATCGCCCAGCCGATCACCGAGATCGGCCGGCGCGCAGCCCGTATGATTCTCGACTTCGACGGCACGGTGCGGCGCGAGACGATGGGCGTCGAGCTCGTCGTCAGAGCCTCTACGGGCCCAGCGCTGAAAGGCTGAACAATTCCGAGCAGTTCAGCTGAACAGCTGAACTGCTTTCCCGGATTTCTTTCAGTATCCGCCAACCCTCGCCGGCACGCCGAATGTGGCGCGCGCTGTCTCCTCGCGCGCCGGCTTGGCGCGGGCCGGGCCGAGACCGGCGAGCCATTCGAGATAGAGCGCCAGCGCGAACTGCATGGCGATGCCGGCGGCGATCAGCAGCGTGTCATAGGCCAGGCCGCCCGGATTGATCAGCTTGAGCACCTGCGCGGCCATGGCAATCAGCGTTCCGGCAACGAACACCGGCAGCGAGCGCTTGCCGAGGATTGCCAGCGGATTATCGGGCCTGGCGCGGAAGAGGTTCGACACGGCCGGCATGGCGACCACCAGATAGCTGACTGCGAGGATGTGCAGCAGCCGCGGCAGCGACAGGAAAGTCTTGTCGAAGCCACCGATCACCACCGGCAGGTTGAACCAGGTGATCTGGCCCCAGAGCGGGCTGTGCACCCAGATCGCCGCGCCGACGACATAGACCAAGGCAGAGCCCACCAGCCAGCGGTTGACCGGAATCTCTCCGCCGCGCTTGACGTGGAGCATGGCGGCAAGGCCAATGTTGAACAGGAACTGCCAGGAAAGCGGGTTGAGGAACCAGAGGCCCGGCTCGGGATAATTCGGCGGCGCGATCTGCCAAACCCCGGCGACCAGCCACAACAGGCCGGACACGGTCAGTGCCGCCACGGGCCTGCAGCTGACAAACAGGACGAAGGCCGGCGCCGCCAGAAGCAGTGCCGCATAGACCGGCAGGATGTTGTTGTAGCCGAGCTGATGGCCGAGCGTGACGATGCCGAGCAGCACTTCCGGCGTGTTCTTCATCAGTGGCTCGATATTGATCATCTTCAGCATTTCCGGCTGGTGGGCAAACACCGCCGTGGCGCAGAACAGGGCGATCACCAGCATGGTGATGACGATGTGGGTGACGTAGAGCACGCCCGCGCGCCGCCACATCTTGAGCGTCGCCAGCAGCCTGCCGCCCGGCTTGAACTTTGTGCCATAGGCAAGCGCCACCGAGATGCCGGAGATCAAAACGAAGGCCTCGGCCGCATCGGAGAAGCCGAGATTCTTGTAGGTCAGGTTCTCGAAGACGGTGCCCGGCACATGGTCGACGAAAATGGTGAGCAGGGCGAGCGCGCGCAGCACGTCGATACGCGTATCGCGATCCTTGATACGCGTGTCGCGATCCTTGATACGCGTATCGCGATCTTTGACACGCGTGTCGCGTTCAGAAACGGGGATGGTCATCGACAAAAGGCCTCAGAGCTGGTGTTTCATGTCCAGCAATGCGACCCCCGACGCACCGCTTCGATTCCTCCCGTCGGGAGTGTATCGGCGCTGAAACGGTCTGAAATGCGCCCGGTTCAATCAACTTTCGCGGAGCTTGAAAACATTCCGTTTTGAAGCCGGCAAATCACCGAAATCACCGTAAAATCAACAGGATGTGATCATGTCCGAACATGTCAACAAAAACAGCATGCTGCACGATGATTTGCCTTTTTCCTACCGCTTGATTCGACCGGCAAATGCGAGCGGCGAATGCCTCTTTGTGCTGCATGGATCAGGCGTGGACGAAACGACGCTGGTTCCCCTGGCGAGGCAGATCGCGCCGCGCGCGGTGCTTGTCGCGTCGCGCGGCCGCATCCGCCAGGAGGACGGTTTCCGCTGGTTCGAGCGAATCACACCGACCAGCTTCGAGCAGTCGAGTATCCGCTCAGAGACGGCCGCTTTCGCCCAATTCGTAGCCGACGCCGCCAGGCGCCACGAGCTCGATCTCTCACGCGCGACTTTTCTTGGTTATTCGAACGGCGCCAATCTGGTTTCCACGCTCATGCTGCTTCACCCCGGGCTGGCGAAGCGTTCGGCTTTGCTGAGGGCGATGCCGGTACTTGATGACGCACCGGAAACCGACCTTGGTGGAACGCGGGTGCTGATCATCGCCGGTGCAGCGGACCAAACCTACGGCCCATTCGCGCCGGCCCTGGTGACGCTGCTAAACCAGCGCGGCGCCGAGGTCGACGCACGCATCGTCGCCGCCGGTCACGAGTTCGGCGATGCGGACGCCGCGATCGCGCGGCAATGGATTGCCGGAGCTGACCCGGTCGCCTGACGGGGACCGGAGCCGCAGTCGGGCACGAGTTGAGAGCGTAACGCATTTCACAGTCTGAGGGCGGCATGCCGCTCCATTGTCATATCTCTGTCACACACTGTCTATCGAGATACTGTTCACCGAGGGGGAGGTCTCAATGGCCGACGAGAACAGCATCACTCTGCTCGACGACACTTCGAAATTGCCTGTCATTGCCGCCAATCCAGGCGAGATCGCCAGGATTGAAGGCGGCATCGATATCCGGGATCGCGCCGGCATCTCGGTCTTCGGCGACCGCGCCCAGCAGGCGGTCAGCGACTATGCCGACAAAATCCTCTCGCAGATCCGCAACCGCGACCTTGGTGACACCGGCACGCTGCTCACCGACATCATCATGAAGGCCAAGAACCTCGATCCGGCCTCGCTGAAGGAAGAAGGGTTCCTGAGCAACCTGTTCTCTTCCTTCAAGGCGCGGCTCGAGCGTTTCAAAGAAAAATACGAAGATGTCGCCGGCCAGATCGACCGTATCGGACTGGAACTCGATCGGCATAAGGACACGCTGCGGCGCGACATCGCGGTGCTCGACGACCTGCACGAGCAAACCAAGGACTCCATCCTCAAGCTCGATGCCTTTGTCCAGGCCGGCAAGAAGTTCGTCGACGATTACCGCGCCAACGAACTGCCCAAGCTGAGAGCCGCCGCCGACGCCAAGGCCGGCGATGCCGGCGGCACGCTCGAAGCCCAGACCTACCAGGACGCGGTGCAGGCGCTCGACCGGCTGGAGAAGCGCGTCTTCTATCTGGTGCAGGCGCGCCAGCTCGGCATCCAGCAGTTGCCGCAGATCCGCATCGTCCAGGCCGGCGACGAGACCCTGATCGAGAACCTGCAGGCGACGTCGGCACTGACCGTGCCCGCCTGGAAGCAGAAGATGGTCATCCTGCTCGGCCTCACCAACCAGAAGTCGGCGCTCGAATTGCAGAAGACGGTGACCGATGCCACCAACGAGATGATCCGCCAGACATCGAAAATGATGAAGGATCAGGCCATCTCCATCGAGGAGCAGGCGCAGCGCGGCATCGTCGATGTCGAAACGCTGGCGCAAGCCAACCGCGATCTCATCGACACGGTGCAAGGCGTGCTCAGGGTCCAGCAGGAGGGCCGCCAGAAGCGGGCCGAGGCCGAGAAGCAGATGGATCAGATGACGGCCGACCTCAAGAAAGCGCTCACCCAGGGCTGACGGAGCCTCGATGCCGAAGACGCTGACGTCCGTTCTCGTCCTGGCGGTCTCGCTGCTGCTGGCTGCCTGCAATTCGAGCGACGTCAAATTCTCGATCGTGTCCGGCTCCGAAAACACGGTGCTCGAGCCGATCGTGCAGGAATTCTGCGCCAAACAGGGCGCGACCTGCACCATCTCCTACAAGGGATCGCTCGACATCGGGCTCGGCCTGCAGAAGGCGGGCGGGCTCGATCAGGATGCGGTGTGGCCGGCATCGAGCGTCTGGGTCGACCTGTTCGACTCCGGCCGCAAGGTGCGCAACCTCACCTCGATCGCGCAGATGCCCGTCATCCTCGGCGTGCGCAAATCCAAGGCCGCCGAGCTCGGCTGGATCGGCAAGGACGTCTTCATGAAGGACATCCTTGCCGCGGTGAAGGACGGCAAGCTCAAATTCCTGATGACGTCGGCGACACAGTCCAACTCCGGCGCCAGCGCCTATCTCGCCATGCTCTCCAGCGCGCTCGGCGGCAAGGAAGTGATCCAGCCGGGCGATCTCGACAATGTGTCCGTGCACGACACGGTCAGCGCCCTGCTGCAAGGCGTCGAGCGCTCGTCCGGCTCGTCTGGATGGCTGGCGGACCTCTATGTCGACTCCGCCCGCAAGGGCACGCTCTATGATGCGATGTGGAACTATGAGGCGACGCTGAAGGAGACCAACGACAAGCTGAAGCAGATGGGCGACGAGCCGCTCTATGCGATCTATCCGGCCGACGGCGTGGCGGTCGGCGATTCCCCGCTCGGCTTCATCGACCACGGACGCGGCACGGACGTCGAGAAATTCTTCACCGACCTGCTCGCCTACCTGCAGTCGGACGCGGTGCGCAAACGCATCGCCGACTCTGGAAGGCGGCTGCCGCTCGGCGGCGCGGCGGTCCAGGCGACGGCCGAGCCCGACTGGAATTTCGATCCCGGCAAGCTGGTGACGTCGATCCGCATGCCTGAGCCGGCGGTGATCCGCACGGCGCTCAACCTGTACCAGGAGGCTCTGCGCAAACCGTCGCTGACGGCGCTCTGCTTCGACTTCTCGGGTTCGATGGAGAACGAGGGCGAGACGCAGCTGCAACAAGCCGCGCAGTTCCTGTTCACGCCTGAAAAGGCGAGCGAGGTGCTGGTGCAATGGACGCCGTCCGACCACATCTTCGTGCTGCCCTTCGACAGCACGGTGCGCAATATTTTCGATGCGACCGGCGACCCGGCCGGCCAAAGCCGGTTGCTCGGCGCAGTGGCGGAACAGCACGCCGGCGGCGGCACCGACATGTATGCCTGCGCCGGGCAGGCGCTGCAGAAGATCCTGTCGACCGCCGACCTGCCGAAATATCTGCCCGCGATCGTTATCATGACGGATGGCCGCACCGACGGCAGCGCCGAGCCATTCCTTGCCGAATGGCGCCAGGCGCCCGTGCGCGTGCCGGTGTTCGGCATCACCTTCGGCGACGCCGACAAGAGCCAGCTCGACAGCCTCGCCAAGGCAACCTCGGCGCGCGTCTTCGACGGCAGCGGCGACCTCGCCGGTGCTTTCCGCGCGGCGCGCGGCTATAACTAAGGCTGACGATGCGCGGCTTGTTCGGCAACGACTGGAACTGGATCGTGGCGGGCCTCGTATCGGCCGCGCTGCTGATCGGCCTCAGCACGCTCACCCATTTCCCATTCCTGGTCTCGGCGATGATCTCGGTGCTGGTCTTTGCCGGGCTGGTCTTCGCGCTGGCGCCGCGGCAGCTGTTCGAAGGCCTCGACCTCGGCTCGATCGGCGGCGGTCAGGTGGCGTTCGCGCGCGAGCTCTTGTCGCAAGCGCAGCCGGCCGCCGACAGGCTCGCGGCCGCGGCCGGTTCGATCGCCGACAAGAACATGAAAGCCAAGGTGAAGAACCTTTCCGACATCGCCGCCGATGTTATCGCCAGGGTCGAGGCGAAGCCGGCAAGCGCCGCCTCGGTGCGGCGCTTCCTTACCTATTATGTGCCGCAAGCGGCGGAAGTCGCGGAAGGCTATGCAACGCTGGCCGACCGGCGGGCGCCCAACCGGGAGCGGCTTGCCAATGTCGGCGCCGTTATCACCAAACTGCAGGACGCCTTCACCCACTATGCCGACAGCCTGGCGGACTCGGAGCTCGGCACTCTCGACGTCGATTTGCGACTCATTCAGGAGTCGCTGAAAGAGGATATCGGTCGCTGATGGCTCTTTCTCGCCGCGCTTTCGGACTGGGATTGCTGGCCGCCGCCGCGGCTGGCACTGGCGGCTATGTGACGCTGAAGGACCGGCCGGAGTTTCGCGGCTATCTCGGCAACCGGACACATCTGTTCGGTTTCATCGGCGGCGAGAAGCAGGCCTTCCTAGCCGATCCGGATGTCGCGCATGCGCTCGGCGGCTACGGGCTGGAGCTTGATGCCCGCGTCGCCGGTTCTGTCGAGATGGTGCGCGAGCCCGCCTTGCTGACGCAGAAGCCGCAATTCCTGTGGCCGTCTTCCTCGATCATGGTCGATCTCGCGCGAAAGAGCGGGGTGGCGATCCGCAATGATCAGGTCGTGCTCAACTCACCGATCGTGGTCTACACCTGGGGGCCGGTGGTCGAGGGCCTGAAGAAGAGCGGGCTGGTCACGGTTTCCGCCAAAGGCGGCTACAACCAGCTCGACCTCAAGGCGCTGCTCGACGCCATTCTTGCCAGCAAGAACTGGTCGGATCTCGGCATTTCCGAACTTTATGGCCGGGCGCGCATCGTCTCGACCGATCCCAATCGCTCGAATTCCGGTTTCATGTTCGCCGGCCTGGTGCTCAGCCTGATGAGCGGCGACGTGGCGACGCAGGAATTGCTTGCCCAGCATGGCGAGCAGGCAAAGTCGATCTTCCGCAGCATGGGGCTGAAATCGTCATCATCCGGCAAGCTGTTCGACCAGTATATTGCCGGCGGCCTCGGCGCCGAGCCGATGGCGGTGGGCTACGAAAACCAGCTGGTGGAATGGGCGCTCGCCGACCCTGCGCGCTGGCAGCGCGTGCAGGCCGGGGCCGGCGCCAAGCCGGAGATCCTCTACCCGCGCCCGACCGTCTATTCGGCGCATCCGCTGATCGTCGTCGACCCGACGGTCGATCCGCTGCTCGAAGCGCTGACAAGCCCGAAGCTGCAGGAGCTTGCCTGGTCGAAACACGGTTTCCGCGGACCGCTCGGCACCGTCGCCGCCGGCAGCGACACGATCGCCGGCGTGCGGCCGGCGGAGATCGAGGCGGTGTTGCCGATGCCGTCGGCCGACGTGATGCTTTCGCTGCTGTCGCAGTTGGAAGTCTAGCTCATCGGCCCGACCAGGCTTCCGGGCCTAGCCCTGCCCCATCCTGTTCCAGGCATCCAGGCCGGCGATCTTGTAGGCTTCGGCCAGCGTCGGGTAGTTGAAGGTGTTGTTGACGAAGAAGTCGACCGTGCCGCCGAGATTGATCACTGCCTGGCCGATATGGATGAGCTCGGTCGCGCCCTCCCCGACGATATGGGCGCCGAGCAGGCGGCGTGTGTCGACCGAGAACAGGAGTTTCAGGAAGCCTGAGTTGACGCCCATTATGTGGCCGCGCGAGGTCTCCCGGAAGCGCGCGACGCCGACCTCATAAGCGATCCCGCTCTCGCGCACCTGTTCCTCCGACTGGCCGACGGTGGAGATTTCCGGCACGGCGTAGATGCCGTACGGGAAGGTTTCCGGCGGCGGCGGCAGCGCCACGCCAAAGGCATGGCAGGCGGCCACCCTGCCCTGCTCCATCGAGGTCGAGGCCAGGCTCGGGAAACCGATGACGTCGCCGGTGGCATAGATATTGGGCACGCTGGTCTGAAATGTCTGGGGATCGACCTTGATGCGGCCGCGGCTGTCGGCCTCGATGCCGATCACGTCGAGGCCGAGGCTGCCGAGATTGCCGCTGCGGCCGGCGGCATAGAGCACGATCTCGGAACGGATGGTGCGGCCGTCGGCAAGCGTCACCTCGGCATAGTCGGGCTTGGAGGCGATTTCCTTGACCGTGCTGCCGAGACGGATGGTCATGCCGCGATCGCGCATCTGGTGGATGAAGTCGTCGACGATTTCGCGGTCGACGAAATCGAGGATGGTGTTGCGCGGCTCGACCAGCGTCACCGGCACGTCGAGCGCCGAAAAGATGGTTGCGTATTCGACGCCGATGACGCCCGCTCCGATAACTGTCAGCGTGCGCGGCAACCGGTTGAGTTCCAGCATCTCGTCGCTGTCGAAGATGCGCGTCTTGTCGAACGGCACATCGCGCGGCCGGTGCGGCCTGGTGCCCACGGCAATCAGCGCATTGGCGAAGCCGACCTCGCTGTGGTCGCCATTGTCGGTCGTCAGGCTGACCTTGTCGGGACTGAGGAATTTTGCCGTCGCGCGCACGCTTTTGACAGCGTTGCGCATGAACTGGTGCTGCAGCACCTCGACTTCGTGGTCGAGCGTCTTGTGCAGGCGCTCGATCAGATCGGCGATCGAGATGTCCTGCTTGACCCGGTAGCCACGCCCGTAGAAGCCGCGTTCGCGCCAGCCGGAGAGATTGAGCACAGTCTCGCGCAGAGTTTTTGACGGAATGGTGCCGGTGTGCACTGAGACGCCGCCGAGGCGCCGGCCTCGATCGACCACCAGAACCGATTTGCCAAGCTTGGCCGATTGCACCGCGGCGCGGCGCCCGGAGGGGCCGCTGCCGATGACCAGCATGTCGTAATCCATAGTTCCCCATCCCCTCGGCGTCTTGTTGCGCCGCAGCAGGCTAACGCGATCCGCGCCATGAATTCAACCGCTGCAACCGCGCCCACCAAGGCATACCGCGCATGCGCTGCAAGCGCCGATCTTGATTCCGCCATCGGCTTTCACCATTTCAGTGGCGGATAGCCGAGACCTATTTCGGGCCTGTTACGAGGGCATGACATGAACACGCGCGTGCTTGACGGCGAGATCATCACCACGAGATTCGAGGACACGCGCGCCTATCGCGGCGTGCGCACCAGGCGCGTCTTCGCCTTCATCCTCGACTATTTCATCGTGGCGCTGCTCACCATCCCTTTCGCCATACTGGTCGCCCTCCTCGGGCTTTTGACCTTCGGCTTGGGCTGGGCACTGTTCTCCATCCTGGTGCCGGCAGTTGCCATCCTCTACATCTGGAACACGCTGGGCGGCCGCGATCAGGCCACGACCGGCATGAAGATCATGGGCATCCGGCTGGACAGGCTCGACGGCACGCGCATCGACGGCCTGACCGCGGTCGTGCATTCGGTGCTGTTCTGGGCAGGCAACGTCATCCTGACGCCGCTGGTGCTGTTGGTCACGCTGTTTTCCGATCGCAAGCGCACGCTACATGACCTGCTTCTCGGCACAGTGGTCACGCGCGCCGATATCTGACGGGTGTCTGCGGCAGCGCCGCGCCGCTTGTGCTAGAAAATGAACAGCCTGGGCCGGCCGCTGCAGCATAATCCTGTTGAATTTTTCGCCGGTCGGGCCAAAGGTAGGGCGATTCGCAGGAGCGTTTCCAAGAATCGATGACGCAGCATCCGACCCAGTCGCCGCAGTTCTTCCTGACAGCGCCGTCGCCGTGCCCCTATCTGGAGGGCCAGTTCGAGCGCAAGGTGTTCACGCACCTTGTCGGCGACAAGGCGCCCGAGATGAACGACCTGTTGACCCAGGGCGGCTTCCGGCGGTCGCAGAACATTGCCTACCGGCCGGCCTGCGAGTCCTGTCGCGCCTGCGTGTCGGTGCGGATCCTGGCGCAGGAGTTCACCGCCAGCCGCAACATGCGCCGCGTGATCCAGCGCAATGCCGACCTCATCGGCGCCATGCACGACGCCCAGCCGTCGACCGAGCAGTATTCGCTGTTCCGCGCCTATCTCGATGCCCGCCACCGGCGCGGCGGCATGTCCGACATGACGGTGCTCGACTATGCGATGATGGTCGAGGACACGCATGTCGACACCAAGATCATCGAATACCGGCGGCGCGGCCCGGACACCTTCATCACCGGCAAGGGCCAGGGCGAATTGATCGCCGTGGCGCTGACCGACAAGATGGCGGACGGGCTGTCGATGGTCTATTCCTACTTCAATCCCGATTTCGAGGACCGCTCGCTCGGCACCTTCATGATCCTCGACCATATCGCGCGCGCCAAGGCGATGGGGCTGCCCCACGTCTATCTCGGCTACTGGGTCAACGGCTCGCGCAAGATGAACTATAAGATGCGTTTCATGCCGCAGGAGCATCTCGGCCCGAAAGGCTGGGAACGCTACGACCACGAAGCGGTCAGTCGCTGATCCGCTTCACGCTTCATCCTTAAGCTGTTCAAGGAGGGGGACGCTGGTCTTTCGGCCGTCAGGCTGGAGGGACCGACGCATGGCCGCATGCGCCTCCTCAAGATTGTTGCGAGATTGCCGAGTGTCCACCCATACCGATCACCAGAAGGGTCTCCTGATCACTGCCTTTGGCGGATTGACGCTTACCGTCGACATCCCGCT
The DNA here is from genome assembly GCF_033977345.1 of Mesorhizobium dulcispinae. Lineage (NCBI taxonomy): Bacteria > Pseudomonadati > Pseudomonadota > Alphaproteobacteria > Hyphomicrobiales > Phyllobacteriaceae > Mesorhizobium > Mesorhizobium dulcispinae. The sequence goes on from NZ_JAVIIY010000002.1 coordinate 515,339, forward strand.
GATCCGGCTGGCCGACGGCAGCCCCTGGACCATCATGATGCTGCGTACCGGCACCACGCTCATAGCCGCCTTGGTGGTCTGGGCCGTCTGGCGCGCGCTGCGCAGCGATGCGCCAAAGCTCATTCCCGGCTGGTCGGGGCTTGCCGCGGCGCTGTGCTACGGTTTGACCGGCGTCACTTTCGTCACCGCCGTCTACCACACCTCGACCGCCGATCTCGTCTTCATCCTTGCCTTCAACACGGTGTTCGCGGCGCTGCTGTCATGGCTGTTCCTGCGCGAAAGGCCCCGGGTCGGAACGTTGATCGCCATGTCGGCAATGATCCTAGGCGTGCTGATCATCGTCGGCGGCTCGGTCGGCACCGGGCATCTGTTCGGAAATTTCATGGCGCTGTGCTCGGCTCTGTTCGTCGCGATTGCCATCACCTTCTCGCGCGCCAGCGGCAAGGACATGGGCTTTACCGCGCTCATCGGCGTCGTCCTCCCGCTGGCGGTCGCCTTGTTCATGGTCTCCGGCGAAGGGTTTCACGTCAATGCGCCCTGGTGGATCATCTTCAACGGCGCCGTGATCATGCCGATCTCGTTCTTCTGCCTCGCCGCCGGGCCGAAATACATTTCAGGGCCGGAGGTGGCGATGTTCTATTTGGTCGAGACGGTGCTGGCGCCGGTCTGGGTCTGGCTGGTCTTTGCCGAGATGCCGTCGCGCAACAGTCTGATCGGCGGCACGATCCTGATCGTGACGCTGGTCGCCCATTCGCTCTGGCAATTGCATCAAGGCCGCAAGCGCCGCACGGCGCTCGCCGTCGGTCACCCGGCCTGAATCTTCCTGGCCTCGGCCGTCGCCTCGATACGCGGCGGCCCGTTCTCTTCGTCGGCGCCATGCGCCTGTTCGTCCATCATCTCGACCTCGCGCAGCCACTCGCGCCAGATGGCGACGAGCAGCGCCATCAGCACCGGGCCGATGAAAAGGCCGAGGAAGCCCATCGTCTTGACGCCGCCGATCAGGCCGAAAAAGGTCGGCAGGAACGGCAGCTTGATCGGACCGCCGACCAGTTTCGGCCGCAACGTCTTGTCGACGATGAAGAGCTCGACCGCGCCCCAGGTGAACAGCGCGAGCCCGGCGAAGAGCTTACCGCTGGCGGCGAGATAGATCGACACGAGCGAGAAGGAGAGCGGCGCGCCGCCCGGGATCAGCGCCATGATGCCGGTAAGCGCGCCGAGCGTGACCGGCGACGGCACGCCGGCCAGCCAGTAGGCGACGCCGAGCACCAGCCCCTCGCCGATGGCGATGACGGTCATGCCCGTGACGGTCGATGAAATGGTGGCCGGCACGACGCGCGATATCCGTTCCCACCGGGTCGGCAGGATGCGCTCGCCGAGGCGATCGACTTGCGCCGCGAAGGCCTCGCCGTCGCGATAGGCGAAAAACAGCGCGATCAGCATGAACAGCAGCGTGAGCAGCAGGCCAAAGGCGCTGCCGCCGGCGGCCAGCGCGCCGCGGTAGATGGTGCCGATGTTGGAGCCGCTCACCATCTGGATCAATTCACCGATGCCGCCTGGATGTCCGAGATTGACCGTCCACTGCTGGTTCAGCCATTCGCCGATCACCGGCATGGTGGCGATCCATTGCGGCGTGGCGGAACCGTGGCGGTTGGTCTCGATCGCCCACACCACCCATTCGCGAAGCTCGTTGATGGCGTAAGTGCCGGCGAGCGCGATCGGCACCACCAGGAAGGTGAGGATGAACAGGATCGCAAGCGTCGCTGCGATGGTGCGGTTGCCGCCAACCGCGGCGAGCAGCCGGCGATAGAGCGGCCAGCTGGCGAAGGCGATGACGAGCGCCGCCAGCACCGGAAACAGGAAGCCATGGAAGAAATAGACACCGGCGGCGACGATCAGCACCAGAAGCCAGCGCGCCGCCGAAAGCGGCGGGATGACGGCAGCTCTCAGCGGCGTCGACAGACCGAACAGGCGCTGCCCCGGCTTCTGGATTTCAGCCCGCTTCAACCCGGCGTTTCTCCCCTGCCCGGCAACTTCGATGAATGCTTATGCACCATGATAGTGCAGCAATCGTGACGATAGTCCAAATGTTTGCGCCTGATCTTCTCCCCTTGTGGGAGAAGGTGGATCGGCGCGGAGCGCCGAGACGGATGAGGGGGTGCTGGAAGAAACGCGGCGTCAAGAGATTGAAGGATTTGAAGCGCTTACGCCCGAGACGCAGCGATCCTTCCAGCACCTCTCATCCGGCCGTTTCGCGGCCACCTTCTCCCACAGGGGGAGAAGGTTGGGCGTCGCGCTAGCCGAACTTCCCCGTCCGCGGGAAACCCTTCGGCACCATGCGGCCGGCGGCGGCGCGGGCGCCGATCCATTCGGCCAGTTCCTCGCGCGACTTGGTGAAGGTGCGGTCGGCCGAATCCTGCCAGGTCAGCCCAGTCTCCAGCGTGAAGGTCTTCAGGTCCAGCACGCCGCCGTCCTTGTATTTCTGCAGGCGCACGCCCTTGCCGCGCGCCATCTCGGGGATCTCGGCGAGCGGGAAGACCAGCATCTTGCGGTTCTCGCCGACGATAGCGAGATGGTCGCCGGCGACCGGAATGCAGCGCTTGGCCTCGTCCGGCGCCTTGACGTTCATCACCTGCTTGCCCTTGCGGGTGTTGGCGACGACCTCTTCCTCAGAGACTACGAAACCGTTGGCATCATATGAGACCAGGAGCAGCTTGCGCTTCGGATCATGGACGAAGGCGGTGACGATGTCCTGGTCGTTCTCCATGTCGACGATGATGCGGATCGGCTCGCCATGGCCGCGCCCGCCCGGCAGCCGATCGGCGCCGATGGTGTAGAACTTGCCGCCGGTGGTGAAGACCAGGATCTTGTCCGTGGTCTGGGCGTGGAAGGCGAGCTTCAGGCTGTCGCCTTCCTTGAAGGCGAGCTGCGAATGGTCGGTCAGGTGACCTTTCATGGCGCGCAGCCAGCCCTTCTCGGAGACGACGACGGTAACCGGCTCGCGCTCGATCATGGCATGCGCGATGTCGGTCAGGTCATGCTCGGGCGCATCGGCGAACTGGGTGCGGCGTCTGCCGAGCTCGGTCTCGGGTCCGAACTTGTCGCGGATCTTGGTGACTTCCCACTTGATCGTCGACCATTGCTTGGCGTCGGAGGCAAGCAGCGCCTCGATCTGCTTCTTCTCCTCGGTAAGGCCGTCGAACTCCTTGCGGATCTCGATCTCTTCCAGCTTGCGCAGGGCGCGCAGCCGCATGTTGAGGATGGCTTCGGCCTGGTTGTCGGTGAGCGACCAGCGGGCCATCATCACCTGCTTCGGCTCATCCTCCTCGCGGATGATCCTGATCACCTCGTCGATGTTGAGATAGGCGATCAGGTAGCCGGCGAGGATTTCCAGGCGCTTCTCGATCTCGCCCAGCCGATATTTCGAGCGGCGGATCAGCACGTCGCGGCGATGGTCGAGCCATTCCTTGAGCACGCCCTTGAGCGAGAGCACGTTCGGCACCTTGCCGCGCGACAGCACGTTCATGTTGAGCGGGAAGCGGCTTTCGAGCTCTGTGAGCTTGAACAGCGATTCCATCAGGATGCCGGGATCGACGGTGCGGCTCTTCGGCACCAGCACGATGCGGATGTCCTCCGCACTCTCGTCGCGGATGTCTTCGAGCAGCGGCAGCTTGCGCGCCATCAACAGCTCGGCGATCTTCTCGATCAGCCTGGCCTTCTGGACGCCATAGGGGATTTCGGTGACGACGATGCTCCAGGTGCCCCTGCCCTGGTCCTCCTGGCTCCATTTGGAGCGGACGCGAAAACCGCCGCGGCCGGTCTCATAGGCTTCGAGGATCGAGGCGCGGCTGTCGACGATGATGCCGCCGGTCGGGAAATCCGGCCCCTGGACGAAATCCATCAGCTTCGCCACCGGCGCGTCCGGATGCTCGATCAGATGAAGCGCCGCGTCGCAAAGCTCGGCGGCGTTGTGCGGCGGGATCGAGGTCGCCATCCCGACGGCAATGCCGGACGAGCCGTTGGCGAGCAGATTCGGGAAGGCGCCGGGAAGAACGGATGGCTCCTCGTCCTCCTCATTGTAGGTCGGCCGGAAGTCGACGGCGTCCTCGGTGATGCCAGCGAGCAGCTCCGTCGCCACTTCCGTCATGCGCGCTTCGGTATAGCGCATGGCCGCAGCGTTATCGCCGTCGATGTTGCCGAAATTGCCCTGCCCGTCGACCAGCGGGTAGCGCATCGAGAATTCCTGCGCGAGACGCACCAGCGCGTCATAGATCGACTGGTCGCCATGCGGATGGAACTTACCCATCACCTCGCCGACGATGCGCGCGCATTTGGCGAAGCCCTGGTCGGGGTTGAGCCGCAAGAGCCGCATGGCATGCATGATGCGCCGATGGACCGGCTTCAGCCCGTCGCGCACATCCGGCAGTGCCCGATGCATGATGGTCGACAGCGCATAGGCGAGATAGCGCTTTTCGAGCGCTTCCTTCAGATCGACCGGTTCGATGTTGTCGCCGCCGCCACTGTCTTCGGGCGGCAAATGCCTTTTTCCCATGGATTTGGACTAACCGAGCGGGTGATTCGCGGCAAGCGCCGGGTTGGGAGTCGGCGGATTCGTCGCAAACAGCGACGTGAAGGATTTCACGGAAGCGGCAGGGCGAACATTCCAATTTGCCGCCATCTGCAACTGGCTTCGGCTGCAAGCGGGGGCGCCGGCCAACATCAATCTGTTACATGCGCCCTCTATCTGGGCATGCAACGCGATCTGAGCATCCAACGCGGGCGGAGGAGAGCCGCGGTCTTCATGACAAATTCACCGCACCATGCGAAGCGTGCCGGCCCGCATTTGCTTTTCATCGCCGTTTTCGACAAATGTGCCGGGAAACGCCTTTTTCCCGTCCCGTTCGTCGCGGAATGGTGATGGAGCAGAAATTCAAAAAACACTTTTCAGGACAGGGAACTCGCGATGACAATCCAACGCTCAATGCTCAAGAAACTGGCTTTTTCGACCTTTCTGCTGACCCTGCCGCTCAACGCCGCCTTCGCCGCCGATCCGGCGGTGGCCGAGCGCGTCAAGGCAACGCTTGCCGCCCAAGGCGTCGACATTTCCTGGACCGGGGTCTCGGGTGACGATTCGAATGTCGTTTTGCAGGGCGTCTCCATCAAGCCGGCCGCCGAGAAGGAGGCGCTGCCGCTCGGCGACGTGAAGCTTGAGGGCGTCACCGAGACCAATGGCGGTTTCGACATCGCGACCGTCTCGACCTCCCCGTTCGAGCATTCCAAAGATGGCGTCACGCTCAATCTCAGCCCCTTCGTCATCCACGACATGAAGGTGCCGGCCGAAGGCAGCACCGACCCGCTCGGCTCGATGATGATGTACAAGTCGGCCGAGCTCTCCAACATGACGGTCAAGGTCGGCGACAAGACGGCCTTCTCGATGGATGGGCTCGCCGTCCAGATCACGCCGCCGGCCGACGGCAAGGCTATGGACTTCACCGCCAATACGGAGAAGTTCAATGCCGACCTGACGCTGGTCGACGACCCGAAGTCCAAGGAGGCGATCGAGGCGCTCGGCTACCAGAACATCTCCGGCAACATCTCGATGGCTGGCACCTGGCAGCCCAGCGACGGCAAGATGGAGCTGTCGAAATATGACATCTCCGTCGACAACGCCGGCACGCTCGGCATGACCTTCGATCTCGGCGGCTACACCGTCGACTTCATCAAGTCGATGCAGGCCATGCAGAAGCAGCTCGCCTCGCAGCCGGAAGGCGCCGACAATTCCGCGCAGGGCATGGCCATGCTCGGCCTCCTGCAGCAGCTGTCCTTCAACGGCGCTTCGGTGCGCTTCGACGACGATTCGCTGACCGGCAAGGTGCTCGATTATGTCGGCAAGCAGCAGGGCATGTCGGCCAAGGACGTCGCCAACCAGGCGAAGGCGATCGTGCCGTTCGGCATGGCGCAGCTCAACAATCCCGAGCTGACAGCCGAGGTGTCGGCTGCGGTCAACAAGTTCCTCGACGATCCGAAGAGCCTCGAAATCTCGGCCGAGCCGCCGTCGTCGGTGCCGTTCGCGCTGATCATGGCTGGCGCCATGTCCAACCCGCTCGACCTGCCCAAGACGCTCGGCGTCAAGGTCAAGGCGAACGAGGACTGATCCAACGAAACGCGCGAAACAGAAAAGCCCGGCAATCGATGCCGGGCTTTTTTGTTGAGATCGATTCTTGGAATGGAAGGAACGGCTTGGGTGTGATCCCTAACCTTCCTTCTTCGCCACCGCGACGCGCAGCGACAGCTCGCGAAGCTGCTGCGCAGTGGCTTCCGAGGGGGCGTTCATCAACAGGTCGTAGGCCTGCTGGTTCATCGGGAACATCGTGACCTCGCGCAGGTTCTTGGCGCCGACGAGCAGCATGACGATGCGGTCGATGCCGGCCGCCATGCCGCCATGCGGCGGGGCGCCGTACTGGAAGGCGCGATAGAGGCCGCCGAAACGCTCCTCAACCGTCTTGCGATCCAGCCCGACGATCTCGAAAGCCTTGACCATGGTTTCCGGCAGATGGTTGCGGATGCCGCCGGAAGCGATCTCGAAGCCGTTGCAGACCATGTCGTACTGGAACGCCTTGATGCTGAGCGGATCCTCGCCCTTGAGCGCGTCGATGCCGCCCTGCGGCATGGAGAACGGATTGTGGCCGAAATCGACGCGCTTCTCCTCTTCGTTCCATTCGAAGAAGGGAAAGTCGACGATCCAGCACAGTTCGAAGCGGTCGCGGTCGACAAGGTTCAGCTCCTCGCCGGCGCGCGTGCGCGCCGCGCCCGCGAAGGCGACGAACTTCTTGGGGTCGCCGGCGACGAAGAAGGCGGCGTCGCCGTCGGCAAGGCCGAGCTGGAGCCGAATCGCCTCGGTGCGTTCCTCGCCGATGTTCTTGGCGATCGGTCCGGCGCCTTCGAGCCTGTCGCCCTCCTTACGCCAGAAGATATAGCCGAGGCCCGGCTGACCCTCGCTCTGCGCCCAGGAGTTCATGCGGTCGCAGAAGGCGCGGCTGCCGCCGGTCTTGGCGGGAATAGCCCAGATCTCGGCCTTGGCATCGTTGGCCAGGATGTTGGCAAAGACCTTGAAGCCGGAATCGCGAAAATGATCCGAGACCGCCTGCATCTCGATCGGATTGCGCAGGTCCGGCTTGTCGGTGCCGTAGGTGCGCATCGCCTCGTCATAGGGAATGCGACGGAATTTCTGGGTCACCGGCTTGCCGGCGGCGAAGGTCTCGAAAACATTTCGAAGCACAGGCTCCATGGTGGAGAGCACGTCGTCCTGCTCGACGAAGCTCATTTCGAGGTCGAGCTGGTAGAATTCGCCGGGCAGACGGTCGGCGCGAGGATCCTCGTCGCGGAAGCAGGGCGCGATCTGGAAGTAGCGGTCGAAGCCGGAGACCATGATCAGCTGCTTGTATTGCTGCGGCGCCTGCGGCAGGGCATAGAAATTGCCGGGATGGATGCGCGACGGCACCAGGAAGTCGCGCGCGCCTTCGGGCGACGACGCGGTCAGGATCGGCGTCGAGAATTCGGTGAAGCCGACCTCGCCCATGCGCTTGCGCATCTCGGCGATGATCCTGGTACGCGCCATGATGTTCCTGTGCAGCGTGTCTCGGCGCAGATCGAGGAAGCGGTATTTCAGGCGGATGTCCTCGGGGTATTCAGGCTCGCCGAACACCGGCAGAGGCAGTTCCTTGGCCGCCGACAGCACCTCGATCTCGCGCGCGAAAATCTCGATCTCGCCGGTCGGCAGGTTGGGATTCACCGTCTCCGGCAAACGCGCCTTGACCTCGCCGTCGACGCGGATCACCCATTCGCCGCGCACGGTCTCGGCGATCTTGAAGGCCGGCGAATCCGGATCGGCGACGATCTGGGTCAGGCCGTAGTGATCACGTAGATCGATGAAGAGCAGCCCGCCATGGTCGCGCACGCGATGCACCCAGCCCGACAGGCGGACGGAATTGCCGACGTCGCTCTTTCTCAATTGGGCACAGGTATGGCTGCGGTAACGATGCATAGTCATTGGTGGAGTCCGGAATTGCGGGCGAAAAGCCCGGCTCGAAAATTGGCGCGAAAAGCGCATGAGAGGCCGGCTTTGTCAAGGCAACCGGTCACACTCGGGCAGGCGGTCACACAGGCCCGAGGCTTTGGCCGCTCACGCGAAGCGGATTTCAGCGCCCTGTCGCTGGAAATCGGCGAGGATATCGCCGGGCGCCGTTCTTTCCACAACCAGATGGCGGATCGCATCGGGTGCCGCAACACGATAAGGCGCCGCCGTGGCGAGCTTGTCGGTGGTGGCGGCGATGACGATGCCGGCGCTGTTCCTGGCCATGGCGCGCTTCACCTCGGCCTCCGCCGAATCGAAGGCGGTGACGCCGCGCGAGGCATCGAGGCCGCAGGAGCCGAGGAAGAACAGATCTGCGCCGAGCTGCGCCACGGCGGCAAGCGTGTCGCCGCCGACGCAGGTGCCGAGGTCGCGGACATACCGGCCGCCGAGCATGATCAGCTCGACCAGAGGACGATCGGCGAGAGCCGATGCGACGGCGATCGAATTGGTGGCCACCGTCAGCTCGATGTCGCGCGGAATCGCCCTGGCGATCGCCTCATTGGTCGTGCCGCCGTCAATGAACAGGGTCTGTCCTGAAGTGAGCACGCCGACGGCCGCTTTCGCCAGACGCATCTTCTCATCGACCGCGTGGCTGCTGCGCTGGGCGATGGTTGCCGCCGCAAATGGCGCTGACGGAACCGCACCTCCGTAGACGCGGCGCAACTGCCCGGCTTTGGCGAGCTCGCGCAGATCGCGGCGAACCGTATCTTCCGAAACCCCAAAACGGCTGGCGAGCTCGCCGGCCAGCACCTTTCCTTCCGCCGCCAGTCGGTCGCGAATGAATTGGTGTCGTTCTTCGGTCAGCATGCACGATCCTATTTCTTTGTGCACATTCTTGCATGATCTGCATGTTTATGCAAGAAATGATGTATCGGATCGGCGATGCCGTCCCGCCCTCCCCAATGGAAAGTGCCGCAATGACCCTTGGCTTGAAACTCGCCCCCCAGCACCGCGTCTATGCCGGTTTCGCGATCTACTCCTTTGCCATGGGCAATATTTTCCCACGCCTGCCGGACATCAAGCGCGCCATGGCGATCGAGGACGGCACGCTGGGACTCAGCCTGATCGGGACGCCGATCGGCACCTTGACTGCGCTGACGCTGGCGACGCCCGTGCTGGAGCGTGTCGGCTTTCGCAGGGCGCTGCTCTGGCTTGTGCCGCTGATCGCGCTTGCCTATTCCATCGCCGTGCACGCGCCGGGACCTGTCGCCCTGTTCCTGATGCTGCTGCCGGTCGGCCTGATGATCGGCAGCGTCGAGATCATCCTCAATGTCGAGGCCGACAGGACGGAGTTTCTGCTCAAGCGCCGCATCATGAACCGGGCGCACTCCTTCTGGAGCGCGGGATTCTTCGGCGCCGGGCTGTTCGGCGGCGCCATGGCGCATCTCGGTCTGTCGCCGCAATTGCATCTGGCGCTGGTGGTGCCGATGGTGGCGGTTTCGATGGCGTTGTTCCTCGGCGGCTTCGAACCGGCGCCCGCCCGCTTCGCCGGAACGGGCGACAAGGCGCCGATGTTCGCGCGGCCGACGCTGCCGATCCTCGTGCTCGTGGCGGTGACGCTTTCGGCGATGCTCCTGGAAGGCGCCAGCATCGACTGGTCGGCGATCTACATGCGCACCGTCTTCGACGCCGGTCCCTTCGTCGCCGGCTTCACGGTGGCGCTGTTTGCCTTCTCGCAGGCAACCACGCGTTTCTTCGCCGACTCCTTTGTCGATCGCCACTCGCCGAGCGGCGTGGCGCGCGTGCTGTTGGCGACGATGGCGGCGGGTGTTCTTTTGGTCTTCTTCTCGCCGCTTCCGTTCGTCTCGATGCTGGGCTTCGCCCTGCTGGGCATCGGCAGCAGCGCCCTCTTCCCACTGGCGATCTCCGCCGCAGCGCAGCGGACGGACCGTCCGGCGGCGATCAATGTCGCGGCGCTTTCGCAGATCTCCTTCATCGCCTTCCTGCTCGGCCCGCCGCTGCTCGGCTTCGTGTCGGACCATTGGGGCATCCGCTCCGCTTATGGGATCGGCATCCCCTTCATCGCGCTCAGCCTGCTGACGGTGGGCTCGCTTGGCCGGCGTCCCGCCGCGGAGAGCATCCATGCTATTCCAGGCGAGGCGCCTGCTACGGTCGAGCTGGAGATGGAAATACGGGCGGGCAAAGCTTAGAGGCCCCCTACCCGATTGGCAGCCTATGTCCCCGCGGGTGCAAGAATGTGACCGTGTTCGTGTCGCATTTGTCGCTGGCATTGACGGGTTCTATGGTCCAAGAAGAGGCGACAGATCCGTGATTGCCTCTCTTCAATGTCTTCCGTCCGCCCGCTTATCCCCCTCCTCATTGCCGCAGGCATCCTGCTTGGCGGCAACGGGCTGCAGGGCACGCTGATCGCATTGCGCGGCGCGCAGGAAGGTTTTTCCGCATCCGACATCGGCCTTATGGGCACGTTCTATTTCGCCGGCTTCCTGCTTGGCTGCCTAGCCGTCACCCGCATCCTCAAGGCGGTCGGCCATGTCCGGGCTTTTGCCGCACTGGCCGCGATCGCCTCGGTCGGCACGCTGCTTCTGGTGCTCGTCATCGACCCCGTCATGTGGTGCGCGGTGCGCTTTGCCGGCGGCTTCTGCTTTGCCGGCCTGTTCACCGTCATGGAAGCCTGGCTGAATTCGGGCGTCGGCAACAAGGATCGCGCCCGGGTGCTCGCCATATACCGCATGGTCGACATCGGCTCGGTGACCAGCGCGCAATTCCTGATCCCGATCTTCGGCGCCGGCGGTTTCGCCATCTTCGCCGTCATGTCGATGATGATCACCTTTTCGCTGGTGCCGGTGTCGCTCGGGGACCGCTCGAACCCGGCGCCACCGGAAGACGTGAAACTCGATCTGCTCCGCGTCTGGCGGATCTCGCCGCTCGGTTCGATCGGCTGCATCGCCGTCGGCGTCACCAACAGCGCCTTTCGCACGCTGTCGCCGGTCTACGCCGAACAGATCGGTATGTCGGTTGCCGATGTGGTGACCTTCGTCAGCGTCGGCATATTCGGAGGCGCCCTCATCCAGTATCCGCTGGGCTATCTCTCCGACCGCCGGGACCGGCGCTCGGTGCTGTTGGCGACGACGTGCTGCGCCATGCTAGCCGCGCTGGCGCTGGCCTTCGTGGCGCGCGCCGACCCGTTCCTCAACTTCGTCATCGTTTTCATCTTCGGCAGCTTCGCCATGCCGCTCTATTCACTATCGGCCGCGCATGCCAACGACCGGGCCGGCAAAGGCGAATTCGTGCTGATCAACGCGGCGCTGATGCTGTTCTATTCCTTCGGCGCGATCGGCGGTCCGATTGCGGCGTCGGCGGTGATGCAATATTTCGGGCCGAGCGCGCTGTTCGTCTTCAGCGCCGTCGTCTATGCCGTTCTCATCATCGTGATTCTCTATCGTATGCAGGTGCGGTCGAGCGTGCCGGCCGGCAGCCGCAGCCGCTTCACCGCGCTTTTGCGCACCTCGACGCTGTTCGGGCGGCTGGCGCGGCGCAGCGGCGATTCAGACAAGCAGGACTAGAGCGGTTCAGCGTTTCACGGAAGCGCTGAACCGCTCTATCTCTTTGTTTTTACGCAATTCCGGACGGAAAACCGTTACACACTTTTCCTGGAATTGCTGTAGCTGCGGCTTGACGAAAGCGTTTGCGGCTGAAATTGAAAGAGGCCTGATATGATGCCAAAAGCGATTTGATGCACGTCATCACCACCCAGAAAGAACTCGAAAGCGTTATCGCGGCGTTCGAAAAGTCGGAATTCGTCACCGTCGATACCGAATTCATCCGCGAAACGACCTTCTGGCCGATCCTCTGCCTCATCCAGATGGCGGCGCCCGGCGTGACGGCGTTGATCGATCCGCTGTCGCCCGACATCGACCTGAAACCGTTCTTCCGGCTGATGGCCAACGAAGCGGTGGTCAAGGTCTTCCACGCCGCCCGCCAGGACATCGAAATCATCGTCCATCTGGGCAACCTGGTGCCGCATCCGGTGTTCGACACGCAGGTGGCGGCCATGGTCTGCGGCTTCGGCGACAGCGTCTCCTACGACCAGCTGGTGCAGCGCATCACCGGCGCGCGGCTCGACAAATCCTCGCGCTTCACCGACTGGCGGCACCGGCCCCTCTCCGACAAGCAGCTCGAATACGCGCTCGCCGACGTCACCCATCTGATCAAGGTCTACCAGCACCTCAGCGCCGAGCTGAAGCGCGAGGACCGCGGCCATTGGCTGAACGAGGAGATGGACGTCCTCACCTCGCGCGAGACCTACGATCCGCATCCGGAGGACGCCTGGAAGCGGCTGAAGATGCGGCTGCGCAAGCCGCAGGAACTGGCGATCGTGCAGGCGGTGGCCGCCTGGCGCGAGCGCGAGGCGCGCGAACGCGACGTGCCGCGCGGCCGCGTGCTCAAGGACGACGCTATCTACGAGATCGCTCAACAGGCGCCGCGCGATGCAACGGCTCTCGGCCGGCTGCGCACGACGCCGAAGGGCTGGGAGCGGTCGGCGACCGCAACCGCGCTGCTCGGCGCGGTCAATACGGCGCTTGCCCTGCCCAAGGAAGCGATGCCCAAACTGCCGAAGACGTTCCAGCCGCCGGAAGGCTCGAGCGCGGCGGCGGAACTGCTCAAGGTGTTGCTCAGGATCGTCGCCGAGAAGGAGGGTGTCGCCTCCAAGGTTCTCGCCTCCAGCGACGACATCGACCGCATCGCCGCCGAGGGCGATGGCGCCGACGTGCCGGCGTTGCAAGGCTGGCGGCGCGCCGTGTTCGGCGAGCAAGCACTGAGGCTGGTGCGCGGCGAGATCGGCATCAAGTTCGACAAGCGCAGGATCGCGGTGTTCGATCTTTAATCGTCACACCGCTCCAAGCAGGTGCAGCGCGAACCAGATCCAGGCGACGAGCAGTATGCCCGCGCCAAGGAAGAAAGCGCGGCTGCGGTGCAGCATATAGTTTCTGCTGAGATGCACCCAGGCATGGACATAGCGCGTGACTATGAACAGCCACATCAGCGCCAGCGTCAGGTAGTTCACGCCATTGGTGACGAAGAGCGCCAGGCAGAGCACGTGAAAGAGGACCGGCAGCTCGAACTGGTTGATCAAATTGTTGGCGACGGTGACGCTCGAGGCTGGCTCGGTCGAGCGGAGCTTGTACTGGCTGATCTTGGCCTCGCCCGACTTCACAGCCAGATAGCGTCGCTTCAGCATCACCAGATAGACGATATAAACCAGGAGCACATGCGCCAGCATCGGCCAGAAGATGGCGGTCTGGTTCATCCCCTGCCCGCTCAGCGTCTTTGCACTGCCAGCGCGAACACCGCGATGACCGCAACAGGAATGGCCAGAAGCGCGAACTTGGTGACGGTCAGCGACGAGGCCAAGGACAGCGTATCGGGATTGGCCAACTGGAAATCGGACAGCAGCCGCGCAATTGCGAAGTTCTGCGCGTAGTCGGCGACCGTGTAAGGCAGGACCAGCACCAACGCCGTCAGCGCCTGCAATTGCGCAGGCATGGTGCGGAAACTGCCGAGCCGCCGGCCAAAGGCCAGGATCAGGCTGAGCAAGGCGAGCGACAGCAACGCCGGAAACAGTAGATCGAAAGTCAGATAGTGCCAGACGATGATGATCTCGCCGCCGCGCCGCCCGAGCGCCGTCAACCATGCCATGCCTTCATCCGGCGTGAAGCCGGTGACGCGCATGTCGAGCGAGGGGAGCCCGCCGCTCAGCCGACGGAAATAGAAAAACTCGAGCGCCGTCATGGCGATGAAGATCGCGGCGGAAGCGACGGAGAGCGCCGCTGCATGACGCGACAGGCGCAACACCGTCACGATCAGGTTACGCCAAAGCCCCAGTCGATCCGGCCGCGCGTCAGCCTGATCAAATTCCGCCCGGATAGTTCGGGCTTTCGCGGGTGATCGTGACGTCATGGGCGTGGCTTTCACGAAGTCCGGCGTTTGATATGCGCACAAAGGTGGCGCGTTCCCGGAACTCGGCAAGATCGCGCCCACCGACATAACCCATAGCGGCTTTCAGGCCGCCTGCAAGCTGGTGCAGCACGCCAGCCACAGGTCCTTTGTAGGGAACCTGCCCTTCAATGCCTTCCGGAACCAGTTTCAGGGTGTCGCGGACCTCGGCCTGGAAGTAGCGGTCGGCCGAGCCGCGCGCCATCGCGCCGACCGAGCCCATGCCGCGATAGGCCTTGAAGGAGCGGCCCTGGTGCAGATAGACCTCGCCCGGGCTTTCGTCGGTGCCGGCGAGCAGCGAGCCGATCATGGCCGCACTGGCGCCGGCGGCAAGCGCCTTGGCGAGATCGCCCGAATATTTGATGCCACCGTCGGCAATCACGCTCACGCCAGCCCTCTCCGCCGTCTCCACCGCCGACATGATCGCCGAGAGCTGCGGCACGCCGACGCCGGCGACGATGCGGGTGGTGCAAATCGAGCCCGGGCCGATGCCGACCTTGACGGCGTCGGCGCCGGCATCGATCAGCGCCTGCGTGCCTTCGACGGTGGCGACATTGCCGGCCAGGATGCGCACGGAATTGGAGAGCTTCTTGGCCCGCGTCACCGCATCCAGCACGCGCTGCGAATGGCCGTGCGCGGTGTCGATGACCAGAAGGTCGACGCCGGCGTCGATCAGGCGCTCGGCGCGCTCGAAGCCGTCGTCGCCGACGCTGGTGGCGGCGGCGGCGCGCAGACGTCCCTGCGCGTCCTTGGTGGCGTGCGGGTTGAGCTGCGACTTCTCGATGTCCTTGACGGTGATCAGGCCGACGCAATTGCCCTTCCTGTCGACCACCACCAGCTTCTCGATGCGGTGCTTGTGCAGGAGGCGCTTGGCTTCGTCCTGGTCGACGTTCTCTTTCACCGTGATCAGGTTCTCACGGGTCATCAGCTCGTAGACCTTCTGCGCCGGGTCGGAGGCGAAGCGCACGTCGCGGTTGGTCAGGATGCCGACCAGCCGGCCGACCGTGTGGCCGCCGGTGCCGCCATTTTCCACCACAGGAATGCCGGAAATGCCATGCGCGCGCATCAGCGTCAGCGCGTCGGCCAGCGTCGCGTCGGGGCCGATGGTGACAGGGTTGACCACCATGCCGGATTCAAACTTCTTCACCTGCCTGACCTGCTCGGCCTGCTCGGCCGGCGAGAAATTGCGGTGGATGACGCCGATGCCGCCGGCCTGCGCCATGGCGATCGCAAGCCTCGCCTCGGTGACGGTGTCCATGGCGGCCGACAGGATCGGCACGTTGAGATCGATGTCGCCGGCGATGCGGGTGCGGATGTCGGTCTCGCCGGGCATGACTTCGGAATGACCGGGCTGCAGCAGCACGTCGTCGAAGGTCAGCGCCAACGCGCCGGTGGACGTCTCGATGATTTTTGCCATGGCCAGTCCTTTTGAATGCGGAAAAGGCGCTGGGCCGAAATGGCCAGCGCCGACTCTTATCTTCCCTTTCAGGATTGGCGCTGGCTGGTAACACGTCCTGCCACGGTTGAAAAGCCGGTCGTTGCGTTCCATCGCAAAGTGTTGAGCATTTGAGTTTTAAGGCCACCAGTGGTTGCGGTCGCGCAAAAGTGACAGCAATTTAATGCGACATCCGGGCCGATGCGTGATAACCGCCCGGGCGTGCCGGCTCGCCCCCAGCCTGGCCTAGAATCGCGAAGTCAAATCAGGGCGTTCCCTTGAACCGCATCATCCCGCTCATCCTGGCGGTCGCTCTTTTCATGGAGAATATGGATTCGACCGTGATCGCGACCTCGCTGCCGGCGATCGCCGTCGACATCCACACCAGCCCGATCGCGCTGAAGCTGGCGCTGACGGCCTATCTGGTGTCGCTGGCGATCTTCATTCCGATCAGCGGCTGGATGGCGGACCGGTTCGGCGCCAAGACCGTATTTCGCGCCGCGATCGCCGTCTTCATCGCCGGCTCGGTCGCCTGCGCTTTTGCCAACTCGCTGCCCGCCTTTGTGGTGTCGCGCTTCCTGCAAGGCATTGGCGGCGCCATGATGACGCCGGTCGGGCGCCTGGTGCTGGTGCGCGCCACGCCGAAGAACGAGCTTGTCGCGGCGATGTCCTGGCTGACGGTGCCGGCGCTGGTCGGGCCGCTGGTCGGTCCGCCGATCGGCGGCTTCATCACCACCTATCTCACCTGGCACTGGATTTTTCTCATCAACGTCCCGATCGGACTCGTCGGCATCTGGCTCGCGACACGCCATCTGCCGGAGACCGAGCCGACCGAAACACCGCCGCTCGACTTCCCCGGCTTCGTGCTGAGTGGGCTGGCGGCTTCCGGCATCGTCTTCGGCCTTTCCGTCGTCAGCCTGCCCGCGCTGCCGCCGATCGCCGGCTTCATCACGGTTGCCGTCGGCCTGGTTTCGGGCGCGCTTTACCTCCTGCACGCGCGGCGCGCCAAAAATCCGCTGCTGGCGCTGGAGCTATTCCGCAACCAGGTGTTCCGTTCCTCCGTGCTCGGCGGCTCGCTGTTTCGCATCGGCATCGGCGCGGTGCCGTTCCTCTTGCCGCTTATGTTCCAGATCGGCTTCGGGCTGACACCGTTCCAGTCCGGCATGATCACCTTCGTCTCGGCGATCGGCGCCATCGGCATGAAGTTCGTGACCGCGTTGCTCTTCCGGCTCGCCGGGTTTCGTCGGGTGCTGATTTGGGGTTCGCTGATCGCCGCCGGCTCGATCGCCATCTATGGCCTCTTCACCCCCGAAACACCCTATGCGCTGATGCTTGCGATCCTGCTGGTCGGCGGCTTCATCCGTTCGATGTTCTTCACCGGCGTCAACGCGTTGTCCTATGCCGAGATCTCCGCCGCCGACACCAGCAAGGCGACGCCGATCACCGCCGTCTTCCAGCAGCTTTCGATCGCGCTCGGCGTGGCGCTGGCCGGCGGAATCCTGGAAGTGTCGACCTCGATCCATGGCGGGCCGCTGACGCTCGGCGACTTCCACATCGCCTTCTTCATCGTCGCTGCCGTCTCAGCGGCGGCGTCGCTGACCTTCATGCGGCTCGCGCCCGATGCCGGCAACGCGGTGTCGGGACATGGCAAATTGACGACACCGAAAACGCTCGAGGCAGTGGGCACGGCGGGGAAGTAGGCGCGGCCTCTCCTTCTCCCCTTGCTGGAGAAGGTGGATCGGCGCGCAGCGCCGAGACGGATGAGGGGTGTTCCAGCGGAGTGAGACGTTGGCGTTCCCTGGAACACCCCTCATCCGGCCGCTTCGCGGCCACCTTCTCCCACAAGGGGAGAAGGTTAGGCGCTATCCCTTGAACTCCTTCGCCAGCAGGTAAAGCTCCACCGATTCATCGCGCGAGGCCGGCGGCTTCACATGGTGGACCGAGCGGAAATTCTGCTTCAGCCGCGACAAGAGCTCATTCTCGGCGCCGCCCTGAAAGGTCTTGGCGAGGAAATGCCCGCCGGGCTTCAAAACCTGCAGCGCGAAATCGGCCGCCACCTCGCACAGATGCATGGTGCGCAGATGGTCGGTGCGGCGGTGCCCGGTGGTGGGGGCCGCCATGTCCGACAGCACGACGTCGGGCTGGCCGCCGAGCGCCTCGGACAGTTTTTGCGGCGCTTCAGGATCGAGGAAATCCATCTGCAGGATGACCGCCCCCGGCACCGCGTCCATCTCGAGATAGTCGATGCCGACGACATGCGGGTTCTCGGCCGAAGATTTCGTGCGCGCCGCCGCCACCTGGCACCAGCCGCCGGGAGCGGCACCGAGGTCGATCACCTTCATGCCGGGCCTGAGCAGATGGTGCTTGTCGTCGATCTCGGTCAGCTTGTAGGCGGCACGGGAACGGTATCCGTCAGCCTTGGAGCGCTGCACATAGGGATCGTTCATGTGGCGCTCGAGCCAGCGGCGCGAGGATTCCTTCAGGCCGCTCTTCTTCTTGATCCTGGTTTTCAGCACACGCATGCCGGCCGAGCCCGGCTTTTCCGGCTTCTTTGTCATCGACGTTTTCTTTCGCGCATGATCTTTTCCAAAAACCGGATTCCACTTTTTTGGGATCATGCGCGGCGCCCGTCATGACGCCAGACGCCGTCATCAGCCATCAACTCGCTCAATATGCCTTCGCGCAAGCCACGATCGGCGACGCGCAGCCGCTCGGAAGGCCAGACGCCGCGGATCGCTTCCAGGATGGCGCAGCCGGCCAACACCAGGTCGGCGCGATCGGCGCCGATGCAGGGATTGGCGACGCGCTGCTGGAAATCCCAGCCGATCAGTCTTTCCACCATGCGGTCGACGCTCTGACGGTCCATCCAGAGCCCATCGACGCGGCGGCGGTCGTAGCGCTCGAGATCGAGATGGACGCCGGCCAGCGTCGTCACCGTGCCGGAGGTGCCGAGCAGATGGAACTGAGGGCTGGCCAGCACATGCGCGAGCCGGTCGCGCCCGTCGAAGGCCTTGAGCCGCACCGCGACGTCGTCGACCATGGCGGTGAAGGTCTCGCGCGTCACCGTTCGGCCGCCAAAACGCTCGGCAAGCGAGACGACGCCCACCGGAAGCGACGTCCAGGAGACGATGTGGTTGGCGAGCCGCGGCGAGCGCTGGCCGCGCGTGAGGTCGATCAGCGCGATCTCGGACGAGCCGCCGCCGATATCGAACAGCACCACGCCGCGCGTGTCGCGCTCGACCAGCGAGCCGCAGCCGGACACCGCCAGGCGGGCCTCGGTCTGGCGGTCGATGATCTCCAGCCTCAGCCCTGCCTCACGCTCGACGCGTTCGAGGAACTCGACGCCGTTTTCGGCGGCGCGGCAGGCTTCGGTGGCGATCAGCCTTGCCTTCCTGATCTTGCGGTTGCGCAGCTTCTCGCCGCAGACCTTGAGCGCCTCGACGGCGCGATCCATGGCGGCCTGGCCGAGCCGCCCGCTGGCGGAGAGCCCCTCACCCAGCCTGACGATGCGGGAAAAGGCATCGATGACGCGGAATTGACCGTGCCGGCCGGGCACGGCGACCAGCAGCCGGCAATTGTTGGTGCCGAGATCGAGCGCGGCGAACACCGGCAGCTCCGGCTGCGGCCGCCGCGGAACGCTCGCGACCGGCGGTTGCGGCATTGCCGCCGCTGGCTGAGGCGGATGGCTGGTAGGGTTCGCGGCGGGTACCGATAGCGGTATGGCGCCGTTCTCGTCGCGCGCGAACACCTTGCGGCCGCGCCTGCGCTTGCGGCGCTTGCGCGTCTTGCCCTTCTGGTTCTCGCCTTGATTGTCGGCATGTCTTTGGTCGGCATGTCTGGCATGCGCGCCCGCATGGCGGCTGAACCGCCCTGCAGGCGGGCCCGCCGATTCCGCCGGCGATGCCCCGGACATACCCACTGCCGACGCGCCCGCGCCGGTATCGTGGTCTTCCACTGCAATTCCTTCCGGCGCCGCGCGAATCGGAAGGACGCAGCAGGCACCTAGATTTGTTTCAAGTTGTGGACAGACTAGCAGCGCGATCCGCAATCACCAAGAGTGCGCGGCCCGTTTTTTGGCGGCGTCACGCTGGGGCAATCTCTTGCCGGTTGAATAGCCGGCTTCAATCAGGCATGTCTCAAATGAAGGGTTCGAAAGGGTCCGGGCAACATCAAATCAATGAGCTTGATCGCATGACGACGACGCCATGAACTGGAGGCGCTATTTCTGGCCGATCATCGGCATAGCGGCCGTGGTGTTCTCGCTCTGGCTGCTCATCCACGAACTGCGCGGCATTTCACTCGACGACGTCTGGGCCGGCATCGTCGCCATCCCGCCGCGCGCCTGGGCGCTGGCGGCGCTGAGCTCGGTCGTCGCCTATGCCTCGCTCGCCGGCTATGACCACATCGCTTTGCTCCACATAGGCAAAAAAGTGTCGTGGCTGTTCGTGACGCTCTGTTCCTTCACGACCTACGCGCTGTCGCACAATATCGGCGGCTCGGTGCTCTCGGGCGCGGTGATCCGCTACCGCGCCTACGGCACGAGGGGCCTGACCGGCCAGGATGTCGGCATTCTGGTGGCGATCTGCTGGATCACCTTCGTCCTCTCCAGCCTGCTTGTCGGGGGGCTCGTGCTGGTGCTGGAGCCGCAGATCGTAGACCGCTTCTCCACGACCCCGCACCACGAACTGGCGACGGCCGCCGGCCTTGTCATGCTTCTCCTGGTCGCGGTCTATGTGTTCTGCAGCTGGCTGCATCTGAGGCCACTCAAAATCGGCAGCTTCCAGGTGCATTACCCGGCGCTGCCGATCGTGGCGCGGCAGTTGCTGATCGGCCCGATCGAATTGCTGGCGGCGGCAGCGATCGTCTACTTTGCCCTGCCGACGGTCGGCAATCCCGGCTATTTCGTCGTGCTCGGCGTGTTCATGGTATCCTTCTCGGTAGGGTTATTGTCGCATGCGCCGGGCGCCCTCGGTGTTTTCGAGATCGTCTTCCTGGCCGGTTTGTCGCACATGGACCCGGTCGGTGTGCTTGCCGCGCTGTTGGTCTTCCGCCTGTTCTACCTGATTGTCCCGCTGCTCATCGGGCTCGGCGTGGTGCTGTTTTTCGAGCACTCGCAATACAGCCGCGGCGAGGGTTGAGCCATCGCAAGCGCCCGGCCAAGCAAACGAGAAAAAAGGCTGCGGTTGAACTGCGGCGCGGGGTTGACTATTTTCGAGCGGCGGCTACAAGGCAGCGCTCGCGGCGCATAGCCGCCCGCTTCGCGCGTTACCGACCGCGCCTGCTGGGGAATAGGTTAACGGTAGACCAGCGGACTCTGACTCCGTTAGTCCTGGTTCGAATCCAGGTTCCCCAGCCAGAAAATTATCACGAGAATTCAGTTGCTTAGAACGTGACGCTTACCGGGATTGTGTCCGCCGGCCTCGCCCGCGCGATCATATATTAGCGAATTAACGAATCGTAGACCGCGCTGTCCTATTCTGGGACAGCGCGGACACTACCCATCGGCCGCGCAGGCGGCTCCGGCTTTCAGGCAACCCTACCCCTAGCCGGAGCCGCCACTTTGTACATACCAGTAAAGGTTGAATCAACCCTTACCAAGCACCGTTAATGGTGCACTCCGCCGATTGTTAGATTTCGAAGTATGGACCGGCCGGGCGGTATTCGTGGCGCCGGCGAAGTTGTCATCCGGTCTGTTTGCCACATTCGGCCTCGATTTGCTTCCGCCTTCCCATGGCACCGGTGAACCCGCCTGCAGGATTCGTCGCCTATATTAGCAATCAACGATATGTTAACGACTAAGGCGCAGCCTTTCCGGATCGGGAGCGAGAACCCGATCGACGATCCGGCACTTCATGTGCCGAGACGTTCGACCGATGCGGAGCAAAACGCATGAGTGTCGAAACAGCGTTGGCGCAGCTATTGCGCATGCTTCACCGCCGGGCCTTGAACTTGGCAGCCTTGCCGGACGATGAAAGAGACCCGCACTACGATCGCATCCGCCGCTCATGCTGCGGAGCAGCCGAACATATCGGCCAGAGCCCCGACAACGCAGCCATGACGGCCAACAGCATGGTCGAATTCACCCGGGCGATGGTCGGCATCATCGAGGCAAGGCGCGGCTAAAACGGCGAGCGCCGACTGGACGCTGTTGACCGTTCGCAGCGTGGCGGCCGGATTCAGCCCGCGTGCCCGGCACCTTCGCCACACAGGCGCGGCGTGCGAATGGACCTGCCTGCCGGCCGGCCTCGCCATCATCTCGTCCATAGCGCCATAACAGCAATTTCTCCCAAGACGCGGAACCACGACGCTGCGACGGTTGTGGCAGCAACGTCCAGCATCTTCTCGCCGCTCGCTTATCCATTGGAGAAAAATCATGACGAGCATGGTTTCCCAGTTTCTCACGGCTCTCGCGTCCGACGGTCCTCCAGCGGACCGAGCGAAAGACATGAACCTCTATGGGTGGCTGATTGGAAGCTGGGAGATGGACTCGCTCCACCACCTCGACGACGGCACAATCCGGAAATGGACTGGCGAATGCCATTTTGGCTGGGTGCTCGAAGGCCGCGCGATACAGGACATCTGGATCAGGCCCAAGCGCCCTGCGCACTCCACCATGTATGGCACGACTTTGCGCATCTTCGATCCTGGGATCGGTGGCTGGCACATCATCTGGAGCGATCCGCTCAACCAGGATTACTCGCGCCAGATCGGGCGAGCCGAGGGCAAGGACATTGTCCAGATCGGCGAGGACTCGCGCGGCCTGCAAACGCGATGGCGGTTCACCGAGATCGCTACCGACAGCTTCCATTGGATCGGCGAGGAAAGATCAGGCGAGAGCGACCCGTGGCAAGTGACGTATGAACATTTCGCCCGTCGGACGGGTTCGTGAGCCAACCGGCCGTGAGTCCGTCGGAGTGGCTCAAAATGACAAGGGCGCGGTCGAGACCGCGCCCTTGTCAAATCGAATACCGCCGACGTTTGGCGTCAGCTCTAACTAGCGCCTGAGGTCTACTCAGCCGCCTCGTACCCCGCGATGCCCTTGATCTCGAGGAAATCCTCCAGACCGTATTCGGCGTATTCGCGGCCGTTGCCGGACTGCTTGTAGCCGCCGAAGGGCAGGCCGGCGTCCCAGGTCGGGTAGTTGATGTAGACATTGCCGGAGCGCATGCGGGCAGCGGCCTGGCGCGCCTTCTCGATGTCGTTGGCCTGGATGTAGGAGGCGAGGCCGAAGACGGTGTCGTTGGCCTGCTCGATCGCCTGCTCGACTGTGTCGTATGGCATGATCGACAGCACCGGCCCGAAGATTTCCTCCTTCGCGATGCGCATGTCGTGCGTCACGTTGGCGAAGACGGTCGGCCGGACATAGTAGCCGCGGTTGAGCTCGGCCGGGCGGCCGGGGCCGCCGGCGACCAGGGTCGCGCCTTCTTCGATGCCGCTCTGGATCAATCCTTGAATCTTGTCGAACTGCAGCTGGCTGACCACCGGGCCGAGCTTCGAGCCGGGCGCATCGGCCGGGCCGACGGTGAATTTTTCCGCTGCAGCCTTGGCGTAGCCGGCAGCTTCGTCATGACGGTCGCGCGGCACGAACATGCGGGTCGGCGCGTTGCAGGACTGGCCGCTGTTGCCGAAGCAGCCGGCAACGCCCTTGGTGACCGCTCTTTGCAGATCGACATCGGGGAACAGGATGTTGGCCGACTTGCCGCCGAGCTCCTGGTGCACGCGCTTGACCGTATCGGCGGCGGCCTTGGCGACGAGGATGCCGGCCCGCGTCGAGCCGGTGAAGGACATCATGTCGACGTCCGGATGGCTGGCCAGCGCCTGGCCGACGGTCGGGCCGTCGCCATTGACGAGATTGAACACGCCCTTCGGCACGCCGGCTTCGTCGATGATCTCGGCGAAGATGATGGCGTCGAGCGGCGCGATTTCGGATGGCTTCAGCACCATCGTGCAGCCGGCGGCGAGAGCCGGGCCGACCTTGCAGGTGATCTGGTTGAGCGGCCAGTTCCACGGCGTGATCAGGCCGACGACGCCGATCGGCTCCTTGACGATAAGCGACGAGCCTTTGACGTAGCGGAACTGGAAAGTCTTCAGCACCTCGGCCATCTTTTCCAGATGCGCCTGGCCGACGCCAACCTGGCTGTCCAGCGCCATCTGGCGCGGCGCGCCCATCTCGCGCGAGACGGCGAGCGCAAGGTCCTTGCTGCGCTTCTTGTAGATTTCGATGACGCGGTTGAGGATATCGAGACGCTCCTCGACTTCAGTGAAGCCGAAGCTGGCGAAGGCGCGCTTGGCGGCGGCCACCGCCTTGTCGACATCGGCCTTGCTGCCCAGCGAGATCTGCGCGAAGACGTCCTCATTCGACGGGTCGATGACATCGAACTTGTTCGGCACCACAGGGTCGACCCAGGCGCCGTCGATATAGAACTGCAGATTGTGCGACATGCTTTCGCTCCCTGTGGGCCGTCGGGCTTCGATTGTGGCGAGGCGATCGTCGTATATCGTCAGAGATAACGATGCGGCAACCGCCCTGTCAAACGCAAGCCTATGTGATTAAGCCAGCGTGTTGACTTCCCGATGCATACCGCTCGAAACCGTGCAGCGGTTTCGGGAAAACGACATCCATGGAAACAAGACTTAAACCGCGTCGCCTGAATCCGTTTCAGGCGGCGCTTTAGGCTGTGTTGAGATTCAGGTCAGGCCGCGCCGAGAATGGTGGGTTCCGAGAACCGGAGCGGAGCGTACTTCAAGTACGTGAGCACCGGAAGCGCAGGAAACTGCATTCGCAGGCCGGCATCACCTGAATATCAACACAGCCTAAGGCGCCAACCTCTTGCTCATGTAGACGGTCGTCCCGTTCATGAACGGCTCTTCGCGGTCGACCGCGTAGCCGTGCTTGCGATAGAGCCGCACATTGGCTTCGAAGGCGCCGTTGGTCAGCAGCCTCAGTTCCCGACAGCCGGCTTCAACGGCCTTGCGCTCGGCGCTGTCGAGCAGCTTCCGTCCAATGCCCCTGCCCTGCGCTTCCGGCGCCACGGCGACATTCTCGATCCAGATATGATCGTCATGCGCCATGGTTTCGATCAGGCCGACGATGCGGCCGCCCTCGATGGCGAGCTCGAACTGATGCTCGTTTAGCGCCTTGTCGTAGTCGGCGCACGTGGGCAGAGGCTCGCGGCCGATCACCGGCACCCATTTGGCATAGGCCGCGTGCACGACGACCTTGATGGCGGCGGCATCCGCCGGCGTGGCCGACCGAAACTCGATGGAAGAAACGACGCTCATTCAGAAACTCCAAAATACAAAAACCCGCCGATCGTTGCGATGGGCGGGGCTGGGACGGACGAACCGGGTGACTTGCTAGCCGGCCTTTGTCGTCACGCAATCAGCTTGCCGCTCCTTCGAACGGCGGCGTCGCTGCGGATTTGCGAAAAAGCGATCATGGCGCGTGAAGCGGGACCGGGAGCCGAGACGCTGTCAAGCCAGCCGCGTCGGCACGATGGTTGCATCACCCCGTCTTGACAATTGGGTGCCCATCCCGATCGTTCGTAAAAATCGATCATTATAACTTGAATAATTCGTTGGAAAGATTGGTTCCGGAATGCCATTTCCCCGGCGAACACGCTTGGAGAATTGCATTGTCTTTCCTGCCCGCCACCGCGAATGATCTTCCAAATGGCCTGAATGCGGCCAATTCCGGAAGCAGCAGCCCTGGCCTTACCTCGATCTGGGCCGGGATCGTGCCGGGAATCGTGCTCGTGGCGATGATCACCAGCGTCGCCTATTCGGCGCGCAATCTCTCCGGCCTCACCCTGTTCAGCCCGATGATCCTCGCCGTCGTCGCCGGCATGGTCTATTCCAACGTCCTCGGCACACCCGCACACGCCAAGGCCGGCATCGCGTTTGCGCAGCGCCGGCTGCTGCGCTTCGCCATCGTGCTGCTCGGCTTCCAGCTCACGCTCGGCCAGGTGGCGGGCATCGGCCTCGGTGGCGTCGGCATTGTCGCCGCCACGCTCGGCGTCACTTTCCTCTTCACTGTCACGCTCGGCCGGCTGATCGGCGTCGACGCCAAGCTCGCGCAGTTGATCGCGGCCGGCACCTCGATCTGCGGCGCTTCGGCGATCGTGGCCACCAACATCGTCACCGATGCGCGCGACGAGGACGTCACCTACGCCGTCGCCGCGATCACGCTGTTCGGCACCGTCGCGATGCTCGGCTTCCCGCTGCTGGCGCCCTTGTTCGGCCTCGACCAGCACGCGTTCGGCCTCTGGGCAGGAGCCTCGATCCACGAGGTGGCGCAGGTGATCGGCGCCGGCTTCCAGAATGGAGCCCAGGCCGGCGAGACCGCGACCGTCGCCAAGCTGACGCGCGTTGCCATGCTGGCGCCGATGGTGATCGCGCTCGGCCTGATGGCCCGCCGCGGCAGCACCGATGCTTCCGCCGCGAAACCGCCGATGCCGTGGTTCGTCGTCGCCTTTGTCGCGGTGGTGGCGCTGAACAGCCTCGTGGCGATCCCAACGCAAATCCATTCGGCGATCGCTTTGGCCGCGCAGGTCATGCTGACCATGGGGCTCGCCGCCATGGGCCTTCAGGCCGATATTTCGCAGCTGCGATCGCGCGGCCTGCGCCCGCTGGCTCTCGCTTTCTCGGCCTTCCTGTTTATCGCGGCGTTCAGCCTGACGTTGGTGAAGTTCGTCTAGTCTTCGAAGGAACTCGCCGCCACATAGATCGCGGCGAGCTTCTCGATGCCGGCCTGGTCTTCTTTGTCGAAGCGGCCGGGCAGCGGGCTGTCGAGATCGAGCACGCCGAACACACCCTCGGCGTCGCGCAACAGCACGACCAGTTCCGAACGCGAGTCGGCATCGCAGGCGATGTGGCCGGGAAAATCATGCACGTCCTTGATCAGCATCGACATGCCGAGATCGACCGCCGTGCCGCAGACGCCCTTGCCGACTGCGATGCGCACGCAGGCCGGCTTGCCTTGGAAAGGTCCTAGCACCAGCTCTTCGTCCGACTGCAGGAAATAGAAGCCCGCCCAATTGAGGTCGGGCACCATCTGGTAGATCAGCGCGGAGGTGTTGGCGGCGTTGGCGATGGAATCGCCCTCGCCCTCCAGCAGCGCTTTCAGTTGCGTGGCCAACTCATTGTAGAAGGCCGGCTTGTTGCTCGTGTCGATGGCGGTTGCCGCAAACATCCTGGTCGTTTCTCCGTTGCAAGGGCGCTGGCGCGCCCGCTACAGTCCCGCTCTCTCTGCCACCAAAGCCGCCGTCGGGAAACAGCCTATCGTGACTTCCAGCCATGCCAAGACCTTCAGGGCCAGAACGATCCGCATCGCCGCCGCCGTGATCCGGGATGACAGCGGCAAGCTGCTTCTGGTACGCAAGCGCGGCACCAGCACCTTCATGCAGGCCGGCGGCAAGATCGAGCCGGGCGAGGCGCCTGCCACTGCTCTTGCGCGCGAATTGCGGGAGGAATTGGGCATCGTCGTCGATCCGGCCGCGGCCTCCCATCTGGGCTTGTTCTCGGCGCCCGCCGCCAACGAACCGGATGCCCGCGTCGAGGCGGAGCTTTTCGAGCTGTCGATCGCCGGCGAACCGATGCCAGCGGCCGAGATCGAGGAAATGATCTGGCTGCACCCGGAGCTGGCGCGCGGCATAGAGCTCGCGCCGCTCACCGCCGACATCGTGCTGCCACGCTACGGCCGCCAGCCATGAGCCAGGCAAAGCCATCTCCGGGCGATACTCCTCTCACCTTCGCGGTGCTGGTCTTCCCAGGCTTTCCGATGATGGCGTTCTCGTCCGTCATCGAACCGCTGCGCGCCACCAACATTCTTGCCAAACGCGACTGCTACCGCTGGATGATCGTTGGTGCCGATGAGGGCACGGTCGAGGCCTCCAACGGCGTCGTCATCCAGCCCGGTTTTTCAGCGGCGGACGCACCGAAGGCCGACCGCATTGTGGTTTGCTCCGGCGGCGATGCAGACCATGTCGTGGCCGACGAAGCGATGAACTGGATCAGAAAAAGCCTGCGCGGCGGCGCGCATATCGGGGCGGTGGCGGACGCGGCGTTCTTCCTTGCCCGCGCCGGCCTGCTCGACGGCCATGCCTGCACCTTGCACTGGACGAGCCAGGCCGCCTTCACCGAGGCCTTTCCGGAGATCGAGCTCAGGCGCGACCTCTTCGTCATCGACCGCAAGCGGTTCACCTCGGCCGGCGGCGTCGGCAGCCTCGACATGATGCTGGAGATCATCACACGCGACTACGGCGCCGAGCTCGCCGCCGGCGTCGCGGAATGGTTCGTGCACTCTCCCTTGCGCTCGAGCGTCGACCGCAAGCTGATGCCGCTGCGCCTGCGCACAGGCGTGCAGAACGAGCTGGTGCTGTCGGCCATCGCCATCATGGAGGACGCGGTCGAGGAACGGCTGGGCATGGCGGAACTCGCCGAGCGTCTGGGCGTGTCGTCGGACAAGCTCGAGCGCAATTTCCGCGCCGAGCTGGATATTTCGCCCAACGGCTATTACCGGCGGCTGCGGCTGAAGCGTGCCGCCGACCTCCTGGCGCACTCGACGCTGATGGTGCGCGATGTCGCGCTCGCTTGCGGTTTTGCCTCGATGTCGAGTTTTGCCCGGGCGTTTCGCGAAGAGCACGGGCATGCGCCGAAGGCGATGCGGCGGCATTAGCTTTTCGCCTACGTCGCGTTCCTTCGCACCCCCCTCTGTCCTGCCGGACATCTCCCCCGCAAGGGGGAGATTGGACGTCACCCCGGCTTTCGCCAACCTCCGACGTTGACAAGAGGACGAGGCGCGGAAGCTGCCGATCTCCCCCCTTGCGGGGGAGATGGCCGGCAGGCCAGAGGGGGGTGCTGTCCCGCCAGCCTCGCAGTTGGATGCAAAGCACCGTGCGGCATCCGGCACGACATCTGCGGAAATCCGCACATACTTCGTGTGACGCTTAGCTCATGTTCTCCGCAACAGGAGGGCCTCCATGAGCATCGTCGTTTTCGATCCGGACAGCACCGAGGACGTGGACTTCAAGGACCGCATGCGCCACCCGGCCGCGGCCGATCCAGCCGGCGGCATGTGGCTTTCGGACACCGAGCCGTCCTTCATCGATGCCGATGCATTGCGTAAGGGGCGGCTGGCCAAGCTTCGCGCCTGGATGCGCGAGGCAGGCTATGGCGGCGTCGTGCTGTTCGATCCCTACAACCAGCGCTACGCCACCGGCTCGCGCAACATGTTCGGCTATTTCCTGCGCAACTCGACCCGCTATTTCTTCATCCCGACAGAAGGGCCGATCGTGCTGTTCGAATACCCGCAGAGCTACCATGTCTCGATGGTGCTCGACACGATCGACGAGGCACGGCCCTCGAAGCTTGTCTGGTCATCGGTCTCCGGCCGCGACGACGAGACCGCCGGGCCGTTCGCCGACGAGATCACGGAGCTTCTGAAGAAGCATGGCGGCGGCTCGATGAAACTCGGGCTCGACCGCTGCAGCCATCTGCAGGCGCTGGCACTGGAAAAGCGCGGCTGCGAGGTGAGGGACTGCCAGGGCGAGATCCTGGCAGTGCGGGCGGTG
Organism: Mesorhizobium dulcispinae; assembly: GCF_033977345.1. Taxonomy (NCBI): domain Bacteria; kingdom Pseudomonadati; phylum Pseudomonadota; class Alphaproteobacteria; order Hyphomicrobiales; family Phyllobacteriaceae; genus Mesorhizobium; species Mesorhizobium dulcispinae. The sequence continues at coordinate 544,431 of NZ_JAVIIY010000002.1, forward strand.
AAGACGCCGGAGGAAGTGAAATGCCTGCAGGTCTCGATGGCGGGCGCTGAAGCCGCGGTGGCGGCCGTGCGCGAGGCGATCAAGCCCGGCGTTTCCGAAAACGAGCTCTTCGCCATCATGTATCACGAGGTGATCCGCCAAGGCGGCGAGTTCATCGAGACAAGGCTGCTCACCTCGGGACAGCGCACCAATCCGTGGTTCAACGAGGCGAGCGGCCGCAAGATCAGGCCGGGCGAGCTCGTCGCGCTCGATACCGACACGATCGGCTGCTACGGTTATTACTCCGACTTCTCGCGCACCTTCCGCTGCGGGCCGGGCAAGCCGACGCCTTACCAGAAGTCGCTCTACCTCATGGCGCATGACCAGGTGCAGCACAATATCGGGATCGTGAAGCCCGGCATGGCCTTCCGCGAGATCGCCGAGAAAGCCTGGAAGATCCCGGATCGTTTCGTCGACCAGCGCTACACCTCGGTCATGCACGGCGTCGGCATGCATGGCGAGACGCCCTTTATCGCCCATTCGATGGACTACGAGACCTATGGCCGCGACGGCATCATCGTGCCCGGCATGGTGGTCAGCGTCGAAAGCTATATCGGCGAGAAAGGCGGCCGCGAGGGCGTCAAGCTGGAGGACGAGATCCTGATCACCGAGACGGGGACGGAGCTGCTTTCGCGCTTTCCGTACGAAGACGAATTTCTTGACAAGTAGCACCTGCACACCGACAGCACATTCCGCATGAAAAATCCCATTTCCATCCGGCGCGGCACGGTTGCCGCGGTGTTCATCGATCTCCAGGAGGAGCATCGCAAGGACAAGCGCTATCTGGTCGAAGGGTTTGGCGACGTCCTCGCCAATGTTCAGCGGCTGCAGGAGGCGGCGCGGCGCAATTTCGTGCCGCTCTACCATTGGGCCTACATCGTCGACCTCGCCGAGGCGCGCCCGTTTCATCCCGTGGACGAAAGCGGCAAGTCGGCCTTCTCCGACAAGGACGACCCGCTGACGGCGATCTGCCATGAGGTGGCGCCGCGTGACGGTGAGGCAACACTGGTCAAGCAGGAAGCGAGCGCCTTCGGCAAGAACGATTTTGCCGACAGGCTCAAGGCATCGGGCACCGAATGGCTGGTGATTGCCGGCGTGTGGACCGAAGCCTGCATCGACGCCACGGTGAAGGACGCGGTGGCGCGTGGTTTTCGCGTGCTGCTGGTCAAGGACGCCTGTGGCAGCGCAAGTGCGGCGATGCACCAGACCGGTATCCTCAACCTCGCCAACCGGCTCTATGGCGGTGCCGTCACCAACACGCTCGACGCCTGCCGGTTGATGGCCGGCGACACGGTGAACGTTTGGCAGGTCGAAGGCTCTGTGCCGCTGCGCTTCACCTTCGAGAATGCGGCGCAGCTCTACGCCGAGCTCTGACGGCAGTGGCCAGCGACCCAATCGATCCGGCGAGCCACGGCAAATATGCCGATCTGCTCGATCCGGAGCTCTGGGATTACATCGACAAGGTCAATTCCCGGTATCCACCGGAGATCGTCGCGGCGCCGATCGCCGAGCAGCGTGCGGTCTACAACCGGATGTGCGTGGCGTTCCACCAGGGCCGCCCAGAAGGCGTCATCGCCAGCGACGGCCTCGTCGCGACGGCTTCGTATGCCATCCCGGTGCGGCGCTACCGCGTGGCGGACAAGGCGGCAGCGGCGACCGTTGTCTACTACCACGGGGGCGGCTTCGTGCTCGGCGATCTCGACAGCCATGACGACATCTGCGCCGAGATCTGCGCCGGCACCGGCTTCGAAGTGGTGTCAGTCGACTATCGCCTTGCGCCGGAGCATCTGCATCCCGCTTCGTTCGACGACGCTTTTGCCGTGTTCGAGTGGATCGCCGCGACCAGCACGCTGCCGATCGTGCTCTGCGGCGAAAGCGCCGGCGGCAATCTCGCCGCGGCAGTGGCGCAGGCGACGCGGCATCATGCCCGGCACGCCGTCGGCCAGGTGCTGATTTATCCCGGGCTGGGCGGCGACGAGACCGGCCGCTCCTATGTCGAGCACGCCGAAGCGCCGCTGCTTTCACTTGCCGATATCGACTTCTACCGCCGTGTTCGCTCCGCGCCCGGACAGTCGGCGGACGACCCGACCTTTTCGCCGCTCAAGGACCGCGACTTTTCAGACCTGCCGCCGACAATCATCGTCACCGCCGAATGCGATCCGCTGTCGTCGGACGGCGAGACCTATCGCGAAAAGATCCTTGCCGCCGGCGGGCGGGCCGTATGGCGCGAGGAACCGCGGCTGGTGCACAGTTTCCTCCGCGCCCGCGTAAGCGTGCCGCGTGTGGCGGATGCGTTCGCGAGGATTGTTGGCGACATTGCGAGGCTGGGCGCGAGCGATGGAGCGCTAATCTCCCCCCTCGTGGGGGTTAAGGAGCGGTCCGCGTAGCGGACGGAAAGCCAATTGCTTGGCTTTCCGAGCGACGAAAGCCGGCAGGCCAGAGGGGGGCGCGAAGGATCGCGACCTTTCGGATTCCTAACATCCAAAACTACTTGCGAACGTAGCTCCAATTAGCTGAGACGCCGGCGGGACAGCGCCCCCCTCTGCCCTGCCCGTCCTCCGCAGCAGCTGCGCTGCAGCTGCGGAGGGTGGACCGGGCATCTCCCCACAAGGGGGAGATTGGCTGTGTCCACCTTGTGCGGAACAGCGCACAAGAACTGCGGAAAAGCAAACATTTCGCTGCGGAAAGCGGACCTATCATCCGTCGGCAGGCAACGCGCCCCGGTGGTCGTCTCCGCCCCCGCGCCTGACGACAACCGGGGCGCCCGTTGGGTTTTCGTGCAGCTCGTTGCCGCCAAAAAACCGCCGCGCGGACACGTGCGCCAACAACAGAGGGAACGACGATGAAATTCATGCTGACCGACAGAAAACTGCACCCGCAGGCCAGGCCGACCGCCGACGATTTCAAGAAAGGCGCGATCAGCCGGCGCGAGTATCTGGCGCTCATGGCCGGCTTCGGCGTCAGCGCCGCCGGCTCGCTGGCGCTGGGCGGGCTTGCTCCCTCGCCTGCCCGCGCCGACGAGCCGAAAAAGGGCGGCGTGTTGCGTGTGGCGATGAACGTCAAAGGCTTCAAGGACCCACGCACCTTCGACGGCGTCGAGATGTCGAACGTTGCGCGCCACTGCAACGAATATCTGGTGCGCTGGAAAACCGACTTCACCTTCGAGCCGTGGCTGCTCGAAAGCTGGGAAACCAGCGACGACGCCAAGGTGATCACGCTTCACGTGCGCAAGGGCATCACCTGGTCGAACGGCGACACCTTCAATGCCGACGACGTGATCCACAACCTCAACCGCTGGTGCGATGCTTCGGTCGCCGGCAATTCCGTCGCAGCGCGCATGGGCGCGCTGGTCAATGCCGACACCAAGAAGCCGGTCGACGGCGGCATCCAGAAGGTCGACGACTACACCGTCAAGCTCAACCTGCCCAAACCCGACATCTCGCTGATCGCCGGCATGGCCGATTATCCGGCGCTGATCATGCACCGCTCTTATGAGGGCGACGGCGACCCGAAGAAGGCTTTGGCCATCACCACCGGCCCCTGCGAACTGGTGAGCTGGGACGCCGAGACGGGCGCGGAAGTGAAGCGCAAGGACAAGCCGTGGTGGAAGGGCGAGTTCTACCTCGACGGCATCAAATGGGTCGACTACGGCTCGGATCCCAACGCCATGCTGTCCGCCTTCGAATCCGGCGAGATCGACACCGACCATGAGACGGCCTCCGATGCGGTGTCGCAGACCGAAAAGATGGGCCTGCAGAATTCGGAGATCGCCACCGGCTCGACCATCGTGGCGCGCTTCAATGTCGGCAACGCGCCCTATGACGACGTCAAGGTGCGCCGCGCCGCCCAGCTTGCGGTTGACAATGCGGCGGTGCTGAAGCTCGGCCTCGACGGCAGAGGCAAGCCCGCCGACAACCACCATGTCGGCCCGATGCATCCGGAATTCGCCGATATCGGCCCGGCCAAGCGCGATGTCGAGGCGGCGAAGAAGCTGCTCTCCGAAGCCGGCAAGGCCGATCACGAATACGAGCTGATCTCTGTCGACGTCGAGTGGCAGAAGAGCACCGCCGACGCGATCGCGGCGCAGATCCGCGAGGCCGGCCTGAAGATCAAGCGCACCGTGCTGCCGGCTGCGACCTTCTGGAATGACTGGAGCAAGTTCCCCTACTCCTGCACCGAATGGCTCGGTCGTCCGCTCGGCGTCCAGGTGCTGGCGCTTGCCTACAAATCCGGTGCTGCTTGGAACGAAAGCGCCTATTCGAACAAGGAGTTCGACGAGCTTCTCGACAATGCGCTGGCGACGCCCGATGCCGCCCAGCGCAAGGAGATCATGGCCAAGATCGAACAGAACCTGCGCGACTCCGGCGTCATCATCCAGCCCTACTGGCGCTCGGTCTACCGCACCTATCGCAAAGGCGTGCAGGGCTGCGAGCAGCACCAGGCGCTCGAGCAGCATTTCGAAAAGGTCTGGCTGGAGTCCTGATCCGCCCGGGACTGAAACGGCCGGCGTGGCTCAACAGAGCCGCGCCGGCCGGTTTGTACCTGCTCCCATGAATCAAGATCGATCGGCCAATTGGCTCGGGCGACTGCCTACCGACATCCGTTCGATGATCGTCGTCGGCAACACAATCCTTTCGGGCGGGCGGCCGTCGCCTTTCAGGCGACGTATCAGCAGCTCCGCCACGGATTTTCCGAGCGCATAGACCGGCTGGTCGATGACGGTGATGGGCGGCGTCGTCACGCTCGTCCAGTCGGCATCGTGGAAGGTGATCAGCGATATGTCCCTGGGGATGCTGAGCCCGCATTCGCGGATCGCCTTGAACAGGTCCAGTGCCACGACGCTGTCGGAGGCGAGGATCGCCGTCGGCCTGTCGGCGCTCCGGAGCAGTTGCAGGAGCATGGCGTGTGCACTCTCCGACCGCCCGCTGCCGAAATGAATGTTGCGCTCCGCTCCCTCGATCCCGGCTTCGCGGCAGGCTTCAAGGAAGCCCAGGATGCGCTCGCGCACGGTGGAGGTGTTGATCCTCGACTCGGCTCCGCGAAAATCTCCGGACAGCACCGCGGCGGTGACATAGGCAATCCTGCGGTGCCCCACTTGCGTCAACATGCGCGTGGCGCGCAGCGCGGCATTGCGGTCATCGACGGTGACGGTGTCGACGTCGAGCTCCGGCAGTGCCCGGTCAAGCAGCGCCAGCGGACAGGCGATCTCCTTGAGATGGCCGATATCTCCGGACTGGGCGGGAGTGACGATCAGGCCGTCGACTTGCTTTGCCAAGAGAACGCGTATCGCGCTCTTCTCCGCTTCGACCTCCTCGCCGGAATTAGCGAGGATCACGTTGATGCCGGATAGGCGCGCGACATCGCTTATGCCGCGCACCGCGAGCGAGAAGAACGGGTTCTCGATATCGCCGACGACCACGCCGATGCTGCCTGAACGGCCGGTCGTCATGCTGCGCGCCAGTTCGTTCGGCCGGTAGTCGAGCGCCTTCGCGGCTTCCAGCACGGCCGTGCGGACTGGCTCGCTCACGGTGCCATAGCCGCCCAGGACGCGCGCGGCGGTTGCCTTCGAAACCTTTGCCTCGCGGGCAACGTCGCTGACGGTGATGGAAGGAACCTTGGGCGAACGCTTCATTGTGGAAAAATCGCTTTTCAAACTCGTTGACGGATGGTCGTTCTCATGCCTACAAATGTCAAGAGACCGGTCTCATTCGCAATTGAGACCGGTCTCACAAGAACAAGAACGCCCGGAGGCGTCGGATGCAGGCCGTATCGAAATTGTTCGCTGCGCTCCCCGCACGGACCGATCTTCAGAGTGGAGAACTGCCATGAACATCAGAGGTCTTTTCACATCGAGCCGGCGGCAGCGCATCGGCTCCTATCTTCGCAGTCGCGCTTGCCGCCCTGTCGCTGCCCAAGGCCTGGGCGGCGGACAACCCGTACAATCTCATCGATGCCAAGACGATCAGTGTCGGCACGATGGGCGACGCCAAGCCCTACGCCTTCACCACGGCCGACGGCAAGTTCACCGGCTTCGATCTCGAATTCTTCCTGAACGTGGTGGGCCGGATGGGCTTCAAGCCGGACCAGGTGACCTTTACCGGCCAGGAATTCTCGGCGCTGATGCCTTCGGTCGCCAACCAGCGCTTCGACGTCGCAGTCGCGGCAATCGGAACGACGGAGCAACGCAAGAAGGCGGTCGATTTCTCCGACGGCTATCTCGCCGGCTACCTGTCGGTGCTGACGTCCGACCCTAAGATCACCTCGCCGGAGAGTCTCGCCGGCAAGCGCCTCGGCGTCGTGCAAGGCACGCTGCAGGAGATCTATGCCACCAAGACCTTCAAGGACACCGACCTGGTGAAGTTCCCGGACAACAACTCGGCAATTGCCGCGCTCAACAACGGCACGGTCGACGGGCACTTCCTCGACTATGAGGCGGCGAAACAATATGGCGAGCGCTATCCAGCCCTGAAGATCGCAATCAATATCCCGTCCTTCGACGCTCCGGCGGGCTTCGTCGTGCGCAAGGGCAACGACGCCTTCCGCGAGGCGCTCAACAAGGGCATTCACGACGCCATGCAGGACGGCACCTGGCGCGACCTCTACCAGAAATGGTTCCCCGGATCGCCGATGCCGGAGCAATATCTCCCCAAGAAGAACTGACCTGCGCAATGCCGCCGGCGCGAATGCTGGCGGCCTTCAGGCAGGCCGTTAGAGATCGAGGGCGCGACGGGTGGCGCCTCCGCGCAAGGCAGGTTGGCGGATGGATTGGTTAGAGAACCTTCAGCGCAGTTTCTTCGATTGGGACGCGATGGCAATGGTGTTGCCTGCGCTGCTTGCCGTCGGGTTGAAGAACACCCTGATCCTTGCCGTGGCATCGACGGTGCTCGGCATCCTGATCGGCATGGTGCTCGCCGTGATGGGCATCTCGCGCTCCGCCTGGCTGCGCATCCCGGCGCGCATCTACACCGACATCTTTCGCGGGCTGCCAGCGATCCTCACCATTCTTCTGATCGGGCAAGGCTTCGCCCGGATCGGCCGCGAGATTTTTGGTCCCTCCCCTTACCCGCTCGGCATCGTGGCGCTCAGCCTGATTGCCGGCGCTTATATCGGCGAGATTTTTCGTTCCGGCATCCAGAGCGTCGAGAGCGGCCAGATGGAAGCCTGCCGCGCGCTCAGCATGAGCTACGGCCAAGGCATGCGGCTGATCGTGATCCCGCAGGGCGTGCGCCGCGTGCTCCCTGCCCTGGTCAACCAGTTCATCGGCAACGTCAAGGATTCTAGCCTCGTCTATTTCCTCGGCCTGCTGGCCTCCGAGCGCGAGATCTTCCGCATCGGCCAGGATCAGGCGGTGGTCACCGGCAACCTGTCGCCGCTGCTCTTGGCCGGCATGTTCTATCTCATCATCACGGTGCCGCTGACCCATGTGGTGAACCACATCGACAACCGTTTGCGTCTTGGCAAGCAGAAGCCTGGCGGCGTCGTCAGCGGCCTCGTCGAGGTCGGCGAGTTGAAGGACACGACCGGTAAGGCCGCCACGGAACGGCCCGCCATCAAGGCCGGCAGCCTGGAGGTGCTCGATCTCGACATGGCCTATGGCGAATTGCAGGTGCTGAGAAAGATCCGGCTCAAGGTCGAGCCGGGCACCGTCACCTGCGTCATCGGCCCGTCGGGTTCCGGGAAATCGACGCTGCTGCGTTGCCTCAACCGGCTGGTCGAGCCGAGGGCCGGCGACGTGCTGCTCGACGGCGAAAGCATTCTGGCGATCAAACCGGAGACGCTGCGCCGGCGTGTCGGCATGGTCTTCCAGCATTTCAACCTGTTCCCCAACCATACGGCGATCGAAAACGTCATGCTGGCGCTGACCAGGATCAAAGGCATGGCGGGCAGTAAGGCTCGGCGGCTTGCCGAAGCGCGGCTCGCGGAAGTGGGCCTTGCCGCGCGCGCGGATTATCGGCCGAGCCGCCTTTCAGGCGGCCAGCAGCAGCGCGTGGCGATCGCCCGCGCGCTGGCGATGGACCCTGAGGTCATCCTCTTCGACGAGGTGACCAGCGCGCTCGACCCCGAACTGGTCAAGGGCGTCCTCAATCTGATGGCCGATCTCGGTCGCCGCGGCATGACAATGATCGTCGTCACCCACGAGATGGGTTTTGCCCGCAAGGTAGCCGATCAGGTCGCCTTCATGGACGAGGGCCGCATCGTCGAGGTCGGCCCGCCGGCGGAAATCTTCGACAGGCCGAAAAGCCCGCGACTCCGGCAATTCCTCGCCGAGGTTCTGTGAACGATTTTTGCCGCGCCGGCTCGGCGCATCTCCCAAACTATAGTCTGATCATCGAAAGCTGTATCCATGACCGATAAATCCGCTCTCAAGGTCGCCGTCATCGGCGCCGGCATCTTCGGCGTCTCCACGGCCGTCCACCTCGCCCGGCTTGGCGCGGAAACGACCATCGTCACGGATGGCAGGATCGCCAACGGCGCGTCGTCGCGCTCGCTTGCCTGGCTCAACTCGGCGCGCAAGCGCTCGGCCGCCTATCACAAGCTCCGCGTGCAGGGCCTTGAGCGCTACAGGGCATTTGCGGCGAAGCACGACTGCGGCGCCTTGCTGCGCCTCGACGGCGGACTCACCTGGGATGCCGACGATGCCGCCAACCAGATCAAGGAAATCTTCCGCCACGAACAGTCGATCGGCTACGAGACGCGCCTGCTCGCGCCCGGCGAGATCGCCGCCGTCGCGCCGGGCGTCGACGCCAGCGCAGTGTCTCCCCAAGGCGCGATCTTCAATGCCAGCGAAGGCTGGGTCGACCTGCCATCGCTCATCGGCCTGCTGCTCGGCGAGTTCCGTGAGCGTGGCGGCCGTATTCTCACCGACGCCGGCTCCGCCGACGTCACGCTCACCAATGGCCGCGTGAGCGGCGTGAAGACCACTTCCGGCCAGGTGATCGAGGCCGACGCAGTCGTGGTCGCGACGGGGCCGGCCGTGCCGGGCATGGCGGCGAAGGTCGGCAGGCGCATCGGCGACGGCACGACGCGCGCGCTGCTCGTCTTCAGCAAACCAATCGCGCATCCACTGCGCGCCGTGCTCAACACGCCGCGCGTTGCCATCCGGCCGACGCCGAGCGGCGCCTTCGCGCTCGACTCGGCATGGTCGGAAGAGGAAGTCATCGTGCGCAACGATGGCACCTACGAGGCGAAGCCATCAACGGTTGCCGGGCTGCTCGATGAAGCCTCGAAGGTGCTTGAAGGCAACCCGACACTCGCGCTGGAAAGCCATCACATAGGGCCGAAGCCAATCCCAGCCGATGGCGAGCCGGTGATCGGGCAGCTGACTGGCATTCCCGGCTATCACGTCGTCTTCAGCCACAGCGGCGCGACGCTTGGCCTTATCGCGGGCGAATTGCTGGCCGGCGAGATCGTCAGCGGCACGCCCAGTCGGTTGCTCGAGCTGTTTCGTCCCTCGCGGTTCGACTAAGACGGGCGTTGCCGACTACAACCTTGGCCTTGACACCGGATTGGAGCATCTGTCTGTAATTTGGTCCGTCGAGCAAGTGCCGAGGAGTGCTCGCGTCGCCGCGGAGAATTCTGATGCGTGCCCGTTGGGCTTTCGTTCTTGCACCTATTATTCCGGCGGCGGTGGCTGGCTACAATCTACACATAAACCGCCCTCAGATGCCGCTGCTGTCGAGCTTCATATTTATGTGTCTGGTATTCTATCTTCTCGAGGCAATAATCGGGATCCCGGCCTTCCATGTCCTCAGGCGGAGGTGCTGGAGGCATTTTTGGGCATACACCGCCATTGGCTTTCTGGCAGTTTTCGCTCCCTTTTTAGCCCTCTGCCTCGCTCGGTGGCATGCATCGTACGAAATCGGCTCAGTTTTATATACATGCGCCTTGGTAGGGATCTTTGGGGCTGCCACCGGCCTGATCTTCTGGCTCTTGGTCCGCCCGGATAAAGATCCCGTAGAGCAGCTTGCGTCGGATTTTACCTAGGCGATCGATAGCTGGCGGGCGATACGATGGATCACTTCGATCTCGGTACCTATCGCCGTCCCATCTCCACGTCCTCATCCGAAACGCAGCGCTGGTTCGATATTGGGCTGAACTGGTGCTACGGCTTCAACCATGAGGAAGGGATAAAATGCTTCGAGAAGGCGCTGGAAACGGATCCGGGCTGCGCCTTCGTGCATTGGGGCATCGCCTACGCCGCCGGCCCCTTCTACAACCTGACCTGGAAGGAGCATGGCAAGGACGAGGCCAACCGAGCGGCCAGGTGCTGCTTCGATCATGTGCAACTCGCGCGTTCGAAAGCGGCCGGCGCCAGTCCCGTCGAACAGCGGCTGATCGAGGCGCTGGCCGCACGTTTCCAACAGCCGCGCGGCGTGAGCGCGGTGGAATTCGAACGATGGGATGACGCCTATGCTGCCGCGATGCGGCAGGTCTATCGCGACTTTCCAGACGACCATGACGTCATGGCGCTGACCGTCGAGGCGCTGATGATGCGCACGGTCAGGCGTCTGTGGAACCTGAAGACCGGCGAGCCGGCGCCGACCTCCGACGTGCTCGAAGCGCTTGATGTCTGCGAGCGCTCGATCGGGCTTTCGGACAAAGCAGGTGCGGCGCCGCATCCGGCGATCCTGCACCTCCATATCCATCTGCTGGAAATGTCGACGCAACCCGAGCGCGGCATGCGCTCGGCGGAACGGCTGGGCACGATGTGTCCGGACGCCGGCCACATGAACCACATGCCCGGGCATATCTACGTGCTCTGCGGCGAATACGAGAAAGCAAAGTTTGCCAGCGAGAAGGCGGTGCGCGCCAATGACCTCTATCTCGCCTATGCCGGCGAGCCGACCTATTACCTGCTCGGCTGCTGCCACGACCTGCATTTGATGATGTTCACCTGCATGTTCCTCGGCCAGTACCGGCCGGCGCTGTGGGCGGCCGACAAGGTGCGCAGCCTGGTGACGCGTGATGTCGTCAGCATTCCCGAGCGGCCGAAGCTGACGCAGACGGTCGAAGGCTACCACGCCATGAGATCGCATGTTCAGGTGCGCTTCGGGCGCTGGCGCGAGATCATCGACGAGCCGATGAACGGCGAGCCGGAACTCTATGTGCTGACCACCGCGCTGCAGCACTATGCCAAGGGCGTTGCGCATGCGACGCTGCGCGAATTCGCGGCGGCAGAGCGCGAACGCGAGCACTTCCGCCGGCACGTCGAGAGCATTCCGCTGGAACGCCGCTTCCTCAGCAACCCAACGCGGGCATCGCTCGCCGTCGGCGCCGCGCTGCTCGATGGAGAGCTTGCCTATCATCAGGGCCGGCACAACGCGGCCTACGATCACCTGCGCCGCGCGGTCGAGCTGGACGACAATCTGTCCTACACCGAGCCCTGGGCCTGGATGCACCCGCCGCGCCATGCGCTGGCCGCCCTGCTGCTCGACCAAGGCCATGCGGCGGAGGCCGAGCAGGTCTATCGCGACGATCTGGGCCTCAGCGGCGCGGTGCAGCGCTGCGCCCAGCATCCCGACAATGTCTGGGCGCTGCACGGGCTGGTCGAATGCCTGAAGCTGCGCGGCGAGGGCGAGCAATTGCCGGGGCTGCAGGCGAAGCTAGCGGCAGCGCTTGTCAGGACGGACGTGCCGATCACCTCGTCATGCCTCTGCCGGACGAGCGTGCAGGCAGACCACTGCTGCTGCCATTAAGGCAAAGGTCGCCGCCCCTCGATTGAGCGCTGCGCCGCGGCGTTTCCTTACGAAAATATCTCCGCCAGTTCGTCTACGCTGGTGCCTTCCTTGACTCGCCGAAGCTCGACATAGGCGGTCGTCATAGCAATTGACGCCACTGTCCAAACGATCGCCGAGACAATGGCACCTGGAATTGTGCCGATAATAAAGGCAGAGGCCGAAGGAATAGCGCTAGCGGCAAATCTAATTCCAAAAACCAAGGCCACCCGCATCAGAAATATCAGCCCCAAGGCGATCGAAAACAGGCCGAATATCGGCCAACGGTACCCCATCGTCAGGGCGCGGCTGCGCGACATCGAAGCGATCGACCCAAGCCGCTCCCGGATCGCGACTGGGACAGCAACCGAGATTCCCATCGCCCATATAAAGGTGGGTACGATCAAAAGGATGAACACGACGCCGCCTCCATGAGGCGGAAAGAGCAATCCCGCGCCAAGCCTAACATACTGCATGAAAGATAGGACGAGATAGATCGCGAAGCTTATCCCCAAGACTGGAAGGAGGTGGTGCAGAGCTGTTCGAGTACAGCATCCGATCGATGGTTGATTGCCGTTGATGTCGTCGATCGTCGCCCTGGACAGCACCGCGTGACCCACGAAATTCGCCGCCAGGCCCAGCAGCCCAGAACCCAGGGCGGAGCCCAAGTTGGCCGCGATCGCCCAGGGGCTGTTGCCATGCGCGCCAGCCAGATACGCCACTCTCGGCCAATACCAGTAGGTCCACAAATCGACCAGAACCAGAGGAAAGACGAAGAAAAGCGCACCGACTACAAGCGAAAGGATCAAATTCCGCCCCATGAACGAGACGGTATTGCTGATTACCTTTGCCAGTCGCAATTTCCCTGACTGTCCGGGCGTCGACCCCACCATGGCGTCTGCCGCCAAATCGCTACGAGAAGATCTTCGCCAGTTCGTCGATGCTGGTGCCTTCCTTGACCTGGCGCAATTCGACATAGCTGACCGCCGTGGCGACGGAAAGGACCATCGACACCACGGCCTGCACCACAGCGGCTCCCAGCTCGGCGAGGATCCCGCCGAAGAGGAGCAGGACCACCAGGATGCCCCACTGGATGACCATCGCGATGATGAGCAGGATCAGGAAAAGCCCAAACAGCGACCAGCGATTGCCCTTTGTGAGCGCGCGGCTGCGCGACATCGAGCCGAATACGCCCTGGCGCTCCTGGATCAGGACCGGAACCGACATCGACCAGCCAAGCCAAAGGATGATGCCGGGAACGATCAGCGCGATCATCGCAAGCGCGGAGCCGATGCCGACGAGCAGGCCGATCGCGAGCGTCGGCAGCAGGAAGCGGATGGCAATCTGGACGCTATCGCCGAAGGAGGGCCGCCTTCCGTTCAAATCCTCGATGGTCGCCCGCACCAGCGACGACTGGAGCAGCAGCGTGAAGATGAAGGAGATCAGTCCCGCGAAGATGCTGAGGTAGGAGTTGCGGAGCATCTGGTCGGGATCGGCCATGGCGCTTGGATCGCCGCTCATCACCGCTTCCATCTGGGGTTGGGTCCACATCCTGATCAGCAATGTCGGCACGCCGGCAAACAACAACGCAAGCCCGGCGCAGAGTCCGATGTTGCGCGTGATCACACCGAAAGTGGTGTTGAACACCCTGCCGATCTCGAATCTGCCTGGTCGTCCCAATGTCGCAGTGGTCATGATAGTTTCCCCCGAGCCGCCGCCGCATCCAAATCGGCCGCTTCAAAGTAAATTTGCCAAGATCGACGGGCCGCGTCCAGTGCACTTGCAATTGTTCGGGCATATTGCCAGTGTCGGAGCCGAACCGCAGGTTGCAGGGGGAACGCGCGGGTGACAGAGCCGGGCACGGCCGACGCCGAATGGCTGGCCAGAATGCACAAACAGCTGCTGGCGGACGATTCCATCCAGTTTGACCTGCCGGCGCTGGTGCGGCCGGAACCGCCGGAATGGCTGAAGCCCTTTCTCGAAGCCCTGGCGAAGCTCGGGCCCTACATGATCTATTTGTTCTGGGGCGCGGTGATCATCGGCATCGCCATCATTGTGTTTTTGCTCGTCCTCGAGGCGAAAGGGGTCGCCTGGCGGCTGCCGTGGCGGCGCGCGCGCAAGGAGGATGAGACGAAGGAAGAATGGCGTCCGGACGCCGGTGCAGCGCAGATCCTGCTATCCGAGGCCGACGCGCTCGCCGCGCGCGGCGACTATGATGAGGCGGTGCATCTTCTTTTACGCCGAAGCGTCGCCGACATCGCCACCCGCCTGCCCGATTTCCTGCGCCCGTCGCTGACCTCACGCGACATCGCCGCCGCGAGTTCCATCCCTACCCGCCCCCGCGCGGCGTTCAGCGAGATCGCGCGCATCGTCGAGGCTGCCCTGTTTGCCCGCCGCCCGGTCGGCGCCGAGGGCTGGCGGCAGGCGCGCGGCGCCTATGAGCGCTTCGCCTTCCGGGATGCCTGGGCATGAGCGCGGAGGCAGCCGAGGCAACGCAGGAACCATTCAGCCGCAGGACGCTGTTCTGGGGCATCTTCGCCAGCCTGCTGGCGGCCGCCGGATTCTTCCTACTGTCGACCTACGCACCGGATTTCCGCCAGCCCGAAGGCGGCGGCACGCCGCTCTCCAAGGGCGGCACCGGCTATGCCGGGCTCGTCGAGTGGCTGAAGCTCACCAACCGGCAGGCGCCGCCGATGGCGCGTGGCGAGAAGGACCTGGAATCCCCGTTGGCATCCACCTTCCTGCTGATCGTCACCATCGCGCCAGGCAGCGATCCGGCGGCACTCGAGCGCATCGTCAAGCTGCGCTCGGGCAAGGACACGCTGTTCGTGCTGCCCAAATGGGTCACCATTCCGCAGCCCGGCCATGAGGGCTGGGAGACGAAAGTCGAGCGGCTGCCAAACACCGTGGTCAACGACTGGCTCGGACGCCTTGCCAAGGCGAAGCTCGGCGATGGCAGGCCGACGGTCGACCGGATCGATGTCGAAGGGCGCAAGATCGCCGCGCCCGATGAGCTGCAGTGGGTGGCCGACGATCATCCGCTGATCTCTGCAGGTGACGGTAAGGCTATCCTTACCGAGCTCGACAACGAGCCCTTCTACATCCTGACCGATCCCGATCTCATCAACAACGCCGCGCTGAAGGATCCGCAAAAGGCAGCCGCCGCGCTCGACATGATCGCCATGCTGGAGCCCGCCAGGGGCGCGGTGATGTTCGACCTGACGCTGCATGGCATCGGCCGGAACTACGATCTCGGCAAGCTCCTGGTCGAGCCGCCTTTCCTGGCGCTGACGCTGTCGGTGCTGATTGCGGCCGCGCTCGCCTTCCTGCACGGGCTCGGGCGGTTCGGGCCGCCGCGCGCCGAGGGACGCGCCATCGCCTTCGGCAAGCGGGCGCTGGTCGACACCACGGCGATGCTCCTGAAGCGCGCCGGGCGACTGCAAGAACTCGGTGACCGCTACGCGGCGCTGACGCGCCAGCGCGCCGCCGCGCTGCTTGGTGCACCGCACGGGCTGCAGGGCGACGCGCTCGACCGCTGGCTGGATTCCCGCGACAAGGGCGAAGCGGAAAGCTTCACGGCGCGGTTCAAAGCCGCGAACGATTCCAAAACATTGGCCGGAATGCATGAAGCAGCGGAAGAGCTGCATGACTGGACGGCAAGGAGGCTTGGTGAACGTCGATGATGTGAAGGCCCTGGCGAGCGCGATCAGGGAAGAAGTGGCGAAAGCGATCACCGGTCAGCGCGACACGGTCGATCTGATGCTGACGGCGCTGTTTGCCGGCGGTCATATTTTGCTCGAAGGACCGCCGGGCACCGCCAAGACCATGACCGCGCGCTGCTTCGCCCAGGCGCTCGGCGTCTCCTACGGGCGCATCCAGTTCACGCCCGACCTGATGCCCGGCGATATCGTCGGCGCCAACATCTACAATTTCCAGACCGGGCAGTTCACGCTGACGCGCGGCCCGATCTTCTGCGACCTCCTGCTTGCCGACGAGATCAACCGCACGCCGCCGAAGACGCAGGCCGCGCTTCTGGAGGCCATGCAGGAGCATGCCGTCACCTTCGACGGCACCACCCACTCGCTCGGCAAGAATTTCATGGTGGTGGCGACGCAGAACCCCATCGAGCATCAGGGCGTCTATCCCCTGCCCGAGGCGCAGCTCGACCGCTTCCTGTTCAAGCACCGGGTAAGCTACCCCGATGCGCCGGAGGAACGCGCCATCATCATCCATCATGGCGGCGGCTCGGCCTCGCACAATATCGAGCAATACGGCATCAAGGCACAGACCGACCGCAAGACGCTCGAGGCGGCTTTGGCCACGGTGGGCGACGTCACGCTGGTCGACGATGTCGTCGGCTACATCGCGGCCCTTGTGCGCGGCACGCGCGAAAGCCCGGACCTCGAAGTCGGCGCCAGCCCGCGCGCGGGCGCCATGCTGGCCAGGGCCGCGCGCGCCAGAGCGGCGCTCGATGGGCGCAACTATGTCATCCCCGACGACGTCAAGGCTTTAGCCGTGCCGGCGCTGCGCCACCGCGTCATCCTCTCGCCGGCAGCGCAGATCGACGGGCGACTGGTCGAGCAGATCGTCTCCGACCTCGTCGACCAGACGGAAGCGCCGCGTTGATCTATCCAAGCGGCAGAGCGGTGTGGGCAGCGGCGGCGGGGGCGATCCCCGCCTTCCTGATCGCGCTTGCACTGCCCTCTGTCTGGTATCTCGGGCTTTTATGGATCTGCGCATTGCTCGCCTTCCTGGCGGTCGACGCTGCGGCCGGGCGCGGGCGCGCATCGCTCAGCGCGACGCTGACCGCGCCGCCACAGGTCGGCGTCGGCGGGCGCTTCACGCTCCACATCGCCGCCGGTCTGGACGCAAGGCTGCGCCGGCTGCAGGCGCGTGTCGGGCACGACCAGCGGCTTTCGCCGGTCAACGGCACCGGCGGCGCCCTGCCCGCGAACGGCGGCACGCTCGACCTGGAATTCGACGCCGTTCGGCGCGGCATCGCCAGCTTCGACCGGCTGTGGCTGCGCTGGCAGGGACCGTTCGGGCTGGTCTGGAACCAGGTCGTGCTGTCGATGGACCGCAAGATAGCGGTGCTGCCCGATGTCAGCCACGCACGCGACGAGGCAATCGCGCTCTTGCAGCGCTCCGCCCTTGCCGATGGCCATGCGCAAAAGCGCGCCGGCCAGGGCCGCGAGTTCGAGGCGCTGAAGGATTACCAGCCCGGCATGGGCCGGCGCATGATCGACTGGAAGCGCAGCGCCCGCCACGGCAAGCTTCTGGCGCGCGAGTTCCGCATCGAGGAGAACAACAACATCGTTCTAGCCATCGACAGCGGCCGCCTGATGTGCGAGCCGGTCGACAGCGTGCCGAAGGTCGACCGCGCGGTGACGGCCGCACTTCTCTCCGCCTTCATTGCACTCAAGGGCGGCGACCTCGTCAGCCTGTTCTCCTTCGACGCCAGGCCGCGGGTCTCGAGCGGCGCCGTGCGTGGCTCGCCGAGCTTCACCATGATCCAGAAGCGCGCGGCGGAGATCGACTATTCGACCGAGGAGACCAATTTCACCCTGGCGCTGACGACGCTGGCTGCAAAGCTCGACCGGCGCTCGCTGGTCATCGTCTTTACCGATTTCGTCGACCCGATCAGCGCCGAATTGATGCTGCGCACCGTCGGCCGGCTGACCGAGCGGCATCTGGTGTTGTTCATGCTGATGAAGGATGTCGAGCTGGAGACCTTGGCCGACATGGCGCCGGCGACGCCGGAGGACGTGGCCCGCGCGGTCACTGCCGGCGACCTGCTCAGGCAACGGCAAGTGGTGATCGGCAGGCTGAGACTGCTCGGCGCGCATGTCATCGAGGCCGACCACCAGCGGCTCGGCCCGGCGCTGGTCGAGCGCTATATCCAGCTCAAGGAGGAAAACCTCTTATGACGCTGCCCGCCGGCACCGATGCCGTCCGCCAGTCGCTGGCGAGCTTTCGCCAGGAGCGCCAGGCCGACTGGAAGGCATTCGAGGCGCTCCTTGCCCGCGTCGAGAAACGGGCGCCGTGCGCGCTGTCGGAGGACGAGCTGCTCTCGCTGCCGCTCCTCTACCGCTCGGCGCTGTCCTCGCTGTCGGTGGCGCGCGCCACCTCGCTCGACAGCGCTCTCATCGCCTATCTCGAAGCGCTCTGCCTGCGCGGCTATTTCTACCTCTACGGCGCACGGCGATCGTTGAGAACACGCGTCGGCGACTTCTTCCTGCACGACTGGCCGGCCGCAATCCGCGACCTGTGGCGCGAAGTCTGGACATCGGTCGCCCTCACGGTGATCGGCGCTATTGCCGGCTACTGGCTGGTCGCTTCCGACAAGCGCTGGTATGACGCCATCATCGCGCCGAGCCTGGCCGGCGGGCGCAATCCGGATTCGTCGGCCGAGATGCTGCGCAGCGTGCTTTATGGCGACGGCGGCCATTTTCTCTCAGGCTTCGCCGCCTATCTCTTCACCCATAACACGCAGGTGTCGATCCTGGCCTTCGCGCTCGGCTTCGCCTTCGCGGTGCCGAGCGTGCTGATCATCCTGATGAATGGTTGCATGCTGGGCGCCATCTTCCAGATCTATGCCGCCAAGGGGCTCGGCTTCCAGCTTGGCGGCTGGCTGTCGATCCACGGCACCACCGAGCTGTTCGCGATCGCGATCGCAGGTGCGGCCGGCATGCGCATCGGCACCAGCATCGCCTTTCCAGGCGAGCTGACGCGCATGGCCGCGGCCGCACGAGCCGGGCGCGTGGCGGCAACCGCGATGGTCGGTG
Source organism: Mesorhizobium dulcispinae (assembly GCF_033977345.1). Lineage (NCBI taxonomy): Bacteria > Pseudomonadati > Pseudomonadota > Alphaproteobacteria > Hyphomicrobiales > Phyllobacteriaceae > Mesorhizobium > Mesorhizobium dulcispinae. Next base: position 562,969 of record NZ_JAVIIY010000002.1, read on the forward strand.
TCGCCGTGATGCTTCTGTTTGCCGGCCTACTCGAAGGCATCGGTCGGCAGACGATCACCAGCGACGTCGCCCGCTATTCCATCGGCGGCGGCATGCTGGCGTTCTGGATCTGCTATTTCTACCTGTTCCGGATGGTGCGGCATGGCGACCGCTAGGAACCCCGCCGCGCTCGTGCGCCCGCTGGTCACGCCGGAGGGCGTGGACCTGCGCGTGAAGCTTGCGGATGCCGGCACGCGGGCCTCGGGATTCCTGCTGGATGTGGTGATCATCATTGTCGCCGCGATCGTGGTCAGCATCGTTGCGCTGTTCGGCCTGGGCGGGCTTGGCGTGCAGGAAGCGGAACCGCTGTTCATCGTGTGGATCATCTTCATCTTCCTGCTGCGAAACGTCTATTTCATCGCCTTCGAAGCGGGACGGCGGGCGGCGACGCCCGGCAAGCGCATGGTTGGCGTCCGTGTCGCCTCGCGCAGCGGCGCCGGTCTCACTCTCGACCAGGTCATCGCGCGCAATCTGATGGGCGAGATCGAGGTATTCCTGCCGCTCTCGATCCTAGCCGCGCGCGGCAGCGCCGGCGTCGCCGACACGCTGTCGACCATCTTCGGACTGGTTTGGGCGCTACTGTTCTCGCTGTTTCCGCTGTTCAACCGCGATCGCCTCCGGATCGGCGACCTGCTCGCAGGCACCTGGGTGGTCGAGGCGCCGAAAGTGGCGCTGCTCGAGGATCTTTCGCTGCGCAAGGACCCGATCGCGGCGCGCTTCCAGTTCAGCCCGGCGCAGCTCGATGCTTATGGTATTGCCGAGCTGCACAAGCTGGAGGAAGTGCTGCGCCGTGACGACTATTTCGCGATGAAGGCGGTGGCGGAAACGATCGGCCGCAAGATCGGCGCCAGAGTTGAGCCTGTCGATTCAAAAGCCTTTCTCATGGCCTACTACGGCGAGCTGCGCGCGCATCTGGAACGCAAGCTGCTGCTCGGGAACCGGAAGGCGGATAAATACGCGCGGTAGACGCGCCTGAGCGAGGCTGAAAATGAGGACGTCATTGTCCGAACTCGAACTTCAGGAAACGCGGGCGGCAGCAGCCCAGCCCGGTCCGTGGAAGTTTTGGGTCGAAGGTCGGGATTTCGACGGAGGATCGAACTTCATCCAGACCGGCAGCGGGGCAGAGCGCGGCGAGGACATTGAAATGTCCGGTGCGACCGTTGCGGACCAGGATTTTATGGCCGCCGCACGCCAGGACATCCCTCGCCTGCTCGCGGAGGTGCGCCGCCTGCGCGCACTTCTTAATCAGACCAAGTAGAGCCTCGGAGCCCTCACCTACCCCACCCACTTCTCATAATCCGACACCAGCAGATGCACCGGCGCCACATCCTCCTCGATATTTGAGAAGCGGCCGATCGGCTCGCGGAAGACGTTGTCGGTGAGGTCATCATTGACGGTCGAGACCTCGCCGATCAGCACGTCCTTGCCTTCGGCCCAGAAGGCGTGCCAGACGCCGGGCAGCAGCGTGACGCTCTGGCCGGGGTCGAGCTTCAGGAGCCCGCCTGCCGGCAATCTGTGGATAGTGCCGTCGACCGGCACGGACACTTCGGCCTTCGGGTCGATGCCGCCGTCGCGGTCGTGCATGAACAGTTCCAGCACCAGCTTGCCGCCGCCGCGGTTGATGATGTCCTCGGCCTTGATGTTGTGGCGGTGCATCGGCGACAGCTGATCCTTGCGCGAGATCATGATCTTCTCTGCATAGAGCATGCCCATGCCGAACTTCATGTCCTCGTAACGGCCGTTGCGGACGGTGAACAGGAACAGGCCCAACTCGTCGAACTTCTCCTGGCCGTAATCGGTGATATCCCAGCCGAGACGCGAGCTGAAAATGGCCGAGGAGTCCGCCTTGTGCGCCTTCATCTCTTCCGGCGACCAGTAGGCGAAGGGCGGCATGATGTAGCCGAACGAGCGGATGAAGGCGTCGGCGTCGCGGATGATGTCGTTGATGGTCGAGCGTTTCATGGGTCTTTCCTTCCGGCCGCTGCCTGCTGAAAATCTGCCAATCGCAATAGCCCAATGGCAATCCGCTGTCGACGCAAACTGACGGTTCTGGCCCCGTGACATCCGCCCGGATCGGGACCATAAACCAACGGTTTTTTGAAATGGTGATTTCATGCCAAGCATAGACGAACTCGACACGCCGGCAATCCTGCTCGATACCGCCCGCGCCGAAGCTAATATCAAGAAGGCGCAAGCCCATGCCGACAGCCACGGGCTGAAGCTGCGGCCGCACATCAAGACGCACAAGCTGCCTTACTGGGCGAAGAAGCAGGTTGCGGCCGGCGCCGTCGGAATCACCTGCCAGAAGATCGGCGAGGCCGAGGTGATGGCCGATGCCGGACTGGCCGACATTTTCCTCCCCTACAACATCCTTGGCCGCGCCAAGCTGGAGCGGCTGAAGGCGCTGCATGGCCGCGTCACGCTCTCGGTCACGGCGGACAGTCATGAAACGCTAGACGGGCTTGCCGCGACCTTCACCGATGCCGGCCATCCGCTGCCGGTACTGGTCGAATGCGACACCGGCATGGGCCGCTGCGGCGTGCAGAGCCCAGCCGAAGCGCTCGCGCTTGCAAAAGTGATCGACCAGGCAAAGGGTCTCCGCTTCGACGGGCTAATGACTTATCCGGCCGCCGGCCGCGCCGCCGAGGCCGAGGCGTGGCTGAGAAGCGCCCGCGATGCGCTTGCCGCGGCCGGGCTCGAATGCCAGCGCATTTCCAGCGGCGGCACGCCGGACATGTGGCGCTCGGGCGAGGACAGCGTCGTCACCGAATATCGCCCCGGCACCTACATCTATCTCGACCGTTACCAGGTCGCCAAAGGCGTCGGCACGCTCGACGATTGCGCGCTGACGGTGCTCGCCACCGTGGTCAGCCACCCGACGCCGACCCGCGCCATCCTCGATAGCGGCAGCAAGGCGCTGTCTTCCGATACGCTCGGATTGCCCGACTTCGGCGAGCTGCTGGGCGTGCCCGGCGCCCGGGTCACCGGCTTGAGCGAAGAGCATGGCAACGTCACGCTTTCCGATGGCGCCAAGCTTCGCATTGGCGAGCGCGTGCGGGTGATTCCCGACCATTGCTGCGTGGTGACGAACCTGTTCGACCAGGTGCATCTGATCGACGGCGACAAGGTGCTGGAAACGCTGCCGGTGGCGGCGCGTGGACGGATGGGGTGACGCAGCGCTTCTCCTTCTCCCCTTGTGGGAGAAGGTGGATCGGCGCGTAGCGCCGGCCGGATGAGGGGTGTTGGACGGAGCGAGAGGCTGGCGTTCCCTGGAACACCCCTCATCCGGCCGCTTCGCGGCCACCTTCTCCCACAAGGGGAGAAGGGGGAGCCTTCTCGGCCTGCCTTGCCGCAACCCGCCGCATGGCCGTTACGCGCCTGCGGAAAATCTCCGTGCGTATCGCCATCAGGTGCAGCGCGAAGAACAGCACGGTGAAGCCGAGCGCCATGACGGCGAGCGGCCACAGCATCGAGGGGTCGATGGTCGGGCCGCCGAGCCGGAACACAGAGGCAGGCTGGTGCAGCGTGTTCCACCAGTCGACCGAGAATTTGATGATCGGGATGTTGATGAAGCCGACCAGCGTGATGATGGCGGCTGCCCAGGCGGCGCGGCCGGCGTCATCCAGCGCGCGGGTCAGCGCGATAATGCCGAGATACATCAGGAAAAGCACGAAAACCGAGGTCAGCCGCGCGTCCCACACCCACCAGGTGCCCCACATCGGCTTGCCCCAGATGGAGCCGGTGATCAATGCCAGCGCCGTGAAGGTGGCGCCGATCGGCGCGGCCGATTTCAGCGCCACGTCCGCCAGCGGATGGCGCCAGACCAATGTGCCCAGCGCCGAGACCGCCATGATCGTGTAGCACATCATGGCGAGCCAGGCGAAAGGCACGTGGATGTACATGATGCGCACCGTGATGCCCTGCTGGAAATCCTCCGGCGCGGTGAAGCTCATATAGAGGCCCGTGCCGAGCAGGATCGCCGCGATTGCCGCCAGCCACGGAATGACCTTGTCGGCCAACCCGACAAAGCGTGTCGGGTTGGCGAGATCGGTCCAGCCTGAGAGGCGTGAGGTGGTGTCGCTCATGCCGACCTAAATAGACCGGCAATGGGTCGGGAGCAATCGGACGGTTGTCGCAGGGGAGAGCCCTTGCCTTCTCCCCTTGTGGGAGAAGGTGGATCGGCGCGCAGCGCCGAGACGGATGAGGGGTGTTCCAGCGGAGTGAGACGTTGGCGTTCCCTGGAGCACCCCTCATCCGTCGCCTTCGGCGACACCTTCTCCCACAAGGGGAGAAGGAAAGACCTGAACTTACGCCGCTTCGTTGACCGGACGGCTGAGGCGACGGACTTCCTCGTCGTTGAGCAGGCCGCCGGCGCGCAGCAGGGCTGCGAAGCGGCCGTTGCGCAGCGACAGCTCGGTGAAGCCGCCATATTCGACCACCTTGCCCTTGTCCATGAAGACGACCAGGTCGGCGTCGCGCACTGTGGTCAGGCGGTGGGCGATGATGAAGGTGGTGCGGTCGCGGCGCAGCTCGTCGATCGCTTCCTTGACACGGTCCTCGGTCTCGACGTCGAGCGCGCTGGTCGCCTCGTCGAGCACCAGGATCGGGGCGTCCTTCAGCACGGCGCGGGCGATAGCGATGCGCTGGCGCTCGCCTCCCGAGAGCTGGCCGCCGCGCTCGCCGACGACGGTATCGTAGCCGCTGCTCTTGGCCAGGATGAAGTCCTGCGCGGCAGCTGCATTGGCGGCGGCGTGCACCTCGTCATTGCTCGCCTCGGCGCGGCCGACGCGGATGTTGTCCTCGATCGAGCGGTTGAGCAGGCCGGCGTCCTGGAAGACGGTGGCGATCGAGTGGCGCAGCGACTTGCGGGTCACCATGCGGGTGTCGATGCCGTCGATCAGGATGCGGCCGCTGGCCGGCGTGAAGACGCGCTGCAGCAGGTTGATGAGCGTCGTCTTGCCGGCGCCGGTCGGGCCGACGATGGCGACCGTCTTGCCGGCCGGCACCTCGAACGACACGTCGTCGATGCCGTGGCCGGAGTTGGCGAACTCGAAGCTGACATTCTCGAAGCGCACATGGCCGGTGACGTTGGTGAGCTCGCGCAGGCCATCCGGCTCGGCGGCGTCGGCGGCCGAGTCCTCGAGGCGGTAGAAGTCCTCGAGCTTGGCGCGCGCCTCGGAGATCTGGTTGGCGAAAGCCGACATCTGGTCGAGGCGGGCGATCAGCAGCGTGGCGAAGCCGGTGAAGGCGATCACGTCGCCGACGCGCAGCTGACCGTTGGTGACGAGATAGGCGCCAATCAGGAGCACGATCATCATCGAGATGGTCGAGGACAGCCGATGCAGCGCGTTGGCGATCGCCCACCAGTCGAGCACAGGGTTCTGCGCGTCGAGCAGGTTCTTGACGTAGCGCTTCAGCGTCGCGGTCTCGTGGCCGATGCGGTTGTAACTCTGCAACACGGCGACGTTGCTGACGGAGTCGGTCACATGGGCGAACACGGTGTGATAGTGGCGCTCGACAGCCGCCTGCCCTGCCTTGGTGCGGCGCATGACGAGCCGGCCGATACCGAGATAGAGCGCGCCGAGTCCGAGCAGCACCATCGACATGCGGATGTCCATGGAAAGCGCAGTGGGGATCAGCAGCGCCAGCGCGACGGCCGTCGACAAATGCTGGCGCATGAACTCGAGCCAAAGGCTGAACAGCGTCTCGACGGCGCGCAGCAGCGTGTGCAGCGAATTGGAGGTGCCGCGCTGGTTGTGCCAGGCGAGCGGCATGGTGATGACGCGCTCGAAGGATTGGCACAGCACTTCAGAGCGGCGGGCATGGGCGAAACGGTCGGCGCCGCGCGCCACCAGCACGAAGGCGGTGATGTTGAAGGCGCCGAGCGCTGCCCAGACAGCCAGCGTGCCGAAAACCGAACCGTGGCTCGAGATGGCATCGATCACCCGGCCGAACAGGATCGGTTCGACGATGGCGATCATCGCGAGTGCGATATTGGCGCCGCAGATGACCGCGACGCGCTTCTTGTCAGCCGCCAGATAACCCAGTGCTCGCCAGTAAATCTGCAGAAGTGACACTTCAGCTACTCCGCCAAACTCTTTAGTCGTGCTCAATTCCGGATTTGTGCACTGCACCATTTTTTGACACGTACCGGTTAACGCGTCGCAAAACAATGCCCGTCTATCGCTTCCGTTCCCATTTAGCGAACAAAAGATGACGACGGTGCGAAATCTGACGTGATCACCTAACGGTTTGAGATAAAAGGTGAAATGTCAGGCTTGCGGCAAAATAATGGCAGTTGCCTCGCGCTGCCACATTTTTAATCACAAGGCGCTTGCTTAGCCGGAGCTAAAGGAGCCTGGGGCGGCTGTCCGGGATCCTTGCCAAGTAAAACGCCAAGCTAGGCCGCGCATCCCGGGGGATGCGCGGCCTATAAGCCAAGCCTTTGATTTTACGCAGGTATCTTTACGACGACCTCGGTCTTCTCGCCGGCTTTCGGCTCGAAAGACCCCGATCTTGTCTTCGAACCATTGACTTCGAGGGAGATCGACTTGGTCTTTTTGTCGCGGATAACGCGAACCTTGATCTCGCCGTCGAACATTTTGAGCGTGGCGGCGTAGCCGTCCCAGTGTCCAGGCAGCTTCGGCCTAAACGTGATCTGCTTGCCGCGCCGCTCGATGCCCAGAATTCCCTCGACGGCAGCTCGATACAGCCAGCCGGCGGAACCGGTGTACCAGGTCCAGCCGCCTCGGCCGCCTTTTCCTTCGCCGGCGTAGATATCGGCCGCCACCACATAGGGCTCGACGCGATAGTGCTCGGCCGCCTTCTCGTCCGAAGCGTGGTTGACGGGGTTCAGCATAGAGAAGCAGCGATAGGCCTCGTCGACACGCCCCATCTCGGCCAGCGCGATGACGAACCAGGTGGCGGCATGGGTGTACTGGCCGCCGTTCTCGCGCACGCCCGGCGGGTAGCTCTTGATGTAGCCGGGATCGTTGTGGCTGTTCGAGAAGGGCGGCGTGAACAGCTTGACGATCTTGAGCTCGTCGTCGACGAGCATCTTCGTCGCCTGTTCCATCGCCGTGGTCGAGCGCGCCGGATCGCCCTCGCCCGAAAGCACGCTCCAGGACTGGGCGATCGAGTCGATCTTGCACTCATCCGAGTTGCGGGAGCCGAGCGGCGTGCCGTCGTCGAAGCTGCCGCGCCGGTACCACTGGCCGTCCCAGGCCGTGCTCTCCAGCGCCCGCTTCAGCAGGTCCGCGTGCTTGGTCCAGGCCTGCGCCCGCTTGCCGTCGCTTTGTCCCTTGGCGATGGGGGCGAAGTCGCCCAGCGTCTTCAACAGGAACCAGCCCAGCCACACGCTCTCGCCCTTGCCGCCCTCGCCGACACGGTTCATGCCGTCGTTCCAATCGCCGCCGAGGATCAGCGGCAGGCCGGCCGGGCTGCTGCGCTTGATGGCGAGGTCCAACGCCCGCGCGCAGTGGTCGTAGAGCGAAGCCGTGGTCTTGGTGATCTCGGGCGTGAAGAAGGCATCGTGCTCGCCTTCGCCGAGTTCCTGCCCGTCGATGAAGGGTATCTGCTCCTTGAGGATCGCGGTATCGCCCGTCACCTCGATGTAGCGGGCCGTCGCATGCGCCAGCCAGACAACATCGTCCGAGATCATGGTGCGCACGCCGGCATCGGTGCGCGGCAGCCACCAGTGCTGCACATCGCCTTCCGGGAACTGCCGGCGGGCGGCGTTGAGGATCTGGTCGCGCGCCAGCTTCGGATCGTGCGCCAGCAAGGCCAGCGTGTCCTGCAATTGGTCGCGGAAGCCGAAGGCGCCGCTCGCCTGGTAGAAAGCCGAGCGCGCGCGGATGCGGCAGGCCAGGCTCTGGTAAGGCAGCCAGTGGTTGACCATGGCGTTGAGCGCGCTGTCCGGCGTCTCGACCTGGATGGTGTCGAGGAAGCCGCGCCAGACGCTCTCGTTGTCGGCCAGACGCTGGTCGAAATCCTTGCCGCGATGGGTCTGCACCAGCGCGCTCGCCTCAGTGGCCGTGGCAGCGTCGCCGAGCAGCCAAAGCAGCGTCACGTCGCCACCGGCCGGAATGTCGATGTCGCTGGCGATGACGGCGCAAGGGTCGTCGCCGGCCTCGACGCGGCCGGACAGGGCAACCCCGCCAAGCACGGCCTGCGGATATTCGGTCGTGCCGTGCCTGCCGATGAACTCCGAGCGGTCGGCGGTTACCGAATGGACAGGCGCCGTCGCGGCGAGGAAAGCCACCCGCTCGCCGAAATCGAGCCCATAGGGGTTCTGCGCCAGCATGGCGCCGGTCGCGGCATCGCGCGACGGCACGATGGTCGCCGCCGTGCGTGAGCGGTGGCCGCCGAGCACCCACTCGGCATAGGCATAGACGCGCAGCCTTGCCGGCGCCGAGCCGGTGTTCTGGATGCGCAGCCGGGTGATCTTCACCGGATCCACCGGGTCGACCACCTGCGTCAGGTCCATCGACAGCGGCCCGCGCTTCGAACGGAAAGTCGAGAACCCCTGGCCGTGCCAGGTCTCGTAGGTCATCGAGGGATCGCGCACCACCGCGGCCATCGGCGAGAACGCCTTGCCGCTCAACTGATCGTAGATGTAGAAGCCCTCACCCGGCCGGTTCGACACCGGATCGTTCGACCACGGCGTCAGCTGGTAGTCGCGGCTGTTGCGGCTCCAGGTGAAGCCGGCGCCTTCGGCCGAAACGTGGAAGCCGAAGGAAGCGTTGGAGATGACGTTGATCCAGGGCTGCGGTGTCACACGACGCCCGGTCAGCCGCGTCACGTAGTGCCGGCCGTCGCCGTCGAAGCCGCCAAAACCGTTCCAGAGGCTGAGGCCGGTGCCGTCGGCGGCTATATCGGCTCCTCCCTGGCTGGCCAGCGTCGGCTCAGGCAATGGCGGTGACGGCTGGCGGGTCGGGACGCCTTCCGCCTGCTGCAACGCGTCACGGGCCTGCAATGCCGCCGTCTCGGCCCGCTCGAGCTGGTCGAATATGGTGCCGTTGCGGGTGTGGAGCGCGACGCGCGCGACCGACAGCAAGGTCTTGTAGGTCGGCTCGTCCATCAGGTCGCGGCGCACGGCGAAGATGTGCTGGCGGGGCCCAAGCTCGCGGCCGCGCAGACGGCTGTTCTCGCACAGCGTTTCCACCGCGCGCTGCAGGTCCTGCACGTAGGAGGACGCCTGCTCGTTGACGACGACGAAGTCGATCATCATGCCGCGGGCGCGCATATATTCCTGGAAGCGCAGCGCCTGGGCGACGATCTCAAGATCGGCGACATCGCCGATACGCACCAGGAAGATCGGGAAATCGCCGGAGATGCTGGTCGGCCAGAGGCTCGACTGGCGGCCGAGGCCCGAGGCGATCGAATCTGCGGGCAGGCGCAGGAACGGATCGGGATAGATCAGGTAGCGCGCCAGTTTCTGCACATTGGCGGCATCGGTCAGGCTCAGGCCGAGATGGCGCGTCTGCACCTGGCTGCGCGTCCAGGCGAGCATCGCCTGGCGGGCGAAGCTTTCCTGATGGTCGAGGCGGCCGATCGCCTCGTCGAGATCGCCGCGGTTGGCGCCGACAACGGTCCAGAAGGTGAGCGAGATCTTTTTGTTCGCCGGCACGCGCACCTGGCGGCGCAGCGCAGCCACCGGGTCGAGCGTGAAGCCCTGGCTGCCGCCAAGCCTGGCACCGGGATCGAACGCCACGGCATCCGCTATGGTGCGGCCGCGGCCGATGAAGGCGCGCCGGTCGGTCTCGGCCTCCGCGTCGCGCGACGGGCCCGATGGATCGGTGACGAAATGCACCATGGTGAGGTCGGGCTCATTCTTGTCGCGCTTGCGCCGGGTGGCGAAGATGGCGCCGTTGTTCGCTGCGATCTCGGTCTCGACGAACATCTTCGAGAACGCCGGATGGGCATTGTCCGAAGCCTCGTTGCCCAGCACCAGCTCGGCGAACGATGTCACCTCGATATGCCGGTCTGTGGGACCGTCGTTATAGAGCGTGATGCGGCGGCCCTCGCCATTGCCTTCGGAAATGACGATGCATTCGACTTCCGAACGCAGCGAGCCAACCGATTTCGTGAAGCTCGCCTTGTCGTCGGCAAACAGCGCCTGCACGCGCTCGTTCTCGGCGCGCTTCGGCTCGGCGGTCGCCGACCACCAGTCGCCGGTCGCGGCATCGCGCAGGAAGATGTAGGAGCCCATGCGGTCTTCGCTCGGGTCCGGCTGCCAGCGCGTCACGGCAAGCTCGCCGAAACGGCTGTAGCCGGAGCCGGCGGCGGTGACCATGACCGAGTAACGGCCATTCGACATGACATTGGTCGCGCGCAGCGCCTTGATCGGGTCGAGGATGATGCGGCTGTCCGGGCTCTCGGTCTCGGTCTCGTCCTTGGAGCGCTCGTCGGCCTCGGTCCTGACGGTGGCGGTCGGAATGTCGCGCGGCGCCTTCTCCTGCAGCAAGAGTTCCGCCGACTCGATCACCGGATCGCTGTGGAAGCGCTCGCGCAGCCGGCCCTCGAAGATGGCGTCCGCCACGGCGGCGATCGACATGCCGGAATGGTGTGCCATGTAGTTCTGGACGACGGCGTGGTCGGTGCCTTCCGGCACGCGCTGCGGCGTGAAATCGACCGCGTCGTAGAAACCGTGCCGGCCCATGGCGCCGATCGAGCGCAGCCGCATCAGGTTCTGCACCGCCTCGCGCGGATTGAACTGCGCAGACAGGATGGTGGCGTAAGGAGCGATCACGGTGTTCTGGCCGAGGCCGCGCTTCAGGCCGAGGCCGGGCACGCCGAAATTGGTGTATTGGTAGGTGAGCTCGCGGTCGCGGGCATTGTAGGCCGCTTCCGAAATGCCCCAGGGCACGTTTTTCGAGCGCGCATACTGGATCTGGCGCTTGATGATGAGCTTGCTGGTCTGGTTGAGGATCGAGCCGTGCGGCTCCTTCATCACCAGCGGTGGCATCAGGTACTCGAACATCGAGCCCGACCAGGACATCAGCGCGCCCTTGAAACCGATCTCGACGATCGGCCGGCCGAGCCGGAACCAGTGCTCCGTAGGCAGGTCGCCCTTGGCGATGGCGAACAGGCTGGTCAGCCGCGCCTCGGAAGCGAGCAGGTCGTAGCAGCTCTCGTCGAGCTGGTGCTCCTCGACGCGGTAGCCGATCGACAGGAGCTTGCGCTCCTGCCGCATCAGGAAGGAGAAATCCATCTCGAAGGCATAGCGGCGGCAGCGGCCGCGCAGGGCGAGCAGCTTGGTGCGCAGCGCCGTGACGGCGCTTTCGTCATTGTGCGAATCGTGCACATGCGCCTCGCAGGTCGCCTCGAGCCTTGCGGCCCAGTCGGCGATGACGTCGCTCTTCGGCGACGCCGCCTCGACGTTGATGGCGGTGGCGAGCTTGCGGATCTCGCCGGCCAGCACCGCGAGGTTGATGGTACGGATCGAGGCCATCTCGGGCTGCGCCTTGATGGTCATCACTGCGCGGCGCATGCCGTCGAGGCGGTCGGCGAGCCGCTGGCGCAGCGGCCTCAGTTGCCGGCGGTCGTCAGGCAGTTCCTCCAGGCTCTCGTCGAGGATGGTGACGGTGTCGAGGATGCCTTCGAAATCGCCCTGCAGGTGAACGGAAGGCGCTTCGGCCCATTCGGCGCAGGCCGCGGCCACGGCGACCAGATGGCCGGCAAGGTTGCCGCTGTCCACCGCCGAGATATAGAGCGGATAGAGCGGCTTCAGCGTCGTCGTATCGTACCAGTTGTAGAGATGCCCGCGATCGCGCGGCATGTTCTCGATGGTCGTCATCGTTGCGTCTATGCGGGTGATGGCATCCGACAGGCTGATCCAGCCGAAATCGCGCGCCGACACCACCGAGAGCAGATAGACGCCGATATTGGTCGGCGAGGTGCGCGGCGCCACCACGGGCGCCGGGCTTTCCTGGAAATTGTCCGGCGGCAGATGGTGATGCTCGGCCGTCACGAAGGTCTCGAAATAGTGCCAGGTACGCCGTGCCACGGTGCGCAGCGCATGGATGTCGGACGCCGAAATGCGCAGCCTGTCCTCGGTCTCCGCCGAGCGGCTGATCCAGCAGGCAACGGCGGGCGAGCCGATCCAGAAAATCGCGAAGAAGAAGGCGACGAACGCGCCGGTGGAATCGGCCAGCACCGGAACGGCAAGGCCGACGACGCCGATGATCACGGCGCCATACATCATGCTGTAATAGGAGCCGAGGTCGCTGCCGCCCGCCTTGTGCGCCTGCGAGGCGGTGCGCCACTCCAGAAGGTTCTGGCGGCTGACGAAGAGCCGATAAATCGTGCGGATGATGGCGTCGCCCATCATCCAGGCGAGATGCGCCATCAGCAGCACCTTCAGTGCCACCAGCGCGGTGCCGAATACCGTGTCGCGGGCAAGCGCGGAGAAATGGCCGCGCGGCGTCTGGTCGCCGCTCTTCGGCAGGATGCCGTTGACGATGTCGAAGGTCGGCGCCATGAACAGGCTGAGGATCAGCAGCGCCTGCCACTGCGCGGCCTGGGTGAAGGGCAGCAAGGTCCAGCCCGCGATACAGGCCATCACCCAGAAGATCGGGGTCAGCGAGCGGCGAAGGTTATCGACCATCTTCCAGCGCGACAGCGCCGGAACACCCGAGCGCGGATCGAACATGAAGCCGAGCAATTGCCAGTCGCCGCGTGCCCAGCGGTGGTGGCGCGAGGCATCGACCGAGTAGCGGGTCGGATAATCCTCGACCAGCTCGACGTCGGTGACCAAAGCGGCGCGCGCCAGGGCGCCTTCGAGCAGATCGTGGCTGAGAATGGTGTTTTCCTCGATGCGGTTCTTCAGCGCAGCCTCGAAGGCATCGACATGATAGAGGCCCTTGCCGGTGAAGGAGCCGTCGCCGAAGACGTCCTGATAGACGTCGGACACGGCGAAGACGTACGGATCCAGGCCGCGATTGGCCGAGAAGACGCGCTGGAAAAACGAAGCATCGTCGCCGCTGGTGAGCGATGCGGTGATGCGCGGCTGCAGGATTGTGTAGCCGGCGGTGACGACGCGCTTCGCCGGATCGAAATGCGGGCGGTTCAGCGGATGCGCGAGCTTGCCCACAAGTGTCGAGACGGCGTCGCGCGTGGTGCGCGTGTCGGCGTCGAGCGTCATCACATAGGTGACCTTATCCGGCAGCGGCACGTCGAGTGGCAGGAAGGTGGTATCGCTGTCGCCGCGCAGCAGGAGGTTGAGCTCGTGCAGCTTGCCACGCTTGCGCTCCCAGCCCATCCAGCAGCCCTGCGCCTGGTTGTAGAGCCGGCGGCGATGCAGAAGGTAGAAGCGCGGTGCGCCTTCGGACGGGTAGCGGGCGTTCAGCCTGGCGATCTCGTCGCGGGCATATTGCAGGATCTCGATGTCGGCGGCGTCGATCTCGGTCTTGGAATCCGGCCAGTCGGACAGAAGCGCGAAATGGATCTCTTCCGCGGTGTTGGCTAGATGATGGACCTCTATGTTGCGGATGTTTTCCTCGACGTCGTCGCGCGAGCCGATCAGCGAAGGCACCACGACCAGCGTGCGCGCTTCGGCGGGTATGCCGTCGTGCTTGTAGTCGTAGCCGACGAGGCGTGTCGGCTTGAGGAAGAGCGCCACGACGGTGTTGAAGAAGGCCAATGCGCCCTCGCTCGCCGGCACCGCGAACAGGGCCAGCATCAGCGTGATCGACTCCGCCGAGAGACCGAGATTGGCAAGGGCGTTGCCGGACAACACAAGCAGGAGCGCCGTCAGCAGGAAGACGGGCACGACGATCCCCAGCCAGCCGGTAGCGGTGAAGGCGCGCTTGAAAGTCACATTGATCGGCGGCCGATAGCCGATTGCCTGTTCCAGATCAGGCCGGCGCGGCCCGACCAGGAAGAAGCCGACATCGGTATGCACGGTGGGGTCGGCGGTTTCCGGCACGCCGGACGCGTCGGTGACGCCGGGCACGTGGCCGGCGAGCTCGATCGCCTTTTCGGCGACGCGGAATTCGGAAAGGTCGGAGCGGCGCGCGAGTTGCTCGATCGCGGTGCGATACTGGTCGCGCGAGAAGAAATCGAGCGCGGCGAAATCGGTCTTCTCGCGCAGCAGCGTGTCGATGCGGCTGACGCCCTCGAACCAGACCGTCCAGTCGACGTCGTTGATGAGGCGCAGGCCGCGGATGATGTTGCCGGTGGTGACATTGCCGCTGGACAGCGTCTGATGCTCGGAGATGATGATCTCCTCGGCGTCGGAACCGGTCTTCTCGAGCTCGCCCTCCAGCCATTCCAGCGCCCGGCCGGCATTCTGCGAGCCGTCGCGCAGGCGATAGAGGAGTTGGGTGGCGAAAGTCGTGTCCTGCGCGTGCGCGGCGTAGGTCGACAGGATCCTGGTCCGGTCGGCGTGGTCGTCGGTCGCCAGAACGCGGTCGGCGACCTCGTTGGCGATGTGGCGCATCTGACGCGTGCGCTCAACACGCACGGCGATGCGGCGAAGGTTTTCGATCAGCACGAAACGCAGCAGCGACGGCAGCGCCCAGAGCTCGCCGATCTTCAGCGGCTCGACCGACTGGAAGCCCTCGACGATCGCCCTGAACATGGTCGCGGAGACCGCGCTGTCGGAATGCTCGACATAGCTCCAGGCGACGATGAAGGCGCGCGGCAACACGGTCCCGTCGGCAAGCTTGAGGGTCGGCAGCTGGCGATAGAAACGGCGCGGCAGGTCGCGCTTGACCTGGAAGATGGTCTCTTCGACCAGGTAATTGTTGTCGAGCAGCCACTGCGCCGCCGGCGTGATCGTCTCGCCCTTGGCCTGAGCGGCATTGGTCGAACGGTAGACTTCGAGAATCCTCTTGGCGCTGTCGCGGATACGGGCCTGGAATTCGAACGGCGAGAGCCCGAACAAGTCCCTGACTTCGCCCTTGGCGAGTGCTGCGCCCAGCGCGCGCAGCCGGTCATCGGGCAGGAAATTGGAGCGTATCGGCGCTTCCGTGACGGTCGGGAAGCCGGCGCTTGTCTGTTCGATCTTAGTGGGGTTCGTCTGTATGTTCATTGATTATTCCGTAAGGCGGGGCGCGATGCGGCGTCACCGCCACGGCAATGGCCCTAAAACCGGTTCAAATGCAATTGGTTGCATGGCAGGTTTGGCCGAAAGTTTGTTTGCGCTCCATGACAGGGGCGTCCCCTTTCGACAACTCAAGGGCGAACGCCCCTCGCTTCCCGCCCCCGGTTTCGATCAGGGAAAGGATTCAGGCTTTTTCGTGATGCATGCAAGTGGCCGGACGATATTTCGCCCGCGGCGCGATCATGTTTGGCAACAGCCGTTAATCGTTGGCGGCGGTGGCGTGCAGACGGATCACAAAAAGCAGCCCCTGCCCTTCAGGCTGCAGCCGCAGTTTCGGGCCGTTCCGGTCGACGACGAGCGTGTCGAGCGGGCCGAGGCTCGAAGCGCCGTCGGCAAAGACTTTCAAGCCGCCGCCGACGGGGAGAATGAGCGTTGTGCCGGCACCCTGCTCAATCCGCATTTCGCCCGAGAGCGGCAGGCGCTCGACGGTGTGGGTCATGCGGCTCCGGCGGGTCATGACGTTGAGATCGGTGATCGGGCCGCCGACCAGGGTGGCGCCGGTCGGCACGTCGCCCGGAAAGGAAAGCGGCGCTGAGGCCGCCGTCAGCCGTGACGCGGGCTGGCCGGCGATGTCGAGCACGATGCCCTCGCCTTCCAGCACAGACAGCGTGCGGTCTATGCCAGCAAAGCTCGAAAAAGGCCCGCTCGTCGCGACGCGGGCCATCGAGACGCGCCAGTCGAAATCGTCGAGGCCGGCGCCGTTAGGCGAGACGGCGATCTCGGTCGTCGTGCCGCCGCCGTTCTTCCACGGCATGACGCGGTAGTCGGCGGCACGGAGGATTTGCATCGCCTCAGCCCAGAATGCCCGGCAGGTTGAGCTGGTGCTCTTTGGCGCATTCAATGGCGATGTCGTAGCCGGCATCGGCGTGGCGCATGACGCCCGTCGCCGGATCGTTCCACAGCACGCGCTCCAGCCGCTTGGCGGCTTCCGGCGTGCCGTCGGCAACGATCACCATGCCGGCATGCTGCGAGAAGCCCATGCCGACGCCGCCGCCGTGATGCAGCGACACCCAGGTGGCGCCCGACGCGGTGTTGAGCAGCGCGTTGAGCAGCGGCCAGTCGGAAACGGCGTCCGAGCCATCCTTCATCGCTTCGGTCTCGCGGTTCGGCGAAGCGACCGAGCCGGAATCGAGGTGGTCTCGGCCGATGACGACCGGCGCCTTGAGTTCGCCCCTGGCGACCATCTCGTTGAAGGCGAGGCCGAGGCGATGGCGATCGCCCAAGCCGACCCAGCAGATACGCGCCGGCAACCCCTGGAAGGAGATGCGCTCGCGCGCCATGTCGAGCCAGTTGTGTAGGTGTGTGTTGCCGGGAGTCAGCTCGCGAACCTTGGCGTCGGTCTTGTAGATATCCTCCGGATCGCCGGAGAGGGCTGCCCAGCGGAACGGACCGATGCCGCGGCAAAACAGCGGCCGGATATAGGCCGGCACGAAGCCAGGGAAGGCGAAGGCGTTCTCGAACCCTTCATCCTTGGCGACCTGGCGGATGTTGTTGCCGTAATCGAGCGTCGGCACGCCGGCATTCCAGAACGCCACCATCGCTTCGACATGCTCGCGCATCGACGCGCGGGCGGCCTTCTCGACCGCCTTCGGATCGCTGACCCGCTTCTCGCGCCATTGCGCCATCGTCCAGCCCTTGGGCAGGTAGCCGTTGATGGGATCGTGCGCCGAAGTCTGGTCGGTGAGGATATCGGGGCGGATGCCGCGCCTGAACATCTCCGGCACGATTTCGGCGGCGTTTCCGAGCAGGCCGACCGATTTCGCCTCGCCGGCCTTGGTCCAGCGCTCGATCATTTCCATGGCTTCGTCCAGCGTCTCGGCCTTCTCATCGAGATAGCGGGTGCGCAGACGGAAATCGATCGAGTCAGGGTTGCATTCGATGGCGAGGCAGCAGGCGCCGGCCATGACGGCGGCCAGAGGCTGGGCGCCGCCCATGCCACCAAGGCCACCGGTCAGGATCCACTTGCCCTTGAGGTTGCCGCCATAGTGCTGGCGTCCGGCCTCCACGAAAGTCTCATAGGTGCCCTGAACGATGCCTTGCGTGCCGATATAGATCCAGGAGCCGGCCGTCATCTGGCCGTACATCATCAAGCCCTTCTTATCCAGCTCGTTGAACTTCTCCCAGTTTGCCCAGTGCGGCACGATGTTGGAGTTGGCGATCAAAACGCGCGGCGCGTTGGAGTGAGTCTTGAAGACGCCGACCGGCTTGCCCGACTGCACCAGAAGCGTCTCGTCTTCGCCAAGCGTCTTCAACGAAGCGACGATGCGGTCGAAATCGTTCCAGGTGCGCGCGGCCCGGCCGATGCCGCCATAGACGACGAGCTCATTCGGGTTCTCGGCGACTTCCGGATCGAGGTTGTTCATCAGCATGCGCAGCGGCGCCTCGGTCGTCCAGTACCGGGCGTTCAGCTTGTCGCCGCGTGGCGCACGCACTTCACGTATGTTGTGACGAGGATCGGTCATCTTTGTCCCTTTCAAGCAAGGCGGGCGGCGCGGGTCAGCGCCCGGCCCAGTCAATGGCGGTTTCGAGGATGGTTTTCAGCGTGGCGCGGATCGGCGCCGCATAGGTTGCGTCGTAAGGCACGGGCCAGTTTTCCGGCGCGCCCTTTTCCGACGGCTCGCGCATGTAGCCGCGGTTGGAGAGCTCCATCTGCAGCGCATGGACGCCGTTCTGCGGCTGGCCGAAGCTGCGCGTGATCCAGCCGCCCTTGAAGCGGCCATTGATCACCCAGCTCTCGCCTGTCGCGGCGAGGATGGCGGCCACCTTTTCCTGCAGCGACGGATCGGTGCTCTTGCCGTCATTGGTGCCGAGGTTGAACACCGGGAGCGTGCCTTCGAACAGGCGCGGCAGCACCGAGCGGATCGAATGGCAGTCGTAGAGAACGATCTTCTCGTGCATGCCGCGCAGGCGGTCGATCTCGGCCTGCAGGGCGGCATGATAGGGTACGAAATAGGTCTCACGACGCCTGTCGATCTCGGACGGCGTCGGCTCCTCACCCATGCGGTAGAGCGGATCGCCGTCAAACGTGTCCGTCGGGCAGAGCGTGGTGGTCGCCTGTCCAGGATAGAGCGAGACGCCGGAAGGGTCGCGGTTGGCGTCGATGACGGTGCGCGAGATGGCGGTGTGGACGACCGTCGCGCCAAGCTCGGTAGCGAAATCATAGAGCTTGTCGATCCACCAGTCGCAGTCACGGCGGCCAAGCCAGGTCGAAACCAGCCGGCTATCGAGGCCAGCGAGATCGATGCCGGTGTGCGGGATCGAGACCAGCAGGGGCGCCGTGCCGCGCGTGATGGTGAGCCAGGGAGGCGTGGCCATCACGCCGTCCCTGCAATCGAAGGCAGCGCCACCACGCTTGCCGCGTTCACCGCGGCACCGCTGCGCACCAGGGCGATCGCCTTTTCCATGTCGGGATGGAAATGCCGGTCGTTGTCGAGATGCGGCACCTCGGCTCGGACCGATTTGCGCACGGCCTCCAGAGCATCGCTCGAAGCGAGCGGTGCGTGGAAATCGCAGCCCTGTGCGGCCGCCAGCAGCTCGATGCCGATGACGGCGGTCGCATTTTCGATCATGCCGAGCAGCCGGCGCGCGCCGTGGGCCGCCATCGAAACATGGTCTTCCTGGTTGGCCGAGGTCGGGATGGAATCGACGCTCGCCGGATAGGCCTTCTGCTTGTTTTCCGAAACGAGCGCGGCCGCCGTTACCTGCGGGATCATGAAACCGGAATTCAGCCCCGGCTTCGGCGTGAGGAAAGCCGGCATGCCGGAGAGCGCCGGATCGACCAGCATGGCGATGCGCCGCTCCGACAGCGAGCCGATCTCACAGACCGCCAGCGCGATCATGTCGGCGGCGAAGGCCACCGGCTCAGCGTGGAAATTGCCGCCCGAAAGCGCGGTGTCGTCCTCGGCGAAGATCAGCGGATTGTCGGTGACACCGTTGGCCTCGGTCTCGAGCGTGTCGGCGGCCTTGCGCAGCACGTCGAGGGCTGCACCCATCACCTGCGGCTGGCAGCGCAGGCAATAAGGATCCTGCACGCGCTCGTCGCCGACGCGGTGCGACTCGCGAATGGCGCTGCCGGCCATCAGATTGCGCAGCGCATCCGCCGTCTCGATCTGGCCGCGATGTTTCCTCAACAGGTGGATGCGCGGATCAAAGGGCGCGTCCGAGCCGCGGGCGGCATCGGTCGACAGCGCGCCGGCGACCAGCGCCGACTGGTAGAGCGTCTCGGCCTCGAACAGGCCGGCGAGCGCGAAGGCGGTCGAGAACTGCGTGCCATTGAGCAGCGCCAGGCCCTCCTTGGCACCGAGCGTGACCGGCTCCAGCCCGTGCGAGACGAAAGCGACCTTGGCCGGGAAACGGCCGTGCGGCGTAAAGCATTCGCCGACGCCGATCATCACCGCCGTCATATGCGAGAGCGGCGCGAGGTCGCCGGAAGCGCCGACCGAGCCCTGCGCCGGCACGACCGGGATGACGTCGTTGGCGAGCATCCCCTGAAGCAGGTCGATGGTCTCGGCCTTTACACCGGACGCACCTTGGGCGAGGCTGGCAAGCTTCAGCGCCATCATCAGCCGCACCACCGCGACGGGCATCGGCTCGCCGACACCGGCGGCGTGCGAAAGCACGATGTTGCGCTGGAGCGTTTCGAGGTCGGCCCCGGGAATGCGGACGCTGGCCAATTTGCCGAAGCCGGTGTTGATGCCATAGACCGGCTCGCCCTTGGCGAGGATGCGGGCGACCGCTTCGGCGCTGGCCTTGATTTTCGGCCGGCAAGCGTCGTCGAGCTTCGGCACGGCGCCGCGGTAGATGGCGCGCCAATCGGCAAGCGTCGCGCTGCCGGGCTTCAAGGTCAGTTCGGTCATTGTCCTCTCCAGATACGGGCATGGAGCGGGTTGAAGCCCATGCGGTAGACGAGTTCTGCCGGGCGCTTGATGTCCCAGATGGCAAGGTCGGCGGATTTGCCGGTCTCCAGCGTGCCGGTTTTGTCGAGAAGCCCCAGCGCACGCGCCGCCTCGCGGGTGACGCCGGCGAGGCATTCGTCGACGGTCAGGCCAAAGAGCGTCGCGGCCATGTTCATGGTGAGCAGCAGCGATGTGAGCGGCGAGGTCCCGGGGTTGCTGTCGGTGGCAACTGCCATCTTCACGCCGTGGCGGCGGAACAGGTCGATGGGCGGCTTCTTGGTCTCGCGGATGAAATAGTAGGCGCCTGGCAGGATCGTCGCCACGGTCCCGGTCTTGGCCATAGCCGCGGCGCCCTCCTCGTCGGTGTATTCGAGATGGTCGGCGGACAGCGCGCCGTAGCTCGAAGCAAGCGCCGCGCCATGCAGATTGGAAAGCTGGTCGGCGTGGAGTTTTACGGGCAGGCCGAGTGCTTTTGCCTTGTCGAAAACACGCGCGATCTGCTCGGGCGAAAACGCGATGCCCTCGCAAAAGCCATCGACGGCGTCGGCAAGTTTTTCGGCGGCAACCGCCGGAAGGATCGTGCCGGCGACGAGGTCGATGAAAGCGTCCTTGTCGCCCTTGGCTTCAGGCGGCAGCGCATGGGCGGCGAGACAGGTCGTGTGGACCGTCACCTTCCGTTCGCTATCGAGAC
The DNA here is from genome assembly GCF_033977345.1 of Mesorhizobium dulcispinae. NCBI lineage: Bacteria > Pseudomonadati > Pseudomonadota > Alphaproteobacteria > Hyphomicrobiales > Phyllobacteriaceae > Mesorhizobium > Mesorhizobium dulcispinae. The sequence goes on from NZ_JAVIIY010000002.1 coordinate 583,700, forward strand.
GGCGCGCAGCGCGCAGCGACTTCTTCTCATTGTCGAGGTCGAGGCCGTAACCGGACTTCACTTCGACGGTGGTCACGCCCTCGGCAATCAGCGCATCGAGGCGCGGCAGCGTCTCAGCAACGAGTTCATCCTCGCTCGCGGCGCGCAGCGATTTCACGGAAGAGACGATGCCGCCCCCGGCGCGGGCCACTTCTTCATAAGTGGCGCCGGCCAGCCGCATCTCGAATTCATTGGCGCGGTTGCCGGCATAGACAAGATGCGTGTGGCAGTCGATCAGGCCGGGCGTGATCCAGCGGCCCTCGCAATCGATGCTCTCGCTGCCTTGCCCGAGCGCCGCCGGCATGTCGGCTTCCGCGCCGGCATAGACAATGAGCCCGTCGCGCGCGGCGACCGCGCCCTTTTCGACGATGCCTAAGCCCGCCGCACCATCGGCCATGGTCGCCAGGCGCGCGTTGCGCCAAAGACGAAGGCCGCCCTGTCTATTCTCTCCACCCATCATCTTTTCCATTTGAAAGGATTGCGATTATGTATATACATATTAGAACGCGACGCAAGTGGTAATGTCGCTTGGGCAATGAGATTCGGAGAGGAACGTGACGGCGATCTTTGCGGAACAGGCGCTGCTGCCCGAGGGCTGGCGAGGTAATGTGAGGATCGCTTTCGACGGCGGCCGCATCGCCACGGTCGAGGCTGGCGCCTCGCCGCAGTCCGGCGACGAACGCCATGCGATTCTCCTGTCCGGCATGCCCAATTTGCACAGCCACGCCTTCCAGCGCGGCATGGCGGGGCTGGCCGAATTGCGGGGCCCTTCGGCCGACAGTTTCTGGAGTTGGCGCGAGGTGATGTACCGCTTCGCGCTGTCGATGACGCCCGACCAGGTCGAGGCGGTGGCGGCGCAGCTCTATGTCGAGATGCTGGAGGCCGGGTTTTCCCGGGTCGGCGAGTTTCACTATCTCCACCACGACCGCGACGGAAAGCCTTACGCCAACATCGCCGAGATGGCCGAGCGTATCGCGGCGGCGGCCGCCGAGACCGGCATCGGGCTGACGTTGCTGCCGGTCTTCTACGCCCACTCCGCCTTCGGCGGCGCGGCGCCGAATGAAGGCCAGCGGCGATTCATCAATAATGTCGAACGGTTCGGGCGCTTGCTTGAGAAAAGCCGTGAATGCGTATCGAAGCTGGAACAGGCTGTCGTCGGCGTCGCGCCGCACAGCCTGCGCGCCGCAACGCCGGACGAGTTCAACGCGGTCGCCGCGATGGCGCCAAACGGGCCGATCCATATCCATATCGCCGAGCAGGTGAAGGAGGTGGAGGACTGCGTCGCCTGGTCGGGCGCGCGGCCCGTCGAGTTTCTGCTGTCCAGCGCCAAGGTGGACAAGCGCTGGTGCCTGATCCACGCCACGCATATGACCGAAGCGGAAACGATCGCCATGGCGAAGAGCAGCGCGATCGCCGGCCTCTGCCCCATCACCGAGGCCAATCTCGGCGACGGCACCTTTGCCGCGCCACTGTTCATCGAGCACGGCGGTCGCTTCGGCGTCGGCTCCGACTCCAATGTGCTGATCGGGCTGCCGGACGAGATCAGGCAGCTCGAATATTCGCAGCGCCTCGCCCACCGCGCCCGCAACGTTTTGGCGCGTGCCGGCGGCTCGACCGGGCGCGCGCTGTTCGACGCCGCGCTCGACGGCGGCGGCGCGGCGCTCGGCGCCGGTCCGTCATGGATTGCCGCCGGCGGTCCCGCCGATTTCGTCTCGCTCGACGCCGGCCATCCCTCGCTTGCCGGCAAGACGGGCGACGCGATCCTCGACGCCTGGATCTTCGCCAATGGCAGCAAGGTCGATTGCGTCTGGGTGCATGGCAAAAAGCAGGTCAGCGGCGGCAGGCATGCCAAGCACGAGGCGATCGCCAAGCGGTTCCGCACGGTGATGACCGCCCTTTCCCAAGGCTGACGCAGGAAAAGCCCGATGAGCCTGGTTGAAACCGATGATGTTGAAAGCGGCGAGAGCGTTTCGCTGCACCAGCGCATCCTGTCGGATATCCGCGAGAAAATCCTGTCCGGGGCTTGGTCGCCCGGCCACCGCATCCCGTTCGAGCACGAGCTGACGGCTCAATATAACTGTTCGCGCATGACGGTGAACAAGGCGCTGTCGCAGCTCGCCAAGGCCGGGCTGATCGAGCGCCGCCGCCGTTCGGGCAGCTTCGTGCGCCAGCCGCAATCGCAGGCGGCGGTGCTGGAGCTGCACGACATCAGGATCGAGGTCGAGGCGCTCGGCCTGCCCTATCGCTATCAACGGCTCGAGCGCCTGAAGCGGCGCAGCGGCGCCGAGGACCGGTCGCTGCTCGGGCTTTCCGTCCCGGGTCCGCTGCTTGCGCTGGAAGGCCTGCATTTTGCCGGCGAACGGCCGTTCGCGCTCGAGCAGCGGCTGATCAACCTGTCAGCGGTGGCCGAGGCGGCCGAGGAAGAATTTCTCGACATCGCCCCCGGCCCCTGGCTGATCGGTCGCGTGCCGTGGAGCGAGGCCGAGCACCGCATCCGCGCCATGGCGGCCGACGAGAATATCGCCGACGCGCTCGACATCGACCCCGGCGCGCCCTGTCTCGTGGTCGAGCGCCGCACCTGGAGCGCCGAGCACCCGGTCACGCATGTGCGCTTCATCTATCCGGCGGAAAGCCACACGCTGGTGGCGAGGTTCACGCCGTCGCAGGGGTAGCGCCAACGCCCCTTCTCCCCTTGTGGGAGAAGGTGGATCGGCGCACAGCGCCGAGACGGATGAGGGGTGCTCGAGGGAATGAGAGGCCAGAAATCCAAGCACCAGAAGCGCCTAGTTCTTCAGCGCGGCGATTCTTCCAACACCCCTCATCCGGCCGCTGCGCGGCCACCTTCTCCCACAAGGGGAGAAGGCAAGACAGGTGCTAGATCGCCGCCGTGATAATGATCTCGACCAGATATTCCGGTCCGGCGAGCTTGGCTTCGCCTGTGGCGCGGGCGGGCGTGTGGCCCTGCGGCACCCACTTGTCCCATTCCGAGTTCATCTCGGCGAAGGTGCCCATGTCGGCCAGCCAGATGATCGCCTGGACGATCTTGGTCTTGTCGGTCCCGGCTTTGGCCAGCAATTCGTCGATGGTCTTCAGGATGTCGCGCGTCTGCGAAGCGACGTTGCCTCCGGGCTCGCCGACCTGGCCGGCCAGATAGACGGTGTTACCGTGAATGACGATCTGGCTCATGCGCGGGCCGACATCAATGCGACGAATGCTCATGGGAGGTTCCTTCGTTATGGGAGTCGTGCCTCTTTAGAGTCCGTGCCGGCTCCGGGCAAGGCCGCCGGACGCGAAACCAATTGAGCCAATTATCCGGCCCGGCCTCGTCACGCACACGGCGAGTTGACCGGCCGAGACGTAAATTCCGCCGGTCTGCCGTGTTGACTAATGTAATAACATCACATATCGACGGTGCACTCGATTTAGTGGGACCGCCCCGGAACATCTGATGACAAATGCCTGCCTGACCTTCCGCGACCTGACGCTCGGCTATGGCAGCCACCCCGCCATCCATCACCTCGACGGCATCGTCCGCAAAGGATCGCTGACCGCGGTTGTCGGCGCCAACGGCTCGGGCAAGTCGACGCTGATGAAGGGCATTGTCGGCGTGCTGAAGCCTATGGAGGGCACGGTGGTCCGCGCGCCCGGCGTGCGCACCGCCTACCTGCCGCAGCAGTCGGAATTGGATCGCACTTTCCCGGCGCGCGTCGTGGACCTGGTCTCGCTTGGGCTTTGGCCGAAGCGCGGCATGCTCGGGCGCTACACCAAAGAGGATCGCGAGTCGGTCAGCAAGGCACTGATGGCGGTCGGGCTCGGCGACTTCGAGAAGCGGTCGATCGACACGCTCTCCGGCGGCCAGCTGCAGCGCACGCTTTTTGCGCGTGTGCTGCTGCAGGACGCCGATCTCATCCTGCTCGACGAGCCGTTCAATGCGGTGGATGCCAAGACCGTCGGCGACCTTATCCAACTGATAAAACGCTGGCATGGCGAGGAACGCACGATCATGGTCGTCGTTCACGACCTCGATCTGGTGCGGCAGAATTTCCCGGAAACGCTGCTGCTCGCCCGCCAGCCCGTTGCCTGGGGCGAGACGCGCGAGACGCTGCGGCCGGAGAATCTGCTCAAGGCGCGGCGCTTCCACGAGGCCTGGGAAGAGAATGCGCCTTGGTGCGAGCCGAGCGAGCACGATCACAGCCATGACCTTGGTGATCACGCCCATGTGCATGATCATCACGATCACCACCACGGCTCCGGACCGAGGGCGGCGTGATGGATTTCCTCTACGGCCTGTTCATCGCGCCTTTCGCCGATTTCGCCTTTATGCAGCGGGCGCTGTTCGGCTCGCTGATGCTGTCGCTCGGCGCCTGCCCTGTCGGCGTCTTCCTGATGTTGCGCCGCATGAGCCTCTCGGGAGACGCGATGGCGCATGCGATCCTGCCCGGTGCCGCAGCCGGCTTCCTGCTCTACGGCCTCGAAATCCTCCCGATGACAATAGGCGGGCTTATCGCCGGCATCATCGTCGCGCTTGGAGCGGGCGCGGTCTCGCGTTTCACCATCCAGCGCGAGGACGCTTCGATGGCGGCCTTCTATCTCATCTCGCTCGCCGTCGGTGTGTTGATGGTGTCGATCCGTGGCTCGAGCGTCGACTTGATGCATGTGCTCTTCGGCACCGTGCTCGCACTCAACAACGAAGCGTTGACGCTGATCGGCGGCATCGTGGTAGTGACGCTTGCCAGCCTTGCCATCTTCTGGCGCGCGCTGGTCGCCGAATGCCTCGATCCGCTGTTCCTACGCTCGGTGAGCCGCATGGGCAGCCCGGTGCACTTCGTCTTCCTCGGCCTCGTCGTGCTCAACCTCGTTGGCGGCTTCCAGGCGTTGGGCACACTGCTGTCGGTCGGGCTGATGATGCTGCCGGCGGCGGCCGCCCGTTTCTGGACGGTGCGTGTTGGACCCATGTGCGTGCTGGCCGTGCTGATCGGCTTTGCGTCCTGCATCGCCGGGCTGCTGCTTTCCTATCACGCGTCGCTGCCGTCCGGCCCGGCGATCATCCTTTCGGCCGGCGTCGTCTATTTCGTCTCGATCCTGTTCGGCTCGCGCGGCGCGTTGCGCGCGCGCATCGTGCATCACCGCCACCGCACCGCCTGACCCCAATCCCAAGCAAGGAGAGCTTCCCAATGCTGAAATCCTTCCGTGCCGCCCTGGCGATGAGTGTTATAACATTAAGCGCATTCGCAACCTCATCGGCCATCGCGGCGCCGCTCAAGGTGGTGGCGAGCTTCACGGTGATTGCCGACTTCGCCAAGAATGTCGGCGGCGACCGGGTCGAGATCACCACCATCGTCGGCACGGACGGCGACGCGCATGTCTATGAGCCGAGCCCGGCCGATGCGGTGGCGATGGCGAAGGCCGATGTCGTTCTGGTCAACGGCCTGCATTTCGAAGGTTTCCTGCAGCGCCTGGTCGATGCCAGCGCCACCAAGGCCGCGATCGTGACGCTGACCAAAGGCGTCACGCCGATCGACTTCAAGCCGGAATTCGCCGATGCGGATGCAGCCGAAAGCGCCGGCACGAGCAGCGGCAAGACGGTCACCGACCCGCATGCCTTCCAGTCGATCGCCAATGCCAGGATCTATGTCAAGAACATTGCCGACGCTTTCTGCGCCGCCGACAGCGCAGGCTGCGACAGCTACAAGGCCAATGCCGCCGCCTACGCCATCAAGCTCGATGCGCTGGAAGGCGAAGTGAAGGCAGCGATCCAGTCGATCCCCGAGGCGAAGCGCGTGGTCATCACCTCGCATGACGCCTTCGGCTATTTCGAGCACGAATACGGCCTGACCTTCCTGGCGCCGCAAGGCATCTCGACCGATTCCGAGCCTTCGGCCGCCGACGTCGCCAAGCTGGTCGAGCAGATCAAGCAGGACAAGGCGGCGGCGATCTTCATCGAGAACATCACCAATCCGCGGCTGATCGAGCAGATCGCCGGCGAGACCGGCGTCAAGGTCGGCGGCACGCTCTATTCGGATGCGTTGTCGAGTTCCGACGGCCCGGCCTCGACCTATATCGACATGATGCACAACAACATCACGCAGATCAAAGGCGCAATTCTCGGCAGTTGAGCTCGCCGCACCAGATCGCGTGGCGAAACGGCCTATGCTCCGTCCAGCCGGACCAATATCCGGCTGGATTTCTAGGCGAAAATGCCTATCTGCTGGGGGGTGGGTGATCCTCCCGATCGACCCCTACGCGGGCAGGCCTTTCCATGACTGACTTTACGCCTTTCCAGTCCTTGCTTGGCGGAGCCCTCATCGGCCTGTCGGCGGTGCTGCTGATGGCATTGCACGGCCGCATTGCCGGCATGACAGGAATCCTAACCGGCGTCATTCCGCCGGTGTCCTCCGACTGGCAGTGGCGCGCCGCCTTTATCGCCGGCGCGATCGCCGCGCCTTTGCTGGTGGTGCTTGCCGGCAAAGAGATCCCGTTCAGTGTACCGGTACCAACGCTGGCCCTCGTCATCGGCGGCTTCCTCGTCGGTATCGGCGTGCATTTCGGCGGCGGCTGCCCGAGCGGGCACGGCATTTGCGGCATCGCGCGATTGTCACCACGCTCGTTCGTCGCGGTCGCCACCTTCATGGCCACCGCCTTCGTCACCGTCTTCATCATCCGTCATGTGATCGGAGGCTGATCCATGAACAAACTCGTCTCGGCTTTCCTGATCGGCGGGCTTTTCGGTTTGGGTATCGCTGTGTCCGGTATGATCAATCCGGCGAAAGTACTGAATTTCTTCGATATCGCCGGAACCTGGGACCCGAGCCTGATCTTCGTGATGGGCGGCGGCTTGGCAGTGGCCTTCACCGGTTACCGCCTCGTGTTCGGCCAGCGCGAGGCGCCCGTGTTTGAGAGTGCCTTTGCGCTGCCGGCCAAACGCGCCATTGACTGGCAACTGGTCTGCGGCGCGGCCATCTTCGGCATCGGCTGGGGCATTGCCGGCTTTTGCCCCGGCGCCTCAATCCCGGCGCTGGGCCTTGGCTATTCGGCGACGCCGATCTTTGTCGCGGCGGTCATCGCCGGCATCGTCGCGGCCCGCTTCGCCAGGACTCGGTTTACCCAGCCGGCCGCGGCGTAAGAACTAACGGCAGCAGCAGTTGCCGGACCGCTCGGGGAGTGGCAGAACTGCCGCCAACCAGAATGCGAGGACGACACCAATGGAATACCGCCAAATCAGCGATGACTACTCAGTCTCCGGCCAGATCCTGCCCGAGGACATCGCCGCCATCAAGGACGCCGGCTTCAGAAGCGTGATCTGCAACCGGCCCGACAACGAACAGCCAGGCCAACCCTCGGCCGATAGCGTCAAGGTCGCGGCGGAAGCCGCGGGGCTTGCCTTCCGCTACATTCCGGTCATCAGCGGTCAGATCACCATGGACAATGTCGAGGACCAGGCCGAGGCGCTCGACGAGCTCGAAGGGCCGGTGTTCGCTTATTGCCGGTCCGGCGCCCGGTGCACCAACCTTTATGGGTTGATCCAGCAGCAGAAGGGGTGACGGGCGTTCCCAATCTTACGGAAGTCAATTCCGCAGGTTGGCGATCCTTCGCGCCCCCCTCTGTCCTGCCGGGGGGAGATCAGCTTTCACGCGGGCTTTCGCCAATCTCCAACGTCGCAGAAAAAGGCGCCTTCGCCGCAGCTGCCAATCTCCCCCCTCGTGGGGGAGATGGCCGGCAGGCCAGAGGGGGGCGCTGTCCCGCCGACGTAGCCAATAAAATCTGTCGGGCCTAAATCGGCAGCGCGCCGGTTTCCTTCAGCGTTTCCAGCACGATCGCAGTCTTCACATGCTGCACGGATTCATGCGGCAGCAATACCCCGTTGACGAATTCCGACAGCGATTTGAGATCGGGCGTCACCACCTTCAGGATATAATCCATCTCGCCGGTCAGCGCGTGCGCCTCCTGCACTTCGGGCAGCCGCGCCACCAACTCGCCGAAGCGGCGCGCATTGTCGCGGTTGTGGGTGGCCAAGGTCACCGAGATGACGTTGACCAGCGAAAAGCCGAGACGGTCGCGGTCGAGCACGGCGCGGTAACCCCTGATATAGCCGTCCTCCTCCAGCCGCTGGCGACGGCGCGAGCATTGCGAGGCCGAGAGGTTCACCCGCTCCGAAAGGTCGTTGTTGGTGAGCCGCGCATCGCCCTGCAACAGCGCCAGTATCTTGCGGTCAAATCGGTCAAGGCGCGCATCATCCATGGATTTTCCTCCAATCATGCACAATCCGCGCACATCAAGAGCATTTCAAGCGGTTGAATGCAAGCACCGTGCGACCGCTCCGTGCTATCATGATGAAAGATGGCCAAGACCGGCCAGAACAGTTTTCGGAGGATTGCCATGGGCCCCTTCCCGCACGACGCACCGCCCGCCAAAATCAGCAAGGCGAACCCCGCCGGTACCGATGGTTTCGAATTCGTCGAGTTCGCGCATTCAGAGCCGGAAAAACTCGCCGAGCTTTTCACCCGCATGGGCTACACCGCGGTGGCGAAGCACCGCACCAAGAACATCACCGTCTGGCGCCAGGGCGACATCAACTATGTCGTCAATGCCGAACCCGGCTCGCATGCGATGAAATTCGTCGAAAAGCACGGCCCCTGCGCCGCCTCGATGGCCTGGCGCGTGGTCGATGCCAGGCACGCCTTCGACCATGCCGTGTCCAAGGGCGCCACGCCCTATGAGGGGAAAGACAAGGCGCTCGACGTGCCGGCGATCGTCGGCATCGGCGGCTCGCTGCTTTATTTCATCGATGCCTATGGCGAGAAGGGCTCGGCCTATGACGCCGAGTTCGAATGGCTCGGCGAGCGCGACCCGAAGCCCCAGGGCGTCGGGTTCTACTATCTCGACCACCTGACCCACAATGTCTATCGTGGCAACATGGACAAGTGGTGGGATTTTTATCGCGACCTGTTCGGCTTCAAGCAGATCCATTTCTTCGACATCGACGGCAGGATCACCGGCCTGGTCAGCCGCGCCATCACCTCGCCCTGCGGCAAGATCCGCATTCCGCTCAACGAGTCCAAGGACGAGACCAGCCAGATCGCCGAGTATCTGAAAAAGTATAATGGCGAGGGCATCCAGCACATCGCGGTCGGCACCGACGCGATCTACGAAGCTACCGACAAGCTTGCCGCCAACGGGCTGAAATTCATGCCCGGCCCGCCCGACACCTATTACGAGATGTCGCATGAGCGCGTGCACGGCCATGACGAGCCGATCGAGCGGATGAAGAAGCACGGCATCCTCATCGACGGCGAAGGCGTCGTCGACGGCGGCATGACCAAGATCCTGCTGCAGATCTTCTCGAAAACCGTGATCGGCCCGATCTTCTTCGAATTCATCCAGAGGAAGGGCGACGAAGGTTTTGGCGAAGGCAATTTCCGCGCCCTGTTCGAATCGATCGAGCAGGACCAGATCAAGCGCGGCGTGATCAAGCTGGACGGCAAGGCGGCGTAGGTCTGCAGGGCTTCGAGCGGTTCACAACCCCAGCCGTTCGACCTCGTCCTTCCTCAGTTTGCTGTCGTAATCGAGCAAAAACTCATCCAATTGCGGCGGCGCGACGGAGGTGCCGGAAAGCATGGCGTGCACTTGGCCGCGATGATGGATGTCGTGCAGGAAGATGTGCGCGAGGATGTCGCCGATGCGCTCTGGGATCATGCCGTCCTCTCGTCGGTCGGTGATGACGCGGCGGTCGAGATCGGCTTCGGACAGACGGTCGCAGAAGGCAATCAGCTTGCGGTCGAAATTGGCCTGTGCCGTCGCCAGGCTGGCCACATCATCGAACGGTACGAAGGTGTCGTAGGCTGCGGCGCCGAGGCCGCCATCCGTCAGGAAATCGAAATAGAGACGATCGACCGCGATGATGTGGTTGAGCGTCTCCTTGATCGATGGGAAGAAGCTGGTGCGCTTGGCCTCGAACTCGCCGGGCTGAAGCGCTAGAACCGCTCGATAGAGGCGGTCGTTCGACCATAGATTGTTGCGCGCCATGCGGCGAAGATGCTCAAGCAGGGTCACCGTTTCGGCCTCCTCCCCCGGCTCGTGCTTATTTGACGTACTTCTCGACCTTCTGCTCGATCGCTCCGAACATCGAATGTCCGGCCTTGTCTTTCATCTCGATGCGCACCGTGTCGCCGAAATGCAGGAAGGGCGTCTTCGGCTCGCCGCTCTCGATGGTTTCGATCATGCGCAGCTCGGCGATGCAGGAATAGCCGGCGCCGCCTAACGATACCGGCTTGCCCGGTCCTCCATCGAGCTTGTTGGAGACGGTGCCGGAACCGATGATGGTGCCGGCGGCGAGCGGCCGCGTCTTCGCCGCATGCACGATCAGCGCCGGGAAGTCGAAGGTCATGTCGATACCGGCATTGGCCCGGCCGAACGGCTTGCCGTTGAGATCGACCAGCAGCGCGAGGTTAACCTTGCCGCCGTCCCAGGCATCGCCCAATTCATCCGGCGTGACCGCGACCGGCGAGAAAGCGGATGACGGCTTTGACTGGAAGAAGCCGAAGCCTTTTGCCAGTTCCGGCCCGGTGATGGCGCGCAGCGTCACATCGTTGACCAGCATCACGAGGCGAATTGCATCCCTCGCCTCTTCGAGGCTTACGCCCATCGGCACATCGTCGACAATGACGGCGACCTCGGCCTCCATGTCGATGCCGAAGGCCTCGTCCGCCATCCGGATCGGATCGCGCGGCGCAATGAAGGAATCCGAGCCACCCTGGTAGATCAGCGGATCGGTCCAGAAACTCGCCGGCATCTCGGCGCCGCGCGCTTTGCGCACCAGCTCGACATGGTTCACATAGGCCGAGCCGTCCGCCCATTGATAGGCGCGCGGCAAAGGCGAATGCGCATCATGCTCGTGGAAGCGCGCTGAAGGAACGGCGTTGGTCTCGAGCGACTCCGCCATTGCCGCGAGATGCGGCGAGATTCGCCGCCAGTCATCGAGCGCCGCCTGCAGTGTCGGCACAAGGAAGGAAGCGTCGGTGAACCGCGTCAGATCGCGCGAGACTACGACCAGTTTTCCGTCGCGTGTCCCGTTCTTCAATGTGGCAAGCTTCATGCGGCTTCCTCTCCCGATGCGGCTTTTCCCACCGCTTTGGAATTTTGTTTGAGCATGATCTCCACCGAAAACCGGTTCCCACGTTTCGGGATCATGCTTCAGTCCACAACAAGGCCGTTGCGGGCGATCGTCAAGCCGCCTATGCGAGTTTTCCTGATAAAGGCGCCCTGATCAGGACCAGTCGCCCTCAGGCGTGCCGTTAAAACGCTTCTTCAGGCCGGCCCAGCAGTCGATGTAGTTCTCCTGCAGCGTGTCCAGTTCGGCGGCGTGGCGCGTCAGCATCTGCGGAAAGCGCGTCTCGAACATGAAGGCCATGGTGTTGTCGAGCTTGACCGGCTTGAGCTCCGCACCCGTCGCCTTCTCGAAGCCGGACGCATCCGGGCCATGCGCCAGCATCTGGTTGTGCAGGCTGATGCCGCCGGGCACGAAACCTTCTTCCTTGGCGTCGTACTGGCCATGGATCAGGCCCATGAACTCGCTCATGATGTTGCGGTGGTACCAGGGCGGGCGAAAAGTGTTTTCCGCCACCAGCCAGCGCGGCGGGAAGATGACGAAGTCGACATTGGCCGTGCCCTCCTCGCCGCTCGGCGCGGTCAGCACGGTGAAGATCGACGGATCCGGGTGGTCGAACAGGATGGCGCCGACCGGCGAAAATGTCGCCAGATCATATTTATAGGGCGCGTAGTTGCCGTGCCACGCGACGACGTCGAGCGGCGAATGGCCGAGTTCGGTGACATGGAAAGTGCCGCACCATTTGACGATCAGCCGGCAGGGCGTCTCCTTTTCCTCGAACCAGGCGCAGGGCGTCTTGAAGTCGCGCGGGTTGGCGAGGCAGTTGGCGCCGATCGGGCCGCGATCGGGCATGGTGAACTTGGCGCCATAGTTCTCGCAGACATAGCCGCGCGCCTCTTTGTCGGCGAGCTCGACCTTGAAGACTAGGCCGCGCGGCAGCACGGCGATCTCGCCTGGCCGAAGCTCGATGACGCCCATCTCGGTGACAAAGCGCAGCGCGCCGAGCTGCGGCACGATCATGAGCTCGCCGTCGGCATTGAAGAAATGGTCGTCGACCATGGAGCGGTTGGCGACATAGACATGCGCCGCCATGCCGGATTGCCCCACCGCGTCGCCGGCCGTGGTCATAGTGCGCATGCCGGAGATGAAGTCCGTCGGCTCGGCGGGCATCGGCACCGGGTTCCAGCGGTACTGGCCGAGCGCCAACTCATGATCGCCGATGTTGGGCGCGGTCTTCCACAAGGGGTAGCTCGCCCGCTTGAAGCGGCCGGTGTGTCTCACGCTCGGGCGGATGCGGTAGAGCCAGGAGCGCTCGTTGGTGCCGCGCGGCGCGGTGAAGGGCGAGCCGGAAAGCTGCTCGGCATAGAGGCCGTAAGCCGGCCGCTGCGGCGAGTTGCGCCCCCGCGGCAACGAGCCGGGCAGCGTCTCGGTCTCGAAATCGTTGCCGAACCCCGGCATGTAGGAAAAGGCCATCCGATCCTCCCTGATCCCGGCTTCCAGGCGTCGCGAAGCTTGGCTTGCCGGCAATGTTGACCAAACTGGTTTCATTTGTAACCATTGAAAATGTAACTATCAACGACTGACACATTCGTGGTGCACCCATGGAACCGGAAATCCTCGAACTGGAAAGCTTCCTGCCCTACCGGCTCTATCGGCTGGCCGATGCCGTCAGCCGCGAATTCTCGCGCATCTACAAGGAGCGCCAGGGGCTGACGCGGCCGGAATGGCGCACGCTTTCCGGTCTCGGCCAGCGCGGGACGATGACGGCGACGGAGCTCGGCGAGCAGTCGGCCATGCACAAGACCAAGGTGTCGCGCGCGGTGGCTGAGCTGGAACGCAGGCGCTGGCTGACGCGCACGCCCGACGGGAACGACCGCCGCGTCGAGCATCTGACGCTGACCAAGGCGGGGCTTGCCGCCTATCGCGAGATGGTGCCGCTGGCGAAGGCGTTTGAAAGGGAGCTGCTGGCTAGGCTGGGCGAGGAAGGGCGCGCGGCGATTGTGAGCGGGGTGACGGCGCTGGAGGTGGCGTTGGGAGGGAAGTAGAGCGGAAACTGATAGACTGGCGGGACAGCGCCCCCTCTGTCCTGCCGGACATCTCCCCCGCATGGGGGGAGATTGGCAGCTTCGGCGACGGCGCCCTTCTGCAACGCTGGTGATTGGCGAAAGCGGGCGTGATGGCTGATCTCCCCCTTGTGGGGAGATGTCCGGCAGGACAGAGGGGGGCGCGAAGGAACTCTACGTCTCTACCCAGGCCCCTACCAATCCATCACCACCTTGCCCGAGCTGCCGCTGCGCATCGCGTCGAATCCAACCTGGAAATCGTCGATCCCGATGCGGTGGGTGATCAACCCCGATACATCCAGCGGCCCCTGCACCAGGGCGATCATCTTGTACCAGGTCTCGAACATCTCGCGGCCGTAGATGCCCTTCAGGTGCAGCATCTTGAAGATGACCTTGTTCCAGTCGATCTCGAAGCCGGTCGGCGCGATGCCGAGGATGGCGATCTTGCCGCCATTGTTCATGGTGTCGATCATGTCGCGGAAGGCCGGTGCTGCGCCCGACATCTCCAGACCGACATCGAAACCTTCGGTCATACCGAGCTTCGGCATGACGTCGCGCAGCTTTTCCTTCGAGGCGTCGACGACATGCTGGACGCCGAGCTTGCGCGCAAGGTCCAGCCGGACCGGGTTGATGTCGGTGATGACGACTTTCCGCGCGCCGACGCATTGCGCCACCAGCGCGCCCATGATGCCGATCGGCCCGGCCCCGGTGACCAGCACGTCCTCGCCGACCAGATCGAAGGACAATGCGGTGTGGACTGCGTTGCCCAGTGGATCGAAGATGGCCGCGATCTCGTCCGGCACGTCGCCGGGGATCGGCACGACATTGTGCTGCGGGATCGCCATGTACTCGCCGAAAGCGCCTGGACGGTTGACACCGACGCCGAGCGTGTTGCGGCAGAGATGCCCTCGCCCAGCGCGGCAGTTGCGGCAATGGCCGCAGACGATGTGGCCCTCGCCCGAGACGCGCTGACCGACCTTATATTCGGTGACCGCGGCGCCGAAATCGGCGACCGTCCCGACGAATTCGTGGCCGGTCACCATCGGCACCGGCACGGTCTTCTGCGCCCACTGGTCCCAATTGTAGATATGCACGTCGGTGCCGCAAATCGCGGTCTTCTTGACCTTGATCAGCACGTCGTTGGGGCCGATCTCCGGCACTGGCACCTCTTCCATCCAGATGCCCGGCTCGGCCTTGGCCTTCACCAGCGCCTTCATCATGTTGGACATCAGGTTCTCCCGGTGCTTCGGAGGCTTGCGTTCTGTCGCGCCCCCCTCTGTCCTGCCGGACATCTCCCCCACTTGGGGGGAGATTGGCAGTTTCGGTGCGGCGCCCATCTTGCGACGTTAGCGATTGGCGAAGGCAAAGGCGATGATCGATCTCCCCCCTTGTGGGGGAGATATCCGGCAGGACAGAGGGGGGCGCCGTAGAGCATGAACATTGGCGACTATCTAATTATGCCGAGTTCGCGCCCAACCTCGCCAAACGCCTCGACCGCCCGATCGATGTCAGCGCTCGAATGCGCCGCCGACATCTGCGTGCGAATGCGCGCCTGGCCCTTCGGCACCACCGGGAAGGAAAAGCCGATGACGTAGATGCCGCGCTTCAACATCCGCGCCGCCATCTCCTGCGCAAGTGCCGCGTCGCCCAACATCACCGGGATGATCGGATGATCGGCACCGGCAAGCGTAAAGCCGAGCTTACCCATTTGAGAGCGGAAGCGTTGCGCATTGGCATATAGGCGCTCACGCAGCGCGTCGCCATTGCGGATCAGCTCGAACACTTTCAGCGAGGCGCCGGCGATCGCCGGCATCAGCGTGTTCGAGAAGAGATAAGGCCGCGAGCGCTGGCGCAGCCAGTCGACCACCTGCTTCTTCCCCGAAGTATAGCCACCCGAAGCGCCGCCCAGCGCCTTGCCGAGCGTGCCGGTAATGACGTCCACCCTGCCCTCGACGCCGCAATGCTCGGCCGAGCCGCGGCCGTTCTTGCCGACGAAGCCGACCGCATGGCTGTCGTCGACCATGACCATGGCATCGTATTTCTCGGCGAGATCGCACACGCCCTGCAGATTGGCGATGATGCCGTCCATCGAGAACACGCCGTCGGTGGCGATCAGCCGGAAGCGGCAGTCTTTCGCTTCCTTCAGGCGGGCTTCGAGATCGGCCATATCGTTGTTGGCGTAGCGGAAGCGCCTGGCCTTGGAGAGCCTCACCCCGTCGATGATCGAGGCGTGGTTCAGCGCATCCGAGATGACGGCGTCCTCCTCGCCGAGCAGCGTCTCGAACAGGCCGCCATTGGCGTCGAAGCAGGAGCCGTAGAGGATGGTATCGTCCATGCCGAGGAAGGACGAGATTGTCGCTTCGAGCTGCTTATGCTCCTCCTGCGTGCCGCAGATGAAGCGCACCGAGGCCATGCCGTAGCCATAGCGGTCGAGCGCCTGCTTCGCCGCCTCGCGCAACTCGGGGCTGTCGGCAAGGCCGAGATAGTTGTTGGCGCAGAAATTCAGCACCTTCTGGCCGGCGACCTCGATCTCGGCCGACTGCATCGAGGTTATGACCCGCTCGGACTTATAGAGACCGGCCGATTTCAGGCCCTGAAGCTCGTTGTCGATGTGGGAGAGAAACGCTGCGCTCATGGTCCGGCCCTGTTCGGTTCAAGGCGGACTGTCGCGCCGCTGATGCGAAAAATCCATCGTAAAAACGACCGCTTCGGTGGCGCTGCGAAAGCTTCCCGTTCACCGCAGGAGAACGATGCACTCAAATGCCGACAACGCTCGAAAGGACGCGATAACCATCTTGTCAGCTTTGTCACGCTGCCGGGGTGATGCGCCGCCCCTGCTTGCCGACTGTTAACCCTTTCACGTCAAGGGTCTTCCTGCCACGAATACAAGGCAGGAATCCGTCGACCGGAGGGGTCACTAAGTTATGTCGCAGCAGCCACTGCAGAGCGTTTCGCGCAAGCTGATTCTGCTCATCAAAACCGGCTACTGGTTGGCGCTCACCATCATTGCCGCCATGGTGATGGCCTCCTTCATTCTCCTGCAGCAGCTGATGGCGCAGCAGCAGCACAATGATGCGCTGCTCGATATCGTTTCCACGCAGAAGGCACTGTCGCAGCGCATCGTCTTCCTGGCCAGCGCAACCGGCGCCGCCGCGCGCGACAAGCAGCCGGCGCTCGTCACCGCGCTCAAGCAGGCAACGGGTGAGTTCGAGACCAATTACGACCGGCTGCTCAAGGAAACCGGCGCCGATCCGCTGTCACCTGCCCGCAACGATCCGAAATCGATCGAATATGTGCTGTTCAGCAAGCCGTTCCATCTCGATTATTTCTCGGTCGGCCTGATCGCCAACGGCGATCGACTGGTCTCGTCATTCGCATCTCAGCTCGGCATGCAAAGCGACGGCTACAAGGGCGGCGGCGAGCGCGTCGGCCTCGACGCCTCCGTCGCCAATGCGACTTTGTCCGGCTATGCCGCGCTCGGCCAGCGCATCAACGCCTTTGCCAACGAGCGGTCGAATGAGATGCTCGACCTGCACCGCACGCTGTTCTTCGCCACCATCGGCGTCATCGTGCTGGTGGCGCTGTTCATCTTCCGGCCGATGTCCAAGGCCATCCTGCGCAAGACGCATGAGCTGGTCGACGCCCGCAATTCGATGGCCTTCATCGCGGTGCATGACGGCCTGACCGGCCTGCACAACCGCACCTTCCTGACCGATCATTTCGACACGCTGATCAAGGGCGCGCATCGCCGCCGCGAGCGGCTGGCGGTGATCCAGTTCGATCTCGACCGTTTCAAGCAGATCAACGACACGCTCGGCCACCCCGCCGGCGACTATGTGCTGGTGGTGACGGCGCAGCGCATGCGCGATTCCTGCCGTGCGTCAGATTTTTGCGCCCGTCTCGGCGGCGACGAGTTCGTGATGATCCTGAACGGCGCAGGCACCACCGAGGACATCCATACCCTGGCCAAGCGCATCCTGAGCGAGATCAACGAGCCGATCACCTTCCAGGGCGCGACGATCATGCCCGGCGCCAGCGCCGGCATCGCCGTCTACCCGGTCGATGCCGACAATGCGCAGGACCTGCTTGTCCATGCCGATCTCGCGCTCTATTCGGCCAAGAAGCTCGGCGGTGGCAGCTTCTCCTTCTTCTCCGAGGAGCTTCGGCGCGAGCTCGACTACCGCAAGCAGCTCGAACAGGACATCCGCACCGCGATCGCGGAAAAGACCTTCGAGGTCTATTTCCAGCCGCAGGTGTCGCTTACCAGCGGCAAGATCAGCGGCATCGAGGCCCTGGTGCGCTGGAAGCATGCCACGCGCGGCATGATCTCGCCCGGCGAGTTCATCCCGGTGGCGGAGAAGTGCGGCTTCATGCCGGATATCGGCCGCATCGTCATCACCAAGGCGATCAATGAAGCCGCCGAATGGGATCGCGCCGGCATCGATTTCGGGCGCATTGCCGTCAACGTCTCGGGCACCGAGCTGCGCGAGCCGGACTTCGACAAGTTCCTGTTCGGAACCCTTGAGCGGGCCGGGCTCGCGCCGCAGAAGCTGTCGCTGGAAATCGTCGAATCCGTCATCCTCGACGACGAGAAGACCGGTATCGCCGCCAAGCTCAGGCACATCCGTGCCGCGGGCGTGCATCTCGAGCTCGATGATTTCGGCACCGGCTATGCATCGCTCAGCCACGTCAATCCGAACGAGATCGACCGGCTGAAGATCGACCGCCGCTTCGTGCAGAACATCAACGAGAACGGCGACAACACCAAGATCGTGCGCGCCATCACCGAGCTTGCCCGCGGGCTCGGCATCTCGATCGTCGCCGAGGGCGCCGAAACCGAGGCCGAGCTCGATTCGCTGATGGCGATCGGCTGCGACCAGGTGCAGGGCTATTCGATCGCCTTCCCGATGCCGCAGGACAAGGCCCGCGAATGGCTTCTGGCGCGCAGCCCGAAGAAGGCGAAGCTCAAGGTGCTGCAGGGCAACCTCGCCTAGGGTCAATTGCTATTCGGGTGAGGCCGGCCTGCGAACGGCGGCCTCCTGCGCTTCCGGTGCTCGCGTACGCTAAGTACGCTCCGCTCCGGTTCTCGGAAGCCACCATTCTCGACTCGGCCTGACCCGAATCCCAACAGACCCTGGACAATTCGCCGAGACTTGACAGACCCGCGCTGGCATGGCGGCCTGCCGAGATCACAATCTGGTCCCGCGGATGCCGCTTCGTCTCGTCCTGTCGTTCCTGCTGCTCATCACATGGCCGGCACTGGCGGCCGACCGCACCATCTATCTCACCTTCGACGACGGTCCGCTGAACGGCACCGCCAACATCCTCGATGTGCTGCAGGCAGAGCAGGTGCCGGCGACATTGTTCATGGTCGGCATGCATGCCGAAGCCAATGCTGGGAACCGGGCGTTGGTGCAGCGGGCGAAGTCGATGCCGCTGGTGACGATCGGCAACCACAGCTACAGCCACGCCTACAACCACTACCGGCACTTCTACGGCGATACCGAAGGTGTGGTTGCCGACATGCTGAAAGCGAATGCCGTGCTCGGGCTGAAACCCGCCGTGCACGCGCGGTTGCCCGGGCGCGACGTGTTCCGGCTGCCCTCGATGTCGAAGGACGACAACTCGCTCGGGCTGGCGCAGGCCGGCCGCGAGGATCCCGACTACGAGTTCGTCGCTGCGTCCGGCTTCTGGCTCTACGGCTGGGATCATGAATGGGTGCACGAGGACAGCGGCAAGCCGGTGCAGAGCGTGGACCTTCTGGTGAGCGAGATCGACCATCTGTTCGGCTACGGCCATTTCGCGAAGCCGGGCAAGCTGATCCTGTTGATGCATGACGAGATGTTCCAGGACGCCTTCGACGGCAAGGCGAAGCTCGCGGCGCTGATCGCCGCGCTCAAGCTGCGCCACTACGCCTTCGGCGCCATCCTGACCTATGACTGAGGCGGCTTGATCTCGGCGTTCGCCCGGAGTGCCGCAAGCACGTCGGCGAACTCGGCCAGCCTCTCGTCGGGAATTCCGGCCCGCAGCCGCTTGTCGAAGGCGATCGCGGCCAGCCGCAGCTTCTCGAACATCGCCTCGCCGGCCTCCGTCAACTCGACCTGATGCACGCGGCGGTTTTGCGGATCGCGGCGGCGCGTCAGCAACCCTTGCGCCTCCATTGCGTTGAGGTGATGCGTCAGCGTCGCGCCCTGGATGCCGATCATGCCGGCAAGCTCGCGCTGGTTGGCCAGCTCCTTCGACTTGACGGAGAGCAAAGTCACCCAGACCGGCAATGTTCCGCCGGCCTCAACCATCGCGGCGTCGAAGGCCTGCGCCACGATCTTGGATGTGCGAGCGAGATTCATGCCGACTGGCGGGCGATCAAATAGCGTCATGGCCGGACAGTAGAGCAAGCAATGAGACGGTGAAACTCGGCTTCATACATTGACATCTAACCGTTAGATATCTAACTTTGTCTTATTGATGGCGTCGCCTCACTGTTGCGACGGCACGGGCGGGCGGCAGAGAGGAATGCGGTCATGCAATATGTCTACATCGTCGTCATCGGCCTGCACGTCATGGCCGGCGTCTTCTGGGCCGGCACGACCATAGCGGTTGCCCGCGATCCGGAGATCAAGGCGGAGCATTTCATCCGGCCGCAGCTCGGCGCTTCCGGCCTGGTTTTCCTGACCGGCATACTGCTCTGGTATTTCTTCCACCAGGGTGCTTTCGGCTCGATGGAGACGGTGCTCGCGCTGGGCATTGCGACCGCGCTGATCGCCGCCGGCGTGCAGGGCGCGCTTGTGGCCTCTGCCAGCAGGCAGTTGGCCGGCGCGGATGCGGCAATGCAAACCCAGCTGCGCGCGAAAATGACCAGGGGCGAACGGATCGCCGGCGGGCTGCTGGTCTTCACCGTGCTTTGCATGGCCACCGCCAGGATGTTTTGAAATCGCACGTCGCCGGCACCAGGCCGGCGCCATGCGCGGCGCGCAGCCGACCGAAGCGGCAGGTGGCTCTCTTTGCGGAGGCCGGCTGCGCGCCACCAGTAGAGCCTGTTCCATCCCGACAAAATCGGGATGGCGCTCTATCTTTTGTGAGCATGATCTTTTCCGAAAACCGGTTTCCACTTTTTGGGATCATGCTCGACGCGTCAGATTCTGATCCCGAACCTGATGCCGTCATAGATGGCGGCGTGGATGTTGCGGGAGGCGACCGCGTCGCCGATGCGGAACACGACAAAGCCGCCCTCCGGATTGCGTGACGGGAAAATGTCGCCGGCGGTGACCAGCCGCTCGTAGTCGACCGCGCCGCCATTCTTCGATAGCGGCTTCAGCGCGAGGTAGAGGTCGTCTAGCGGCGCGGTGCCGTGCTCGACGACCACCTGGTCGACACGCCGCTCGCCGCGCCAGCCATCGGCGAAATCAGACGCCAGTTCGGCGATGAGCTGGTTGCCCTCGCGCCGAACCGAGCGCAGGCGGGTGTTGATGGTGACGGTGACGCCTTTCTCGTGGAAGGCACGCATATAGGGCACGTGGTTCAGCCCGCCCATCTCCGGCGCGAAGAAGCGCTCCGGCGAGACCAGCTCCAGCCTTGAGCCGCTGTTGGCGATGAGCTCAGCCGCGCCCATGCCCTGATGGCCGCCATTGTCGTCATAGAGCAGCACGTTCTCGGCCGGCTTGACGCTGCCGGCCATGATGTCCCAGCTCGAGGTGACGAGATTGTCGCCCGCCGTCAGCGGCGGGTTCTGCGGCAGGCCGCCTGTCGCGACAATCACCACGTCCGGCGACAGCGCAAGCACATCGTCCTTCTCGGCCCAGGTGTCGTAGCGCATCTCGACGCCGAGGCGATCGAGCTCGGCGAGCCGCCAGTCTATGATGCCGATCAGTTCCTTGCGGCGCGGGTTCTGCGTCGCCAGCCGCACCTGGCCGCCGGCCTGGCTCGACGCTTCGAGCACCGTTACCTGATGGCCGCGTTCGGCCGCGACCCGTGCGGCTTCGAGTCCGCCGGCCCCGGCCCCGACGACGACCACCCGCTTCTTCGGCCCTTCGCTTTTGGCGATGACATGCGGGATCGTCGCTTCGCGGCCGGTCGCGGCATTGTGGATGCAGAGCGCCTCGCCGCCTTCATAGATGCGGTCGAGGCAATAGGTGGCCCCGACGCAGGGCCGGATCTCGTGCTCGCGGCCCTCCATCACCTTCTTGACGATATAGGGATCGGCAATGTGGGCGCGCGTCATGCCGACCATGTCGAGCTTGCCGGTGGCAATCGCATGGCGTGCGGTAGCGACATCGGAAATGCGCGCCGCATGGAAGGTCGGGAACTTCGTGGCCGCCCTTATCTCGCCGGCGAAGTCGAGATGCGGCGACGAGCGCATGCCGGTCACCGGGATCACCTTAGTCAGCGCCGCGTCGGTCTCGATCGAGCCGCGGATGATGTTAAGGAAATCGACCTTGCCGGATGAGGCCAGGCGCTTGGCGATCTCGACCCCCTCCTCCTTCGACAGGCCCTTTTCGAAATCCTCGTCGGCGACCATGCGGATGCCGACGACGAATTTTTCCCCGACCGCCGCGCGCACCGCATCCAGCACCATGTTGGTGAAGCGCAGCCGGTTGTCGAGCGAGCCGCCGAATTCGTCGTCGCGCTGGTTGGTTGCCGGCGACCAGAAGCCGTCCATCAGATGTCCATAGGATTCGAACTCGATGCCGTCGAGGCCGGCCGCCTGGCAGCGCTGAGCGGCCGAGGCGTAGTCGGCGACGATGCGCTCGATGTCCCAGTCCTCGATGGTCTTGGGAAAAGCGCGATGCGCCGGCTCGCGCACCGGCGAGGCCGAAAGCACGGGCAGCCAGTCGGCCTTGTTCCAGCCGGTGCGGCGGCCGAGATGGGTGATCTGGATCATCACCTTGCAGTCATGCTCGTGGCAGGCGTCGACAAGTTCCTTGAGCCAGGGCACGATCCGGTCGTCATAGACATGCAGGTTGCCGAAGGCGGCCGGACTGTCGCGCGAGACGATAGCCGAGCCCGCCGTCATGGTCAGCGCCATGCCGCCCTTGGCCTTCTCGGCATGGTAGAGCCGGTAGCGCTCCTTCGGCATGCCGTCCTCGGAATAGGCCGGCTCATGACTGGTCGACATCACCCGGTTCTTCAGCGTCAGGTGCTTGAGCTGGTAAGGTTGGAGAAGCGGGTCGTTGCTGGTCATCGTCTTCCTGCCGTTTCAAATTGTGCTAATGAGCGGTCAAACGCGTTGCGCCCGAGAGGACTGCGACGCTTCTTTCAACCTTTGTTTCGCGCCCGCCGCCATTGAACTGCGCTTCCAGCGGCTGGGAGCAAGGAGCCCGCCCATGACCGACGCCAAAAACCTCACCCAGCTCGGCAAGCACGTCGAGACGCCACAGAGCCCCGAACAGGCGGTCCTTGAGACCGTGCCGTTCAATCGCGGCGACGGCCCGCCGGCGATCGTGCGCTTCACCTGCCCGGAATTCACCTCGCTCTGCCCGGTCACCGGCCAGCCGGACTTCGCCCACATCGTCATCGACTACGCACCCGACAAGACGCTGGTGGAATCGAAATCGCTGAAGCTGTTCATGACCTCGTTCCGCAACCACGGTGCCTTCCATGAGGAATGCACGGTCATGATCGGCCGGCGCATCGTCAAGGCGACCAGGCCGCTCTGGCTGCGCGTCGGCGGCTACTGGTTCCCGCGCGGCGGCATCCCGATCGACGTCTTCTGGCAGACCGGCGCGCCGCCGAAGGACGCCTGGCTGCCCGACACTGGCGTGGCGCCCTATCGCGGCAGGGGCTGAGCTAACCACCGTCATTCGCACTGGTATTGGCTGAGCGCCCATTCGCCGGTGACCGACAAAAGGTCGAAAATCTTCCAGGCGCCGCCGACCTTCTTCAGCTTCCATTCCAGGCGATGCTGGTTGCCGGCGACGACGAAGGCCGCCACCACCTTGGCCTCGTCGCCCTTGACGGCCTCGATGGTCTTCAGGCTCCTGTCGATGGCGAGCTTGTCGTATTCGGCATTGTCGAGCGCCATGTTGGGGTCGAGGCATTCGCCCTGGCCAGAGGCGCGCAGCGCATCGCTCTTGTCGAGAACGCTCTTCGCCGGGTCGATGAAATTCTTGCGCTGGGCCGGATCCAGTTCCAGCCCGAGATGCTCGTAGAAGGGCTTCACAACGGCCGTGGGCGAGCCAGGCAGGACGGGCGCGGCCGGCGCTGGTTCGGCCGGCTTGGTCTCCGGCGCCGGCGTAGCGGCCGGCGCGTTGTCGCCTGAGGACGCGTTCGGCGGCGGCGAGCCGAACCGCCCCTGGGCGCAGGCGCCGCCGTTCAGCCCCGCGGCCAGCATCGACAAGCTCGACAGCGCGAGGAGGAGGCGGCGGAGCACGGGATCACTCCGTCGAGGAGCCGCATCCCAGCGCGCTGAGCGTCCAGTCGCTGGTCTTGGAGGTGATGTCGGCGATCTTCCACCTGCCGTCCACTTTCTTCAGCGACCACACCATTTCGCGGTTGGAGTCATCGCCTTCCGGGAAAAGATTGAAGCTTGCCGTCACCTCGGCGGTATCGCCATTGACGGTCTCGGCAAGCTTCAGCGTCTTCGACACGGTCTTCTGGTCGAAATCCTGGGCATCGAGGCCAGGGGCGAAATCGATGCACGATACCTCGTCGGGCTTCTCCTTCTGCGCCTTGTCGTTGAGCTCGAAGAGTTTTGTCACCGGCTCGGTGAAGCGGTCGCGGTATTTCGCGTCCGCCTCGAACTTCACTTCAGGCACATAGAAGAACTTCACGGCTTTGGAAGCCGGCCCGGCAAGCGCCGCGGCGGGCAAGGCAATCGACATGGCGGCGGCCAGCACTATCGGTCTCATGCAGGATCTCCGGATGTTCGGCGGCATGGCGGCGAGATCGCCACCACGCATCCTGCATATCGGCTTTTTCGCGGCGCATGAAGTCCTGGCGCGGCCGTCCTCAGCTTTCCAGCCAGACGTTCTGGAAATCCATCTTGTAAGTCTGGTGCATTGCGTAGTTCTTCACCTTCTTGTTCATGTGGCAGTAGAGCTTTTGCCAGAACGGCTGGATGATGACGCCGGAATCCTGCAGGATCTGCTCGACGTCCTTCATCACCGCCTTGCGCTTGTCGACGTCGATCAGTGACAGCGCCTGCTTGAGTTTGGCGTCAAAATCCGGGTTCGAGAACGCGGTCTCGTTCCAAGCCTCACCGCTGCGGTAGCCGAGCGCCAGCACCTGGACACCAAGCGGGCGCATATACCAGATGGTCAAGGAATAAGGATATTTCGTCCAGTCATTCCAGAAGGTCGAGCCGGGCAGCACCGTGCGCTTCACCTTGATGCCGGCATCGCGCAACTGGCCGGCGATGGCGTCGCCGGTGTTCTTCTGCCACTCGTCCTCGACCGTGATCAGCTCGTGCTCGAAGTCGGCCTGCCCGGCGTCGGCCATCAGCTTCTTGGCGCCGGCGGCATCGCGCTCCTTCTTGGGCAGCGGATAATATTCCGGATGGATCGGGCTGACGTGGTGGTTCTCGCCGACCGTGCCGCGCCCGGCGTAGCCGAGCTGCATGACGGCATTGTTGTCGACGGCCATCTGCAGCGCGTTGCGCACCCGTTTGTCATCGTAGGGCTTGTGCGTGATGTTGGTGCGGGCAACCAGCGTGGTCGCCGTCGCGACCTCCGATTTCACCAGATCCATCTTGTCGAGGGCGTCGATGAAGTCGGCCGGCGTTTCGAAATCGAGGTCTATCTCCCCGGACTCGAAGGCATTTAGCGTGGCGTTGAAGTCGGTGCCGTAGTCGATGAACTCGACGCCGTCGAGCGGCGCTTCGCCACCCCACCACTTGCCGTTCTCGCGGCGCTTGACGACCGCTTTCTGGCCGACATCGTAGGAGACCAGTTCGAACGCTCCGGTCCCGATCGGCTTCTTGATCGGGTCGGCGCCATCCTTGTCGAAGTCGCGGTGCACGACCAGCGCCGGGTAGTCGGTAAGGCCCGGTATGATCGCGATATCGGCTTCGGCGAGCTTCAGCTTGACCGTATAATCATCGACCTTGGTGATGGCGCCGTCCTTCGCCTTACCGGTCTTTGGGTCGACCAACGCGCCAACGCGTGCCGCCATGGAATTGCCGGAAGCCCCCTTCTCGCACCAGCGGTTCAGATTGAAGACCACATCATCGGCGTTGAAGGCATCGCCATTGTTCCAGGTGACGCCCTTACGCAGATGCAGCGTGTATTCGGTGGCGTCGTCATTGACGTCCCAGCTTTCCAAGAGGACCGGCTCGAAAGTGAACTGGTGCGTGTAGCGGACGAGCGGCTCCAGCCAGGTACGGGTGACGTTCGCCATCTCCGTCCAGTCATAGGTGCGCGGATCCTTCTGCGCTTTCACCGACATCGAGACATGCAGCGTTCCGCCCTTCTTCGGCTCGTCGGCCAGCGCCTTGGTCGGCGCGGCAAGGCCGATCATGCCATAGGCGAAAGCCGTCGATGCGCCGAAGGCGCTTGCCAGAGCCAGGAACTCGCGCCGGTCCATGCGGCCCGCGCGCGCTTCTTCCGCCATCGCCTCGATGACGGCGGGGACACGATCACCGTTGCTTCTGAAAAGTGTCATTTTCTTCTCCCATTGGTTTCGTCGGGTTCTTCGCCCGTTCTCTATCAACTAACGCTATCAGGCAGCTTTTCCTCGCGCCGCGCGATCAAATCCTTGAGACCTTCGGCGACGCCCTCGTCGAGCTTCGGCTCCTGATAGTCGGCGAGCATGTTGCGCGCCTTTTCCAGGCCGCGCGTATCATGATCCTTCGCACCTTCGGCTGTCCATTGCTCAAAAGAGTTGAAGTCCATGATGCTCGGCATGAAGAAGGCGCTCTCGAAATGTTCGAGCGTGTGCTGCGTGCCGAGGAAATGTCCTTGCGGACCGACCTCGCGGATCGCCGCCATGGCCTCCTTGAAATCGTCGAAGGGAACGCCGCCGGCATATTTGTACCAGCCGACGAGCTGCTCGCAGTCGGTGGCGAATTTCGAATAGCCGCAGGTGAGGCCGGCCTCGAGCCAGCCGGCGGAGTGCCAGATGTAATTGGCGCCGGCGAGGATCGCGGCATGCATCAGCATGTTCGCCTCGTAGCCGGCCTGGGCGTCGTTGAGCTTGGAGCCGACATGGAAGCCGGAAGTGCGCCACGGCAGCTTGTACTTCCGCGCCAGCGCGCCCATCAGATACATCATCTGGGCGGCCTCCGGCGTGCCGCCCATCGGGGCGCCGGTCTTCATGTCGACCGTCACCATGAACTGACCGTAAATCTGCGGCGAGCCGGGTCGGATGAGCTGGGTGAAGGCAACGCCCGCAAGCGCCTCGGCATTGACCTGCGCGACCGCGCCGACTGCGGAAGCCGAGGTCGAGGCGCCGCAGAGCGCGAAGGGCGCCAGGATCAGCGGCTGGTTGTGACGCGCATAGACCCTCATGGCGTCCAGCATGGTGGCATCCCAGACCAGCGGCGAATTGCAGTTGGTGATCGCCACCAGCACCGGATTGTCGCGCACGAACTCCTCGCCGAAGACGATACCGGCCATTGCCATCGTGTCCTCGGCGCGCTCCTTCGACGTCACGATGCCCATGAACGGCTTGTCGGAGTGCTTGAGCGCCGAATGGATGATGTGGAGATGCCGCTTCGGCACCGGGATCTCCATCGGCTCGCAGATGATCGAGCTCGACGAATGCAGCGCCGGCGCCATATAGGCGAGCTTGTGAAAATTGTTGAGGTCAGCAAGCGTGCCGTAGCGCCGCTTGTTGTCGAGGTCGCGCACATAGGGCGCGCCATACATCGGCACGAAGATCGAGTTCTTGCCGCCGACGCGAACCGTGCGCTCGGGGTTGCGTGCATTGAGCGTGAATTCCGGCGGGACCTTCGAGACGAGCTCCATCAGCAGCGCGCGGTCGATGCGCACACGCGTTTCCCTGACGTCGGCGCCCGCCGCCTTCCAGAGCGCGATCGCCTCGTCGTCGCGGAATTCGCAGCCCACTTCCTCGAGGATTTTGAGCGACTCCCCGTGGATCAGTTCCACCGCCTCGTCGGGCACGATCTCGTAGACGGGGATCTGCCGAACCAGCGTCGGAAAGGACGCGACCGGCGCGCTTCTCAGCGCCTTGCGCCCAAGGCGGCCGCCGCCGCGACGGTGGGTCGGTTCAGTCAATTCAGCGGCCAGTGCGTTCATGGATCCTCCTTCTTCCCGCCCGCCCAAGTTAGCGAGACGAAATATGGATGTGACGCTGGAAAATCCTGATCTCTTGTATAAGCTCTCCTTATGCGAAGCCTGCGCCATCTCCTGCCCTCGGCCGGCAGCCTCGTCGTCTTCGAGGCGGCAGGCCGGCTGTCGAGCTTCACCGCTGCCGGGCGCGAGCTCGGCATGACGCAGGCGGCCGTTTCCTATGCGGTGCGCGGGCTGGAAGAACAGCTCGGCGCAAAGCTCTTCCAGCGCCGCCATCGCCAGGTGCTGCTGACCGAGGCCGGCGAGCGTTTCCATGCCGACGTGTCGCTCGGCCTGTCGCATATCCGCAAGTCGGCCGAGGACCTTCGCCTGCAGGCCACCGGCGGCCATGTAACGCTTGCCGCTTCGACCGCCTTCGGCTCCTTCTGGATGATGCCGCGCCTGCAGCAGTTCCGCGACGAGCTGCCCGGCGTCGACCTGCGCATCCAGACCGCCGACCGCGATCTCGACATCATCGCCGAGGGCATTCCGCTCGGCGTGCGCGGAGGGATGCCGCGCGACTGGCCGGACTATCACTCGCTGTCGCTCTCCGACGAAGAGATCTTCCCGGTCGCGGGCCCCAGCTACCTCGCCAAATTCGGCCGGCCGAAGACTGTCGAGGAACTGGCCACGCACCGGCTCATCCATCTGGAGGAACCCTATCGCGAGGCGCCGAACTGGGACGAATGGTTCGCCTCCGCCGGAACCAGCCTGCGCAACGCCGAGCGCGGGTTGCGCATCAATGACTACGCCCTGGTGATCCAGGCGGTCATGGAGGGGCAAGGCATTTCGCTCGGCTGGCGGCATCTGGTCGAGCGGCTCGTGGCATCGGGCCTGCTGGTGCCGGTGACCGACCATGTGATGAGGACAGGCATCGGCTTCTACGTCATCTGGCCGAAGAACCGCGAGCTCAGCGACAATGCGCGCAAGGTGCGGGACTGGCTGGTGGCGCAGGCGTGAAGTAGCCCCTCCCCCACGCCGTTCGAATCCGCCTATAATCTCCAGATGCCCATTCGCCAGCTTTCCGAAACGATGATCAACCAGATCGCCGCCGGCGAGGTGATCGAGCGTCCGGCAAGCGTGGTGAAGGAGCTGGTCGAGAACGCGCTCGACGCCGGCGCAAGCAGGGTCGAGGTCGTCACCGCCGGCGGCGGGCTTTCGCTTATCCGCGTCACCGACGACGGCTCGGGCATTCCTGAGAAGGAATTGTCGCTGGCGGTCGCCCGGCACTGCACCTCGAAGCTGTCCGACGACATCCACGACATCCGCTCGCTGGGTTTCCGTGGCGAGGCGCTGCCGTCGATCGGCTCGGTGTCGCGGCTGTCGATCCGCTCGCGCACGGCAAGCGGCGACGGCGCGGCCGAGATCGGCATCGAGGGCGGCCGCGTGTCGGCCGTAAAGCCGGCCGCGGCCAACCGCGGCACGACCGTCGAGGTGCGCGACCTCTTCTTCGCCACGCCGGCGCGGCTCAAATTCATGAAGGGCGAGCGCGCCGAAAGCTCGGCGACCAGCGACGTGGTGAAGCGCATAGCCATAGCCTTCCCCGCCGTGCGCTTCACGCTTGCCGGCTCCGACCGCTCAACGCTAGAATTGCCGGCGACCAGCGACACGCCGGAAGGCCGACTCGCCCGCGTCGCGCAGGTGATGGGCAAGGATTTCCCTGACAACGCGATCCCCATCGATGCCATGCGCGACGGGGTGCATCTTGCCGGCCACGTCTCGATCCCATCCTACACACGCGCCAACGCGCTGCAGCAATATGCCTATGTCAACGGCCGGCCGGTGCGCGACAAGCTGATCGCCGGCGCGATCCGTGGCGCCTTCGCCGACGTGCTGCCGCGCGACCGGCATGCGGTGACGGTGCTTTTCCTGTCGCTCGATCCGGCGACCGTCGACGTCAACGTCCATCCGGCCAAGGCCGATGTGCGCTTCCGCGATCCGGGCCTGGTGCGAGGGCTGATCGTCGGCGCCATCCGCGAGGCGCTGGCCGGCGCCGGCATCCGCGCCGCGACCACGGGCGCGGCCGGCATGATGGCGGCGTTCCGCCCGGGCGCGGCGCCCTATTCGCACCCCGGACCGGCCAACGGGCACCGCAGCTACGAGGCCGCCTATCGCGCCTCCGGCTTCAGTGGCTTCGATCCTTCCCGTTCGCCGCAACGGCCGCTGGATATGGGCGAAGCGCGGGCGGCGCGAGGTGGCTTTGGCGAAAACGACCAGGCAGCCTTCGACACTGGACCACTTGCCAGCGCCGACGCGCGGGCGGGCATTTCAGAGCCGGCCGAAGCGCTGCTCGGCATGGTGCTCGGTGCGGCCCGCGCGCAGGTGCACGAAAACTACATCGTCGCCCAGACAAGGGATTCGCTCATCATCGTCGATCAGCACGCCGCGCATGAGCGGCTGGTCTACGAGGCATTGAAGAACGCGCTCAATTCTCGCGCCGTGCCATCGCAGATGCTGCTCCTGCCCGAAATCGTCGACCTGCCCGAAGAGGACGCCGAGCGACTGGCGATGCATGCTGAGACACTCGCCAAATTCGGCCTTGGGCTGGAGCGCTTCGGGCCGGGGGCGGTGGCGGTGCGCGAGACGCCGTCGATGCTCGGCGAGACCAATGTGCAGCCGCTGGTGCGCGACCTTGCCGACGAGATCGCCGACAACGACACGGTCGAGACGCTGAAGGAGCGGCTGCATAAAATTGCCGCGACCATGGCCTGCCATGGCTCGGTGCGTTCGGGACGCCTGCTCAAGGCCGAGGAGATGAACGCGCTGCTGCGCCAGATGGAGGCGACACCGGGATCCGGCACCTGCAACCACGGCCGCCCGACCTATATCGAGCTCAAGCTCGCCGATATCGAACGGCTGTTCGGGCGGCGGTGAGCGCCCCCTGGTTCGTTGCGCAACAGCAGGGTTGGCGGCTGAATATCATTTCTTCAGATAGTATTTTTTTGTCTTCGGGTTGAGGACATAGTCGTCCGCGCCTGCGAATTTGCCACCTCCAAAATTTACTGAAATGATGTCCTTGCCTCCCTCCACCCACTTTTCCACGTTCATATAAATGGGATTCGTCGACATACCGGCGTTGCAGTCCTCATCGTCGAACCCGATCTCCTGAACGACTTTCTTTTTCTTCCTGTTGATCACCTGCATTTTCGTCATGCAGATACCGGCGCTGGTTTTCGTGTAGACGCCGGCAAAACGGTCGAGAGCGGTCTCGGCCCAAAAGGGAATCTCGACGTTTCCGACGATTTTCCCCTCGCCGGTATCGTCCAGGCTCGCCACCTTTTTCAGCGTGACCGGAAATTTGTCCGCGCCTTTGCTCCAGGTCCCTGTCGCGCCGCTCTCGCTGAGATCGAGAGACAACGGGCATCCGGTGGTATCGACGGGAGTCTTCGACCCCATCACGAGGATGCGTTGAAATTCCTTGTCGTCTGCGATCTCGCACAGGGCGAGCTTTGGGCCATCAGCCTTGCCGTAGATCGCGATGGGGCTCTGCTTTGCGTCGTAGAAATAGCTTCCCTCAACGGTGATGCCGCTGCCGAAGCTGCCATATTTCTGCAGGGAAAGATGGATCGGGTTTGGTCCGATCGAACCTTCATAATTCTCTACCTGATACCAGCCCGCGACCGCTTCGCCGCTCAGCAGCAACAAACAGAAAACCGCGGCTATGAACCCCCTTGCCATCCCGGTCCCCTCCATCAAGGCGGGTCAGGATAGCTTGCCTCCTGTCCGCATTACAGGGGTCATTGGACGGAACGCTACTTCTCAATCCGAGTCGGGAAACGGTCGCAACCTTTTGATCTATCGCTTCAAATTCACCACGATCACGCCGCCAAGCGCCAGCGCGCCGCCGAGGATGCCGAGCAGAGAAGGCACTTCGCCGAGCCAGAAGAAGCCGATCAGGGCGGAGGTCGGCGAGACGAGGTAGAGGAAGTTCGAGGCGCGCGCGGCCGGCAAGCGCGACAGCGCGGTTGCCCAGGCGGCGTAGGCGATCATCGAGGGCACGATACCGAGATAGATGACGGCGCCGAGACCGGCGGTATCGGCGATGGCGGCCTGCGAAAACGCTTCCGGCAGGAAGGGCGACAGGCAGAGCGCGCCGAGCACCATGTTGGAGGCGGCGATCGTCAGCGGATGATGGCGGGCAAAGAGCGGCTTCTGGACGATGGTGTTGACCGCCGAGCAAAGTGCCGAGCCCAGCACCAGCAGCGCGCCGGCGTTGAAATGCAGGCCGTTTCCGTCGGCGACCGCGATGATGCCGATGCCGGTGAAGGAGATCACCGTGCCGAGCCAGGCCAGGCCGGAAAAGCGCTCGCCAAGCAGCGCCATGGCCATGATTGCCGTGAAGATCGGGCTGACATTGATGATGAAGCCGGCGGCGCCCGCCGAAACGGTGAGCTCGCCGAAATTGAGCATGGCAGTGTAGAGGGCGACGAAGATCGCACCGCCGAAGCCGAAGCGCCACAATTCGTCGAGTCTCGGCAGCGCCGGGCGCTTGACGGCAAGGAAGATCGCAGCCGGCACGGCCGCGATGGCAAAGCGCAGCGCCCCTAGCTCCAGGGGCTGGAAGGCGGCGAGGCCGGCGCGGATCGCCGGGAAGGCCGAGGCCCAGCCGAGCACCGTCAGCGCCACCGCGATTGCCGCCGTGGTGTCCATGCGCTGTGTCTCATTCAACGTGCCGGTGTAAGCGCTCATTGCCGAATCCTCGCCTTTCAGTGTCATGGGAGAAGAAAACGCCATTGCCGGCCGGTTGACAAACGAGCAATTCGAGGGTCAGCTGTGAGCATGGATCACAGCTCGAACCAGATGCTGCCGCTGGAAACCTTGCGCGCCTTCGACGCGGCGGCGCGCACCGGCAGCTTTTCCGCCGCGGCCGAAAAACTCAACCTCACGCATGGCGCGGTGAGCCGCCAGATCGCCAAACTGGAGGACTGGCTGGGGCTCAAGGTGTTCGAGCGCAACGCGCGCGGCGTGACGCTGACCAATGAGGGCAACCGGCTGCATCTTCGCACCACGGAGGCCTTCGCGCTGATCTCGGTCAATTCCGACCGCTGGGTGGAGCCACGCGGCACCGCCGTCGTGCGGCTGGCCTCGATCCCTTCGGTAAGCGGCCTCTGGCTGATGCCGCGCATGGCGGCGCTGGAGAACAACCCGACCAGGCTTCGCATCGTGCTCGACGTCGACAACCGCCAGGCCGACCTCGCCGACGAAGGCATCGACCTTTCAGTGCGCTGCGGGCGTGGCCGCATCCCGGGCCGCGTCTCGGTGCAGCTTTTCGAAGAGCAGATTTTTCCGATCGCGTCGTCTGAGCTGGCAAAGGAAATCGGCCAAGGCGACCCGGCCCGGCTGCTCAAATTCCCGCTGATCAACGATTCCGACGCCTCCGGGTGGCGCGCCTGGTTCGCGGCGCAGGACATCGATTACCGCCCTCGCCCGCAGGATCGGCGCTTCGAGGACTATAATCTGGTGCTCGACGCGGCGGCGCACGGCCTGGGTGTCGCGCTGGCGCGGCCGCCGCTGACGCAGGACCAGCTCAAGTCGGGCCGCATCGTCGGTGTCGACGAGCGCGTCGCGCTCAATCCCGTGTCCTACTGGCTGGACCGCCCGGTCGGACGCCCCCGCGCGGCCGCTGCCGATCTCGCCCGCCGCATCGCCGAACAGGCGGGGTTGGCGCCGGAGAAGCTCGAAGCCTTCCTGCAGGACGATATTTAGGCCGGCCAGCTTCGATCAGCGAAGCAGCATCAGCACGATCGTGGTGGTCGCGGCCGAGACGATGGCCGTCAGGATGGATATCGTCCACAGCGAGACCTGGCCGGGTTCGGATCGCGGGGCATGACCGGCCGGACGGGCCGCCGCACCCCGTGGCTGCGGCGCGTTGGCGTTGGCCGCAACCAGCACTGCTGAAGCAAGGGCCGGCGAGAACGAAGAGGGCGGCGGATTTGGCGCTACCCTCGCCGCGTTGTCGGCGGCAGGCGGCTGTGCCTGGGTCGCCGAAGGGTGATCGGCTTCGGCTGCCGGCCTGCGTGGCTGGGGCCTCGCGAAGGCGGCATCCGTGCCGGCATCCGGCTCCATGACGGCTCTGTAGGCGTTCTCGATCTCGGCGGACGACAGGCGCTGCGACGATTGAACGGGCGGCTTGGCCAGGGAGCCGTTCAGCGCCTGCGCGGCGAACTGCGCCGATTGCACCATCGCGGGCGCCGGCGGCTGGACGATCGCCTTGACCAGCGCGGCGGTTGCCGGATCAGGCCGGGCCGACGGTACCGGCTGCGGCGTGAGCGGCTCCTTCAGCAGCGACGTCATGCTGGCGTTGGTGATGTCCATGGCGCTTCCTGACAACCATTGTGCCGTGCAGCGATATTACATGAGCATTGCGCCAAGCTTGACCTTGCCCGCGATTTGTGGCGATTGAACCCGATGAACTTAAGCACCATTTCATGATGAACCGTTTTGAAGGCCCCGGCGGCAAGGAAGCGCGCATCCGCTATCTCGACGGCGACTTCCAGGTCACGAGCCCCGGCTCGTTCGTGCGCTGCGCCGTGACCGGCGAGAGCATTCCGCTGGACGAGCTCAAATATTGGAGCGTTGCCAGGCAGGAGCCTTATGTGAACGCGACGGCATCGCTGCGGCGCGAAATCGAGATGCATCCGGAATTACGCAGCCGGCGGTAATCGCAGGCGCTATCCCCGCAACTTGCGCAGGCGCCATGCATCCAGCGTCTCGTTGATGATGCGCTCGGGCACATGGTCGAGCTCGAACACGGCATCGATCTCGAGCACGTCGAGCTGCTCGATGAAGCCGGCGGGTGTGGCGGCGTGGCGGAGCCGGGCTGCATCCTTGGCGGTGGTGACGAGGCGCAGCCCCTCGCGCCGCGCGAGCCCGACCAGGTCGGCGAGCTCGTCCGCGGAATAGAAATGATGATCCGGGAAGGCGCGCGACAGCGCTACGTCGCCGCCGACATTGCGCACCGTGTCGAAGAATTTTTCCGGATGGCCGATGCCCGCAAAGGCAAGGAACCGGCCGCCGGCAAAGCGCGCCGGTTTGGCCGGCTCGACATGCGCCAGGAAGATCGGACGACCGGCGCGCGCCGCCTGGCGCACCACTGTATCGGCGGCGCTCCCCTCGCCCATCTTCAGCAAGCCGCTGGTGAAGACCAGCTGATCGACGACCTTGGCCCTGAGCGGCCCGCCGGGAATGACGCGGCCGTTGCCGACGCCGAAGCGCGCGTCGACCACCACCAGCGCGTAGTCGATATGGATGCGCGCCGACTGGAACCCGTCATCCATGATCACAAAGTCGCAGCCGTGCTCCTCCATCAGCAGCCTCGCGCCGGCGGCGCGGTTGGCCGTCACCGCCACCGGCGCATGTTCGGCGAGTAGCAGCGGCTCGTCGCCGACATGCTTGGCCGCGTCGTGATGCGCATCGACGACATGCGGCTTGGCGAAGGAGCCGCCATGGCCGCGCGACAAGAAGCCGGGCGTAAGCTGCATGCGCTTTGCCTGTTTCGCCAGCGCGATGGCAACCGGCGTCTTGCCGCTGCCGCCGACGGTGAAATTGCCGACGCAGAGCACGGGTGCAGCGACCTTCTCGCGCGGCGCATGCCGCATACGGCGGCCGGCCACCATCCCGTAGACCGCCGACACCGGCGCCAACACCAGCACGCGCCAGTCCGGCTTTTCCCACCAGAAGGGCGGCGCTTCGCTGGTCATGCCGCTGGCTCCGCGCAATTTGCGTTTGCGCCTGATCCTGTCCCAAAATCGATTCCGATTTTTGGGGCCATGCGCTAGCGCCCGTTGGCGCCTTTCAGGCGCGCCTTGACGACCAGCGGCTGGATGTAAGGCTCCAGCGACTTCAGCGTGCGCTGAAGCGCGCCGCGCATCTCGTCGACGGTCGCCGCGCCCGCCGCCATCATCTCGTGGCGCGCCGCCTCGTTGGTCAAAAGGAAATTGACGGCGCCGGCCAGCATGTCGCGGTCGCGCACCAGCTTGGCGCCGCCGCGGTCGAGCAGACGCTGATAGGCCTCACGGAAATTCTGCACGTTGCGGCCGGCAAGCACCGCCGTGTCGAGCATCGCCGGCTCCAGCGGATTCTGCCCGCCCTCGGAGGTCAGCGAGCGGCCGACGAAAGCGATCTCGGTCAGCCTGAGATAAAGACCCATCTCGCCGATCGTGTCGCCGAGCAGGATATCGGTGTCGGGCGAGATCCGGTCGCCATTGCTGCGGCGCGCTACCGTCAACCCCATGCCGGAGATTTGCGCGGCCAAGGCATCGGCGCGGTCAGGATGCCGCGGCACGACGATGGTCAACAGACCGGGATGTCGCCTGTGCAGGGTCGCGTGGACTTCCGCCGCGACGGCCTCTTCGCCGTCATGGGTCGAGATCGCCGCCCAGGTCGGGCGCCCGGCGATTTGGCGCTGCAACGTCGCCAGCGCACGCTCGTCGACCGGGGGCGGATTGGTGTCCACCTTGAGATTGCCGGATACGGTGACCGGCCGGGCGCCCAGAACGCGGAACCGCTCGCCGTCGACATCCGACTGGGCAACGACATGGGCAAGGTTCTCAAACAGCGCCTCGGCGACGCTGGCGCGCTTCTTCCACGACCTGAAGGAGCGGTCCGACAGCCGCCCGTTGACCAGGACCTGCGGCACGTTGCGGGCGCCAAGCTCCAGGATGGTCATCGGCCAGATCTCCGATTCGGCGATGATCGCCAGTTCCGGCCGCCAGTGATCGAGGAAGCGGCTCACCGCGGGCTTGAGGTCGAGCGGCACATATTGGTGGATGATGCGGCTGCCAAGCCGTTCGTCAGCGACTTTGGCCGACGTCACGGTGCCGGTCGTCAGCACGACGTTGACGCCGTAATCGAGGATGCTTTCGACCAGCGGCACGACGGCGATCGTCTCGCCGACGCTCGCGGCGTGGATCCAGATCACCGGGCCTTCCGGGCGCGGCCGGCCGGCCACGCCGTAGCGCTCGCGGCGGCGAACGCGGTCTTCCTTGCCGCGCGAGGCGCGCCAGGCGACATAAGGTCCGATCAGCGGATAGGCGACGGCCCCCGCGTAGCGGTAGGCCGTCAAGGCCGCGCGCGCCCAGCGCTCGCTCATTTCGCGCCGTCCACGAGGCGATAGGCCTCGGCGGTCGCGGCGTTGAGCGAGGCGGTGACCTCCTGGCGCTTGCGCTCCATCTCGGCGTCGTCGGCATCGGCGGGCACGAAGACGGGCGTGCCGACGATGACCGCGGAGCGGCCAAACGGCAGGTTGATGGTGGTCTTGTCCCAGCTTTTTTCCACCACCTTGCGGCGGCTGGTGGCGATCGCCGAAGGCAGGATCGGCCGGCCGGACAGCCTTGCCAGGAGCACAATGCCCAGGCCGGCGTCACGCGGCGTGCCATGCGGGATATCGGCGATCATGGCGACATTCTTGCCGGCGACCAACGCTTTCTTGAGCGCGATCAAGGCCTTGGCACCGCCTTTGTCGAGATGCCTCGAACTGTCGCGGCCACCTGAGCCGCGCACCGCCTCGATGCCGAATTTCTCGATCATCAGCGCGTTGAGCTCGGCATCGGCGCTGCGCGAGACCATGGCGACCAGCGGCCGACCCTTGGGATAGTAGGCAGGCGTCAAGAGATGTTGGCCGTGCCACAGCGCGATGATGCCGGGCTCGAGATGCGCATAGGCGCCGCCGGCGACCTGGGTCGAGCCTTTGACCAGCGGGCTGGTGATGCGAATCAGGCGAACGAACCAGGCGAACAGGCCGGCGATGAAATTCTTGACGAATCGCGACTGGGCGAGCGGCTCGCGGATGCGGCGCCACAGCGTGCGCGTCCCGCCTCGCCTGGCGGCGCGTCCCATCGCCCCTTTCACCGCTTCATGCTCCATCGACGTCAACCGGCTGCCTTTGTTTCCGGGTCGAGCAACCGGTGCAGGTGAACGACGAAATAGCGCATATGGGCATTGTCGACGCTGGCCTGCGCCTTCGCCTTCCAGGCGGCGTGCGCCGACTGATAGTCGGGGTAGATGCCGACGATGTCGAGCGCGTCCAGGTCGCGGAACTCGGTTCCACCCAGTTTTTTCAGCTCGCCGCCGAACACCAGGTGCAAAAGCTGTTTCTTTCCGTCTTCCACGGCCATGCCGATCCTTCGCAGATTCATGAATTTGTGACAGGTCTAGACCAAAGCGGCCGTTTTTGGAACTATCGACCGTCTCACCCTTCGTCAGCTCCGGCGATGACGCCGGCAAGGACGTCCAGCAGTTCGCCGCTGCCTGCGGCAAGCGCGCCGTGGTTGATCACCTCGCCGGCATAGCGCGGCCGCTCGCCGCTGCGGTCGAGCAAGGCGCCGCCGGCCTCGCTGAGGATCAGGTCGGCGGCGGCAATGTCCCAGTCATGCGCGCTCGGCTTGACGAAGGTCGCGTCGAGCTTGCCATTGGCGATCATCGCCAGCCGATAGGCGAGCGAAGGGATGTAGGGCATGCGCCGCAGCCGGCCCTGCCAGGCTTCCGGCATGCGGTCGACCAGCGGCTTCGGTCCGCCGATATCGACGGTGTCGCCCAGCGCGCGCACATGGATGCGCTTGCCGTTCAGAAAAGCGCCCTCGCCCGGTAGCGCCCAGTAGGTCTCCTGCTTGGCCGGACATTCAAGGACGCCGGCCAGCGACCGGCCGTCCTCAACCACGGCGACGCTGACGCACCAGGAATGCAGTCCGTCGAGAAAGCCTCTCGTTCCATCGATCGGATCGACGACGAAGGTGCGGCGGGCCGAAAGCCTGGCATGATCGTCGGCGGTCTCCTCCGACAGCCAGCCGTAACCTGGCCGCTCTTTCAGCAAGGTCTCGCGCAGATAGGCGTCCGCGGCATGATCGGCCTCGCTGACCGGCGAGGTGCCGCCCTTCATCCACACCTGCGGGTTGTTGCCGAAATAGCGCATGGCGATCGCGCCGGCCTCGCGGGCGGCGTCGCGCAGCAGATCGAGATCTTCCCGCGCCTCGCTCGAGGCAAGCTGGTCAAGCGCCGGCAAGGGTCATCCCCTCGATCAGGAGCGTCGGTGCCGCGGTGCCGAAATTGCGGTCGAGGTCGCTTGCCGGCACCATGTTGAGGAACATGGTCTTCAAGTTGGAGGCGATCGTCACCTCGGCCACCGGATAGGCGAGCGCGCCGTCCTCGATCCAGAAGCCGGAAGCGCCACGGCTGTATTCGCCGGTCACCATGTCGACGCCCTGGCCGAACACCTCGGTGACGTAGAAGCCGCGCTTCAGCGAGGCGATCAACTCCTCCGGCGTGCGCTCGCCGGGCTCGATGGCGAGATTGGTCGAGGACGGAGAGACCGAAGAGCCGCTGCGCGAACCGCGACCGTTGGTGACGAGGCCGAGCTCGCGCGCGGCCGACGTCGACAGGAACCAGTGGTTGAGCACGCCCTTGTCGACCATCAAAAGCTTCTCGCCCTCGACGCCTTCGCCGTCGAAGGGACGCGAGGCCTGCCCGCGACGACGCAGCGGCTCGTCGGTGACGGTGATTGCGCTCGAGGCCACTTGCTTGCCCATCATGTCACGAAGGAAGCTGGTCTTGCGCGCCACGGCGGCGCCGTTGATGGCGCCGGCGAGATGGCCGGCGATGCCGCGCGCGACGCGCGGGTCGAACACGACATCGACCGGGCCGGTCGCCGCTTTGCGGGCGCCGAGGCGGCGCACGGCGCGTTCGCCGGCCTTGCGGCCGATGTCCTCCGGCGCGTCGAGATCGGCGAAATGCTGGCGCGAGGAAAATTCATAGTCGCGTTCCATCGCCGTGCCTTCGCCGGCAATGACGCTGGTCGAGCGCGAGAAGCGCGAGGCGACATATTGGCCGAGGAAGCCATGCGAGGTGGCGAGCACAAGACCGCCAAGCCCGGCGCTGGCGCCGCTGCCGGCCGAATTGGTGACGCCCTTGACGGCAAGCGCCGCAGCTTCCGCCGCAAGCGCCGCCTCCTTCAACTGGTCGGCCGACACCTCGGTCGGATCGAAGAGATCGAGATCGCGAGAATTGCGGGCGAGCAGCGCCGGGTCGGCGAGGCCTTGATAAGGATCCTCGGGCGAGACTTTCGCCATGGCGACGGCACGCTCGGCAAGCGCCTTCGGGTCGGAGGCGGCGGTGGCCGAGACGCTCGAGACGCGCTGGCCGACGAAGACGCGCAGCGAGACATCCTCGCTCTCCGACGATTCGGTGCCCTCGACCTTGCCCAGCCGCACCGACACGCCAGCCGAACGGCCACGCACGGCGACCGCGTCGGCAGCGTCCGCTCCGGCGCGCTTGGCCGCCTCGACGAGCGCCGCGACGCGGTCGGTCAATTTCGCTGCGTCGAGCGTATCGGTCATGCAGTTGGTCCTGTCTGTTCAAGCTGTCCTGGAGGGCAGACGCTGCCGCACCATCTATGGATGCTGTCGCATCATCTGGGTGCTTCGCACCATCTATTGTTCCACTGGCGCTTGTGCAATGGGCGAAGGCCAATCAGGATGCCGCGGCCAAATCGCCCCAAAGCGGCTGATACAGCCGCCTGCGGCATCCTTGCCTGTTTGGAGTTCTCGCATGACGCCCTTCCATCTCGCCTTCCCGGTCCGTGATCTCGACGAAACCCGCGCTTTCTATGGCGAGGTGCTGGGCTGCGCGATCGGCCGCTCATCGGCCACCTGGGTCGATTTCGATCTCTTTGGCCACCAGATGTCGGCGCATTTGCGGCCGCAGGCGACCGAGGCTGCGCGCGACGGCAAGGTCGACGGCATCGCGGTGCCGATCCCGCATTTCGGCGCGGTGCTTCTGATGGACGAATGGGAGCGGCTCGCCGCGCGGCTGGAGGCGCGCTCAGACATAGACTGGCTGGAACGGCCGATGGTGCGCTTCAAGGGCGAGCCCGGCGAACAGGCGACACTGTTCATCCGCGACCCGTCGGGCAATGCGCTGGAATTCAAGGGTTTCCGCTCACTGGAACAGGTGTTCGCGCACTGAGTCGCGCTTTACCGGCGAGCGGAGGTCATGGCGTCGCCACCGGCGCCCAGATCACATCCTCGATCTTCTGCGCTCCTGTCGCCAGCATCACCAGCCGATCGAAGCCTAGCGCCGAGCCGCTGGCCTCAGGCATCACGGCCAATGCCGCGAGAAAATCCTCATCGAGCGGATAGCGCTCGCCATAGACGCGCTCCTTCTCGTCCATCTCGGCGACGAAGCGGCGGCGCTGCTCGGCCGGATCGGTGAGCTCGCCGAAGGCGTTGGCCAGCTCGACGCCGCAGCAATAGAGCTCGAAGCGCTCGGCAACGCGCGGATCCTCCGCGCTCGGCCGGGCAAGGGCTGCCTCCGATACCGGATAGCCGTAGAGGATGGTGGCGCGCCCCTGCCCCAGCGCCGGCTCGACCTTTTCCACCATCACCCGGCTGAACAGGTCGGCCCAGTTGTCGTCGGGCGCGGTACGCAAGCCGGCGCGGACCAGCGCCGCGTGGAGCGCCTCGCGGTCGGTGCCGCCGTCGGAGGCAACGGTCGCCAGAAGATCGATCCCGGCATGGCGCGTAAAAGCTTCGGCCACGCTCAGCCGCTCCGGTTCGGCGAATGGGTCCGCCTCGCGGCCGCGAAAGCGGAAGCTTTTGGCGCCGGCCTTCTCCGCCGCGAGCGCCAGGAATTCGGCGCAGTCGGCCATCAGGCGCTCATAGTCCTCGCCGACGCGGTACCATTCGAGCATGGTGAATTCGGGATGATGCAGCGGCCCGCGCTCGCGGTTGCGCCAGACCGCGCCGAGGCTGAAGATGCGTCTCTCGCCGGCGGCAAGCAGCTTCTTGCAAGCGAATTCCGGCGAGGTGTGAAGATAGAGCGGCTGGCGCGATGCGTCGGGCCCGATCGCCTCGGTGGCGAAGGCTGCAAGATGCGCCTCATTGCCGGGCGAAACCTGCAGCGCCGATGTCGTCACCTCGACGAAGTCACGCTCGGCGAACCAGCCGCGCAGGGCATTTGCAATGGCGTTGCGCGCCATCAGCCTTGGCCGGCGATCGGCATGAATATGCGGCGTCCACCAGGGCGAAGCGGCGGTCATGGGCAGGAAAATCGCGCCGAAGGCTGGCGGTTCGGCGCAAGATGCGCTAGGGCGCACGCGATGGCCGCCGTCGCCGCTTCATGGGCATAGACGCTTGCAGGCCGAAAAACTCGAATGGGATCGAATACCGTGGTCAAGGTCATCGCCAGCTCCTTACGCAAAGGCAACGTCGTCGATAAGGACGGCAAGCTCTATGTCATCCTCTTTGCCGAAAACATCCACCCTGGCAAGGGCACGCCGGTGACGCAGCTCGACATGCGCCGCATCGGCGACGGGGTGAAGGTTTCGGAGCGCTACCGCACGACCGAAATGGTCGAGCGCGCCTATGTCGAAGAGCGCGAGCACACCTTCCTCTATTCCGACGGCGAAGGCTTCCATTTCATGAACCCGGAAAGCTACGACCAGGTCGTGGCTTCCGAAAGCGTGGTCGGCGACATGGCCCCCTACCTGCAGGAAGGCATGGCGGTACAGCTGGCACAGTTCAACGGCGCGCCTATCTCGCTGGTGCTGCCGCAGCGCGCCACGTTCGAGGTGGTGGACACCGAGCCGGTCACCAAGGGCCAGACGGCATCCTCATCCTACAAGCCGGCCTTGCTGTCCAACGGCGTGCGCACCGCCGTGCCGCCGCACATCACGACCGGCACGCGCGTGGTGGTGATGACCGCCGACGGCTCCTACGTCGAGCGCGCCAAGGACTGAGGCTTACGGCAGCCCAGTTGCTACAGCTCGCCTGCTGCCAGGCGAGCCCACCTCAGCATGGGGCATCCACCGGATTTTGATCGTCAAAAACAGAGCCAGCGCCGGAAGCTTTCCCGCTGCGCGTCTTCGTGGGCTTTGTCAGCTCGGCAGCCTATGCCGGAATCCTTGGATTTCCTGAAATCGAATGTGGCATAAGGCCCAAAAGACCCGCCAGACGTTAGATAATGCTAAATGGCTGCAACTGGCGGAAAGCGGAAGCCCAATGCCAACGTGTGAGATGGCAGCTTTGCGGCTGAAGCAGACACTCCCGGGCGGCTAACGCCGCCGACAAGTCAACTCTCACTCCGGCATGCCCGCCTTGCGCAGACCGTCGAGCCAACGCTGCCGCATGGCGTCCGTGGCATAAATGATCTTGTCGGTGACGGTGCCAAGCGTCGCGCCCGGCTTGATTGCAAGGTAGCGCTCAAGCTCGCGGTGCGCGTCGTCGCGGCGACCGGCCTGAGCATAAGCCGCCGCGAGCATGCCCATGATCCAGAAGGGCTCCGCGCGCACGCTCCGGAAGGCGTTGATTGCCTCGGCATAGCGTTCGAGGTGATAGAGGACGTAGCCGCGCACATCCCAGACCCAGGTCGGAGGAAACGGGTCGCGCTCCAGCGCCGCGTCCAGCGTGGCGAGCGCCTCGTCCAGCCGGCCGACATGCATGAGCCAATTCGCGCGACCGGCGGCGATGTCCGGATCGCCGGGATTGAGGCTCTGCGCCCGGTCGTGGTGGCGGCCCGCCAGATCGTACTCGCAGCGGCGGAGCGCGACATAGGCCATCGCGTAGTGGCAGCGCGCGTCGTTGTCGTCGAGCGCAAGCGCCGTGCGCGCGCTGGCAAACGCCGCGTCGAGCGTGTCTTGCCGGCCGTCGTGCAGATAGCTGACGCCGAGCGCGATCGCCCTCCAGGCGTGGGCGTGGACATAGCCGGGATCGAGCTC
Organism: Mesorhizobium dulcispinae; assembly: GCF_033977345.1. Classification (NCBI taxonomy): domain Bacteria; kingdom Pseudomonadati; phylum Pseudomonadota; class Alphaproteobacteria; order Hyphomicrobiales; family Phyllobacteriaceae; genus Mesorhizobium; species Mesorhizobium dulcispinae. The sequence goes on from NZ_JAVIIY010000002.1 coordinate 626,834, forward strand.
GACGGCGCGGGCGAAGAGCCGCTCGGCCTCCCTCTGTCGGTAGCCGTAGCTGAGTTCGCGGCCCTGCAGGAAGTAGTCGTAGGCGACCCAGTCGGGGGTAGGTTTTTGGCGGGTGTGCTCGGCGCCCCTTGCCGCAACGCGGCCTTCCAGGGTCGCGACGACGGCCCGTGCCACCTCGTCCTGAACGGCAAAGATGTCCAGGCTCTCGCGATCGTAGCGTTCCGCCCAGACCTGGCATCGGTCCAGCGCATCAATCAATTGCGCGGCCACTCGGATGCGTTGGCCGGCCTTTCGGACGCTGCCCTCGACGACGTAGCGGACCCCGAGCGCGCTGCGCACATCGGCGACGTCGACGTCGCCGCGGAACTGGAAGCAGGAATTGCGGGCGATAACGAGCAGCGAACGATAGCGGGACAGCTCCGTGATAATGTCCTCGGCGATGCCGTCGGCGAAGTACTGTTGCTCGGGATCGCCGCTGAGGTTCGTAAACGGGAGCACCGCGATCGAGGGGCGGTCCTGCAGTTCCGATCGATCGGGCTGTCGTGCGCTCGGGGCGCGGCTCGACGGGACCGGCTTTCCTGCCGGGCCGGCGCGGCGGCTTGCCCTGATGGCGCGGACGAGCTCCTCGGTTTCCATGTCGGGCGGCACCCCAAGCTGCTGCGAAAGCTCCCGCCGGCACCTCTCGTATTGCGACAGTGCCGCGTCGTGCCGCCCCTGCGCCGCATAGAGCCTCATCAGAGCGCGATGGACTGGCTCCTGAATCGGATCAAGCGCCAGGAGCTTCAATCCATAAGTCAATGCTTCTTCGAACCTTCCGCCCTGTTCCGCATCATCCATCAATCGCACATAAATTCCGCAGCGGGTGAGGCGGAAGCGTTCTCGCTCGCTCGCCAGCCATTCCTCGTAAGGCGCTTCTCCGACGGACAAGCCCTCCATGAGGTCGCCACTAATGAACTCGGCCGCCTCCTTAAGTGCCTCCTTGTCTTTGGAGCCGGCCAAGTCCTCCACCGCTTTGGCGTCGACCCACGCCAATCCCGGTACCCAGGTGACGGTTTCCTTAGTCGCGACGATCGAGTGCTGGGCAGCCGGCCCGAGCGCGCCCCGCAGCTCGGAAAGCGTCTGCCGTAAGCTCGCTCTCGCCTGGTCTTCGCTACGCTCACCCCACAACAGGCCAGTTAGGCTGATGCGAGCGAATTCAATGCCTTGCCGCAATGCCAGATAGCCAACGAGTGCTCGACCTTTCCGAGAGGCGATGATGATCCGTTTGCCGCCACGCGTGATCGACATTGGGCCGAATAACCGGATGCGCAGATCAGCCGTGTCGTCAGCGGAGCGCAATTGTTGATTTTGCAGTGTCTTGACGTTGCTCAAGACGATAGCCCCACGGTGCTCATCTATTCTCCCCTCTCATCCAAAGGGAGACAATGCGATGCATGATATAAACCCACTTGGCGCAATATTTCACCTCAAGGAACTGGACCGGCAGGCGACCCCGCAGCTACGACCGCTTCGCCCCGAAAGAAGGAGCACTCGGATCGTCGCCATCGACGCCGTCGTACGACGTTTTTACGCAGTGGCATTCAGGCAAGAGTCAAAGGTTCTGGAAAAAATGGCGGGGTGGTTCGCCACCCGCAGACGCCAGACGAATTGGTAGAGAAAGCGGCCTGCTTCGAGTATATCCATGACACCCTCGGACCCGCGAAATGTCCGCGTCACCAATCAGCTAGATATCTAAGCTACATCCTACACCAAACGTCCGGGGCCGTCGCTCCTGTGCGAGAGTGCACACCCTCAGCGGGAAGTTCAGCTGAACTACTCTCCCGAAGGCGACGATATCAGCACATATCCGCGGGTTCTGTTCTCGTTGTCGCTGTCGACCGTGTTCATCGCCCCGAACAGGTCGACCGTTTTCACCCACACCGGCGGGTATTTGTAGCGAGCGACATCGAGGATCAGGAACCTGTCCGCTTTCTCGTCATAAGCGGCCAGCGGGGATATATGCCCGCCCTTCTCCTGGCCCATCGCCTTGCGCAGATAATTGACGATGACGAAGTGTCCGGGTTTGGAAAGGAAGGAACTGGCCTGGGTCCGGAACTGCTCGAGACTGGCGTCCGAAGCGTGGCGGACCTCGGCCTTGATCGGCTGCGTGGAAAGGATGGCCCCGATCTGGTCGAGCGTCATTCCCTGCTTGTCCAGGACCTGGCGAGGAAGAATGGCCTCGGTGCGCTCGTTCAGGACATTGTCCTGCGTGAACGTCTTATAGGGTTCGTATTCGGGCACCGAAGGCGCAGGAACGTTGAGCGCATTCAGCACCATGACGATGCTTGCCACACCGCAATAGGCCTGCGTCTTTTGCGTGAGAAAGTTGCTCGCGAGGGGGAAATACGCCTCCTTCGCCGTGCTCTCGACAAGAAAGCTCTCCCCGGATGGGGAACTGAACCCCGTCAGATTGTCCGGAAGCTTCAGCGTCTCCGAGAAGGCGCTGGGTGCAATCAGGAGAAGCGTTAGCAGGAGCGAATACAAGCGCGCAGACATGGTGATCCTCCGCCCGGTTGAAGAAAGCGTCGAGGAATGTACCAGCTTGTCGATGCCGTGGCACGTTCGAGTTCGATGCTGCCGGCACGCCGCCCATGCCTCGCAACCCACTCCGGACGGCCGGAGCTTGTCAGGAGGCCCCACCGCGGGAGTGCAAATGTCGACAAGTCAAGTCCGCCAGAGACTGCGCAGGCGAGACCACGGCCGGGAGCGATCGACTGGCGGTTCGGCGCCCGTCTCGCCGGATGCTGGCTCGCTGGGCGGCAGCAGGTAGAGCCAGGCCAGCATCTCATTGGCCTCGCCGCAGCAGGGTCCTGCAATGCCGGCCGAAAGGAGGCTCAGCGCTTCCCCTCGCGAAAGTGTCGCGGGTGCAATCGGCGAGTCAGCTCTCATATGCATGATTACCCTCCATGATTGGCGGTGGCAGCGACGCGCAGGTTTTCGAGCGACGCGAGATTGGCGGCGAACCTCATCTCATGGACATCAGATCCGTCATGATGCCGACCCCGACCCTGACGACGATCTTCGGCGCAGGGGGCTCCAGGCAGCCGATGTCCTTCAACTGATCGGGCGTCAGGTCTGCTAACGCCCTGCGAGCTGCAACGGCCCTCCGCCAGGCCGTGAAGGCAGCGAGCCCTGTTGCGATGCTTTTCGACGCTACCCCAAGCAGCCGGTGTCTCGATGTGCGGGTCTTCGCGTGAGCTTCCGTGTGAGCCATTTTGCTCTCCCGTTCCAGATTACGGTCGCAGCTTGTCACACGCGCGATCGGCGGCTGTTCAGCCGGGCGTGAACCATTGCGGCAAGTCCGGCGGGACGCCGTTAAATCCGCGTTAAATCGACCGGCGAAGATGCTATTCTGCTGGCGCGTTCGAAATCTGGAGAGGGGTCGTGCGTATCCGGTTGCTTGGCGGTCTCGAGGTGATGTCCGGAGACGGCCAGCCTGTGCAATTCGCAACGCGCAAATCCTCGCTTCTTTTTGCCGCCCTGGTCCTGGCGGGTCGCCGCGGCCACACTCGCGAACGGCTTTGCGAAGGGTTTTGGCCGGGACGAGGCGATGCGCAGTCGCGCAACAGCCTGCGCCAGGCCCTGGCCGACATCAGGCGGTGGTTTCCCGCCGCCGGCAATGCGGCCATTTCCATCGATGGGGATCAGGAAACGGTCGCGCTGACGGCCGGTCCGGACGAAGCGGATATCTGGCTCTTCGAGCGCAAGCTTGCCGAAAGCAGCACGGCTGACCTCGCCTGCGCCGCCCAGCTCTACCGTGGTGACGTGCTCGCGGGTGAGGCCATTCCCGACGGTCTGGATGAATGGTTCCGTCCATATCAGACGGGATACCGGCAGAAAGCGCTGCAATTGGTGGAGCGCCTGAGCCTCGCCTTGCCCGAGACCGGATCCGCGGATGAAACAGCCTGCGAACGGCTTGCGGAAAGGCTGCTTGCCGCGGATCCGACTGCGGAGCCGGCGCACCGGGCCTTGATGCGCATCCACGCTGCGAGGGGCCACGAAAACGCGGCCTTGCGTCAGTTCGAAACCTGCCGCGCGCTGCTGAAGAAGCATCTGGGCGTGGAGCCCGAGGCACAGACGCAGTCATTGGCGGCGTCGCTGCAAACGCGGGGCGGAGATCGCCAGACCACGCCGACGCACGACACCGCCCGACCGATCCAGTCTATCGCCGCGTCGGCGAGACCGCATGACCAGCCCTCGGTGGCGGTGATGGCCTTCGACAATCTTGGCGGGACGAACGACGAATATTTTGCCGACGGCGTCGTCGAGGAGATCACTGCCGCGCTTTCGCGTGTCCGCGACTTCTTCGTCATCGCGCGCCAGTCCGCCTTCACCTACAAGGGACGCTTCGTCGACGTGCGCGAGGTGGGCCGGGAACTCGGCGTCAACTACGTCGTCGAAGGCACCGTTCGGCGGGGCGGCGACCGGCTGCGTATTTCCGTGCAGCTTGTCGATGCCGAGACACGGACACAGCTCTGGGCCGAGCGCTACGAGGGCGCGACCGAGGACGTTTTCGAGTTCCAGGACAGGATCGCGGCGCAGGTGGCCGGCGCCATCCATCCGGCCATCCGCGGTGCCGAGATCGAGTTGGCCAAACGCAAGCCGCCGACCAGCCTGCGGGCCTATGATTTCGTCATGCGCGCCTTTCCGAACATTTGGGGCCGCCGCAAGGACACCAACGACCTGGCAATAGGGCTGCTCAAGAAGGCGATCGCAGTCGATCCGGCCTATGGCCGCGCGCATGCGCTTCTGGCCTGGTGCCACGCCTCGAACGCCGTGTTTCTGTGGGCGGAGAACCCGGAAAGCGAGCTGGAAAAGGCGGTCGCGGCGGTCGAGGCAGCCGGCTCGATCGGCGATGATCCAATCGCGTTGACCGCCGCCGGCTCGGCATTGAGCATGGGCGGTGACCAGGAGCGCGCCGCCAGCTTCATCGAAAGGGCGCTCACGCTCGATCCGAACAATGCGTGGGCATGGGCACGCCATGGCTGGATCGCGATCTACAAGGGCGAAGAGGCCCGCGCGCCCGAACGGTTCCAACGAGCGATGGCTCTGAGCCCGATGGATCCGTTCGCATTCGCCGTGAGACTGGGAATGGGCTACGCCTTGGCCAAGACAGGTTCCCTTTCCCAGGCGGTCGCGATCGCGCGTGAGGTGATCGCCGCCCACCCCGACATCATCACGTCCTATCGCTACCTCGCCGCCTGGTCGGCGATGGGCGGCGACCTGGAGACCGCCCGATGGGCGGCACAAAAGCTCATGGCCGGCCAGCCGAGTTTCACGATCGAACGATTCCGGTCGCTGCCTATCTTCCGCAACACCCCGGAATGGGCAAACAAGGTGGTCGAAGGCTTGAAGCTGGCGGGATTGCCCGAGCGCTGACTACCCGTTCAGCCACGCCGTCAGGCGGCCATCTCCACCGGCAGGCCGGCGGCCTTCCATTCCGGCATTCCGTCCTCGAGACGGCGCGCGGAATGGCCGAGCGAGCGCAGCGCGGAAACCGCTTCGAAGGACATCACGCACCATGGACCGCGGCAGTATGCTACGACTTCACGACTGGTGTCGGCACTATGGGACCAGGCTCTGATTTCGCCGAGCGGGACATTGATCGCGCCGGGCACATGGCCGATCGCGAACTCGTCCGGCGGGCGGACATCGATCAGCGTCACCAGCCCGTCGCGCATCAGCGCCTGAAGTTCGTCCCGGCTAACGGGCCGCATGTCGTCGCGCGTCTCGAAATAGCCGCGCACGATGCGGTCGACCTCGGCCAGCTGCCGCTCGGCAACGGCGCGCACCGAAGCAACAGCGGTGAGCACGCTCTCATCCGCGAGCGCATAGCGGACGAATTTGCCGTCGCGTTCGGCCGCGACGATGCCGGCGCGGCGAAGTGCCTGCAGATGCTGCGAGATGTTGGCGACGGGCTGGCCGAGCTTCGCGGCGAGCGCCTCGACGCTGCGCGCGCCTTGCGCCAGATGCTCGATTATTTCCAGGCGCAGCGGGTGGCCGAGCGCCTTGGCGACGATCGCGAACTGTTCGTAGAGCGCCTGTTTCGGATTGCGGATTGACATCGTCCCTTCAGCGACGCATCGTTATTCAATGGAATGATTGAATGACGATTTCAACTTGCTGTCAAGCCGGGCGGCTCGCCCGCCACGACCGGCCGTGCGGAGGAAAAGCAATGATTCTCAGGCAGTTCCTGCATTCCGATCCGGTCGCCGCCTCCTATCTGTTCGGCTGCGGCGGCAAGGCTTCCGCGGCCGTTGTCGATCCGGTCGGCGACATAGCGCCCTATGTCGATGCGGCGCGCGCGACTGGCATGCGCATTCTTTACGTCGTCGACACGCATATCCATGCCGACCACATTTCGGCCGGCCGGGCACTCGCCGAGGCGACCGGCGCCGAATACGTGCTCTTCGAAGGCGCCGAGGCAGACTTTCCGTTCCGTCGGGTGAAGGACGGCGAGGTGCTGGAGCTCGGCAATGTGACGGCGACCGTGATGCACACGCCGGGTCACACGCCGGAGCATTTGAGCCTTCTGGTCACCGACCGGACGCGGTCGGCCGAGCCCTGGTTCGTGCTCACCGGGCATACGCTGATGGTCGGCGATCTCGGCCGCACGGAACTCGCCTCGAGCGCGGAGGACGGCGCCCGCGCGCTCTATGCCAGCGTGCGGCGCCTCAAGGAGTTGCCAGATCATATCGAGGTGCTGCCGGGCGCCTATTCCGGCTCGGTCTGCGGGCGCTCGCTGAGCGGCAAGCCGACATCGACCATCGGCTTCGAGCGGCGCTTCAACAAGGCCTTCCGTATCGACGACGAGGACCAGTTCGTCGCGGCCATGACCGCCGACATCCCTCCCCCGCCGCCGGATGCCGCCCGCACCCGGGCCGCGAACGCCGGGGCCAAATCTTGAGCGCAGCCGCGCCCGGCGTCGCGCTTGGCCTCAAGGCCAACTGGAAGCAATTCGCTCTCCTGGTGCTGATCAACGCCTTTGTCGGCGGCATGGTCGGCATCGAGCGGACCGTCGTGCCGCTGATCGGCGCGGAGGAATTCGGCGTCGCCTCCACCACGCTGGTCGTCTCCTTCATCGTCAGCTTCGGCGTGGTCAAGGCCTGCGCCAACCTCGTCTCCGGACAGCTCGCCGACATGTGGGGCCGCAAGCGCGTGCTGATCCTGGGCTGGCTGTTCGGCCTGCCGGTGCCCTTCATCATTATCTGGGCACCGAGCTGGGGCTGGATCGTCGCCGCCAACGCCTTGCTCGGCATCAATCAGGGTCTCGCCTGGTCGATGACCGTCATCATGAAGGTCGATCTCGTCGGGCCGAAATCGCGCGGGCTTGCCGTTGGCCTCAACGAGTTCGCCGGCTACCTCGCCGTCGGCATCACCGCTTTCCTCACCGGCTATCTGGCCAGCCGCTACGGACTGCGTCCGGTGCCGATCTATCTCGGAGTCGGCTATGCGGTCCTTGGCGCTGCGCTGTCGATCCTGCTCGTGCGCGACACACGCGAGCATGTGCGACTGGAACTGGCCAACCATCCCAAAGCTGCCTCGCCGCTCGGCTTCCGCGAAATCTTCATGCTGACCTCGTTTGGTGACCGCAACCTGTTCGCCGCCTCGCAGGCCGGCCTGGTGAACAACCTGAACGACGGCATGAGCTGGGGTCTTTTTCCGCTCTTCTTCGTCGCTCACGGGCTCGGCGTCGAGCGGATCGGCATCCTCAAGGCGGTCTATCCTGCGGTGTGGGGCATCCTCCAGGTCGCGACCGGGCCATTGAGCGACCGCTGGGGCCGCAAGGGCCTGATCGTCGCCGGCATGTGGGTGCAGGCGGCAGGGCTTCTCACCACCGCCATGACGCGCGATTTCGGCTGGTGGCTGCTGGCGAGCCTGCTGCTCGGCCTCGGCACGGCGATGGTCTATCCGAGCCTGATCGCGGCGGTGTCGGACGCATCGCATCCTTCGTGGCGGGCGCGTTCGCTCAGCGTCTACCGCTTCTGGCGCGATCTCGGCTATGCGATCGGGGCGCTGTCGGCGGGCCTGATCGCCGACTTTTTCGGCTTCGTCGCGGCGATCGCGGCAATCGCGGCGCTGACCTTCCTGTCGGGCGCGATCGTAGCGCTGGCGATGCGGGAGACGACAGCGTTAACGCCGGCACGAAGCGACGGCTAGCGGTGAAGCCTGACGCTGGTACCCGCGTAGAAGAGTCCACCTTTGCTCGCGCTACGGTCCGAGTTGACCCGGATGGGACCCCACAGCCTCTGACGGTGGGCAGCAAGGCCATGGCCAGTCTTCCCGAAAACTCTCGTTCTCGCGGGGAGTTTGAGGTATCCTTGTCCCCTTAAAGCGTGCTGCGTGCTCCGGTTTGCCTTGGGGAGGGGCCAATGCGCAGGCTCCTGCTTTTCATTGCGCCACTGCTTGTTTATTTCCCGATTGAATTGCGCGCCGCCGCCATTCACGACGCCGCGAAGAACGGCGATGTTGCGGCGATCACGGCAGCGCTCGACGCAGGTGCCGGCATCGATGAGAGCGATGGAGACGCAACGCCGCTCTATTTTGCGGTCATGATGGGCCATATCGAAGCAGCAAAACTGCTCATAGAACGTGGTGCGGACGTCAACGCCCAGACGACTTGGGGTCGCCCGCTGATGGCGGCTATGGGGAAACGCAAGATCGATCTGTTAAAGCTTTTGCTGGAGCATCACGCAAATCCCAATTCGGACCGTGACGGCGAATCCGCCCTTCATGTCGCCGTCATTCTCGGGTGTCTCGACTGCGTGAAGGCACTGGTCGAGGCCGGCGCCGACGTGAATGCGAAGACAAATGACGGCAAGACACCGCTCCATCTCGCAAAACGCAAGGGGCAACGTGAAGTCGCAGACTATCTGATGTCGCACGGCGTCGTCTTGCCAACACCAGCCCCGATCTCGATGAAGTTGGCTTCTGCCGATGTCGAGAAAGGCCGAACCTACTTCACCCGCGCGTGTAACCGTTGCCACAATGCCGAGCCAAAGGCAGGGACCAAAGCGGGACCGAACTTGTGGGGCGTCGTCGGTCGCGACAAGGCATCTATGGCAAATATGGATTATTCGGATGCCTTGCTGAGCTGGGAAGGCGTGTGGACGTATGAGGATCTGAACAGATATCTGTACGGGCCCATGCTCACCAGGCCGGGCGTTAAGATGGAGATGCCTGGTGTTCCTGACGAGACAGAACGAGTCGATCTGATCGCGTATTTGCGCACACTCAGTGACAAGCCGATCCCGCTACCTTGAATCGATAATCTCTTGCGCAACGACTGGTACGGGCCTGCTTCGCTTCGTCTCCCAACTCAAATTTGTTCAAATAGCCACCTTTGCTGATCCTAGAAGGCCATCGGCCCGGTGGCATCGCACGCCAATGAAACGGGTCACCGGTCATCGCCCACCTTTGACGGCATTTGGCGCTACCAGGTCGTTGCGCCAACCGCACGCAACGGCAGTTCGCCGCCCATCGCATGGATTCGCCTTGGGTACCAAGCGTCAGACGTTCACCACTAGCAGCGTCGCGTTTACGATATCCGAAGCTTCGTGCTGCTAGAGATGTACCCTTCCGGTACTCTGGCGCCGGGTGCCTTTCTCGGGGTCGTTCATGAACAACTCGACGCGCATGCCGTGGGTGGATACGGTAAAAGGTCTTTCGATCATCCTGGTGGTGATGATGTATTCGGCCTACAACACCGGTGAATACACCGGCGGCGTCGGCTTCCTGCATTACGTCATCGGCTTCGCGACGCCGTTCCGCATGCCGGAGTTCTTCCTGATCTCAGGACTGTTCCTGTCGCAGGTGATCGACCGGCCGTGGCGGCGCTACATCGACCGGCGCGTCGTCCACTACCTCTATTTCTACGTGCTGTGGGCGATCATCTCGATCGGGCTGAAGATCGGCGTCTTCAGCCGCGATCCGGCCGGCATGCTGCACGACCTCGCAATGGCTGTCGTCCAGCCCTATGGCGTGCTGTGGTTCATCTACATGCTGGCGGTGTTCGGCCTCGTCGCGCGCGTCCTGCGCGAGCTTAACGTGCCGCATTGGATCGTCATCCCGGCCGCGGCAGTGCTGCAGATGTGGGCGCCGCATTCGGACAGCTATGCGCTCACACAATTCGCCGCCTATTTCGTGTTCTTCTATCTCGGCTTCGTCCTGGCGCCGCTGGTGTTCCGGCTCGTCGAGTGGACGCAAGACCGCCCAGTGATCGCGGTTGCGGGCCTGATCGCATGGGCGATCGTCAACGGCCTGCTCGTCTATTCGCCGGGTTATGCCGTCGAGCCGGTCGGCATGCAGATGGGGCTGGCGGCATGGCCGCCGCTGCATCTTACCCTCGCCGTCGCCGGCGCGGTGGCGCTCTGCGTCGCCGGCGGCTTCCTGTCGAAATTCGCCTCGATGGAATGGCTGCGCTGGCTCGGCGAGCATTCGCTGGTCGTCTATGTCGCCTTCACCATCCCAATGTCGATCTTCCGCGGTGCAGCACTGGCAAGCGGCCTTCTGACCGACACCGGCATGCTGAGCCTCGCGGTGCTGCTCGTTTCGGTCACCAGCCCGGTCATTCTCTATTTCATCGTCAAGCGCACCGGCTTCGGAAACTTCCTGTTCGAGCGGCCGGCCTGGGCTCATATCGACACGCCGAATGCCGGCCAGATCTCAAACAAGGGCGTTGCCCGGCCGGCGCGCGAGGCGGCCTGATCGAGACTACATGTTTCGTTTCAATCCAGGCCTTGGATCGACGGTGCTCATCGCAGCCCGGGAGACGCTTGTTCTTCCTTGTCAACGCGCGGCGCGGCCCGCTCGGGTAGACCGGCCCTGCGAAGATTCTTGCGGAAATGTTCGAGGTAAACGGCATCACCATAGGGCGCTAGCTTCTGATCAGTCCATTTTTCGAGCGTGGCTCCGGCATCGAGTTCGAGCGCGCGTTCCACAGACTTCCGGGCCCGCTGCAGGTTCCCGCAGGCGGCGAAGCTGGCAGCCTGATAGATGCGCACGATGGCGCTATCCAGCGAACGCAGACTGGCAAAGGTGGCGATAGCCTTGTCATAGTGGCGGGCATCGAAATAGATCTGCCCCAGTTGAGAAGTGTACCATTCATAGTGATACGGATTGAGCCGCATGGCCTTCTGTGCCTGCTCGATGCCCTGTTCCCCCCTCCCTACATAGCTCAGGCAAAGCGCATAGTCGGTCGTCACCTCGGCGTCGTTGGGATTGCATTCGAGAGCCTTCCGGAACGCCTCAAGCGCCACGCCATGATTTGCTGTGTACAAATGGTAGCTGGCGAAGGCCCAATGGGACCAGGAATCGCCATCGTCGCAGGCAATTGCCTTGACTGCCCATCGGCGGGCCAATTCCATCGAGACGTCGTAGTCATCAGCCCAGCCGAAACAAGCGTCGACCAGATGACTCAGCGCCATTTTGCTATAGGCCTTGGCAAGTGTGGGATCGCATTCAATTGCCCTGGCCAGATACTCCCTGGCAAGGCTCTCTCCCTCCTTGTTGAAACGACAGGCATCAAGGGCACGCTGGAGATAATCCAGGGCAACAAAACTCTCGAGCCCGGCAGACTTGGTTCGGGCGCGCCAGGCCTTGCCGAGCCTGCCGCCATAGCCGGATGCAAGCGTGCCGACGATCGTCCCGGTGATCTCATCCTGGACCTCGAAGATATCGGTCAATTGCCGGTCATAGGTTTCTGTCCAAAGCTGCCGGTTGTCCGTTCCGTCAACAAGTTGGACTGAGACGCGGATGCGATCACCAGCCTTCTGAACACTACCCTCTATGATGTAGCGAACTGAAAGTTCACGCGCGGCCTCAGCCGAGGTCACCGTCCGGTTCCGATAGGCCAGGGTTGAAAACCTGTCGATGACGAACAACTCGTGAAAGCGCCCAAGGTTGGCAACAATGTTGAGCGCCAATCCTTCGCAGAAAATGTCTTGCTCCGCATCGCCACTCAAATTGGCGAAGGGAAGTATGGCGATGGACGGTCTGGACGGCGCCGTTGCCTCTGCCGTAGCCATAGAGGGCTTGGGACCGGCATATTTATAGCCGCGACCATGCACGGTCACGATCATCTCGGCGGACAGCAGCTTTCGGAGCGCCGAAATGTGGACCTGCAGCGTGTTCTCCTCCACCACCTGGCCCGGCCAGACCGTAGCGAAAAGTTCGGTTTTGCCGATCACGTCATCCGGCTTGTCGAGCAGTGCGGCGAGGATGTCGAAGGAGCGAGCCGAAAGCTCAACCGGCCCATTCGGCCCCAGCAGCTGCCGTTCGGCGCGTTTCAAACGATAGTTCCCAAACTCCAGGTCCATTGGCCAAGAACCCATCCCCTGGCGGCCAAGATAATCCAAGATGATCCTGAAGGCGAACTTCAGGCCGGTTCAGGACTCTTCAGGTTCGGGCCAAGGACCTGAGCGGGAAGCGGTGTCATTCTCACTGTTATGGGAGGACACCATGGCTGACATCCCTACCACCGCCCCGACTGCAGTGCGACGCCTCAACCTGCCACGGCTAAGCTTTCCGAGGCTTGCAATCGGCGCATCGCTCAACGCCATACCCGGTTTGTGGGGCGATGCGCTCAAAATGGCCTATGTGGACCCCTACGCCACCATTCATCGCCAGCCGCAGCGCGGACCGGACGATGATCTCGAAGGCCGAGATCCCGCCTGGTGACCTGCAAGTTTCCACTCAGCGCCGGACTCGGCCAGCCCGCTATTTGCCGGGGGCGGAAACCTTGTCCGTCGCGGCATGTCCGGGGCGGCGCACGGCCTTGATCTTGCCGCTGCTGCCACCACCGCAGAAGAAGCAGCCGCCGCCATCGGATTCCAGTCCCGACACACCTGAGGGCATCGCCACCTCCTGCAGCACGTCGCCCGTCTCGGGATCGATGCGCAAGAGATCGCCCTCCTCGCCTTCCCAGGTGGCATGCCAGAGCTCGCCATCGACCCAGGTGACGCCGGTCACGACGCGCTTCGATTCAATGGTGCGGATCACCTTGCCCGTTTCGGGATCGATCTGATGGATCTTGTGCGCCCTGTATTCGCCGACCCAGAGCGAACCTTCGGCCCAGGCCATGCCTGAATCGCCGCCATTGCCGGGGGCTGGAATGGTGGCGACGACCTTGCCGGTCTTCGGGTCTACCTTGTGGATGCGGTCCTCGGCGATCTGGTAGAGATGCTCGCCGTCGAAGGCGGTCCCGGCATGCGAGGCGACGTCGATCGATTGGACGATCGCGCCGCTCTCCGGATCAAGCGCCTTCAGCTTGTCGCCGGTGGCGAACCAGACATTCTTGCCGTCATAGGTGACGCCGTTGACGCGCTCGGCGTCGGGAAAGGGGCCGTATTCGCGCAGGATCTCGGCAGCGGCTCGTTTCATTTTCGATCTCCATCTGAACAATGGCCTCAGCCTAGTCGCTTGGCAGCGGACCCGGGAGTAACAAGACGGTCGGGAATCCGGTCACCGGCGGCGTCATCCAGCGGCGCGCGCGGCCGCGACCTACCGCCTGCACCTTATTATTGGCCGAAAGCGCTTCCAGCGCCCGCTGCACGGTGCGCGGGCTGGCGCCGAGCGCGATCGCCAGCGCCGAGCTGGACCACGACTCGCCGTCGGCCAGGAAGGCGAGCACCGCGCCATGCTCTTCCTCGACAGGCGGAGCCAGCACCACGACCTCGGCGGCTTCCAGCGGCATGAGCGCAAAACCGGCCGCCGTTGCGTTGACTTCTGCAAGCACGCCAAGTTCGGCGCGCAGCCGCCCCATCTCGACCCTGAGCCGCGCGCGATGCGATTCGTCGGCGTGCCTGGCGCGGAAGGCGCGTCTCAGCAGCATCTCCCGCGACGCATCAGCCGGCCAGGCTTCGGCCAGCGTGCGCGCCAGCGCAAACAGCACCGGCCGCGTCGCCAGCGATACGACCGTGTCGGCTTTGCGCACGACATTGCGGCAGGCGTCGATGACGAGCGCTCTGGATGCGAGCAGCGCCTCGACCTCGTCGAGCTGGAGCGGCTTTTCCAAACCCTTCGCCACGAGCCGCGCGACGGGCGTTTTCAGCACCAGCGACGCGCTTTCGACTTCGGCCTTCAGCGCCGGAATGTTGGCTTCGTAAGCTGCGAGCGCCGCGCGGCCGAGTGCGGCACGCGCAGCCTTTGTCCGCAGCCGCCTGACCGCGATTCCGGCGGCCGCGAGCTCATGCGCGACGCGCGCGACCGGCGGCAACGGCGCCGGATCGAAGCCGGCGAGCAGACGCTCGGCCTCGTCGAGCCGGCCGATCAGGATCAGGCGGCGCGCCTCGAGGCTGCCGGCATAGGCGGCATTGACCCGGTCGCCATGCGCTTGAAGCGTCGTTCTTGCGCTTCGCAACGCCTTCTCCGGCCAGCCGAGATCGCGCGAGACCAGCGCGATCTCCGCCTCGGCGACGACGCAGCGGGCGCGCGCCACCGCCTCCTTCGGACTGAAGGCGCGGGCGGCGCTCTTCAGCAGCGCCTTGGCCTTGGCGAAGTCGCCGAGCTGCGCCATGGCGATGCCGCGCAGCGCCAGCGCCGGCGCATCGTCGCGCAGCGCGACGCGTTTCAGGGCGCCGAGCGGGTCTCCCGACGCCAGCGCGCGGCCGGCGGCATTGATCAGCGAGTCCATCTCAGGCTCACCGAGAGAAATCCCGTCACACTTGTAACTCTCACCATCGCGCTGTCCGGCCCTATGTCTGTCCGCGTCACCCTCAACCAACCGAAAGAACGGGACAAGAGCAATGACCCAGCAAATGCACACACCACCGGTCGTTTCGCCAGAAGCCTGGGAAGGCGCATACGAAGAGATGCTCGTGAAGGAAAAATCCCTCACCCGCGCCCGCGACGCTTTAGCCGCCGAACGCCGCCGCATGCCGTGGATGGAAGTTAAGAAGGACTACGTGTTCGAAGGCCCGAACGGCAAGGCGAGCCTGCTCGACCTGTTCGAAGGCCGCCGGCAGCTCGTCATCTACCGCGCCTTCTTCGAGCCGGGCGTCTATGGCTGGCCGGAGCATGCCTGCCGCGGCTGCTCGCTCGGCGCCGACATGGTCGGCAACCTCGCCCATCTCAATGCCCGCGATACCACGCTTGCCTACGCCTCGCGGGCGCCGCAGGCCGACATCCAGCGGCTGAAAGAGCGGATGGACTGGAAGATGCCCTGGTACACCATCACCGACAGCTGGGACAAGGATTTCGGCGTCGACGAATGGCACGGCCACAACGTCTTCATCCACGACGGCGACCGCATCTTCCGCACCTACTTCGTCAACAACCGTGGCGACGAGGCGTTCGGCACGGTGTGGAGCTATCTCGACGTCACGCCGCTCGGCCGCCAGGAAGTCTGGGAGGATTCGCCCAAGGGCTATCCGCAGACCCAGACCTACAAGTGGTGGAACTGGCACGACAATTACGAGGAAGGCGCCGCCCCCGACCAGCGATGGGTCGAGGTGTCGGACGCCGGAGAGGCGGCGTTCCGCAACAAGAACGCCTGAGCGTGAAGCGACTCCGGCGGCGCCAACCGCGCCGCCGGAGCCGATCTTTCCCGAGAGCCTGACCAGTTTGGAAGGTGGAGATCATGAGCATCGACAATCCCGCCCCTCGCCCGGCTGGCTTGCAAGGCCTCGGCCTCGCCGACTGGCTCTGCCTCGCGGCGGCGCCCACCTTTATGATCATGGCGCTGCTCACCGCTGCCTATGGCGGCCAGGACATGATGTGCATGTCCGGCCCCGGCGCCTCCGTGCTCGGCGGCATGGTGCCGATGTATCTGCTGATGGCCGCCTTCCATCTGGTGCCCTGGCTGCGGCTGGCGGCGAGGCGGGGATAAGATTTGATGTGCGGCTAGTGACCGCCGTACCAAGTGCCCGCTAAGCGCCAGAAGCGACCGGTTGCCAGTAGTTCTCGAATGACCGGAGCGAGGCCGGTAGCGGGCTGGCAGCTCAGGCTGCGAATCTCCAAGAGCTGACACTACGCTCGGCGTTAGCATCGTCATGACCTGACCCAATCACGATGCTCACTCCGGCCAAGTGGAATGTCTCGATTTGGCGCGCGATTCCAACATCGGCGAACGAAGTTGTGACCCGCCATTCGAGTGAAGCGTCGCTTCGCGATTGCGCTGCAATAACATCCGAGACACTCGCGCTTACCGAAGGGGCTGTCGGCTCTGGCAGGATTAGCGTAAGCTAATGCCCACAAGGGGTGCACACATGCACCGTGTCATCGCCATAGCGATCGTCGTTCTCGCGGCCGTGTTCAGTTCCGCGAGGGCCGAGGTGCTGATCGGGGTCTCGTCTGCCATGACTGGACGGCTTGCCTGGATCGGCGAGCAGGGGCAGCGCGGCGCGGAGATGGCGGTGGCTGACGTCAACGCGGCGGGCGGCGTGCTCGGCCAGAAGGTGAGGCTCATCTCGGTCGACGATTTCTGCGATCCCGAGCAAGCGGTCGCGGCCGCCCAAAAGCTGGTGGCTGACGGGGTGGTGTTCGTTGTCGGGCATTATTGCTCCGGGGCCTCGATCCCCGCATCAAAAGTGTACGAGGAGGCGGGCGTCGTCGAAATATCCCCAGGCTCGACCAATCCGCAGCTGACCGAACAGGGCCGTGCCAATGTCTTCCGCACCATTGGCCGCGACGACGCGCAAGGGTTCATCGCCGGCAATTACCTTGCCGATCGCTGGGGCGACAAGAAGATTGCAATCCTTCACGACAATTCGACCTATGGGAAGGGTCTCGCCGACGAGACCAGGAAGCAGCTGCACAAACGGGGCGTGACTGAAGCTGTTTACGACGCATACGCGCCCGGGAAGGACGACTATTCAGCCGAGGTCGCTGCGTTGCAGACCGCCGGCGTCTCAGTCTTGTATGTGGGTGGGTATCATGCCGACGTTGCGCTGATTGCTCGCGCCGCACACGACCGTGGCTACACGGTTCAGCTCATATCCGGAGATTCCTTGGCTACCGAGGAATTCGCCCTGATCGCAGGCTCAGCGGCGGAAGGCACCCTGTTCACCTTCCCGGCGGACCCGCGGCGAAATGCCGGCGCGGCCGCGATCGTGGAGCGGTTCCGCGCGGAAAACTTCGAGCCCGCGGGCTACACGCTGTTGAGCTACTGCGCGGTCCAGGTCTGGGCCCAGGCGGTCGCGAAGGCAGGTTCGCTGGAACCGAAGGCGGTCATCGCGACACTGCACAAACAGGAGTTCGACACCGTCATTGGCCGCGTCGATTTCGACGACAAGGGTGACCTCACGAGGCAGAGCTGGGTTTGGTACGTCTGGCGCGGCGGGGAGTACGTGCCGGTCGAATAGGGTTCGCCGAACGCCGGCGTGCCGCCTGAGACGTCTAGTCCGATGCAGACCAGTGTGGCTGGATTGTTCCGACTCACCGCGATGCTTGAACGCCTCGGCATACGCGGCCGGCTGTTGTTTGCCTTTTTTGGGATCAGTGCCCTCGCGGTGCTGGCAACCGCTGCGGCGCTTTATGCCTTCCTTCAAGTCGGCGACGTCGTCAACCGAATTACCACGGATCGGGTGCCGTCGGCGCTGTCCTCCCTCCAGCTGTCGCGCCAGGCAGAACGGGTCGCTGCAGCCGCGCCGTCGGTGCTGGCGGCGACAAGCAGGGCTCAGCACAGCGAGGTCTCGGCTGCCGTCGCGCTCGAGATGTCCCGCCTCGAGGCCCTGCGCACGGACCTCAGGGACGCCACGCTGGGCACAGTGCCTTTGGCCGAGATCGAGGAAGCCGCGGTTGTTCTGAGGCGCAACCTGAAGGAGCTCGACTCTCTGGTTATCGCTCGCCTCGATGTGGTCGCCCGCAAGGAAGAGCTCCTGAACCGCCTCACCGCGACGACGACCGGAAGCCACCGCCTTCTGGCCACCGGCATCCTGGTGGTGGATTCCAGGCTCCCGCAATGGCGGGCGGTCGCGGCTGATACGTCGCTGTCGCCCGATCGACGCGCAGCGGCAATTGCCGACATGGTCCAGGCGATCGCGGCTTACATCCCCCAGCAGAAGGCACAGCTGGAGATCTCGGCGGTCAACGACGCGCTGGTGAAGGCCGCGACCGCGCCGACGCAAGGCGATCTGGCGTTGATTCTGTTTCCGCTGCGCCGCTCGCTTGCCGCTCTGGAAACGGCTTCCTCGGAGATCGACGTTAAGCTGCAGACCCGTTTCCGGCAGCGGGTGGACGAGTTCAAGGCACTAGCCGATGGCGAGAACAGCATCCCGAAGGCTCGGGAGGAGGAGCTTGCGGTCCTCGCGCAGGGCGAAAAGCTTCTGGCCGAAAACAATCGGCTGTCGCGCAGTCTCACCGCTGCCGTCGACCGTCTTGTCGCAGCAGCGGATCGCGAGATCACTGCCTCCGGTCGCGAAGCCGCACTCGTCCAGCGCTACGGCACCGGAGTTGTCCTCGGCTCCGCCTTTCTCAGCCTGTTGAGCTCGGTTCTGGTCGTCTGGCTCTATGTCGACCGCAGCCTTCTCGCCCGTCTGGGAGCGGTGAGCCAGGGGATGCTCGCCATCGCGGGCGGCGATCTTCGTGCGCCGCTGCCGGCCGCGGGCAGCGACGAAATCGGGCGCATGGCCGAGGCGCTGAGCCTCTTCCGGGATACCGCTGTCGAGGTCGAGGAAAAGAACCTGCGCGACGTTGCAGAAGCGCGCCAGCGGCTGGTCGATGCCATCGAAAGCATTTCCGAAGGTTTCGCTCTCTATGACGGAGAGGACCGGCTTGTCCTCAGCAACAGCCGCTACCGCGAACTGCTATACGCCGGTCTGGAGGCCGAGCTAACCCCCGGCACGGCATTCGAGGAGATCATTCGCCGATCCGCCGAGCGCGGCTACATCAGGGATGCCGAGGGGCGGGTCGATGAGTGGGTCGCCGAGCGCCTGCGGCGGCACCGCAACCCTGGCGAACCATGGGTGCAGCGGCGGGGCGACGGACGATGGATCATGATAAGCGAGCGGCGGATCAGCGCCGGCGGCACCGTCGCCGTCTATTCGGACATCACCGAGCTGAAGCGAAGGGAGGAGAACCTCGCCGAGAAGTCCGCTGCCCTAGAGGCGCTTTCCAACAAGCTGGCCAAATATCTGGCGCCGCAAGTGTACAGCTCGATATTCACCGGCCGCCAAGACGTTAGAATCGCCAGTCAGCGCAAGAAGCTGACAATTTGCTTCTCCGACATCGCCGGCTTTACCGAGACCACCGACAAGATGGAGTCCGAGGATCTCACCCAGCTCCTCAATCACTACCTGACGGAAATGTCGAAAATCGCGTCGGATCATGGTGCCACGATCGACAAGTACGTCGGCGACGCGATCCTGATGTTTTTCGGCGACCCTGAGACGCGCGGCGTCAAGGAGGACGCGCTGGCTTGTGTGCAGATGGCGCTTGCCATGCAAAAGCGGATCAGCGAGCTCACCGAAGTCTGGCGGGACATGGGGATCGAAACACCGCTGCGCTGCCGCATCGGCATCCATACCGACTACTGCACCGTCGGTAACTTCGGCAGCGAGGACCGGATGGACTACACGATAATCGGCGGCGCCGTGAATCTCGCCTCGCGCCTGGAACAGGAGGCGGCACCGGGGGCCATCCTCATTTCCTACGAGACGTTTGCGCAAGTAAAGGACACGATCGATTGTGAGGAGATGGGCCACGTCCAGGTCAAGGGGATCGCCTATCCCGTTGCCACTTACCGCGTCATCAATCTGAAGGCCAATCTAGCGGACGCTTGTCGCGCCGTTCGAACCGAGCTTCCGCACTTCAGGCTGGAACTTGAACCGGAGCTGATGTCAGCCGACGAACGTGGCGGCGCCGCCACTGCGCTTCGAGATGCGCTGGATCGGCTTTCGCGCAAGCCCGGGCAGTAGGGCTTGGTTCACTTCCTGGCCGATCGCAGACAGAGGAGGAGATGAGAAAATGTCCGTGGACGCGGGACCGAGAAAAGTGGACGCCGAATATGCGATCGAGTACCTCCAGGAGCATCCGGAAGCCGGGCTTTGCTGCGAGGATCGTCGCTGCTGGATCACGCCGAACGCAAACGAGACCGAGCAGCGGATCCTGCTCCTTGATGTGGTTGAGGCTGACCGGCTCAAAGATGATCCTCGCCTTCGACTCGTGTCCGGAATCGCTCATGCGGGCCGGTCGCTCTGGGTCGTTCGGAGAATGACATAATTACGACGCGGCAGCGCGGATCACCCTGACCCGCCGCTTTGCCTTCCGCTCGTCATCGCTCAATAGCCCGGCTCGTGAAACACCATCGGGTGAAAACGTTTCCCTGGTGGGAACTGGCGTCCGCCCTCTCCGTGCTATAACGCCCTCTCCGTGCTATAAATGGACTATCGACGCCGACCTTGACGCCGTCCTATGGCCGACCGCCATTTCAGCATGCCCAAGCATGCATGTGCCGCACATGGGCTCAAGCAGGAGGGATCAGCATGTCAGAACGTCTCAACACAGGCCCGCTGCAACCTGGCGAAACGGCGCCCAATGTCGTGCTCGACGCGATTACCCGCGAGGGCAAGATCGCCATCGACGATTTCCGAGGCGAGAAACCAGTGCTGGTTGGGCTGTACCGGGGTCTCCATTGTCCTTTTTGCAGGCGCCATATCGCCATGCTTTCGCAACTCACCCCAGCCCTCAACGAAAAGGGCATTGAGAGCCTGACAGTGGTCAACACGCCCATCGAGCGGGCGCGCCTCTATCTGCGGTACCATCCGATGCTCGGCCTACTCGCGGCATCCGATCCGGAGCGAACTTCACACCGCGCCTTTGGATTGCCGAATATGCAGATCACCGAAGATGAGAGCGCATGGCCGCAAAAGGTTTCGATGAGCGATGTGAAGTCGATACGGGTCGACTTGCCGGGCGAGATGCCGGAACCGATGGACCCGTTTGCGGCGCTCGAATATCTGAACAAGAAGGACAGCTACGATATCACGGAAGCGGATCAACAGATGATGGCCACAGGCATTGGGCAGCTCGTCGGTCAGTTCTTGCTGGACCGCGATGGCGTCGTTCGCTGGACTTCCAACGAGGTACTCGATGGCGGCCTATTCGGCGCCCCGAACACTCAGGAGTTGATGTCGGCAGCGTCGCAAATCGGAAGGTAAGGCGCAGCTTCGGCAGTGGGGCTAGGCGGAGAATTACGCGAAGTTTGCGGCCCTATGTACCTCTCTTGATGGCGGCTTTCCACCTTGCGCCATGGCTAAGACTGTCGGCCGGGCGAGGATGAGTTTTGACAAGCTGTACAAGCCCAACGCCCACTACATGCCACTAGCGTCGTTCACTACCGATGTCGAATGACCGCAAAAGGCCGAAGAACGAACCCGCTGCGCGGGATGGGCGCATGGGGTGAGGTAGAGATCACGAGCCGGGGGTCGCGCTCGCATTG
>NZ_JAVIIY010000003.1:0-315000 GCF_033977345.1 Mesorhizobium dulcispinae
ATCCCAAGCCCCCTCGAACGGAGTATGCGGAGCTGAGGAAAACTCTTGAAACGAGCTGGCCTGCTGGGCGCCTGCGAAGGCCGAGGACGAGCTAGGCTGCGCAAGGTCTTTTTGAATGAGGTCTCGCAGCTGGTTCCAAGACGGGTCGGCTGGAGGCAGGGGGAAAGGCGACAAGGAAGCGGTTTGCGCCGCCGCTTTGTGTGCGCGGCCTTCATCCTGGCGCCAACCCGCCTGCCCGTTGGCGGCCAAGCGCAGGACCTCGTTTGCTGCGGACATCTGTCGAAATCTCTGAAAGAAGCTCCACGCGCTGCGGAACCCACGTGATTCGTTCTTCTTGTACTCTTCAACCGCACGGTTCAGCACCGCAGGTTCAATCCGGGCAACACCCTTACCAAAGTTCTCAGTGAGCCAATCATTGAAACGCAGCAAAACAGGTCGATAATTCCTAATCGTTCTCCCGTAATATCCTTTACTGGCGGCTTCGTTACAGGCAGCCTCAATCACTCTGGTGTCTTCGGTGACAGGACGATGGTCTTTGGTGACAGGACGATGGTCTTTAACTGTCACCCGCTGTTCGGCCTTGGTCTGCCGGAGCCTTCTCAACGCTGGTGTTATACGCCAGGCCTCGCGGCCCGCATAGGCTTTCGCCAGCGCGTCCAACTCCGGACTTTCAAGCCGGTCGGCGATTTGCGTCCGGTGGTTCTGCGCAAGCCATTTGCTGAACTTACGCAGCGCCACGATGTCGGTCTTCACCGTGTGTGAGTTTATTTTGTCGGCGGTAGCTTTTGCCTCGTAGGTGGCAAAGAGTTCCTCATCGTCCCTGCTACTAGGTTTCCGAGCGACGGTCATCCGCTCTCCGGCAGATGCTTGCCGGATTCTAATCAACGCAAGGTTGATGTGACGGAGTAGTATGGGATCGCTGCCCGCGAAGTCCCTAGCCAGGCTGTCCAATTGCCGATCCTGAATCCTGCCACTGATTTGGCTCTGGTGGTTCTTTGCAAGCCATGCGCTGAACTTACGCAGCGCCGCTAAGTCGGTCTTCACCGCGGTTACGTTGCCGGCTGTGGCCTTTGTGTGGTAGTCGGCGAAGACCTCGTCATCCTGCGTGACCGGTCGAGCGCCCCGAGCAACGGTCACCCGCTTTCCGGCAGATGCTTGCCGGAGTCTGGTCAACGCAAAGTTGATTTGACGCAGTAGTAGGGGATCGTTGCCCGCGTAGTCCCTAGCCAGGCTGTCCAATTGCTGATCCTGAATCCTGCCGCGGATTTGGCTCTGGTGGTTCTTTGCAAGCCATGCGCTGAACTTACGCAGCGTCGCCAAGTCGGTCTTCACCGTGGTTTCGCTCACTTTGTCGGTTGTGGCTTTTGTGTGGTAGTCAGCGAAGACCTCGTCATCCTCCGTGCTAGGTCGATTCCGGCCAACTATCACCTGCCCTTCGGCCTGGGCCTGTCGGAGCCTGCCCAATGCTGAGTTGATTTGACCAAGTAATTTGGTATCGCCGGCCGCGCAGAGCTTCACTAGGCTGTCCAGTTGCCGATCGTGAATCCGGCCGGCGATTTGGCTCTGGTGGTCCTTGGCAAGGCGCACACTGAACTTCCGCAACGCCGCTATGTCTTTCGAAATCCTGTTCTGGCTGATTTGATTTCCCTTGGCCGTAGCCAGCCTGCGGTAGGTGTTAAAAAGCAGCTCGTCTGGGTGGCGGCGTTCTCGCTTACGCAGCAGCGCAGTTCGCTGCAGGAGGACAGCTTGGTAGCGCGCCTCGGTCGGCTCTGTGGGAGGTTCGCTGATTGGACCGCCCGGTTGATTGGCCGGAGGCTGCCCTAAACCTGCCCGGGGAGCGCGAGGTAGGGGGCTGTGGGGAGCGCTTCTCAAAGGGACGCTTGGGAGGTTGACCGGCGGTGGCAGGGAAGCCAAATCTTGCAGGCAAGCACCTCCAATCGCTGGGTCGCCTGCAGACACCGACACAGCATGGCCGCCGGACTGCGGAAGCTCCTCCTGATCGACGTTTGGGGCAGGCGAGTTGGTCACGCCATCAATTCCCTGCCAAAACTTCGCCGAAGCGAAACTTTCAGCCGGTAAGCGGGCACCGCGATCGGCGGCTGCAAGAATCTCCTCGTG
Organism: Mesorhizobium dulcispinae; assembly: GCF_033977345.1. NCBI lineage: Bacteria > Pseudomonadati > Pseudomonadota > Alphaproteobacteria > Hyphomicrobiales > Phyllobacteriaceae > Mesorhizobium > Mesorhizobium dulcispinae. Next base: position 2,119 of record NZ_JAVIIY010000003.1, read on the forward strand.
GTAGACACTTGGCGCAGGCGAGTGGGGCGGTGGACCCGAGGTTGGATTGACCTGCCGAGGCACGCTTCCTTGTAACTCGTTCAGGCGCTGCTCAAAACTCCTCTGCTCGACCTGATGCTGTTGCAACCCTGGCTCATCTCTTCGGACGGGATCTGAGGCGGGGGACGCACCGATATTGTCGAAGAGATCCATCCTACTTCCTTTGCAAGTTCCGAGCACTTCAAGCGGTTCTATCTCTACGGTGCTTGGCTTTCGACAATCTGACGGAGGCAGCAATGCAGTGGAAGCCATCGTCATTCGGGCGCACGAGTTTTGAGATGGACCGTGGCGGGACTTTTCATGAAACGAGAGGAGTCAATTTCTCATTTCGCCCGACACCTCCGGTTCGATCGGAGACATTTGCGCATGTTGGTTTTGGAGACAATTGCAAGATGCGCCGGCTGTCGCTGGCCCACGGAGGTCGATCGGTCGATCATGGCGATCTGCCGACGGCAGCTACGCCAGGAACCAGCGCTGTGCAATTTGTACCGCAACTGTCTCGGCCTCTGCCCAGAGTACCGCGTTCCGTAACGGCTCGCCATCTCCGCATAGGTTCTGTTGAGACCGGGGTCGCAGCGATCGGAGTTGGTTACGGCGGCCTTGAGATTGTCGCGCTTTTGTGTCCCGAACGGTTATGTGCCCTGAGAGGCATAATATAACCAGAGACCAGGAACTTCGGCACGCCACCCAGAAGAGGTTCGTGTGCACGCCGATCCGGTCGGGCAGGCTCTCGCTCGGGCAACGGTTCGGAAGACAGTGTAGTTTGAGGCGTCCATCGCTGCTACGAGCAGCGAGAGGCGGTGGCGCGGTGGATCTTGAGGTGACCGAGCATGCGCTCGATCCGGTTCACTGTTTGGCCGGATCGATTTTTCCGCAGGTAGACAGGTGATCAGAAAGCAGCGAATGGCGCCTATCAACACACACGCAAGGCAAGTGGCACATGACTTGTGACGGCGGACCGAGCGCGCTGAGTAGTAACGGTAGTCCCGATGGTAGCGAACATTGCGATAATTCTCCAAAACATGCGAGGTCGGCCGGACACATAGACGGTTCTGGATTGCCCATGGCCCATAGCGGCACAGTAGCCTGCGCAATAACAGAAACCGATTTTGTATACTCGTCTAGACTAACCCAGCGGCATGGAGTGCTCTAGCAACTGGCTCGAAATACTGCATAGGAACAGGTTTTCCTAACTTGGTTGTTTGGATGAGCTGACGCGCTAGGCCATCATCGTCGACAATACTTAGACGTAGCGCCTGCGCCGCTCCGAAGATAGGTGAAACGGCCTCGCCCTCGCCGCGGCAAACCAAGACCGGCACCCCAGTCTCGCCCCTCACGTAACGCAGACCGACCAATATCGCCCGCCCTCTCAAGATCAATGTGGCGTGATGCACGCCAAGCGGAGGTTCGCTAGCCATCTCTTGACGTAGGCGACGTTGTTCATGCTTCAACTCTGGCGTACCTTCTTGTTCCTTCCTTTCGCGCTTGACCTCGGTCTCAGTCATTCGCATGTCGCGCAAAAACAACCAGCGTTGGAGCAGGAGATCGATCAAGCCGCCGACCAGAAGTGCACCGGCACCAATCCCGACCAGCAGTTTCACCTCCGTAAAGACGAAGCCGAGGCACGAAATGCCGCAGACCGGCAGATAGACCATCGTTTTCCACATGCCCAGAATAGAAAAAAGAAAGATAGCGCCGAGGACTAATAGCTTCACCAGCGCCTTGCCAAGGTCGGTTAAGGAGCGCACCGTCACAATGCGCTTCAGTCCCTGAAAAGGATTGATTTTTTCAAACTTGGGCGCCATCGGCTCGAACGAGAAGAGTAGTCCACCGTTAGAGATGAATGCGGCCGAGACCGCCGCGGCGGCTACAGTTCCAAGCAGCGGGCCGACTGTCGTCACGGTGAGTTCGGTCAGGAGAATTAGCGCTTGCCCGACAGCGATATTGAAAGGCAGATCCTGCAGCTTGTCGGTCAATAATACCGCTTCGATGCATTTGTCTTCGATCGCGCTAGCTCTTAACCACAGATAGCCGAGACCGGCGCAGGTGCCGACGGCGCGGACGAAATCGGTGTTGCGCGCAATCTGCCCCTTCTTGCGTGCTTCGCTTAGCTTCTTGTGAGTGCCCGGGTGTTTCTTCTCTTCGCTCGTGCTCATTTCAGCATCTTTTCGAACGCCTCGAGCCCGCCTTTGGCCTGTGCGATATCTGACGCCATGGCGTCGATGAGATACGCAGTGTACGTGACCATAATGATCGGAAAGCCGATATTTTTGATTGTCGGGGAAAGACGGTTCGACTTGAGTTGCGGGGCAAAGCGGGTAAGGATCATTATCGAAATGTCAACTAGCAACAGAAAGGCCACGACAGGCCCGGAGACTAGTAAACTCGTCACCATAATCCGGTCGAGGAGGGCGATTAATTCCATTGCCCCTTGTGAGGTCAGCGTGGGGTAAAATTGATATACGGGCCAGATTGAGTAGCTGCCATAAAGGCCGCCGATCATGATCTCCAGACCTTCCGATGCGACGAAGATCGTGATCGCTGTGATTCCGAGAAAAAGTCCCATCGCGGATGCCTGAGTGTTCGTCGCGGGGTCTACCGGACCGACTTGGCTGGTGATGCCGCGCTGGGTGTCGACAAGCTCACCGGCCGCCTGGAGGCTCCATATCGGGATTCCGAGCGGAATCCCAAGTAGCAGCCCGACAAAAATCTCCTTCAAACCGAGCAGTGTCACTTGGATGAAACGGGTATCAGTATCGAGCAGCTGTAACCCGTCTCTGATGGGTGCCAAGCACGGTAGCCCGAACGCGACAGCAAGGCATGTTCTGATCAGCCCGCCAATTTGAGACCGCGTAAATACTGGCAGGACCAGCATAATGCCGACAGCGCGAGCCGCAGCAAGACCGGCGGCGATGATGAGTTCGATGGCCGCATGGATGAGCATTTGGGCGTCGGTGGGTGACCAACCAGACATCATGAAGGCTAGTAACTCGGTATAATCGCGGGAAACTGGGAGAACACGTAATCGGCTTGCTCGATGAGCGGAGCGCTTAGCACAGGAGCAAACAGAACAATGATCGCAACAACGACCAATAGTTTCACTGTCAGGTGCAAGGTTTCGTCCTGAATCTGTGTTGCCGCCTGGATAATGCCGATGCCCAGGCCGACAACCACAGCGGCAATGAGTGGCGGCAGAACCCAAATCATGAAAACGATTAAGGTTTGGCTCATTTGGGCTACAATGCTGGCCTCATCCATGCTCAACCTCCCGGTGTTGTATAACTCAACACAAGTCCGTGCATTAGTCGGGACCAACCATCAATAGTAACAAATAGAAATAGTTTGAAAGGGACAGCTATCATTGTGGGTGATACCATTGACATGCCCATCGCCATCAAAATCGTGGTTACGATGAGATCGATGCAGATAAACGGAAGATAAAGAAGAAAGCCAATTTCGAAGGCACGCTTGAGTTCTGAAATTAGAAAGGATGGTACGAGAATGGCGAAATCATCAGGTGTCGTCCTGGTGCGCATTTCCTCTGGCCAGACTTGTTTGGTCGACGATAGGAAAAATCGACGCTGCTCTTCGCTTGTGAACTTCTTGAGATAGCCACGCAAAGGCTCTCGTCCCTCTTCAGCAGCGGTAACCCAGTCGTCGAAGGTCTTATAGTGGAGTTTCGGGTCCGTGACGCGCGCATAGGTCTGCTCGATAACAGGCGCGCTAACGAAAACGGTGAGAATTAATGCCGTCGCGTAAAGAACTATATTGGGGGGTATCGTCTGCGTCCCGAGCGCGTTGCGGACGAGGAAGAGAACCACAGATATCTTTATAAAGGCCGTGGTTGTGACGACTGTGAGCAGCAGCAGACCCAGCCCAGCCGTAACCGCAAGAAGCGCCAGAATCCCGGGTTGGATCTCACTCATTGCATGCCAACCCGCCACGTAGCCTGATTCCAAGCTCGTCGCCGATGCGCACGATGTCGCCACGGCCGATACGCCGGCCGTTGGCAACTATATCGATCGGACCGTCGACCGGCCGACCAAGTTCGAAGATATGCCCTTCGCCGGCACTCCTCAGTTCCCCTAGCGGCATCAGCCAGCGGCCGCATTCAAAAACCAGAGTGATTTCGATATCGTCGAGCTCGGCATCCGATGGCCCTTGCTGCAATTCCGGTTCTGTCATGATGTGCGCACTCTCCAAGGGGCATGGTTGCGGGCGGAAAGGCCCCCGCTGGATCAGGCGGTCGTCCGCAACATCTGCCACGGCCCAGAGCCGGCCCGCAGAGAGGATGATCTGATCGCGGTGGAACGGTAATACGTCTGGTATCAAAGCATCACCGGCAGATGTTTTGCGAATAAGCGCCGCCGGAACGCAAAGCGAGCCGATCTTTCCTGCAACCAGGACCGGGAGCTCTGCGGGTAATTCGCACGGTTGTGGCGGCAACTGTCGAAGCAGATCTCCCAGGGCGTGGAACGCGAACGGCACCGGGCCATCGAGAGGCGAGAATAGGCACAGACGAGCTTTGCCGTTGATCGGGCCGCAGGCGACGTCATATTCGAGATAGGGAGGTGGCATGGTGGCTTCGCGCAGCTGAGCCAGTAGCACGTCCTGCCGTGTCTGAGCCTCGAGTCGAGCGATAAGCGGCTCAAGTGCGAGTTCGAGAACCAGTGAACCGGTTGGCTCGGGAGGCAAGCCAATGCCGCTCTGCACGGTCGAGATGAGCCTCTCTATCAGTGCACGGGAGATCGACAAGACGATCGTCTCATCTCCGAGCCGCCAAATGCACTCGAGCATCGGAATGGGAAGCGATTCCGGCTGCCAGACAAGCCGTCCTATTCGCACCGATAGCGGCTCGTCGCCAAGTCGGCACTGAAAAGGCTTGCGGGGGTGTGCGCACTCGTTGAGCCACGAGACGACGTCGTGGGACAGACTTAGCTTTGGCTTCAGTGAATCGTGTGTGCTCAAAGTGTTTTCGGCTCTACAAGACGGCACCATTGCGACACGACAAGAATGCTAGCGGTCATCAGATTGACTTGCCCGCCACATCGGTGAGCGAGACACTCGGGTACCGAAGCAGGATCTCATCCTCGGCCTCCGTCTCGGCTGCGGTCTGAGAGTGGATATCGACGCCGCGCCGGACGTCGTCCTCAATTTGTTGCCACTTGTGCCTTGCCGCCGAACAGCTGATCCAGTGCGACCTTGCCTCAGACGCCGCTGTCTCGGTCTGTTCCTGAGCGATGCAGGCGTTATCAAGCGTCTTGCGCCTCGAGGCGACCTCAGCCTCAAGGCGCTCTATGTGGAGATGGCCTTGGTCGAGCGTCTGGATGGACAAGGCATCAAGCGATGCAAACCGTTGGTAAAGCTCCATTTCCGCCCTTGCGCAGTGTTGTTGTGCGATTGCAAGCTCGCGGGAAGCATGCTGTGCGGCCTCGGCCGCTAGGTGGGCCTTAGCTTCCTTTTTGGACAGCTCACGAAGGGCGCTACGCTCTCGCATATCCTTCAAAAGCCGCAAGCTCGTAGCGTGGAGACAATTCATGCGGTCAGCTGCAACATCCATGCGAAGGTTTCCTCAAAGTCGCTCGCCTCGTCTTCTCCCTGACGCAAAAATTCCTGCAGGTCGCCGATCGAGTCGATAGCCCTGTCAGTAAGCGGATCGTTGCCTTGCTTGTATTCGCCGACCTTGACCAAAAACTCGGACTCGGCATAGCGCGAGAGGAGATCACGGAACGTCGATGCCGCCTTGCGATGTGCCATAGACACGACCGCATCCATTACGCGGCTGCGACTTTGCAGCACATCGATCGCGGGGAAATGGGATCGCGCAGCGATCGTGCGTGAGAGGACGACATGGCCATCGAGAATGCCGCGCGATTCTTCTGCGATGGGATCCCCCACGCCGTCACCTTCGACAAGCACTGTATAGAAGGCCGTAATTGAGCCACGCTCGCCCATGCCCGCGCGCTCCAGCAGGCCTGGCAGCATGGCAAACACGGAAGGCGGAAAGCCTCGCCGGGTCGGCGGCTCGCCCGCAGCAAGTCCGATTTCGCGCATGGCCCGGCAAAAGCGCGTCAAGGAATCCATCATCAGAACGACGCGTTGTCCTTGTTCGCGAAAATGTTCGGCAAGTGCGCTTGCCATGTGAGCACATTGCGCCCGCTCCATTGCCGAGCGGTCGGATGTTTCGACCACAACGATCGTACGACGAAGAGCGGCTTCCCCAAGGTGTCGCTCAACGAATTCGCGCACTTCCCGCCCGCGCTCGCCAATGAGGGCAACTATGTTAACGTCGGCGGCCGCGCCCTTTATGATCTGCGATAGTAACGTTGACTTGCCGCAACCAGGCTCTCCATAGATCCCGATCCGCTGGCCTTCGCCGCATGTCAGGAGACCATCCAAGGCGCGGATGCCAAGTGGGAATGGTCGCTCGATCATGCGCCTTGTCATGGGGTTGGGCGCCTTGCCCCGAAGCGGGCGCGTTTGGCCGGCTTTGAGAGCGCCTTTGCCGTCGAGGGGACGGCCAAAGCTGTCGATCACGCGGCCAAGCAAATCGGGGCCGACTGGCACTTCATGCATTCGACCGCTAGCAACCACTTCTGCGCGACTGGACAGGCCCACCATGTCACCGATCGGGGTGAGCAGCACGCCATTTTGAAGGAAACCGATCACCTCGGCTTCGAGAGAGCGTCCGGTGCGCGGATCCTGCAACAGACAAAGTTCCCCAATTCGAGCATCCGGCAACACGGCATGGAGCACCGTACCGACGGCCCTAGTTAGGCGTCCGCGCACGACACGCGTGTCGATATGCTTTGCGGTCGATCTCAGAGACGAGAGCGCCGCATCCATTGTCCTGTCTACAGCCGGACTGCCGCGTTGTGGTAGCAGTTCGGTCATAGCTCGCCTTGTTCAGCATGCAATCCAAAGCCGAGGCGCAGCGCCCGCAATTGCGCATCAAGTCCAAGATCGACATTGCCATAGTCGCTCCACAGCACGCATTGCTGCGGCGACAGCGCCGGATCCGGATCAACTCGAACTTTCGGCCGGCCTTCCCGTCCATCGTACGCAGCGAACTCGCCTGCGACGGCATCGGCTTGCGTGGGACACACCTTAAGGCGGACTTCCGCGCCGCCTTTCCGTTCGATCGCGTGGCGAACGGCGCTCACCAACAGCTCACCGGGGTCAAAAGCGCCCAGCAGGTCGCTTACGATCTGCATGACGAGTTGTGGCAATTGCTGCTCCAGGGCTGCCCTTTGGCGTGCCGCTTCAGAGACGGACTGCGCAATTAGCCGTGCCATTTCCTCAGCGCCACGATTCATCCCCTCACTACGTCCGCGCTCCCGTTCCCGCTGATAAGCTATGCGGGCCCAGCGGCGAACCCGCAGCAGATACCGTTCCGCCGCCGCGCGCGCCTCAAAGGCATTGTGCCAGATTTCGAGCTCACTGGCCGGGACCAGCGGCCCGACGGGGCGCATCCGCGGAGCGACCGGCGCTACGATATCGTCGAGCGTCATATCGCCGGGACCTCCGTCCTCAGATACGACAGCACAAGCGAAAACAATTGGTCTGCGGCATCGCGGTGTTCGGTCGCAGGATTCTCGGCCGCGGTCCCGACGGGCAAGCGTAGGAACACCCGGTGGCGGTCGAGCAAAGAATGCTCATCGAGCCAAACCCCAAGACAGGCTAATCCATCGTGTTCAATCCGTTGGGCGAGTTTTTCCGGATCCGCGATCAAGCTGGTTGAGATCGCCTGCGCCTGGTGTCGGATGCCAAACGTATGCGCTTCAGCGCCGATACGTTCGATCAGAACGGCAAGTTCAGACTTGGAAACCAGCTTCAGCAGCGAACGGGCATGCCAGATACTACCGGCAAACACAGCAGCTTGGCGCGGATCATGCCCATGCAGAAGGTCCGGCCCCCAGCCGCTTCCATTCAGGTCCATTCCATCGTCGAGGAGTAATTTTGCCAGTCTTGGCTGCAGTCTTTGGTTGTTCTGCAACCGCACCAACGTCGCAGCCGACAAAGCCGGGTCAAGGCGTGCAGCAAGGCGGGTCGGATGAGTTGAAGCGGCAAGCTCGCCCAGGACCGTAAAAGGCAATTTGAAGGAGTCATCGTGTTTGAAGGTTTGCATCCGTATTTGCACTGGGAATACCTCCTATGTGGCATCGCCGATGGTGTTTTTACGAGCGGCCCCGATTGCTGAAACACCCGAGCGCCCCTCGATCCTGGCTCGTTGCGATGGCTGCCTCCGCCCATAGACAAGAGAACTGGCCAAGTAGGACAGCACCGCGAATACTGCCACGGCGAGACCCACAATGACCGCCAGAAGTGGCACCGGAATTGATTTAGCTGCCTGGGTCAAGGCAGGCCGTTGCTCAACTGCCGGCCGTTCCGCCGGCACGAATACGACCTCTACCTTGTCGTAGGATAAGCCTTGGATGCTGTTTGCAACGAGCATCTTTATCTGCGGCAGCAGAGCCGAGACATTTATGTTGGCATCGTGGCGGACGAATACCGAGGCCGAGGATGGTGTGGCGCGCTCCCGCAACAGGTCGTTGTCAGGCAAAACAACATGGACACGTGCTGAGAAAACGCCATCGATTTCGCTAATGGTATGCGACAATTCTTCGTTTAACGCATAGACGTAACGGGCGCGCTCCTCGGTCGGCGAGGCAATCAGGCCCGATCCTTGGAATATTTCGCCGAGATTCTTGAAAACCTGACGCGGCAGCCCCTTCGCATTCAACAGGTTGATTGAGAAGGCAACCTGCTCATTTTCGACCTGGATCGTGCTGGTCCCATCCTTGGCGGCGACGCGGACCGCATCCACGCCGTTGTCAAGCAAAAGCGCGAGCATCTCATTGGCATCGCGTTCCTGCAATTTTGTGTAGAGATCGTCCTTGCAACCGCTCAGAACCAAGAGCAGCGGCAAAACATAATGACACGATCGCCGACCAGCCGGGCGGCGATCAATGCCTTCGCCGTGCGGTGACGCGATCATGCGCCTCGTTCATCCTTGTTTTATTAGCGTATTCACGGATGACGTAGCGCCGCTGATACTCTTGGTGACAAGGGAAACCTCAGTGACGGCGCTGTATACTTCCCGCAGACCGGCAATCATCGCTTCGAAATTCTCCCTTCCTGGCGGAGCGCCTGACATGCGCATTCCCGACCCTGCTTGGGAAGGAGACTGCTCCACCGGCCCGAGTAGGACGTCCTTCACAAGGGGTACCTCTTGGTCGGGCGTGGCAGGTGCCACGGCGTTGTCCCTATACAGCGATGAAAGGGTCTGGAGCACGCGGTCGCCCAATGGGCTCGTCTCGCTTGTCGCGCGCGGAACCTCCAGGACTGGAGCAACAGGCCCCGCCCCCGCCGTCGCCGACGGGCCATCGTTTTTAATCGAGGCGACCGCCTCTACAAGTGCGCACTCAAACTGGGCCTGCTCGCCGCATGCTGACGTTGGCCCTACCCTAGACAGGTTGTCCGCAAAATTGGCAGAGATGGACGTAACACCAATTGTCATGCAAAGACTCAGTTGTTCTGTTTGAAGTGTGATGAGTTGATCGCTCATCACCCGCTATCGAGCTTCTCTCCTAGGGAGGCGAACTGACGACAAGCTGACGAACTGGCCACGAAGCGTCATTTAAAGGCCACGTTCGGCGTCCAGGTCAGCACGAATTTCAGCCTTCGATTGGGGACAAGATGCCGAGAAAGTTAATCCAGTCTACCATTCTCCACATTGGGATGAGAGTTCTCTTTCTCGGTGTTCTTCTCTCCACCGGCATTCATGCGACGCTGGCGGCCCCGCTGTCGCTGCCGTCAACGCCTTATAGGTATACAGTTCTGGATCAGGACCTGTCTGCCGCTTTGCGAGAATTCGGCAACAACCTCAATGTCGACGTCGACGTCAGCTCCGAGGTAAAGGGGCGCATCCGCGGGCGTATGCCGAGTATGTCGCCGCGCGCGTTTCTGGACCGCTTGACCGATCTCTACGATCTCCAATGGTATTATGATGGGCTTGTGCTCCACGTAACTGCTGCGAAAGAAGCGCAGACTCGTATGCTGGTTTTGACTTCGGTCCGCTTCGAGGTGTTCAAGGCGGCCCTTGATGAGCTTGGAATTTCCGACGAGCGCTACGTAGTGAGACCGGCACCGGGAAAGGGCCTGGTCATGGTTTCCGGCCCACCCCGCTTCATTGTGCTTGTGGAGCAGACGTACAACGGTCTCGTAGCCGAGGCACAGGCGCGACCTCACGACACCGGGACGCCTCCAAAGGAGACGGAACTGATGTTGTTTCGTGGCTCCTCGACCGTGGTCGTTCGCGATGGGCGACCGGAAGGTCCGTTCTCTTCCGAAGTGCCGCATCAGGACAGCGTCGTCCGTGAGCCTGCACAGAGCCAGAGATGACAATTGAGGATACACCGCAGCTTCCCGCATGAAGCAACACGGCGGCCATACGCTAGCAATCGCGCGTCCTTCCGCACTCGTCAGCTGTTCGACAGCTGAAGCTTGTAATCGGTGTTGTCGCTGACGAGGAACTAAGAATCGGCAGCATTGATAGCCACGCGTTAGTCATGCGGCCGGCGTTCGTCGGGAACGACAGTGGCACCAGGTGACGCAATTGTGGCGGCTTTTGATCTCAACTGTGAGGATGCACGATGTCGCTTAACCTTTTGGCAGCAAATAGCTCCACCCCCGCCCCCTCCCCACAGGCCTGCTCGGGCCCGGAACCTTCTCCACAAATTGTCGCCCAGACCGGGCAAGGCGCGTTTCTGCCCTTCCAGGCGATGCTGTCCAGTTGCTCGCCGCAGGAAAACGCTCCCGATTCCTTCGCGCAACTGGGCCTGCCGCCAGCGAATTTGAAGTCGGCCATGGACGAATTCCAGCAGCACCCGCTGGACGAACTGTCGCCAGATGTGAAGTCATCGCTGCAAGCCTTGCGACAGCACCCGCTCGAGCTCATGCCACCCGCTCTGAGGGAGGCATTGAAATCAATGGATCAAGCCCTCCCTGCAGTCGCTTCGCCTCCCATCGCGCCACCTCCCATCGCGCCGGCGCCGATAGCGGGCACGCGGATCACGTGGTGTGGCGGCAAGCTGACTGAGCCAGAGCTGCAGATTGTAGCGGTGCTGAACCGCCATAAGGACAAATGCCCGCTCAGTTGGGATTCGCTGAGCGAGCTAGCCAATGATCCGTCCACGCCGCCGGATCTTAAGGCTGCAATCGAAAGCTTGCAGCAGGACCCGGAGCTCTTTTATGCCATCGGCTCGCAGGGTGATGGCCGCTGCGGCGGCAAGATCAAGGCAAAGGATTTGTCCGGGTTCTCAGACCTTCACCCACAAGTCGCCGCCTTCCAGGACCAGCAGGCACGAAGCTACGAGCAGAACTACATCCCATCCGACGGATCTGGAAATGGTCAGCCGACGGTCATGACCTTGAACGATGCAGTGCGCGAGCTTTACCGGTACTCCGACAACCTACCCGAGAACCTGAGCTTGGCTGATTTCCGGCAGATCGTTGACGGCACAGCAAAAACCGGCAAATGCCCGCCCCAAGTCACTGCGGCCGCCCAATACTTCCTCACCCACCCGGATTCCTGGAAGCAGTTATACGGTGGCTCGATCGATAAGGTCCACAAATACGACTTCCTGCAAGTCGCTTCATCGTCGATGAGCCTCACGCAACCCGAGCTGAACACGCTCGATATGATTAACCGCAATCAGCAAGCCTTTTTTGGTAGCGGTGTCCTGACCCGGGACAAACTGGCGAAGATGGCGGACGACAAGAGTCTCAGTCCAAAGGTACGACAAGCGGCGTCGCAGCTGCTGTCAGATCCCTTATTGTTCGGTTTGCTGAACAATTCAATTACGGGCTATAAGACCCATCATCGGTTCTTCGATTTTGGCGGCGGACATACTGTCGATTCCGGCAACATCAGCAACCGGGACTTCGCCAAATTTTATGACGATATGACCGTTGCGAACCGCACGGTTCAGCAGGCGAAGGCCCATGTTCCCAAGACCGCGGCAGATCAGGACGCGGTCGCGGATATGAAGATGGGTGTGGCGGACCAGCCCGATACCAAGTCTGCCAAGAAGAATGGCGGGGCTTTTATGCACACCATCGACGGCGTGCTCAAAGTGGGTTCCAAAGTTTTTGATTGGGCCGCGACGGCTGTGGGCCTCCTCAGCTTCGTTCCGGGCCTGGGTCAAATCGCCGATGCCGTTTCAATGGCGCTCGAGGGGGCGTCGCAAGCAGGGAAACTCATTCATACCGCTATTAGTGGAGGCAACATTAAGAAGGCATTGGCCGAAGCAGGGCTCGATATCGCTGCTCAGGCTGTAGGCCTTGTCGCTGGCCCCGAGGTCAAACTCGCGATTCGCAACGGGCTCGCGAAGGCGGCGCTGGAAGAGGCCTTTACGGCCGGCGTCAACCTACCGGTCGAAGCCGCCAAATCCTACGCGGAGAATTATCTAACCGATCTGAAGGCAAGCCTTGAGGCTGGCCCCATGCAAGCGGCAGGCGTTCCCGACTTTGTAGGTATGGCGACGCTGGCTCAACGCGTGGCCTGACAAAGCAATCCGCGTCTCCTTCGGCGCGGATTGGCCTATCCTGCCAATCAGCGGCTGTACAAACTTTGTCGCTTGATTGGTGGGCTAGGTGGCGACAGGGTGAACCCTTGGACGTGACAGATCGTGCATTGCATCGTCGGCGCGCCATCCAAAAACGATTTTCGTGAATCCTTCGGACAACAGTTCCGCGGGTCGATCGCCGACGCAGAGCGTAGCTCTACTCGATCCGGTGCCTGAGAGTGGCCTGGCAGGAAGGCGAAGTCTGTCCGACTGCGATAGCGCCCCCCAATGAATGCGCGGCTGACTTTAGACTGATCTTCCCACGACCATTGCCATTTGCAGGCGTGGGTTGACGAGGAGGAGTTGTCGAACAACGCGCGAACTCCTCGAGCGTCAGAGCCGGAGCACCATAGCTATCCCGATCACCTTCTGCACGTGGTACAGGCGGATCGAAAATGTGACACAGGACAGGAGGTATTTCACGGCGGCGGCGTGAGAAGTCGATCAGTAATTCCAACGAATGCTTCATCCCAGGGCAACCCAGGCAACATTCTGACAACGCTCTGAAGGGCTTTTGGGGAGAGGTTCCTCAAGTCCGATCGTCTAAATTTAATCGCCGCCCGGCATAGCCCGTTGCGTAATGCCTCCATCGATACCGTTGGCACCCAGCGACCATTCCTGCCCTTGCGCAACCGCCGTCATGCGTTGCCTGGCGGCGTATGTGCCATGGCCCCAATTGCTGTTACTTTCCCTGTTCTGCGCTGCTGGTCTTGCCCGTCTCGAAGGTCCTGTATTTGGCAACCGGGATAGCCGCGCGATCACCGAGACTTGGCCTGACAGCGTTGTTGTCGATCAAGTCGCGCGGATCGTTGACCATGACCGCCAAATTGCGACGAGTCGAACAGCCAAGCGTCCGGTCGAAGGAACTGTCATTGGCTAAAGGACCGGAAAATGGCGGACAGTCAGGAGGGAGGCTGTCGTAGACAATCGCCTCTATTCGCGCTGCAGAACGGTGGTGCTGTTCAAAGAGGCGGATGTTGTAGCCGTCAACTCCCATCTCCATCACCTGACTGGCGATCTGTGCGCCGAGCCAGGGCGGGCCGCTGATAAAAAGATGGACGGCATCGCTCCGGCCACGGCTGGCGCTCGCAATGAAATTACGCAAACGCTGCCGTTCGACAGCGCGAAGGCTCTGCAAGAACAAGACCTTGTTCTCCTGCCGGACAATGATTTCGGTCGATGACTCAACCGGCGAGGAGCTTGTGCAGCCACTCACGCTTGCGCTCAGAGCGACCAGGAGGCTTGTGATCCGCATCATCATGGGCGTTACTATTCGATGATGAAGCCGTCCAGGGCGCCTGAGCCGCCGGGAGCGTGGTCTTGCGGCGGATTTTCCGATGAATTCATCGGAGTGGCCTCCACGTCGGAAGCTGAGCCGAGGCGATCGGTGGGTGCGCTCATCTGCTTGGGATTTGATCCAGGCCTCACGATGTAAGGTGTGACTATGATAACCAGTTCCGTCTCCTGCTTTTGAAATGATGACGAACGGAACAGCGCGCCGAGGATCGGCAAGTCGCCCAGCCAAGGGAAGGCGCGAATATCAGTATTGACGCTACGCCTGATCAGCCCACCGATTGCAAAACTTTGACCGCTGCCGAGCTCAACGGCGGTCTCGGCACGCCGCGTGGAGATGGCAGGCACGGAAATACCGTTGATTTGGACGGCACCTTGCGTCGATAGTTCACTGGCTTCCGACTTCACGCGAATATTGATCTGCTCGTTGTTGAGAACGGTTGGCACGAACTCCAGGCCGACGCCGAAGTGACGGAATTCAACCGAGACTTGCCCACTCCCCTGCACGACCGGAATGGGAAATTCACCGCCGGCCAGGAAGTTGGCGGATTCACCGGACATCGCGGTGAGATTCGGCTCAGCTAAGACAGAAGCGACATGCTCCTTTGCAAGCGCGTCGAGAACCGCGCCAAGGCTGACATTGCCATCATTGTACGCGACGCCGGCCGTACCGCCGCCGCTCGCCGCACCAGAACCGGCACCTTTGCCGCTGGCCAAACCCACTGTCAGATTGCCGATCTTGCCGAAAGCGGACAGGTTGATACCGAGTTCCTTCATGGCGCTACGGGAGACCTCAGCTACGCGCACACTCAGATTGACCTGCAACGACCCAGCGACTTGAATCTCATTGACGACCTGCGCACCGTCACCGAGAAATTGCTCAGTGACTTTCGTTGCGGTGTCGACGACTTGGGCATTGGGCGCTGTCCCGCTAAGGATCGCGCCGCGCGGCGTATAGCTGACGTGGATTGGATAGTCGCCGACCCGCGTCCTCAACATGGCGCGCAGATCCTCGATCGGTTCAGTGACAACAATATGCAATTGCGCGAGAGCCTCCCCGTTGGCGTCCAAAGCGAATAGGCTGGTCCGCCCGGATTTCTTGCCAAAGACGAAGACAGTCTTATTCGAGGGTGCCTGAAAATCTGCGATCGTCGGATCGGCAATAAAGATGCTGGCGGCTGGCGCGGACAAATGAATTGTCTTGCCAAGCGAAGAGGAAAGCTTCAGCGTGCCGTTGATGCTATTGGCAGCGGCACGCGGTTCGCCTTCGTACCGCTTGTTTTGGGCCGTAGCAGAAAATGGGAAGAACAGAATGAGCGCGCAAAAAAGATAGGCCGAGCAAGGACAAACCATACTTCTCAAACCGCCAATGACGGTCGACGGACGATTGGTGGCAGGATGGCCATTAGGAAGGACTTTCAAGGCAATCTTCGCTTTCAAATGCGACCAGCTTAGGCAGATGGTGCGTCAGTCAATTCAAGGATGTAGCCAATGCCACGCGCTGTGTTGATTCGCAGCGTTGCCCCTGACTGACTCAGATTTTTGCGCAAGCGATAGATGCCGACTTCGAGCGCGTTGGCCGAAACTTCATCGTCGAACGCATAGAGGCTATCTTCTAGCTGCGCGCGTGGAACAGTGCGACCTGCGCGGTTGAGTAGATGCTCGAGAATACACAGTTCGCGGCGTGCTATTTTTACTACCTGGCCCTCAACGAAAACTTGTCGGCCGATCGGATCGAATTGCAGGTTGCCAAATGCAAGGGTGGGGTCGGTAATTTGTGTTGAACGCCGCAGAATGGCTCGCATTCTGGCGATGAGCTCTTCGGTGCAGAAGGGCTTACGCAGGAAATCGTCCGCACCACCGTTGAAAATCGCGATACGTTTTTCGAGATCGTCGACACTGCTCATGATGAGGGCAGGAACCGAATGCCCGTTGCTCCTTAACTGTGCCAGCCAGGGCAAGCTATCACCGTCCGGCATGACCAACTCCAACAGGAGAATGTGATAGCTCGCGCAACAAAATGCAGTGGATGCCTCGTCCAGGGTACGAGCCACATCAACGGCGAAACCGCAATCCTCGAGCGCCCCCTGTATTGTGCGTGTAAGGTGGGCATGATGATCAATGAGCAGCGTTCGCATTTCATCACCAATCAAGCACGTCAAAACATGGGTCCCGAATAGTGCGCGGTTTGTCGTGGCAATCGGGTAGAGGGTAGTCAACGCCCTCTTGTCCGAAGATCTGGTCTCTCCTTGCGCCGTAAATGACCTCACCGGACGGGATGGACTCGTGGCCGCCGCGACCGTCGATCCAGTCAACGCCCTGAGGCTGCTCGATCAGATCGTCGCTCTCACTGCTGAAGAAGGTATCGGGTCCGGTCATGCCGCGAAGAGCGTTTGCCATCGGACATACTCCTGATAATGGCCCCCGTGGCACTTTTAACCTTTACTTTGGATTCTTGAAAATCGATTGCTTGGATATTGTTCATCCACGTTTCGGATGGATCACATTTCGCCCTTCCACTTTGCACTTTGTGTGATCTCATGAATTCCATGTAGCTATAACTTCGAATTTTGAGGCTAACCAGGGCAGACGCGACCTGTGAAGCACTGGATCAAAATAAGCCTGCCGCCAGTCCCCTTTCAATCGGCGAGTCCCTGCCGGGTTCGCGGATTGACACGCATTTGTAACCGGCCATATTGACGGCCCAATTCTCGATCGGGGGTTCGGGTCCTGAAGGCCGCAGAATCTGCGACCGAGCAGTAGCTTCATGAGGTGGTCCTGGCCACGAGCCGGTTGAGTTTCTCAGCGCAAGAGTCACCCGAACGCGAACTCGGCCTACCTGAACGCACTGCGCGCCTTCGAGGCCAGACAGAGACTATATTGTCGTGTTCGAGGTGTGGCGCCAAAGGTGGACACTTCGGATTGGCAGCGCCGACGCAGTCGGTGATCGGCGACCGCTGATATGGCTGCAAGGGGCCAAAATTCCCGGCCGGGTTTCGGCTGGGATTCGCGATAGACGGAACCAGCGCCCGCGACCAGGAGGGATTAGTTGAAGGCGGGGGATGGTGGTGACGATCTCCTCCAGAACCTTCGCCTTAATCTCGTCGGGTGTGAGGTCGGGGCCGCACGGAATCAGATCGTGCTTCTTGAGCCACCAGATCGGTAGCTGCTCGGCGTCGCAGTAAGCCAGGTTCGCCTTGATCTGCGATCCCAACCGTGGCGCATCGTTCGTCTGCGGTGTGATCGCTCACCGGATGTTGGTGAACGCTGCCGCTCCCCAGTTTGCCGATGCGGTGCTCGTCATAACTGCCGCCATCGACGTCGAGCGTCGCACCGTTGACCGAGGCCTGCGATGGGCTCATCACGAGGCGACAAGTTCGAAAACCTCGGCCGGCAAGGCCATCTCGCCGATCGGAATGTCCGCCACCGCGGTTTGCTTGCCGTGCGCCGCGACAAAATCGTCAGCCATGTCGGTTCGCACCCAGCCGGCGCGATTGCAACGGCCGTTACGCCATCAGTGCCGAAGGAGCAGCAATGGACTTCGTCAGATTGAAGGGCGCTGCCTTGCTCGCGCCGTAGGGCATTGGCATCCCCGAGACGGACGGCGCGGCTCGCCATATTGACGGTGCGTCGCCCGCCGTTGTCTTGAAGTGCTGGATTGCTTCCTTCCGAGATCGGCGGCGGCAAAAAAGCTGAAACTCCTTGTGCCAAGCCGACTGTCAGCGGCGCCAATGCGCCGGCCGCGCTTCGGCGCTTAGCTTGTGCGACCTTCGTAAGCGATGGGACGGGCTCCTTCCGCGGCAAATTTTCGACGATTACCGCGCCGATATCGCCGGATTCCGCCATAACGAGAACAGTCTAGGTCGCCAATCAGCTTGCCCATCCTTGTCTCACTTACGTCAACTGATCGACCTGGGGTCCCCAAGTGTCGGAGAGCACAAAGCCAACAGGGAATGGTTCGTCGTCCGCAATCCGCAACTCCGAACGGCCGAAGACATAACCACGACCTGTGACGCGCGGCAGCACGGCCTTGCGGCCGCCGATTTCCGCTTCGCCTATCGCCTCGGCCGTGAACTCGCCGCCGATGATGGACCGTGAGATGCGGGCATCGCCGACTTTCACCAGGCCGCGTGCAAAAAGCGCCGCGAGGTTGGCGGAACTTCCGGTGCCGCATGGCGAGCGGTCCACCCGGCCCGGCGGCAGCGTCGTGCAGGTACGCACCGCGCCATCGGGCTCGTGATCGCGGAACATGACGTAGGCAATCTCGTCGACACCCGAGAGCGTGGGATGGCTCACCGTCACCTGCTCCGCGAGCAGGCGCTTGAGCTCGATACCGGCTTCGGCGAGCCCGCGCGCGTTGGATGGCTTGATGGCAAGCCCGATCTGGCCCACGTCAACCAGAGCATAGTAGACGCCGCCGAACGCGACATCGACCTTGACCTTGCCCCATTGCGGCGTGTCGATTGCTTGGTCAAGCAGCTCCGCGAAGCTCGGAACGTTGTCGAGGCTGACGGACAGACAGCGTCCGTTATCGCAGCGCGCCCGCGCCACGATGAGGCCAGCAGGCGTGTCCAGCCGCACGACCGTCTCGGGCTCGTGCATGGCGACGCATCCGCTTTCGAGAATCGCCGTGACGACGCAAATGCAGTTGCTGCCAGACATGGGATGAGCCTTGTCTGCCTGCAACACGATGAAGCCGGCATCCGCATCGGCTCGAGTCGGCGCGACCAGTAGGTTCACCGACATGGCCACATTCGCGCGCGGTTCTCTGGTGACGATGCGACGCAGGCTGTCATCCACGGCGTTGATGTGGTTCATCTTGTCGAGCATGGTACTGCCCGGGATTTCCGGCGCGCCGCCGGTCAGCACATGACCAAGCTCGCCCTGGCAATGGACGAGCAAAAGTTCGAGGGATTTTTCGAAGCGCATGTGCCGGCTCCTACCAGGCCCAGGGGTCAGTGACGTATTTCGTTATGACCTGAGTGTTGCCGCCCTTCACGGCTTGAACCCATTTGCCATCGATATAGAGTTGGCTACGCATGGTCCTTCCCTTCCTGTGAGCATTGCGGCGCTTTCTAGAAGCGGTTGACGCGATAGGGATTCATGTCGATGGGCGGCTTGGCGCCTTTTATGAGATCGGCCATCAGTCGGCCGGTGGTCGCCGCATACGTCAGTCCCAAATGCCCGTGCCCGGTTGCATAGAAAACATTGCGATGCTTCGCGGAAGGTCCCATGACTGGTACCGTGTCGGGCAAAGCAGGGCGGTGCCCCATCCATTCGCTGGCCTCGTCGACCGTCAGGTCCGGCAAGGCTTCCTTCGCCCGCTTCACCAGCACCTTGGCACGGCGATAGTCTGGCGGAGCTTCGAGGCCCGCCATTTCCACAGTGCCGCCGACGCGTATGCCACCGGCCGTAGGCGTCACCATGAAGGCTTTGGCTGGCCAGATGATCGAGTGGCGCATCGAAATGCCCGGGGCCATGATCTGCGTGGAATAGCCGCGCTCGGTTTCGAGGGGAATCGGTTCGCCCAGCTTGGCGGACAAACCGGCAGTGTAGGCCCCGGCGGCAAGCACGACGCGGTCGGCCTCGAGGCATCGTCCGTCCTTGAGCCGCAGCGCGGAGATCCCTGTCTCACTTTGCCCGAAGGCCACTACATCGCCTCGCACGATCGTGCCGCTGAGCGCCTGGAACGCCTCGAGCAGCGCTACCACGAGCTTGTACGGATCCGATATCGAACGGTTGTCGGGGAAAAGGACTGCCTTGCCGATCTTGTTCGCAAGTGCCGGTTCCAGTTCGCGGATTGCATAGCCATGGAGCACCTGGTGGCGCAAACCGAAGCGCTCGAGGATCTTAATATGCTCGCGGTCGGCGCGAAATTCCGCCTCGTCGGCATAAAGGCTAAGGCAACCCTCGGCACTCAGCATGTGCTGCAGCCCGGTCTCGCTCAGAAGCGCTGCCAGGTCTTCGTGTACGCGCCCGCAGAGCGCGGCACCGGCGGCTTCCAGTTCGCGCAGCTTCGACGGCCAGCTGGCTGCGAGAAAGCGCAGGAACCACGGTACCAGCCTCGGCATGTAGGCGGGGCGGATTCGCATCGGGCCTTCCCGATCGAGCAGCCATTTCGGCATTTGCGCCCAGACGCTGGGTCGCGATGCCGGCATGAACTCGGTCACCGCGATGCTCGCCATGTTGCCGAAGGATGCACCCCTGCCCGGCTGATTTCGATCAATCAGAACGACGCTCTCGCCGCGTCGCTGCAACGTGTAGGCTATCGTGGTGCCGATTATGCCGGCGCCAACGACCACGGTCTTTGAGTTCGGTTGTTGCGATCGAGCCATGCTAGATCAACCCAGGACGGGAGCCATCGCGTTTGCGAAGGCTACCTTTTCTTCCTCGTTCAATGGCAGCAGCGGTCCGCGACCATTACCGACCGGGGTTCCTGTCAACTCACAACCATACTTCACCTTTTGCACGAACTTCCCGCTCTCCAGGCTCGACATGGCTCCGTAGATCACCTGCATCTTGTCGCGAGCACCGATCCAGTCACCGGATTCGATCGTTTTCACGAGGTCCACACAGGCCTTAGCCATGCAATTCGCGGGCCCGCAAATCCATGAGGTCGCGCCCCAGAGATAGAAGTCGAGCGTCTGGTCGTCCGAACCGTTGGTGACCTGGTAGCGGTCGCCAAAGCGCGAGCGGATGTCGATGGCGCGCAGCAAGTTGCCGCTGGACTCCTTGATGCCGATAATGCGCGGCTCGTCGACGAATGCGTCCAGCACCTCAAGCCCTACTTCGACGCCCACCTTGGGCGGATAATTGTAGACGACGATTTCAACGTCTACGGCATCCAGCACCGCGCGATAGTGCGAGATGAGCTCGTTCGGCGCCGGCGTTGCATAGTATGGCGCCGAAAGCAGCACGGTGCCGTAGCCAAGCGCGCGCGCGCGTCTGGTGTGCTCGATTACTTCCCAGGTTGACCCAGCATTCGTTCCGGCAATCAGAAGTTCGTCCTTGTTGGCGAACTCGGCCACGAACTTCAGGACTGAAGCACGCTCGTCCGCCGTCATTGCGTTGTATTCGCCTGTCGAGCCGCAAGGCACCCAACCCGATACTCCGTCGGCGCGCAGCTTGGTCAGAAGCTTCTCGAACGCCTTGAAATCGATCTTTCCTGCGGCATCAAATGGCGTAACCAGGGCCGGCATCACACCTTTTAGCTTCATAATCTTCTCCTTTGTCTTTGTGGATCGCGCGGTTCAGACCGCTAGTTTCTGGAGGATGCGCCTCTCGATAACAGTCACCGCCCTGGTCAGTGGAAACGCGATGACAAAGTAGATCAGAGCGACGACCGTCAGGACCTCGACCGGACGCGCCGTGTTGTTGGAAATGTTCGAGCCGATGAACATCAGGTCGGCCATGCCAACCGCCGACACGAGTGCGCTTTCCTTGAAGAGGCTCACGCAATTCGACAGCAAGGTGGGGATGGCGCGCAGCAAGGCCTGGGGAAGCACGACGCTCGTGATCTGCGTCCACCGTGACAAGCCGAGTGCCACGCAAGCATCGTACTGCTCCCGTCCGATCGATTTAAGGGACGCCCGGAATGTCTCGCTGGTGATTGCCCCCATATAGAGCGTGAGAGCGATGACCCCGGACGCGAAATTCGAGAGTTCGATGCCGAGCAGCAACGGCAGGCAGAAGAAAATCCAGAAAAGCTGAATCAGGACCGGAGTGCCTCGGAAGAACTCGACATAGACGCTCGACAAATTGCGAAGCAGAAGATTTGTGGATGTCCTCGCCAGCCCGACCGCAAAGCCGATTGCGCAGCCCAGGACGATGCAGATCAAAGTGAGTTCCAGCGTAGTGAGAAGGCCCTGCAAAAGCGCGTCGCGGAACCGCAGGACGACGGTGAAATCGAGAGAGTCCATGGCCACTTCCTACCCGGCAACCGCCAAGCGGCGACGCTCGAGATAATCGACGAGCTGGGTCACCGGGAACGAGACGGCGAAATAAATCAGCGCAGCCACGGAGAAGGTCTCGATTGGACGATATGTTTGGGTCGCGAGAGATTTCGCCTGATACATCAGGTCCTGGACAGCCACGATCGCGACGAGCGCGCTCTGCTGGAAGATCACGATGCCGTTGGTCAGCAAAACGGGGATAGAGGCACGAAAGGCAGTCGGCAGGACGATGTAGAGGATACGCTGAACAGGGCTCAGTCCAAGCGCGATGCCGGCGTCGAGCTGTTCGCGTGGAACTGCCTGGATGGAAGCACGGTAGGCTTCGGCGTTGAACGCGGCGAGGTTGAACCCCAGCGCCAATATGCCCATGGTGATGGAGCCCAGGAACACGTTGAACAGCATCGGCACGCAGTAAAAGAACCAGATGATCTGAACGAGCGCAGGCGTGCAGCGGAAAAACTCCACGAAAAGGGTCACGGGCAGCCGCACCAGACGCCAGGGGCTCATCAAGAGCAACGCCAGCACAAAGCCCAGGGTGAGGCCGATTGCATTCGCGGCTAGCGTAAGCTGGAGAGTCACCGCGAGACCGTCGAAAAGTGGACCAAGATTGCGCGTGACGGACTGGAAATCGAAACTGTAATTCATCGCGCCGCCTCATTGCCGAATGTGGAAGACGCGGTCGATGAAGTCCCGGGTTCTCTCCTCCTTCGGAGAGCCGAGCACCTGCTCGGGCGGACCGTCCTCGACGATCACGCCCCCCGCACAGAACAACACCCGTGAGGCGATGTTTTTGGCAAACCACATGTCGTGCGTGACAATCATCATCGGCATGTCTTGTTTTGCGAGTTGAAGAATGACCTGCTCGACCTCGCCGACGAGTTCCGGATCAAGGGCCGAAGTCACCTCGTCGAAAAGCATCAGCGTGGGATCAAGCATGAGCGCGCGAGCAATGGCGACACGCTGCTTCTGGCCCCCCGACAGCTGGGAGGGATAGGCGGTCAGTTTTTCGCCAAGACCGAACCGGGTAAGCAGCGCGGCCGCTCTTTCGGATGCCTTGGCCTTCTTCTCGCGGCGGACCTTGCACGGGGCAAGGATCAGGTTTTGCATCACGTTCAAATGAGGAAACAGCGTGTAGTGCTGGAAGACCATCCCGATCGAGCGTCGCACCGCGATGTCGATAACGGTGCGCGCCGGGGTCGCACCCGCCCGAATGTATGGCTTGCCGGCGAGAGTGACCGATCCACCGTTGAGGGTTTCCAAGCCCATCATGACCCTGAGCAGCGTGCTTTTGCCGCCGCCGCTGGGACCGATCACAACCAGCCTCTCGCCCGGCTTCATGGTCAGATCGATGCCCTTGAGAACTTTGAGGGCTCCATAGCTCTTTTGGAGCCCGCTCACGCTGACAAGTGGAGCAGCCGGCTGATCGCGCATGGCGGACACCCTGATTTTGTTCGGGTTTCGTGAATAGCAATGAGGGCCGGACAATCACGTCGCGGCCCTCTTGGCGAAGCCTATTTCGCGCCCTTGAGCACTTCGTCGTTTGCTTTCTTGATCAGTTCGTCCACCTGGCCCGTCGCGACCCTCTCTTCGAGGAAGATGTTGACAACGTCCACATCGGAGAACGACAGGCTGTGCGGCAGGCCGAAGGCAACGCCTTGCTTGGCCAGCGCCGGCGTCGGATTCAGCGCGACAGCCCAATCCGGATTGGCCTGCGTGAACAGCGCGTTCGTATCTGAAGCATCCACGAGGATGTCAGCACGGTGCGATTTCAACGCCAGGCGAGTCTCGTCGTTTCCTGGAAGCCGTAGCACTTGAGCCTGCTTGATCGCCGCAGAGATAGCCTTGTCCTGCGCAGTACCGGACATGACTGCCAGCGTGATGCCGGGCTTGTCTATATCGGCGACCGACTTGGCGTCCGCAGCGATCTTGGAGTTGCTCTTATTGTAGACCAACGAGATCTGGTATTCCATCGCGGGAATGGAGAAGTTCACGGCCATGGCACGCGGCGGCGTGCGATTGAGCGCCAACGAGAGGTCCCACTTCCCCGCCTGAAGTCCGGCGACGATGTTGTCCCAGGTTGTGTCGACGAACTGAGGCTTGACCTTAAGGACGTCGGCGAACTCGCGGCAGAGATCGGCAAAGAACCCCGAATACTCGCCAGTTGCCGGATCGCGCATGACGTAAGGAGGCGCCACGGCAGCCCCGCATCGCAGCACGCCCGCCTTTTGAATGGCCTCCCAATATCCCTCGGCTGATTGAGCACGGACCGTGGTCGAGATCGTCGCGGCAATCGCAACCGCCGACAGCACCTTCAGGCTGGCGGCAAGAAATCTAGGCAGCATTGAAAGTCTCCTCTCCTCGAGCGCCCTCAGGCGCCTTTTACGCGCAAGTCGGCTTTGGCCGATCGTTTTTGTGTCGGCAGCGTGCCGACATGATTTATATTGTCGGCACCATGCCGACATGTCAACGGAAAAGTACAACGTGTCGACACGCCACAAGATTTGAGGCAATATGAATCGCGGCGCATGTCGAGCCGGCGCACAAGGCGCGTGCCCTAATGCATCAGGAGAGCGAGATGGACGCGGGAACGGAGCCAAAAAGGACTAAGGGGACGGGTTGGAAAAGCGTCTACGACACGCTTCGCGGGGAAATCCTATCGCTGGAGCTTCAACCGGGTACGCTCCTGGACGAGACGACGCTGTCGGAGCGGTTCGACATGTCGCGCTCACCCGTGCGCGAAGCGCTCATCCGGCTCGCGGGCGAAGAGCTTGTGGTGACGCTGGCGAACAGAAGCACCATTGTCGCCCCTATCGAGATCGCAACCTTTCCGAAATACGTCGAGGCGCTCGACGTCGCGCAGCGGATGAACACTCGTCTCGCGGCTGAGCTTCGCACTGAAGGTGACCTCAAGAACATCGCTCGCCGCGAGCGCGAGTTCGAGGCAGCAGTCAAATCCGGCAATCATCTGGCCATGTCCGAAACCAACAAACAGTTTCACATGGCTATCGCGCATGCCGGCCGGAATCCCTACTTAGCCTCCTTCTACGAACGATTGCTCGATCAAGGTAGGCGTATGCTCCATTTGCATTTTGAGTTCCTGGAGCGAACCCACGATGGATATCTGCTTACCGATGAGCACCATCTCATGTTCAACGCAATCAAAGCGAAGGACGTGGAGCAGGCAGACATTCTGGCGCACGCCCACACGCGCCAGTTCCAGGCCAACTTCATCAACTTCATGCGCGAGAACTATACGACCGATGTCACTCTTGGGCCTCTTGCGTCCAGGTGAACAGCCGAGATCAGGCGCAAAGCGGTCACTCGCGGCTGTGTAACAAACTGCGTAACAGGCGAAGGGAAAAGAGAAATGTTTTCAATGGCATAATGCGAGAATCGAAAGACGCTCGGTCCGCCAAAGCAATCACCGGAAGGGCAGATCCGACGCGCCCGGATACTCCAAGGAGCGTCTTAGCTTGCCGCGATTCGCTTCTTGGCCAAGACACAACCGAACGGTTGCGGCTTTTGTAGCCACCATCATTGATGGCTGGATGAGGCCGAAACCTGCCCTTCCGCTTTCCAAGGCAATGCCCATCGAGTGGCCCCTGTGGAGAGATTCGGCTTGCCTGCTGACTTAACAAGCACACACGAAATGGCCTTGATTTAAAGCTAATTGTCTGCAGCTTAGTGGACGCGATGCGAATGAGAACCCAAGGTGCTCTGCTATGCATGGTAGTCGACCTCAACCGGGACGACCTTCTGACGCCTTGTCAGTTACGCCGGTACTGGACGCGACCGATTTTTTTGCTTTCAGTAAGAGATTGGCATCCGACCGGACTGACCTAAACCGGAAGCTGAGACTGCTTGCTTCCAAATATAAAGCTTTTGTTAAGGGCCCGCTAGAACCCACCATCGCCGAACAACACAATCACATGTTCGGACTGTCGATTGCTGACCTCCCAGTTCACAGGTCGCGCTCTGGCCTTATTATCACTGAGATACTTCTCGGCACGCTGATGTTAGACATCGATAAAGCGAAAATGGAGTCAGCAGTAAGCAAAATCGCTTGCATCAGTTCTTGGGCCGACCTCGTTTTCAAAGAGTGGAAGATGGCACCTCCCGGCGCAGGCGTGGGCCCTGGTCGTTGGTGGGTACTACCCGTATTGTACGAATTCATCGGGCACCCGACCTCCACAGTCCGCAGTGTCGTTATCGGTCTTGAAGCCATGGGCATGGTCGAGAGTAAAAAAGCCCATGGTCGTCCGAATGCCAAAACTCGGGCCAAGGCGGTCCGTATAACCCGCCGCGGCGAAGACCTCTTTCGACAATTGGAAGCGCCTTTTAGTTCTGCCGAGGAGTGCTGAAATGTCGATGATTTTTTATCGTGCTCTCTTCGTGACGGCAATTTTCAATCAGTGCTTCGGAGCTTCCTGTCTGATTGAGAAGCGTGTCTCCCTTGCTATTGCGGTTTCAGCGGCGAAAATTCAAGTCGCAGGGCTTGAGCAAGAGTCAAAGAAGCAACTAGATAAAAACAAAGATCTTTTGACTTGAAAGCACGAACCTCAGTCCGTGCTTCGGTTGTTTGGAGTACGATTACGCTGAACCACTTGGTGTAGAACCCAAGGTGGGGTCAGTTGCCAGTTTCGTTAGAGAAATGGCCTAAAACGTCGAGGACCCCGAAATTTCGACTTCCCATTCTCCCGACGGATGCCCCCAAGGAGCTTCTTTGTTCGTTGTAACACTGATTTCCGTCACACCGCCGAAGCCAGGGTTCGCATACTTGAACCAGCGCTCGTTCCCGTGACCGCCCGGAACGGGTGATGGGCAAAACACGTGATAGTCCTTTCTCCCTACAACCTGCCCCCCCGACATGAACGCGACATGCATTACAACCCACATTGGTCTCCATGGTCGGCCATTGCTAACTTTAGCCGTAAGGGTGCCGCTGTTATTTAACCAGACGTCTACAAATTGATTTCTGTCGTCATTAAAAAAGCCGTGGATACCGCTGGTATCGGCGGCATACGCTTGAAAAGGATCTAGAAAAACGGCTACCGCGGCGCCCGCTATGGCAGCAAACAGGGTCCTTCGCGTCGCGCCCTCGAGAAGCTTGTTGGTCATGTGGATACCTCGTGATGGCTGCTTATTGAGTCCTACGACGTTGGTGTCGCAATCCCAGCCCATCTGTTAACTCGTAACGAGCAAGCTCCAATCTACATGCTCGTTAAGTTTGAACGATTAGCCGCTGTCCCGTCCGGAGGCCGTATGTTGCAAAGTCACACCATGGCCTGGGAGAGGACATCGCTTTTCGGCCCGCAGGACCCAGTGCAAAAAGGGGCGCATGATCCGCGACGTATGCGAGGCCGTTGTCATGGAATCTGAAGCCAAATGAACGCTAGTTGGGCGATCACGATTCGCGGTTCGCTAGCGGCAGCGTCCGCTTCGGAAAATTTCAAAATTGGCGAACGGGTGCCCGTTTCGATTGAGTTTTTGACTGAAGAAGAGAGATGCTCGGGCACACCGAAGCCGTTCTCGAGGTTCTCGGACTTTGGCGAGCAACTTTCTGACAATCAGATTCAGCTGCCACAGCAGGTCTACTGCTTCAGTCCTCTGACGTCGGACATCACGACCGCTTCGTCCATCTCCGCCTCGAGCACCTCCGGTATCACCGCACGGATCACTTCACGCAAGCCATCCGGGCTCGACAACAGAATGTCTTTGACCGCTGCGCTGGCTGTCTTATATTTACTTTCAGTCTTGGTCATGGTGGCGTTCCTTCCAGGGAATCGGTGACGTTGAACATCACCAGCCTGCCATGACCGCCCCCTCTCAGCGAATTTGCAGAACTCTCAGAACACTACCAGGTCCTGCGAGTTCGGCGAGGAAGCGGTAGGCGGCCGACTGCCGCCTACGACAGCATAAACCACGCGTCATTCCCGTTCACTGCAAGGGATCCGGGCGGGGCATCGGCACCTTCTGCTCCCCGGAGCAAGAGTCTCCGTGATCGGGCTTCTGGGATCGAACTCCTCCTGCTCGTGCACGAGACCACTCGCGGTCAGGAAGTCCGCCAAGTCGGCGATCGCGCTCGCGTGCCTGTCGCTGACAGGACCGGCCAGGCCCGGTACGGGTTTCCCGAACCGCCGGAGCAGTTCAGTGTCCATCATATGGGGGCTCAGCGGAATTCCGACGCCAGCAAGATGTCTTTCGAGATGCTGAAATATGCGGAGGCCTCCAGCGTCCATATCTCCCCAGTGAAACGTCGGCATCTGCGCCTGGGCCGCCAGCCCTGTGATCGTCGCGAGCGTCGGTCGCGAGGGAAAGCCACCGGAATAAATGACGAGAGCCCGCTCGGATCGCGCGACCTCTCGGATGTGCCGGACGAATGAGGTGAAATTCTCGATCGTCAGCACGTAGTCAGGCTTCGTCAGGAGACCGATCCCGCCAGCGCAGTCGGTGGGTACTCCGACATAAGGCATCGTCGGAAAGGGTCGCCCGTTTAGCGATACGTCACCATGCAGCAGGATTGGTTGCGGCAAGCGACTGATACCGGCGCTGGCAAGCAGTTCCTCAGGATTGAGAAGAGTCTGCTCCTCCATGTCGCCGAAGATCTTCCTCATTGCCGCGGCGACTTGCCGGACATTCTTCTCCAGCGACTTACTGTCGCCGACCGTCAGCCGCGAGAATGTCCGGAAGTCCTGCTCCCCCTGCGGATCGCCCGACATGCGACCGCGGACTGCGATGGCGAGGTCGATCACGTCTGCAAGCGTTCGCCCTTCCCCCTTCCGGATTCCGATGTGGGACACGCCCCGCGACCAGGCTGCGACGACGTCGTCGATCAAGCTGGTGGCGCCGGCGGGCAGCCCCGGCTGCGACCGCAGTTCTGAAACAGCTTGGTACGCTAGTTCGCCAGCCGGTCGCCGTTCGACCTTTCGGTAGAGGACTCCGGCATCCTTCAGCCTTGCGCTGGTTACCCGACGCTCCGTCTTCGGGCCGGTTCGGATCAGCTCGATCCCGCCCGCCCGCTCTAGCGCCGTGAGTTCCTCATCGAAGGTGTCTCGCAAGTCCATGTTGGCGAAGCCGTCATCGTCGATCGCGGCGATCAGGTTTCGCGCGGCGGGATTGCGTTCATGTCGCGCGAGCAGATTGTCAATGAGGGAAATGATGGTCGAAAACCCGCGTCGGCTCATTCGGCGGCACTCGCTTTGAGGCCGAGACGCTCCGCAAGGTCTTCGTCCGTCGCGTGCTGTGGATTGGCAGCGCGCATCTCCTCGCGGACACGGTCCTTGATTCGGATGGATTCGGCGAGGGACACATCGCCGCTGCGGAATACGTCGATTATATAGTCCAGGTTCTCGTAGACGACCGCGCGTTTCTCGGTGGGCGCGGCGATGACGACCTGAAGGCCGATCGCGCGGTAAAAGTCGAGCAGTGTCCGCTGGTTGGGGCCATCCATCTTGCTGAATGCCTCATCGAACACGGCAAGACCCATTCCGAGATTGTTTGGAGCGTTCGCCTGGCGGACGCCGTGGTAGGCGCTGGCAAGAGCCGCTCCGATGACGACGTAGAAAGGCACTTGACGTTCAGCACCGCTGGCCACGCCACGTCGTCGGTCGAAGCTCGTTGTCCGCCCGGTTGCGATATCGCGCATCCTGAGATCGTAGGTGAAATAGCTGCGGTAGTCCTGAAAGACCGTAAAGTCGAAGGACTCGTCAGCGAGGAGCTGTTCTATCTGCCTGAGCGCCCGCGCGTGCCGCTCGTCGCGAGGCTCGGCCCGGCCGAACAGAGCATCTAGCACGCGCTCGTCGGCCTCGCTGTCCTTAGCGAGATGATAAAGGTCGTCGAACTCCGGTTTAACGAGCTCCGCCAGGCGATAGATCTCGCCGTGAAGGGGGCGTGTACGGAGCGCTGCCGACAGCTTCTCCATCTCCGAATGAAGTTGCCCGAAGCGGCTGTTCAGCTCATGAATGAAGGTTGTCTTGAAAAGACGTGAAACCCGATCCGCCGCCTCGTCCGCTTGCTCGCGGTACCGGATGAGCTCGTTATCTTCCAGCATCGCAATGCCGTCCGACACCCATGGCTTCACAGTGCCGATGATCGGTACGTCCGCATAGCCCTCGAGCGCGTCGGGGAAGTCGATCGCATACCTCCCAAGAGATGTCCTGATCTCGTGACCGAGTTCCCGATACCCCTGCTTCGCTTCGTCCGCAGCCTTCTGCATGTCAGAAGCAATCCTGGCCGGATTTTTAGCCGGATGCGCTCTATATCGCTCGCGGAGCGATTGTATTTGTGCTGTGGAGGTCACGACACTGCGGAACTGCCGGCGGCGAAGGGCAAGACATAGACAAGAACCGACGCTTTGGTCGCCGGCGCCTAGCCTCGCCTTGACCTGCTCGATCTGCGTTTTGAGCGTCTCGCGGCTACCGATCAGTTCATCGCGATTTAAGTTGAGGCTCTTCAATAAGGCCTGCGACCGCGTTTCGGCGTCGAGTAGTTCGGGATCGACGTGGGCCGATATCCGATCCAGCCTGTGCCGCGCGTCGATGCGCCTGTCGGCAAGATCCCCCAGCGCGAATGCAAGCGCCTCCAACCTGTCCTTTTCGGCGACCAGCCTGCTGCAATCCTCGAGCCGCCGGATCGCATCCTCGAAGAAGCGCTTCTTCTCGAGATGAATCCTCAGAAGCTGCGAGCGCTGTTCGATCCGCTCTCGCAGCGTGGCCTCCATCAGCGGCGCCGCAGCCCGGCCAATCTTGAGGCCGTCCGGCCGGCGCATCTCGGTGATTAGGCCGTCGTAATAAGCTCCGTCAGCCATGATGGCGCGACCACCGGACAGAAGTTCGTCCTGGCTCTGCGCAAGCCGGACATTGCCTATCCTGAAGACAACGAACGCCATGGCCAGCCTGTCGTCACTGTGGATCATCGAGGCCAACGTGCCGCCTTCAGGAACGGTGGTCCTTGACTGGAGCTTGCGGGTGTTGGCTACGCGGCATCCCGGATAGGCGTCGCGTCCATGCCGCAGGATCTCGGTGGCAAGGTAGGCATGTTCCGGATCGACAATAATGGCTTCGCGGTCGCGGGTTAGCAGCGCCTCAAGCGCATTGCGCCACCGTTCGTCTACGACGTCGGCGACCTCACACAGTGTGCGCGGCGTCATGCCCTCGCGGCGCAGGGCCTCCATAAGTTTCGAGGTCGCTGCGCTAAGGGTGATCTGTCCCTGCCTGGCACTAGCAAGTTGTTTGCTATCCTCGGCTGCCTCGGCCTCAAGCTGCTTGACCCAGACGATGGCCTCATCTCGCTGATCGGTCGCCTTTTCCATCCGGGCGATCGCCGCTTCGGAGACCGCTTCCAGCAGATCGTCCATCTTCGCCGGATCGCGTGGCCAATCGGGCGGCGCGAGCCCGCGGCTGGCCTCCTCGACGCGCTCGAGCGCGCGGAACAATTCGCCCGGGTTTATGACGCTCAGCTTGTCGCGCAACTCCAGGAGTTGGATCGCGCGCGCCGCGCTGAGGTGTCGAGCCAGCAGACGTTCCATGATGCCGGCATGGTCCCGCTCCAGCCCCTTGATCTCCTGCTCGACGATGGCGCGCTGCCCCTGCGCGCCGGTCGCGGCAAGCTGTCGCCGGACGGATGCGAGCGCCTCGTTTTCGTGCTCTATCTCCTCCTCCACCCGCGCGAACTCCTCCATGACTGCATGAAGTTCGTGCGACTTCGACCTTTGTTCACTGATATTCGCCAACAGCCGGGAGAATCCTTCGACCAGCATGGCGGTCTTCTCGATCGCGCGGCAGGTGAGCTCCTCGGCGAGAAGCCGGTCGAACTCCTCCACTTGAGCGCGAATCGCGCGAAGCGCCTCCAGCCTTCTGTTGAGATCGGCGATCGTCTTCTGGATCTCGCGGTAGCGGCGGATGGAGTCGCGCAGCTCGGCAATGTCGATCGGCTTGGGTTCGAGTAGGTAGCGATGCACGAACTGCTCGACAGACGAGATGTCCGTGAAGGAGAGCGCGGCCACGAAAGTGCGGACGAACCGCTCGGGATCCGACGTGCGACGACCCGTGAACAGCGCACGCATGTATTCGCGGATGAACGTCTTAGCGTCGTCCAGCGTGAGGAGCTGACCACCCGCTTCGCCGCAGGCCTGGTCGAGCCGCCGGCGGACGACGGGCCACGCGGTCGGCCGGGACGCATCTTCGCTGGTATCCAGCAGCATCGAGCTATCGACGCCAATACCCTCGGCGACAAAGCGCCCCGCAACCTCCGTCTGCTGGCCGCGTGCGGCCTCGATGGACAGCCCGATACTCACCGGCTTCCGTCGCCTCTCCGGATCCTCGAAGACAAGCGCGATGTGGCTCCTCGCCTGGGGTCTGAGGAACGTATCTTCGTTGAGCTGGCCGAGGCAGTACCCTCCTAGCGTGCGGTCCGAGCGGCCGCCGCTCTCGCCCGCCGAACGGTTGAACCGGTATAGACGGGACGAACCGCCCGCCATGATCGCCTGTATCAGATCGATGATCGTGGACTTGCCGGATCGGTTCTGTCCGAGGATGGCCGCATCGCCGGCAAGATCGAGGTCGGCCTGCACCATCATGTGCCAGTTCACGAGGACGATACGCCGCAGTTCCATCATGCCTGGCCTCCCGCCGTGGCCTCATCGTCCGCATCGGGCCTCGAGGCGACCGGACGCGACAGGATCTGCTCGAGCGACGCAACGAAGTCGTCGCCGGCGACGCTCGTGACGAGCGCGCGAATGTCGAGATCCATATCCTGCGCGTCTACGTCGAACTCATCGAGGCGAACGATCGCCTTGCGTTCGAGCATCCGGAGCACGTCGCGGAACTCGTTCGGCGCAAGCGCCGCACGCCGGGTGCCGGCGACTATGCCCTGATAGGCCGCATACGCCTCGTTGAGGGTCGTGCGGACAGTTCCGTTGGTGTAGATTTCGCCGAGTTGGAGCGCCTCTTCCCATAGCCGTCGCATGACGAGTAGGGCGATCGTCTCATCGATGCGCATCCGCGGCAGCGACGTGCGCTCCGGATCGGGCAGGATCCCAGCCCAGCCTTCGGTCTCCCGATGGACGAGACGGTAGCCGGCGACGTCAAAGTAAGCCGAGACGAGTTTCGCGAGTTCCGGACGGTGCAGCGTTTCGAGCAGCGTCGCGGCCCCACGGTCCTCCACGTGGGCGAACTGGTTCCGCATCAGATGTGCGATGAGCTGCGTGACCCGCAGGAAGCCGCGGGGGTTCGAGCTTTCGAGGGCGTTGAACTCAAGCAGCATACCCGACCTCGAGGGTGATGCTGTCGTCGAGGCGCTTCACGTGAAAGCCGCCGCAATCCAGCCACTCGTTCGACACTGTCTCACCGCAGGCTACGAGTTCGAATCGGCCTTCGAGCGCCTTCGCGAGCCGCGAGTCCGCGTCGGCACCGAGGCCGCCGGCGACCATCAATCGGATGGCTTCGAAAGCCAGGAAATCATCGACGGTTTCGATCCTCATGGAGGCCGCTGTGGTCTCGCCAAAGGGCGGTACCCGTCGTTCGAGGAAACGGCTGACCTTTGCCGGCGAGACAGTCAGGCGATCCAAGTACTCCCGCTCGAGATGACGCCTAAACTCGCGTATCGGATCGGGCGGCGGAAGGGCCAGGTCGGCGTCGGCGATTTCCGGCCGGGCACCGCGCGGCTTCGCGAGAAGCTCGGGCGCGACAACGGTCATGCGAGGCTCAATCAATCCTCGCACCGTAAGATCGTCAACGCCCCGCGAAAGAGCGTCGTCGAGACTCTGGATCACGTGCTCGCTGCGCTGAAGGAAATTGGTCCGGCGCCCCGCATATCGGACCACGTTGCGCAGTCGCGTTTCGAGCCTGGACCGATGCTGCTGGATCGCCTCGAAGGATTCCTCGATCCGCTCGAACACGCGGCGGATTCGGAACAGGTCCTCTTGTACGAGGTCGCGCGCCGCTTGCCCATCGGGAACGAGCCGGGCTTCAAGATACGCGTCGGCAACCGCTGCCAAGTCAATCTCGGAATCTTCCAACTCGTCGAGGGAGGTGAGAATAGTTCGCCGATGTCGATATGGATGCGCCGTGGTCGAGATGGACGTGTAGTCGCGCAGGAGCACCCGCTCGACGAAGTCCTCGAAATAGTGCCGCAGCCGCTCGGCAAGCGTCTCCGAGGAAAGCACTTGCCGATCAACTTCCCGCAGGGCCGCGAGCACGCTTCTTAGGTACCGTCCGAAACGCGCCGAGTCTTGGGCGGCCTTGTTGAGGCCGAGAGCGTTCTCGGCCGGCTTCTCGCGCACCGCACGGATCGCGTTCCTCACCTCCACCACCAGGCCGCCGAGTTGCTCGGCCCCGCCATCCTTCAGGGAGCACAGGAATTCGGCGAGACGCATCGCGCCGGACGGCATCTCCACGGTTGTCTTGAGGCCATAGCTCGCCTCGTCCAGCCAGCCCGTCTGCAGCATCCGGTTGTAGATGTGCCGGGACCGGCTGATCGCGGTCCCGGTGGCCTGATCGTCTACACCTGCGACGCGTCGACGCCTGACTCGTCGGCCGGTCCGCGTGACGAGGCGGTCGAGATCGACGGCGGCTTCGTCCTCGGCCCAAAGGCCGGGCTCCCGCGTAATGCAGTTGTAAATCACGCCGACTACCTCCGCCTCCGTCGGGAATAGAAGGTCGGACCGGTAAAGGTCGTCGTAGACGGCGAGGATCGCACGCTCATAGAGCAGCCGGTTGCCGCCAGAGAACACCGTAAAGATGTCCGGGCCGAGTTGACCGAAAATTTGCGGACGCGAAGCATCCGACACTGAAGATACTACGGAACTTGCCAAGATTCCCCCCCAATGAGGAAATTGGCGGGAGCTGGTCTGAAGGTCAAGCGATTAAGGACGACGCCTGCCCTGTTAGGCACCGAAAGATAGCTCAACCGGCTTCGGACAACATATTTCTAAGCGGCTCCTTTACGTGAGCGCCCACCCAAGGCTTTTTATGGGGAGCTTTGGTTGCCCCTAACGTCACTGCCGGGATAAACTTCTCAGAGAGATTTGACTGCCAGCCGCTCGTTTGGTTTGCGCCAGAAGTCTCGCAAAGACCTTAACAGCTCTTTGCGCCAAACCTCCTTCAAGATTTCTTGATCTGGCGAGGGTTTATTCGCTCGCGTCTAAGAAATCATATCCAAAATTTCAGGTATTTTTAAAAAGATCGACTGTTTGGATCACGTTCGATATCAGAGAGAACGTCCCCGCTAGCAGAGCCATCAGTTCTAATGATAATTCATACATCCATACAAGCTAACAGATTGCCCGAAATGACGCAACAATTAGCGGCGATCGCTGCTTCGGCCGCCCTCCTACTAAACGAAATTCAAAAATAGCTCAGTTGCGACGGCCGCTTTGCGCCTGACTATGGTCGTTTGCTGTCTGCGCGGCCGATCCCGAATGCGGTCGTTCGTTCCCCCGGGAGAGCTTCTACTCCTGCCACGACCGTGAGGGCAAATGCCCGGGTTATTCAAGTTGTCGGCAATTTCCTTGGCCGGCTGAGCGCTCAACGCGCCTCGATCCTCAGTGCGGTCAGCG
This sequence comes from Mesorhizobium dulcispinae, assembly GCF_033977345.1. Classification (NCBI taxonomy): domain Bacteria; kingdom Pseudomonadati; phylum Pseudomonadota; class Alphaproteobacteria; order Hyphomicrobiales; family Phyllobacteriaceae; genus Mesorhizobium; species Mesorhizobium dulcispinae. The sequence continues at coordinate 37,587 of NZ_JAVIIY010000003.1, forward strand.
TTTCGGGGGTAATGGTGCCGGTTACCTTTAGCCCGTAGTCTGTCTGCATACGCTGAAGCCCTGCCCTCACTTCGGGATTCATCTCGCCGTCTATCTCCCCACTGTAGTAGCCGAACGCGAGCAAAGCGAACTCGACTTGTTGCACGATTTCCTTGAATCGGTAAGCGTTGCCTGGAAGCGTCTTAAGCGGTGTGGGCGCAGGCGCGACAGCGGGCGCCTGGTAGGTCGGTGCCGGCGCCGCTGGCGCACTGTAGAGCGGGGCGGGATCGCTGGGTGCCGGCGGGATGTAGGTGTAACCGCCCGTCGACGACCGATGGCTCGAATGCGAGACGTGACTGCTGTGCGAGCTGTGGCTGCTATGTCCGGCCAAGGTGTATATGTGGTCAAGCTTGAAGATATCGAACAGCGATCTTCTCTTGCCGAGGTCGCCATCCAATGTTGGCTTGATTAGATAAGCCTGTGCATTGACCGGCAGGAACCCCGCCGCGAGCAGAGATGGAATCGCGAAAAGCCGCTTCTTCATTGGAGAGCTCCGAACTTGGTGTATCCGTGATTGCGCGGATGCCACTCGAAAAATCCGCCGCACTGCGGCTTCAAAGCGCATCCGTAGCATTCTTCCCGATACGCACGTTTCCAGTCGGAGATCGTGGCGGGCGCCAGATGGTGGTATGGTTCCGGTACGGTGCAAAGCGGGAAATTATAAAGCCGGGCGTTGATGCCGCGGGTTCTGACGAAATCGATGGATTGTCCGACTACGTCGAAGCCGTCTGAACTGTCGTAGAACAGGATTTTCCAATTCATGCGGCCAAAGCCGATGTTCTCCATCTGCATGAGTGCCCATATCCGAATGAACGGAAGAGCAGTCGCAATAAATCTTGCCAGCTGAGGCAGCCCATAAGCATTCGGGCGCATCAAAACGGTGCGAAGTTCGATCGACGCACCGAGGCGGCATAGGAGAGCGAGGTTCTCCATGAGCTGCGTGTGCGCGCCTGTCTTGCCAACGATCTCGTCGTGTACGGCCGGGTCGCTCGAATACAGGGGAATCCCCCAAAGCACCCTACCCTGATCGATACGGTTCATCGGCCCCCAATCGTCCTGATCGAAATGCTGGCCATTCGTCAGCACATGGAAAGAAAGATCCGGGCGTGCCTCAAGCACCTTCTCCAGAAACCCGAAGAGTTGGGCCTTGAAAAGCGTTGGCTCCCCGCCGGAAATGCCGATCGTTGCGCCTTCCGGAGCAAGCAACGCCGCAGCCTCGAAATATGGGAACAGGTCCACATGGTGCTGCTTAGGGGGCTGCGAGCACATCAGGCAAACCTGGTCACATCGCTCGGTCACCAGAAAGGTGTTGTGCTGCGAGGAGCTGCGGATGAGGCGATCCGCGGTTCCGCGCCTGGGATTAACCAACAACACGTCCCCGTCTATCTTGGAAGGATCAATCCCCAGGACTCGGATCGAGCCGCCCTCGCCTACGTAGTCAGCTCCTTCCGAGCTGACGCGCTCCAAGGTCACGTCGAAGGGGTTCAATTGCTCAGCCCTTTGCTGCCAGGCCCCCGCTTCAAACGAGCGCATACGCACGACAAAGGGCCGATCAGCGTTTGCCTCGACCTTGATGCGCAGTGGAATCATGAATGCACCGGGGCCATGCTGTCGTCCCACGTATTCACGCCGAGCCACGCGGCTACCGAGGCACGGGCCGGCGCGTCCTTGCGGTAGAGCACCTCGAACACTTTGTCGAAGAGTGACAAATGCCGGCCGCAGAACCACGTGTCGGGCCTGGGAAGGTCGATCCGGCCGTAGCGGGAAATGTCATCGATGACGTCGGTGCCGCAGAACGGCTGATAGGCGCAATGGATGCAATCCGGATCGAAGTGATTGAATGCTCCGGAATCGAGAAGGTTGACCGTTGCCCGGTCGATCCCCGTCCTGACGTCGCCAATGCTTAGATCTATGCGGCCGATCCTGGACAGCATCCGGGCTTCGTCTGTCGGATAGAAGCGGCCGTCATGATCTATGACTATATAGTCGGAGGCGAAGAAGTTGGGGTTGCGTATGTCCACGTGATTGTCGGCATCCAAGCGGAGCACACGCTTCAGGCACTGGCTGAAATAGTACTCCTCCATGAAGCGGCCGGTCCGGTGATTGCGAGCGATCAACAGGTCGATGAATTCGGAATGGAGACGATTCCAGCGCGCCAGCACGTTGTTGCCCTGATCGAGCTTCCGGGCAAATCCCTGGTGGTTTATCGGGCGCAGGTAGACGGATCGAATTCCGTATCGCTCATAGTTGTCGAGAAGTCCTTCAAGGTCGGGCGGGTTGGCAATGTCGACCGTCGGCAGCGTCGAAATCTTCCCCTCGGGATAGCGAGAAACAGCTGTCTCGAGGTTTCGGAAAAAAGTGTCAGTAACCTTGTTGTCGTGGGTGCGCTGACGCTCATGTGTCATCCGATCTCCATCCAGCGAGGTGCTGATGAGGGTGTCTTCGGCGTCCAGGAAAGCCCATGCGCGTGCGTCCAACGTTTGCAGGTTCGTGCAGACGATGAACTGCGGTCGCGCAAATTTTTCCCGGCAAAAGTTCCGAACAGCTTCAAGCAGGTCGATCCGCAGCAAGGGCTCGCCACCCTGAAATTCGATCTTGATGTCCGGGCCTTGCAAGCCGTCGACGAAGGAAAGGACGCCTTCGAGGGTTTCGTGTGACCAGTCGAAGCCACCGGCATTCTCAGGCGCGCGCGAGACTTGGCAGTAGCCGCAGGTGAGATTGCACCTGAGCGTCGGAACCAGAATGACGTAGTTCATTTCTTGCGGTTTGGACTGCCGCCGCGCCCACCTGTAGGCGAACGATGTCCAGTGAACATCCAGCTCTCGGTCGAAGCCATGACCTCCTTCTTTGAGGAACGCCAGATCGGCGGCAGACAGCTCGTCGGCGGCATACCGGTCCAGAAAGCCGTGATCGGCTTTGAAGAAACCGCCAGCGTCGTCGCAAAAGAGCATCGAACCGTCCGACGTCTCGCGAAACTTCAGCGGCCAGAAGTTCATCGGCCAGTTACCGCCCTAAAGAGCGCCTGACGCATCGACAGAGTTTCCGCATAGATTTTCTCGCGGTAGAGGGTATGGAGAACAGCCCTGCGAAGCTGATCCTCGGCAAGACTGCCCGACGAACCTATGGATATCGCGCCGTCAATCGTTGCGAGACGGCAGGTAGGATAGAGAGATTGGAGCCGAAGCATCGCCGAATCGACGTATTTGTCGAACTGTGGTGGAACCTGCACCACGACTTCGAATTGAGCAGCGTTCGGTAATTTTGTCATAGCCCACCCCCCAGCGCGATAATGCGCGGTGAGGTCCGAACAATCAATGAGATATTTGGCTTGGCATTAACGGAATCCACGACGTTCAGAGGATTTCGTCATTGAGAAAGCGATCTCGACAATGTACCTGCACAGACTGCACAAATGGGGGTGTGCTGTAACTGATGGACCTCAAAGGGAAGCACCATGACCGAATCCGCTGAGCAGCAAGACAACAGCGATCTGATAGCACTCGCCGCCGACATAGTTTCCGCATACGTGTCTAACAATCCGGTACCGGTGCCGGAACTCCCGAAGCTGATCGGGGATATTTACGCTGCCTTACAGTGGGTTGGTACGTCTGAGACGGAGACCGCCACTAAGCAGGAGCCGGCGATTTCGATAAAGAGGTCGGTGACACCGGATTATATCGTCTGCCTTGAGGACGGAAAGAAATTCAAGTCGCTGCGGCGCCATCTGAATGTCCACTACAATTTCACGCCGGATGACTATAGGCAGAAATGGAAATTACCTGCCGATTATCCAATGGTGGCACCCAACTACGCTGCCGCCCGCTCTGCACTGGCGAAAGCAGCCGGTCTTGGCCGAAAGCCGTCAGAGCCGATCGCAGAGCCCAAGCAGAAGCGGGCAACTCGTACCGCCGCCGCGACAACCAAGTCAGCGGTAGCAAAGTCGCGAGCAAAAAAATCGCGAACGTAGCGGTTGCCCTCTGATCGAGACTAATGTCGAGCTTCTCTGCGGCCGCGTCGCCGAGCACCCGGCTGCAGGGTGCGCTTGCCTCGTTTTTGTGGCCAGCTATCTGGCTCTATCTAATATAACGGGCAGCGCACAAATGGCGACGCCTGGAGTAGCCGTGGATGCAGCCGGGCGTTCTCGCCCGTGGCGACGCTGTAAACTCATCGCCGCCCGGCTGGGTCGCGCCCAGACGACCCTGAGCGCTGCGCAGTTCGCTTTTCCATGGATGAACAGCGCCCAGCCGCGGCTATTCTTGTCCGCAGATTGGATCCGATTTCTGCTTGTAGACGGGATTCCAGTGCAAATTGATAGTGCAATGGTAGTTATATTCAGCATGGTCCCTTAACAAGCCAGTTCGTCTCCTTTCCTCTGACGGCTTAATATCGGTGACGTCATGTGGTTTGTCGCCCAGGCTGCGACTGTTGAGAACTGCGTTGATAAAATCGGTGCAATACGCCTCGGGATTATAACCGCCTCCGCGCCAGCCGGTGGCCCCAGTCAGTTTTGCTTCATCTTCCCAGTGATCAAGCCCAAAAGCCTGATTCGAACATACCTTCCAGTGCGGCGCCTTGGTGCAGACTTGATTGATGGCGAGTGTTGCCATCTGCGTCCCGCATTGACGTACGTTGATGAGCTCGCCAGCCAACTGTTCCTGAAGGACGTTTTCGAAGTCGTTCGTTTGAATATCGACTCCCACATCCCCGCCGAGTTGCCCAAGTGCCTTTGCGATCAGTCCCTTGGCGGCAGCTGTCAAATCGCCTTTGCCCGTGATCAGGGTGGACTTTCCCGTTTGCTTGACTTCACCGCAAATGCGCTCTGCAAAATCACCCGCCTCCGCAAGGCATTGTGCTTCGGCCAAACAAGGACAAGTGATCGCTATAAATGTAGTCAATACCGTTAGCCGGTTCATCGCCCAACCCCTCCACCGGAGTTGAATATCCCGAATGCCTATTACTGTATCATGACACTTCAAGCTATGAACCGCAGCCGCGCTTTCGATGCAAATAGTCCCCACGGCAGCTTCGATGCCTTCTGCGCGTTTGAAACCCCAGAACCCAGCCGTGGAAGGCTTACAGGCAACAGTGTCGGCGAGCATCAGGATTGCCCTGAGCGGCGGCCGGAATCTCAGTATTTGGTGCGAGCCACCTGTTAAGCTCGGCCGGGGCGAATACCGACCAAAAATCTTCTTCAGACACACAGCGTCCCCGAGGACAAGTTGGGGCCGAGAACCAAAGGAGGGTATGTCATCCGGTTCATGATCAAAGCGATCTCTTCACGAGCCAAGCGCGGAACAAGCGAGTCAATGCGATGGAAATCATAGATGGGAAGGATGGATCGGGGCTCCCCGATCAAAATGCCAATCCTCAGGCCGATTTCTCCAATAATTCGCTGTTGGTTGCGGTATACTGATTGTGTGTCATGGCAAAGCAAAGCTACTTTGCGCCCTGCTCGACTTGCAGCGTTGGCTGCCCAGCGTGCGAGCTCTGCTCCGCCCGTAAGATCAAAGATCCGGTCTTCGATGCACAGCAGCTTCGCTGACGTGCACAACAGAACCGACCTTAGGCTCTGGTTCAGAAATATCGTTGGGCTTGCAGGTTTTGAGCTCAACGCACCGCTTTTTCTATACGTACTTTGCGTGTCCTTTCGCTCCACAGCCGAGCGGCGCACGAGCAAAGCTTGCGCGCCGGTTTGGCAGTCAGGCCAATCATCCGCGCCGCACGTCGCTGGTTCCCATAGGAATGCGCATCTGCGGCCGAGAAGCTGAAGACCGCGGCCGAACAGCGCCACGGGGTCGCGATCGTCGCGCGGGTTGGGCTCACATTCAACGTGCACAAAGATCACATCGAAATGCGCTGCCTGCGTTCGAGCTCCGATCGGCGGATTGCTTGGTGACAACCCTTATCTAGCTGGTTGGTGGCGAGACCATCGCTCTTTGCTGCTCTCGGTTGCTCCGAGCTCGCGTGGATCGGCTGAATTCGTCCGGACAACGTCTACCCTGAACCCAAAGTCCCGAGCAAGATGACAGCTGTCGGCATTGAGCCGGCTCATCATTCCTTTGCTGTTCGGCTCAACCAACTGAGCAGTTTGTCCAGCGATTATAAGTTGAATGCAATCGAATAGTTATTATGTACATTGACTCAAAGTAAGCTCAATAATACGGTTCCATCGCTTTGGTACGAACGTAGCAAGAGCTGCTTCGATTGCATCTTGCTCGAATAGAGTTGTATAGCATAATGCTTTATTTAGAGGGAGCGCTTGCTGAAGTCAGGCGGACGGCTTGGTTTCCCAATAAGCATGCGCAATTATAGTTAGCCGACTTGAAAATTACCGCCGACCAAACAGTTTGCTGCGTTGTCACAATGTCGTGAATGTTTGCTAGGCAAAATCATCAGCGGGGAGAGGGGCAATGAGCATAGAGCTGATCGTTCATCCTGGTGTCGACAGCGCGCTGTTGGCGTGGCGCAGCCCGTTCATCGATCAGTGCAGAGGCTTTGCGCTGCGCCGGAAAATCAAACGTGCGCCTGGAAGCGCTCATAGTCCAAACACGGTAGCGCCCGCTGACTCCGACGGTTTCGTTGAGGAAATCGTAGCAAGCTGGGTCGGATTTGCCGGAGGACCTGAGGTTCCCGAAGGAACGCGCAAACCCACAACGGAGTGGCCAATTCAGAAGTATCTTTGGGCCGATTTTGCTGTGAACCCAGGCGACGTCGTTGGCTATCGTGTGTCAGCAATGATCGGACAGGCTGACAAGTTACAGGAATCCAAGGAATTTGTTTCCGCCTGGAGCGAGAATGCAGAGATCGGCGCCGAAACCGACGGGCGCGCAAGCTGCTTCTTCAACCGCGGCATCGTTGCCAGCCAATGGCTCGCCCGGGCCTTGCCTGAGCAAGCACCGACGACGAAGCTAAAGAAGGCAATTGCGGATCCCCACGACCAGATTCGCCGCTTCCTGGCCGGGCCGATCCGCGACAAGCTTGTATCGCTGCTTCAGTCCGCCAAAGCAGGCAAAGCGCACGTCTACGCCGCCCTCTTCGAACTTGACGACCCGGAGCTCATCCCCCTCCTTCAGGACCTCAAAAAGCGGGCCCACATCGTGCTCGGCAACGGAAGCGTGAAGAAAAAAGGCGAGGATGAAAACGAAGCGGCGCGATCGGCTCTGTCGGGTTGCGACGTCAGAAACCGCATGAGCGCTCCCCGTGCGCTCGCGCACAATAAGTTCCTGGTCATCTGCGATGCCGACAAGACGCCTCAGTCAGTGTGGACCGGCAGCACGAACTGGACCATGACCGGCCTTTGCACGCAGGCAAACAATGCCCTGCTGATCGAAAATCCAGCGGTCGCCCAATTCTATTTCGACCAATGGAAAGTACTCGCCGGAGATGGCGATGAGTCGCCCACTTCGCTCTACGAGAGCAATTCAAAGCCGCGAACAACACCGAAGTCGAAGGGAGCCACCGTCTGGTTCACACCAATGCACGACGGATCCGATCTTGAACAGGGCGGAGAGCTGATCAAGTCAGCCCGGCAAGGTATCCTTTTTGCGATGTTCAACCCTGGCCCGAGAGGCACCCTCCTCAACGACATCATTGAGCTTGCCTCTCCTTCGAGCCCGTCGTTCAAACCGGACCTCTACATTCAGGGAGTGCTTAATCAGAATCCGGGCACAGCCAAGAACCCCGTCGTGCTGTTCAATCGCGGCGAGCGGATCGATGCAAATTCCGATGTAGTGCTGCCCGCCGAGATACCCGGTCGCTTTGCCTACTGGGCGAAAGAGACCCTGAAGCTCCCGACAGCCCATGCCATGGTGCACAGTAAGGTGATCGTGATCGATCCCTACGGCGACAACTCGGTCGTGATTACCGGCTCCCACAACCTTGGGCCAAAGGCAAGCGGCGTGAACGACGAAAACATGGTGATCGTCACGGGTAACAGCGCCTTGGCAAGTCAGTATGCCGGCAAGATCATGGAGATCTACGCCCAATACCGTTGGCGGCAGTCTGTACAGCAGCAGAACGGCAAGCCGAAATGGACTGGCCTTGCCGATAACGGCGACTGGCAAATCAAGTCACCGGCAGGACCGTACGACCAGCGGCGCATCCGGGAACTCGACTTCTGGTTTGGGGCTCCCCCAACCTAGCTTGAGCCCTTGGCACCATTTCGCCTGAAGGCGACCTGCAGCCTGCAAATGGCTCCCTAGCGGCCTAGTAGCCCGAAGTGAGGCCACCTTGGCGCCGCATTCAAAAGAAAGAGCATCCGTCCCATGTCCCTCAGCTACGGTTTCGTGAAAGCAAAAATTAACGGCGCGCCGGTTCTCAAGGCAAAGCCCCTCAGTCACGAAACTCAGTATCATTTGCATGTGCCCCTGAATGTTGCCGGGGCGGCGTGGGACGTTGCGATAGTCCAGGCGCTCCAGGCGACGCAAGCGGGCCGGTGTGATTTAATCGACAAGAACGCGCTTCCGGCGCTGGACTTCACGCGGTCCGACGTTCTGGCGGAAACCGGCCGTGGCGCCTGAGCGATCCGATGGACGGGAGCCTGCATCCCGAGCCGGTAGCATCGTGAGCCGCCTCTTGCAGCAAGCAGGTCAAGCTGCGTGGGATGTCTATGTGTTCGGGCGGTTCTACTCAGAGGGCGCCGGCATCCATGACACCCATATGAACCAGGGATCGACGGGAAAGCAGTTCGCCTACCGCGAAGGGACGATCACAACGACCAATGACATCTGGCAAGATGGCGCTGTCTTTTTCGCAAGTTCGGACGACCGGTGGACTGCCTACTTCTCCGCCTTTGAACATCAATTGGTGCCGACCGACCTGCTCGGAAATCCGACTCCGGAACGCAAACCTGTGGGGTAGAAGCATGGTTGACAAACTGATCATGATCATCCGGCATGCGGAAAAGCCCCTTCCTGGCAACCCGGCACTCGGCGTCGACGAATTCGGCCAGGAGGATGACAAGTCGCTGACGGTTCGTGGCTGGCAACGTGCCGGCGCGCTGGCCAGCCTGTTCTTTTCTCCGCCGGCATCACTACGGGTTCCGAAGGCGATCGTGGCCTCTGGCGTTATCAAAAAGGATGGGACAGGCAGTCGAAGCCGGCGGCCGCTTCAGACGGTCACGCCGCTTGCGCAACGCCTGCTGATCGAGCCGGATACACGCAACTCAAAGGGGCAGGAGAGCGAGGCAGCTGAGGATATCATCAAGCAGTCTGCCCCCGTTCTTGTCTGCTGGCAGCACGAATCGATACCTGCCCTAGCGCGCTCGATCGTCGGGTCCGCTCAAATCACACCCGATGGCTGGGATGACGAAGACTACTCCAGCATATGGTTGCTCAGTCTGTCGGACGAGAGCCAGAAGTGGTCCTTTGAAGCGGCCCAAGAGTTTCTTCTTCCGGGAGATCATCCATGACGAAGGAAGCTCACCCAAAGCCGGCGGAGCCAGATCCCGCAGGCACGAAAAGCTGTCCCAAGTGCGGCAGCACAATTCCCCAGCTTGCCGTGGTTTGTCCTGTCTGCAGATCCGACATCGGCGAGAAGACGGCCGGAGAAATACGCCGGGATCGACTTCTAAAGGTCGCCGTGTTTTTGAAAGACTGGATCAGTTTCCCAGCTGCAGCCTTCACGGCAATCGCGGCTTTCATACTGGCCGCTGAAACCAATGTTTTGCAGATACTTAGGCTGGATACAGCCAGCGTAACCATGCAATTTTTGCGACAGGATTTGATCAACGTGGGGGCTGACGACACGTCGGCATCGCGCCAAGGCGACGAGATCTTCGTTCATGTGCCGTTTCTGCGTTCCGTTCTTGTGAACGAAGGAGCATCCGTCGCCACCGTGCGACCTGAGTTTATGTGCTCCCAGATGGACAGCAATTCCAAGACAATTACCGGACATTTCTATTTCATAGACATCCAGACTCAGAAGAAGGTTCTGGACGACATTGAGGTCGATCCGAAGAAGCCTTCATTTGTAAACGTGGCGCTGCGGGATATGGGGTCGAAGGATGACGGTTACGGCGCCACGAAAGAGCCAAATACTTGCATGCTGAATTACTCAGACAAGTACGGAGCCAAGATCGCAACGATAGCGTACACTGCTGGCGACACCTCTCCGATGGAGATAGGCGGGGTCGACGACACTAGAGTGGCCAGAAGGGATATGTACTGTGCCGGCATGGCGAAAGGTTTGAGCCTGGGAGGAGAGCCCATAGACTGCCTCAGCGACAGAAACCTGATCGCAATCGAACCGGTCTACCTGTGGGAGCATGCACTGGAACGTGCTCTTAAGCAGTCGGGTGAGTTCCGGCAGTTTACGCAAGGAACTGCGACGCGCATTCCTGGGCTCATTCTACAGGACTGCGCTGAGGGAAGTTGCGAGCAGAATGTCCAGGAGATGACGAATGCGCTCCGTCATTTCACGCCGAATGTGACGGTTTGGCTGTGCCCACCAGCAAAGACGGAATTGAGCAGATGTACGAAAACCGAATTTCCCGTTGCTGCGCCCTAACGAGATGCGCGTAGCGAAGCGTGCGAATTTCATCGGGTCAACTAGAGGCTGACCATTAACCTAAAGGTTGGAAAAAAGGTTGATGTACGGCGCATAGAAGTAGCGCCTGTTACGGGCCTGCCCAGTGATCTCCACTAGCATGCCGGCCTCAACAAATTTGTCAATTAAAGCGCTTGCATTTGGAAAACTGATTCCGAGCACGTCGCGAACGTTATTTATGCTAACAGTCGGGCGGCGGTATAAGTGCTCCAAGACCTTGTTCGCTTTGCCAGCGGAATTTCCGAATTGATCAGATATTATTGACCTATGGCCCTCTCGGAGGCTTACTATTTCGCGGGCCGTTTCCGTAGCCTGTTCTGCGACGTCCCCCACACCTTTCAGAAAGAATTTTATCCACCCCTCCCAATCTCCTTCAACGCGCGTCTTTTGGAGGCGATCATAATACTCCTGCCGATTCTGCTTGAAGTAGTGGGAAAGGTAGAGGACCGGCCGCATCAATAGCCGTCGTTCGAAAAGAAAAAACGCTATGAGCAATCGGCCGACCCTTCCATTCCCGTCGAGAAATGGATGTATCGTTTCAAATTGGGCGTGGCTTAAACCGATTTTGATGAGCGGCGGAATGTGATCTTCAGCGTGAAGGAATTTCTCGAGGTCGCTTAACGCCTCAGCAGCAACCTCATGGGGCGGCGGAATGAAACTAGCAGAATTCAAATTGCTTCCGCCGGGTCCGATCCAGTTCTGGCTTTGCCGAAGCTCCCCTGGCTGGAGCTTGTGACCGCGGACCCCATGCAAGAGCTTCTCGTGGATTTCCTTAATCAAGCGAACCGACAAAGGCAGTTCGTCAAGGCGAGCAATGCCATGGTTCATCGCGGAAAGGTAGTTGACTACTTCGTCAACATCCTTGGGCATCTGTTGGTCATAAATGTCGGCTTCGGCCTTCAGGAGATCATTGATAGAAGCTTGTGTGCCTTCTATCTGACTGGATAGGACCGCCTCCTTTCTGACGTACATCATCACGAACAGATCAGGGTTCGGAAGCGTTTGTATGGAGCCGTCCAGTCGGCCCAAAGCTCGATCGGCCCTGGAGAGGAGATTCTGAAGCTCGGCGTCGATGGTGAGTTGGGGATTGGGCGGCAACGGAGAAGGTATGAAAGCTCGGTAGCCTGCGGGCTGTCTCACATACCGTCCGCTTCTTCCCTCCGCAGCCATCCCGGCTCTCCTTATTAATGATAAACGTTAACAAGGAGCATAATATGCATCTTGCCAACGTCAACCGTTAATATGAGCTGCAAAATTTCCACTTACTAATGCCCGCCAACAATGTGAGGCTGGTTGCGCGACCTTGTTATCGCGTGGGGATGATACCGCGGCTGCCAATTTCCATATTAACGTCTAACGAGAGCAGGACGTGAAAGCGGAGGCTCCAAAGCCGCCAAATTGTCATTGGAGCCGCCTCCGAAATTTTGTCTGGAGCTTCGCGCAACTGGAGACTTTTCGGCTCTAGAAATCCTGACGCCCGTCCGGGCCCGGTTCCGGCTCGCTCCTTGTCGTCTGCCCGCTTGAGGTCTGGCCACAGTGGTCGAGGCGGGCGGTTGTTTGTGACAGTCTTATGACGCACGATGGGGTGGGTCGCCTCGATTGCCGTGAGCGACGCCGAGAGCATCATGCAGGAAACGGAACTGAAGCTCGAGCTTTTGCAATCGGGTGCGCGGTCGCTCCTGAAGAAGAATCCGTTCGGATCCCCGCCCATCATTCTTCAGCAGACATCCATCTATTTCGACACTCCCGGATGGGATCTGTCCAAGCGCGGCCTGTCGCTTCGCATCCGGCAATCGGGAAATGAACGCATACAAACCGTCAAAGCCGGTGATGGTGTCGCAGCCGGATCGTTCACACGCGAGGAGTGGGAACGGCCGGTCGCCGGCGACACACCGATACTTGATGATCCGCAGATCCGAGATCTGCTCGCAGATGCTGGCCCAAAGCTCGCCGCGTTGTTCGAGGTCCATGTCAAACGGCATCTTTGGAATGTGTCGGATCAGGACGCCACGATCGAAGTCGCGTTGGATCTTGGCAAGGTCGTTGCAGCCGATCGCGAGGCGCCACTCTGCGAGATCGAGTTCGAAAAGAAGGCGGGCTCGCCGAAAGCGCTGTTCGCGCTCGCCAGGAAAGTCGACCTCATCACACCGACGCATGTCGGAGTGCTGAGCAAAGCTGAACGGGGCTATCATCTGCTAGGCACAGCTCCCGGCGCTGTGAAAGCGGCTTCGACCCCGCTCACGTCCGAGATGAGCGCGGCAACGGCTTTCGCGCACATCGCGGCGGCCTGTCTCAAACAGTTTCGTCTCAATGAAACGGTGCTGGGCTGGTCCCGCGATGCCGAGGCCCTGCATCAGGCTCGCGTGTCGCTGCGCCGGCTGCGCTCGCTTTGCTCGATCTGCAAGTCGCTGTTCCATGACAGCCGTTTTGACCACCTGCGGGAAGAATTGAAATGGCTCGCCTCGGAATTTGGCGATGCTCGCAATATCGACGTGATGATCGACCGTGCTTCGAGCGAGGCTCTTTCAAGCCGTCTTCACAATGCGCGCGACGATGCCTATGCGGCAGTCGAAGCATCGCTTTCCTCGGTGCGCGCCCGCTCCTTGATGATCGATGCCACCGAGTGGATCTCCATCAGGGACTGGCGGACCGACCAATCGAGCGACACGCTGCACGAGCAGTCGGCAAGGGATTTCGCCTCCGGTGTATTTGATAAATTTTGGAAAAAGGTGGTGAAGGGCGGCAACAATCTCATCGATGCCGATGACGAGACCCGCCATAAATTGCGCATCGCCGCAAAGAAGCTACGCTATGCGGCTGAGTTCTTCGAGCCGCTCTACAAGAGCAAGGCGGAAGCCAAACGCCATCGACGGTTCATCGAGGCGATGGAAGACCTGCAGGACCAGCTCGGCAGTCTCAACGATCTCGCCACCGCCCCTGATATGCTGGCAGCGCTGTGGCTTTCGGACGTGGCTAGTGCAAAGGACCTCTATAGCGCCGAGGACAAGTCCAAGCTTCTCAAGGACGCCGCGGAGGCACACGACGCCTTGGTCAACACAAGACGCTTCTGGCGCTGAGGCATGCAGAAGGAGCGACGAGGCTGTCTCCAAGCGGCCGGTCTTCGCCAGCTAGGAGGGATTAGCTGCCGAACTCTGAAGCAGCGACTTTGATCGCGACTCGTCACATAGCTGTGACAAACTGCGTAACAGGCGCCGGGACGAGTTCGACCGAAGGCGTGGTTGGCCGGGCTTGGAGGTCTTTGGACCAGGAGCAGAACCCTCTCTAGACCGCGATGCAGTGGATATAACCGGGCTTGATCCGCCCCGACTGCGCGGCGAGAACGACCTACGACATGCATCTTTGCACGACTTCCGGGAGGAAGCCAGCTTGACTTGAATGAGCAAACGCGGCGCCGATTTCCTTCGAAAATGGTTGGCGAACAACATTCCTACGGCCAGGGGTTCGGACATTTTGTCGGTCGCCGAGCTAACGCAGCAGCTATTTGCTGACGCAAGGTCTCTCAAGATATCCAGTACGCAAATCGACGAAGAGCTTGGCAGCGTTTATGAGGCGATACTCATTGCGATTAAAAAATAGAACGCCCCTAGTGGGGACGCTGCTTCACCGTGAGAGACGCTTTCTGTTCGCCCTGATTTTCCCGCCGTAAAATTGATCGAGCTTGTCGGGGCGGATGTTCCCATGGTGAGCATCGTTCCGGCGCGGCCGGCTGCCTCGATTTTTTCACTGACCATCAGCAGGGACTCGCGTTCCGCTGTCTTGCTGCCTTGCGCGATCCGCAGACCCCGGAGCCAGATGACTTGTTGCGCCTCCATCATCGTAAGGCACAGATCCACCCAAGGGTTGAACATTGCAGCACTCCTGATCGGCGCAGGAGAACGGCAGCCTTAGTTGTCCGGTTCCCTGGTAAGCGGGAGGACGGAGTAGGAATTTGCCTAAATAAGGATTGTTGGCGCGTAGCCGTCGGCTTCCGGCGACGATCGTCTGGCTCGCCTGGCGGGCCAGGTAGCTGTGTGACAAGTTGCGTGACACGCGGCGCGAAAAGCTACATGTTTTCAATGCCAAAGACGCTTGGTCCGCCAAACCATGGCCGAGGCAACCTGGCCACTGCTAGCAAGACAAATCCGATCGCCCGAATACTCCCAGCCAGTGAGCCTCTCCATCTGCCGCGATTCTCTCCTTTGGCAAGACACCACGCGCATGGTGGACCCAGCGCGAGCGCAGCAGCGCCAGTTCCTCGACCGCGGAGATCAGCGGATCGGTCTTCTGCTCCACGTCATCGAGCAGCGAAAACAGATAAGACGGTCAAGGCCTCCGTAGCCACCATCACGAATGGCTGGAATGGGGCCGTGTATGGACGGCTCTCCGTTAGCAAGGGGTTCTTTGAGCTTTGCCTTCATTGGTTGGTGCGGCCATGTATCCGACCTGTAGGGTGCGGCCTTTCATATGCCGCTGGCCATAATGCCATTCGCGCGGCTCAGGTCCCGATCGAAAGCTCGCACTCGAAGTGCACGGCCCCAGAGGGTTTTCCCGATCCGGCGGTTTCAACCGGCTTTGTGCATTAGCTCCTGTCCGCCCTTTCCAACCTCGTCGGCGATCGCTCGCCTTGTCTCGTTCTATGCGATGACCGGCTCCCTGTAGCGCTCGCCGCTTGTCATCAATGCCCAGACCATCCGGGCGGCCTGTTGGCCAACGCGACCGCTGCAACCTTGGCTGTTCGCCGCGCCATCAACTGCACGAGCCATGGCCTCCTGGTCCCGTTCCGTTCGGCGTAGCGGATGACCGCCATTGCGCCGACCACGAGCAGCTGTCGCAAGTAGCGATTGCCGGCCTTGGAGATGCTGCCGAGCTTCTCCTTCCCCCCGCTGGAGTTCTGCTTCGGCACAAGCCCGATCCAGGCCGATAGACAGCGCCCCGACTTGAACGCATGCGCATCGGCGACTGTCGCCACGAATGCACTCGCCAGCAGCGGACCGATTTCTAGGGCCAAGAGGAAACTGAGTTGAGGGTGTCAACAATCTCTGCAAAGTGATCAGCCGAATCCCGAGCCTTTGCAAGATGAGCGCCGCGAACGCCATCACTAGAATTACAGTAGAAGATGGGCTTCTTGGCATCCATAGAGTATGGGATAAGGCTGTGAAGATTTGGGATCAAGCCTAGTTTATAATCATCGTCACGCCAAATCTGCACTTGATCCAGAGGGCCAAGTTTGTCGATGATGTTTGCACGGATCGCAGGTTCGAGTTCGTTCCCGTAAATTTGCCAACCTTCAGTCATTCCAGCTGCATTTGTACGGATGTTATGCTGTTGAACGACGTAGCCAAGGTAGCTCGGTTTCCCCTTCGGGATAGAGAGACTGGGGTCCTGCCATGCGACATTAGTTTGATCCCACTCTTTCCGCCATCCGACGAGCTTGTTGCCGAGGTTTTCGGTTCCTTGGATGGAAAAAAGATCGGGAGCCACAGGCGTGATGAAGTAATCCGCCGAGGCTAGGACTGCTCGGTTCAGCGCGCCAAGGTTGGGGCCGAGGTCCAACAACACCAAGTCTGCGCCGACTTTCTCACTAGCCCATTGGATGTATCGATGGATTGCAGATTGAGCTCGCACCGCTGGCTCATTGCCACCTCGTGCAGCACTCCAAGTGTCGCCCAATGTGTCTTCAAAATCGCTGAGTCGAAGATCTCCCGGCACGAGATACAGCTTGCCCTGAGCGTTTGGAACCGAACTCGGCTGTCTCTGGCGAATGTCGCCAATGCCTCGTGCGACACGTTCAATGGCTCGGTAGATACTGTTTCCGTCCGTGCTCCATGATTGTCGAATGGCAGTGTCGCTCAGGCAGTATGCACTGAGATTGCATTGACTATCGCAATCGACCATCAGCACGGTGAGCCCGCGCGCGGCGAGAAGATGCGCAACGTGATACATGTAGGTCGTCTTTCCGACGCCGCCTTTGTTATTGAAAATCGCAATGCTCTTGGTCATTTCAAATTCCTGTTGTTCAGAAGATCACCATAAGTGGCCGACGGCCGGTTAGCTACAGATATGAAATTTATCTTCCTCGAATTGCGGGACAGATATGGGAATGTCCTCAAGCCTCCGCATAGAGCCAGTCAAGGCTGTGGAGATTAGGAATGCCAGCTAGGCGTTGATTCTCACCGTTCTCCTCGATTCGGATGCTTAGCTTAAGAGCCGTCCCAACCGCTTTCCACCCCAAGACGGAAACCGCAGCCCAGCCATTGCACTTGCGTAAGCGGCCATCCCTGCAGCGTAGACGGCCGCTCGATGTCAGATTTCCGTCCGCTCCGCCAGCAGCAGTGCGTCCTCCACATCGACACCAAGGTATCGGACCGTATTCTCGATCTTAGAGTGACCGAGCAATATCTGGATGGCTCGGATGTTGCCGGTTGCCTTATCGATCATCGACGCCTTCGTGCGGCGGAGCGAATGAGTGCCGTACTCTTCTTTGCGCAGGCCGATCGCGGTCACCCACTCGTCAACTAACCGAGCATACTGCCTGGTGCTCATGTGGCGCGCGTAATCGATCCGGCTCGGAAAGACATAATCCTCAACGGTGCCGCGTCGCCGCTCCAGCCAAGCCAGCAGACTCGTTCGCACATCGCTGGTAATCTCGAACTGGACCGGCCGCCCCGTCTTGCTGCACGACGATCGCGCGGGTCCTGATCTCGGGACCGGCGACCACGTCGCGAATCCTGATCTTGACTAAGTCGCAGCCGCAAAGCTTGCTGTCGATCGCCAGATCGAACAGGGCTCGATCTCGAGTACGTCTCTCGCGATCAAGGTAGAAGCGAATTGGCCCAGATTTGCTTTTGCGCAAGCGGGCGCTTCGTACCTACCTGTTTGCCCGCGTCTCAATCCGGAGAGCATTCAGCATGTGCTTCAGGAGATCGGCGAACGCGGCTTTGACGACCAAGTATAGCGGGCGCTCTTACCGGCCGGACCCTCGATGTCTAGGTTCGGGGCCGCTACCTGTCGGTTTGCTTCGAAGTGGTCGACCGCCAAGGCGGACATTGCGTTCATTCGGCCTTGGTTGGTAGCCGTCTGCGCCGAACGGCAACCCCCGACCGCACATGTTTGAGGAGTGATCCGCGAAACGTCCGCAGTGTTACGCTAGCTTGGCCTCGGGCTCGGCCAGAAGGCGACGCGCCGCCGGATTGTGCCGCGGCGGCTCGACCCGGACGCCGTCCTTCGACGCCCCGACCAGCTCAACGACAGTGCAGGGTAGCCCGGCGGCATCGAACTTGCGCGCGATGAATTCGCCTTCGTCGCGCTTATGGCTCGACATCAGCAGCTGGTAGCCTTTAAGCTCGACAAGATTGCGCATCACGTCGACAAAGGCAGCTGCGTGGATAATGTCATTGTGCTGTAGCGGGTCGTCAAGCAGCAACGCGCGCCACCGCGACCAGCGATAGGCAGTGCTCGCTGCGCAGAGAATGCTGAAGCCGTTCGCAGCCATTTGTCCCTCGCTCAATACAAGCTGCGGTGGCAAAGTGGTCTTGTATTGGGCATTCTCGATCGGATCTGCATAGCGGAGTTGCATCGCGAGTGCCGTGCGCTCGACGGTATGTTGGGCATTAAACTGGACGGTCTCACCAGGGGTGCTTAGCAGTGCACGATTGAACGCATCTATCAGATCGTTGAGCGGCAACAAAAACTGGGTCGAGAAGCTCTCTGCCTCTGCCTTAAGCTGTTCGCCATAGGCCACCACCGCATCACGGGTGGCAGCTGTGAGCTGCAGCGCCCCACGTGCCGCCTGCAGCTGCTGCTGTAATTCCTGTTCCCGGAAGACGGGATTGTCTGCGGCCCCTTGTCCGCCTTGGTCGTTCATCAGAGCGCGCAAAGCATGCAGCTCGCCCTGGGCCAGCCAGGCTTCATAGCCACGTGACAGTGCATTAGCTTCCTCGAAATGCGCGGCAAGGGCCAAGGCCCGATCGCCAAGCGCGGCTTCCCGAGTATCGATTGCCTGCGCCGCGGGCTCGCCGCCCATCTTTGCCTGCTGCCAGGCGGTGATCGCCGCCGACCGGGCGCCCTCGGCGTCGCGAATTCCCGCAGCGATACGGTCGCGCTCAGCCTCGGCAGCGGTCAGCCGCTCGCGTGCCGCCGTTTCGGCATTGCCGGCGACAGCACGCTTTACAGTCAAATCCTCCAAGGTCGCGCGCGCCGCATCGAGTAGCTCGCTCTGCGTGTCAACGGCGGCGTCAGCGGCCTCGACGCTCCACGGCCGGGCGTAGATGGCAAGGCTGTCCTCAATTGCACG
The DNA here is from genome assembly GCF_033977345.1 of Mesorhizobium dulcispinae. Taxonomy (NCBI): domain Bacteria; kingdom Pseudomonadati; phylum Pseudomonadota; class Alphaproteobacteria; order Hyphomicrobiales; family Phyllobacteriaceae; genus Mesorhizobium; species Mesorhizobium dulcispinae. Next base: position 56,464 of record NZ_JAVIIY010000003.1, read on the forward strand.
CAACGCTGTCTCGCACCGCGCGCGTCGCTGCGTCGCGGCCGCCAGACGCTCGTCGAGCGACGCCAGTGTTGCGGTCAGTGCATCAACGCGCGCTTGCGCGGTGCTTACATCGGCGGGGCTACCGCCCAGATCACGGATATGCGCCGCGCGAATTCGGGCCGCTTGGGCCAGTCGGTCTGCAATCAGCGACACGAAGTCGCTATCGGCGCTCACACCTAGGCCTTCGGCAATACCACGACGTTCGCCCGCAGCGGCTGCCTCGGCTGCCTCGGCAGCGCTGGTCGCAGTCGCCGCCGCGAAGATCGCGGCTTGCGCCTGCGCCAGCACCTGGCTCGCCGCCGTCGCGCGATCGCGCAGCGCGTCAAGCTCGCGCACATCGTCGGCAAGTTCGACATCCTGGGCGGCGAGCGCATTGTGTGCGCGCGTCTGGAGTTCGCCCGGCAGAAACTTGCTCGTGCAGACCGGGCAATTGGTATCGTCGTGCCCGATATGTGCGGCAAGGCCGGACAAGAGTTCGGCGATCAGAGACGCGTCGCGCCGCCGTGCCGCAAGCTTGGCCTCGGCCGCGCCTTCGGCGTTGCGCGCTTCTTGGGCGGCGCGCTCAAGTCCCGGCAACTGACCGCGCGCGCGATCTGCAGCCGCACCGGCTGCTGTGGCCGCAGAGCGCCCATTGCGCGCGGCCATATCCTGTGCCTGCAACGCTGTGACACGCGAGGACCAGAGCTGGAGCGTTGCCTGCTCGTTGTCCAACTGGCTGAGCGTCGCTTGTGCCTCATGCGCGCGGGCAAGGTCACCCTGCGCTGTGGCTACGTCCTGGCGGCAAGCGTCGCGCTCGGCTTGGAGCGCCGCCTCGGACGCCTGGGCGGTCTGTCGCTCGGCATCGAGTATCGCAAATTCGGCGATCGCAGCTCGTACGCGGATCCGCTCGCCACGGTCGGATTCGGCGCGGGCGACGGCCTGCGACTGCTCGGCTGCAGCCTGTTCTGCCGCGCTCGCTGCAAGCATCGCTGCGCTTAGCTGGCTGGTCGCTGCTGCGACGGCTTCATTGGTGGCCGCTGCGCGCGCGCCGTCGTTATCCGTCAGTGCGGATGCCTCGCTGAAGCGCGCGAGAATACCGTGCAAGCCGTCGAGCGCGGCGCGGTCCTGCGCGACCTGGCGTTGTTCTGTCGCAATCGCTAGGCGGACCTTCGACAGCCGCTCGGCAAAGCCTTCGGCCTGGTGATCGCTCGCCTGTATCGCGCGTTCGACAATCGCAAGGCGTCCATCGAGCGTCGCCTCTGACACAGCACCGGCCGCCGAGCCACGGGTGCGGAGCTCGGTCAGCCTTGCGACATGTCCCTGCCATTCCTCCAGCGCCCGTGCCGCGATATCGACCGCCGCCTGTTCGCGCTCGGCGCGCCGCCGAAAAGCAAGCATGGTGCTCCGGCCACGCAAGGCGGTCCGGATCGATTCTAACCGGTCGATGCCACTCGGTCCCTTGAGCGCCTGCCATTGGTCGGTATGGTCACGACTGGTGAAGCGTTGCTGTGAGGCTTGTCCAAGAAAATGGGTGAAGCCGAGGTAGGCGGCGATGTCCTTAATCTCGGTCCACTGGGGACTCTTGAGTAAGCCAAACAACGCGGCCGCAGCGGGTTTCTCGCGCAACGCGCGCGTCAAAGGCTCGCCCTCCGAAAAGGTCAAGCTTACCCGGTGCGTACCCGGATTCGCATCGCGCCGTGTAAGGTAATCGCTCTCCTTGAAGCGGCCGACATAATCCTGGAAGCGCCGAATTCTTCCTGTCAGGCACCATTCGATACCGTCGAAAAAGTTGCTCTTGCCAAGTCCATTGGTCCCGACGAGCAATGTGAGCCCCGGACCCGGCGCCACTGGCAGCGTGAACGTGCCAAACGTCCTGAAGTTATGAAGATGGACCTGGCGAAGGAAGGTGTAGCTCATCGTGCGCTCCGCCGCTGCCAAGAGGCCACCAATTGCTCCACCAGGCGATCGGGATCGATGTCGGACCCGCTCGCCAGGCGGATCCACTCGCCGGCCGTGTCGCGAGGGACATCGCCGAACGCTGTCGCGCGATTTACATTGTCGAGGGGTGCCATCGAAAAGATCTCGTCGGTGATCCATGGTCGGGCGAGGAAGCTGCGCTTGACGAAGTCGGCGAAGCTATCCTCGTCGGCGTTCGCGTCGAGCGGGCGCAACCACACGAGCTTGCGGGCTACGCGTTCGTCGCGTTCGGCGATGAGCGCCAGGGCGCGCCATCGGTCGATGCCTTCGCTGCCGCGCGGGCCAAGCAGAATGGCATGCAGGTCGAGCGCCGATGGCGCGCTTAGGTAGGAGCGGGCCACGACGCATTGATTGCGAACGCGGCGCACGAGGTCGCTCATGCCCTCCTCGTTGGGAGCTTCGGGCAGTAGGGTCAACAACACGGCGTAGCGGCCGATCTGCAGTCCCCGAACATGGTTTGGCAGGTCGCTCGGTTCGAGCCGCGCCGATGGCGTGTCACTCCCGCCGGCAAAGGTTCGGCCGGCATAGTTGGGCTTGGATCCAATTGACAGGCCAAGTTCAGACGCACGGCGAATGAGCAGCCGCTCACCCGTTTCGAGGGCAATTTGTGCAGGCGAGGCTGACGGGGTCTCGCTCATTATGCTGGGGCTCCTGCGGTTTCGATTGCAACTTTCAACCGGGCAAAATGATCCTCCTCGATGCCGAGCAGCAATGTAGTCAGCGCTGCCGCGCTGGTTTGGGCTGCCGCGCGAAATTGCGCATCGACCGTCAGCATCAGCTTTGCATCCGCGCTTGGCTGGCCGAGAAGGAGTATGCCATCGTCGGTCTTGCTTAGCGAGCTGTTGGCGCCCGCGATAAATGCCGCTGGGACCGACTGCATCGGCAACAGGACGAATTCCGTCGTCCAAGCGTGGCGCAGCGCAACCAGCGCCATTTCCTCGCTGTCGATCAAGGCTGCCGCGCAGGTGTGGCCGGTGCGCTCAGTCCCATTTGCTTGCCGTCCGAGATTGCCCGGAGGAGCGCCGCGTGGCGCTGTGACCTGCCAGGCGGTCGCGACGGCCAGGGCAACCGCGCAGGCTCGGATCACCGGCGACAGCAGCCGCCGCCCGGCCAGCACCGAGGCCTCACCGGCGATAGCCGCATCGTCTTTCGCGCATACGGCAAGCCCGAGGAAGCGCGCCAGCAGAGTTGGCTCCGCGCGAAAGTGCTCGACCCAGCTTTGCCAGATCGGCTGCATTTGCTGGCGAAGATCAGCGGCTGCCACGAACGATACCGCGTGTCCCGGATCCTCGCCCTGTCCTACATAGCGAGTGAGGTGGTGATCGACAGCGTCGAGCAGCCAGTGATCGAGTCGTCGGTTGATTGTCGCTGCGAGGTCGTCAGGCCCCATTGTAACCGGATTAAGGATCGAAGGATTGCCACTCAGCGCTTTGAGTGGCGGCAGCCGCAGCCCACCCGCGCTGGGCGATTCGCTCGACAGCGCGGCGAGGAAGGGGCGCCAACGCGCCACGTTCAGGAGCAGGTCGACGCGCAAAGCGTGGATAGCCAGACGCGCGACCGCATATGCGAGGCGGGTGCCCAGTTGGTCGGGCGCGTCGATAACCGTGAGCTCAAGCGGTGACGTGTCATCGGACCAAAGCGTGGCGACGTCCGCGAGCGCAATATCCCCACTCCACCGGGCATCGCCTCCGATTAGCCACAGCTTGGTGCTGCGCGGCATCGCGGCGAGCAGCGCATCGAGATGATACCGCGGTGGCGGCAGTTTCGCCTGCCCAGCAAGCCGCTTGAAATGAGCAAAAGTCGCGGGATGGAGTTTGGGTGCGATACTGTCGATTGGGAAAGTGTGCACCCATGCAGCATGCTCGGCTTCATACCCGGCGAGTAGGTCTGCGAAGGGATGCCGAATGGTATCGCGCCCGGGGCCGCGCCGGGCGATCACCCAATCGGCGACGACGATCGTGCCGCCGCACGCGAAGCGTCGCGACCCTTCCGCGTCGCCGGGCTCGGATGCAATCTGTTGGACGTCGTCACAGACAATGTGCGTAAAGGACTCTGCCCCTGGCCGTCTGCAAGCCTTGACCAGCAGATAGACCGCGAGACGATTCAGGCGCGCGGTCCTGATCGACAGTAGCTCCGGCTCACGCGTCTGTAGGATGAGTTGAACGCCGTGGCGCAATTGTCCCTGCATTTGGTCGACTAAGCCAAGGGTTTCGACCTGGGCACCAATGGCGTTATCGTAGGCCGTGATAAAATCAAATCCTTGTCCGGCCGCTTCGGCGGCGAGCGCGTCGGTGTCGGTTGCCAACAACGTGCCGCGAAGGGCCTGCACGCCCGGACGTTGAGCGATGCCACGAACTATGTCGTTGTGCCGAAAGGTGGCGCTGGCGGCCGCAATCAGGTCGATCAAGCCGCCATCGCCATTGCCGCTTACGAGAAAGGTAGGTCGCGCGTTACCCGCGATCTCCGCCCCTGGCACGCCTGCATCGTGCCAATAGCTCGGCGTTTCGGTCCCTTGGAGCGCGAAGCGATTCTCGATTCCGAAGCCGACTGCGAGCACGACGATATCGAACTCCTGGCTCGCCGCTTCGCGGCCGCCGGCAACGGCCTCGCGCTCGAAAGTCACCATAAAGCGGCCGGCTTGGGGGGTGATTGCAGTGATCTGGTGTCGTTCGCGCACCGTGAGCCGGCCCTCGGTCGCCGATCGGACTTCTCCAAACTCCCGCAGCACCGCGTCCCGGACGTCTTTGGCGGGTGCCGAGCGCCAGTCGAGCAACGGGAGCTCTGCGAGTTCGTGATCGGCATCGGGATTGGGCCAATCATAAATGTGCGGATCGAGACGGCGCCGTTGCGTATCGCCTTGCAGCGGTAGCAGGCGCTCCGCCTTTTCGAACAGGTGGACGTCGGTCCCACCTTGCAGGGCCAGGCCAGCGGCTAAGGTGATGCCAGCGGCGCCACCGCCGATCACCGCGACGCGGGCATTTCCCGGCAGCAGGTGCTCGTGCCACAGCGCATGGGCCAATTCGAGCGCGCGGACCTGCTGCGAATAGAAGGTGATGCGCGTGTCGTAGAATCCGAGCACATAAACGCCCGGATGTGCGGCGATGCGTGCGCCTGCAATGATGTCCGCAGGGCTCAGCACGACGCGCACCCCCCTCGACCGGCGGTAGCGGCTCGGACGCGCGGTGAACCATTGCGCATGCGCGGGCCAAGATAAACGACCCTATCCAGCATTATGTCCATAACGGACGCAATCAGCAGCTAGCGCGTGCCTGATCAGCGCGTGGCGCCGTCATCGAATAGCAGAGTACCCGCACAATCCCCTCCCGGCACGGCATTTGATCGCTTGGTTAATTGCACGCCGCGACGTGTATTGCCAGCATTGAATATGTGTATGGCGCACAGCGTCATTGCCCATCCACCGTGCTCTATTGATCTCAAAGCCTAGCGGCGGATGCAGATGCTCTGAGGGCGCGAGGTGAACCGTACGCCTGAACTGGTGGCGGCTTTTGGTGCGATCCAGGCGGGGCGTGAATGACAATCTAGAGGCGCTTAGCCGTCATTCGTGATTGAGCTCGTTTGGAGACTTAACTTTAATCAGAGCGGCCCTTGAGAATGCTGACGCTCTTAAGTCGCCGATCGCCCAACTTCAACTCTGCTTGGCCCGCCTTTTAATTTTGGCAGCCGTGTAACAAACTGCGTAACAAGAGAAGAGAAAATAGTAATGTTTTCAATGACATAAAGCGAGAATCGAAAGACGCTCTCTCCGCCATAAGCTTTCCTAATAAATCAATGATTTCAATCACTTAGCTGGTCACAGAAGCGCTTCAAGGTCGAAGCGTCCCCAATCTGTGTAACAAACTGTCAGGAATCCGCTTGGTCCGCCATGGCGTCGCTCAACGTCGAGGTGGTCATCGTCCTGTTTGGGGCCGGAAGCGGACTTGCAGCTTTCGGACATTCGCGTCGACGTGGGCATGATCATAACCTGACCCAGAACAGACCGGGAGCGAGGTGCCAAAAGCATCAACGTCGACGGGCGACTTAGGTCAGATCAGACGATCCTCGCTATGACATCGATGTTGCCCCGTGTCGCTTTGGAGTAAGGACAAGTTTCGTGCGCTTCATCCACCAGAGTTTGTACGACATCACGCTCCAGATCCGGCACCGCAATATCCAGTTGGATGCTGAGAAAGTGGCCGTTTTCTCCGCAGTTCAGATTCACCTCGGCCTCTATGCTCACCCCTGCAGGCAGCGCGATTTTTCGATCGTGGGCCGCTGATGCGATTGCGCTTGCGAAGCTGGCCGACCAGCCGGCCGCGAGCAACTGCTCCGGATTGGTGCCTATGCGCGCCGATCCGGGCGCCGAAAGCCAGATGTCCAGAAGGCCGTCGGAGCTGCGCGAGGCGCCATTTTCGCGGCCGCCCATAGTTGAGGTCCTGGCCGTGTAGACAACCCTCGCGATGCGGCTCATGGGCATTCTTTTGCTGGCAGCGGTAACCGCCGGGGGCGGCTACCGCGAACTCGATCGGGCGTCGACCTCGACAACGGCATCAACGAAGGCCTGCGGCGCTTCCTGGGGTAGGTTGTGCCCGATGCCTCCGGTGACAACCCGATGCGCGTATTTCCCTGAGAACATCTTAGCGTATGCGCTGGCGTTCGGATGCGGCGCCCCATTGGCGTCGCCCTCGAGCGTGACCGTCGGCACGCCGATGAACGGTGCCTGCGCGAGTCTCTGCTCAAACGCGTCGTATTGCTGCTCGCCGGCGGCTAGGCCGAGCCGCCAGCGATAGTTATGGACCACAATGGCCACGTGATCGGGATTGTCCAAGGCCGCGGCGCTGCGCTCGAACGTGGCATCGTCGAAGTTCCACTGGGGGGACGCGAGTTGCCAGATCAGCCTGGCGAAATCTCGTGTGTATTTCTCGTAGCCAGCGCGGCCGCGATCAGTGGCGAAGTAATATTGATACCACCATTGCAACTCGTCCTTGGGTGGCAGCGGCAGCTTGCCGGCTTGCTGGTTGCCGATGAGGTAGCCGCTCACCGAGACCATCGCCTTGCAGCGTTCAGGCCATAGCGCGGCAATGATGTTCGCGGTGCGGGCGCCCCAGTCGCAGCCGCCAATCGTCGCCTTTTCGATGCCCAGCGCGTCCATCAGGGCGACGATGTCGGCGGCGATCGCCGACTGCTGGCCGTTGCGCATCGAATCGTGCGACAGGAAACGCGTTGGCCCGTATCCGCGCAGGTACGGCACGATCACGCGGTGGCCTTTCGCCGCCAGCGGAGGCGCGACATTGGCATAGGTGTGGATGTCATAGGGCCAGCCATGCAGCAGGATGACGGGTGGGCCGTCGGCGGGTCCAAGCTCGGCATAGCCGACGCTCAGCACGCCGGCGTCGATCTGCTTCAAGGGCCCGAAGGACGCCGCCACGGGCTCTCCCGTCGCCTGTTGCGCTTGTGCCGGGCCCATCAGGCCGAACTGGGTGGCGGCGAAAGCCATCGCGGTGGCGCCAAAGAACCGTCGGCGTTCTTGGTCGATCTCATCCGGGATATTGAGCGAATGCATTTGAGAACCTCTGTCGTTGTCCGGACGATCAGCCAAACGTGAAGGCAAAGACCTCCACGCCCGAGTCGAGAAACTCGATCTCGAACTGGCGATCGACGATGGGTTTCGATTGTCGAACAAGCTGGTACAGGCGCTGCTCAGTCACTGCCCCTTCGCCCTTTTCATTGACGTCGATGCCGTAAGCCGTGCCTGGTGGCTGTCCGTCGATCAGCACGCGAAATCTCACGGACGTTCCCGGCGATGCCGGACCCATGACCAGATGAAGGTCGCGTGCGTGGAAACGGTAGACGATGCGGCCGTCGGACATGTTCAGTACGACGTTCTCTTTCCTTACGGTCCAATCGCCAGACAACCCCCACTCATTCAGGCGTAATCGCGCCGGCAATTCGTAGGCATGAGGCTCGTCCAAGACTAGCTCGCCACTGGACACAAAATTCTGGGTGCGTTCATATCCGGAATAGTTTTCCGGAGACTTGAGGGTCTCCCAATCGGCCGCCGCTTCGATGCCGCGGGCATCTACCGACACAGGCTCACGATCGAATCCACCAGCGCCAGCCTCAGTCAGCAATTCCTGGATGACCATTTCCGATTGTTGGTATGAACCCTCGCCAAAATGATGATACCGGACACGTCCCCGCGAATCGATGAAATAGAGTGCCGGCCAATACTGGTTGCTGAAGGCCCGCCATAAGAGATGGTCGTTGTCGACGGCGATCGGATAATCGATCCGCAGGTCTTTCGCCGCCCGGTGCACGTTGTTCGGGTCTTTCTCGAATGAGAACTCCGGCGCGTGGATTCCGATCACCACCAAACCATGCTTCCGGTATTTCTCGTCCCAGGCCTGAACGTAGGGAAGCGTGCGCAGCCAGTTGATGCAGGTGTAAGTCCAGAAATTGATGAGGACGACCTTGCCATGCAAAACCGACGCCGACAGCGGCGGTGAATTTATCCACTCGTGCGCCACTTCGAGCGAAGCAAGCTCCGATTTTTCCTCAAGCCGGTAGGTAGACAGTTCGTTAAGAAACGGAACCCGCAACGGTATGGAGGTTATGGACTGCGCCACATTCGTGCCCCTTAGAAAACCGGCAATCGGAGCCCCGATTGCCATTACGAGCGCCACGGCGACCAGCAGCTTGGTTGCTTTCATCAATGACGCCTTTTAGTTCGATCGATGTTGTCGCGCGAACGGTTCGAATGCGCACTGCGCGCCCAACCCTTCAGAGCGGAAGCTCGTTGCCAGCCTGCTCCGCCACAATGTACTCGGCGTACCAGTCCGGCCAGTTCTCATCACGCTGGCCGCCTGTCCGCTGCTCGTGCTCGCCATGAGCCACAGATGCACGCCGAAGCGCGGTGGCGAGCTCGGCCGACGAGACAAATGTGGCCCCGTCGGCGTCGACGCGCCCTGGCGCTCGCGCAGTGACCTCCTGCAAGAGCCAGTTGTTTCCCGCCGGATCGCTGAAGGCAGCCCACGAGGAGTAGCTGCGTCTTTCCGGATCGGGCCCGCTGACGCGCCCTTTATCGCCGGCATAATGGTACACTTCGCTTACGTCGAGCCCGCGATCGGCGAGTTCTGCGCGTGCTGCCTCGATGTCCGACACGACGAGTTCACCAGCGGTTTCGAGAATGTCGAGCTCGATACGAGCATAAGGGCCCGGTGCAACGCCTGAGCCGAAGACAACCGAACAGTTGGAGCCAGGAGGCGTAAACTGGACGATATGAAATTCGTCGCCTATGAGGTCGGCGTCCAGCCGCCAACCCAAGCCTGTATAGAACAGCTTGGCGCGGTCGACATCAGAAACTGGAATGACTACGACCTCAAGCTTCATGTCGTGGGATCGCGGTTTTTGCGTCTCGACTACGGTGTTGCTGCGGGTAGTGGCAATCGTCATGTCTGCCTCCTGCGTTAGTCTGATGGGGATGCTTCTTTGTGCCCTCCGATTGACGGTTAGCCTAATCCTCGCGAGCTGAATGCCCCGCGACTGGTCATTGACGATCTCCCGGTCGGGTCACCGGTTTCTGCCAAGCCACCGCGAAGAATCTTCGAGCTCCGCTCGCGGCACCTGAACTTTGAACGCCTGGATCGAGTGATCCTCGACCGAATTTGCGAAGGCGGGGACAGAGAGGGCGCAAAGTCCGAACGCGAGCGAGCCGCCAGTTGGTGGAGCCTCATGGTTGCACCTTCTTGTCCGGAGTGTGGAACGTCATTGTTTGTTTGGTGAAGACATTGCCTTCGGGGTCCACCACCTCGATCAAGACCTGGTGCTGGCCGCCGGGCATGCCCACCAAGATGATGGTGTTGTTCTGACCGTAATCCGCCCACGCCCAAGGCAGGTCGTCGACGGTGACGTGAAGATGCCCAACACGCGGAGACACGTTACGTGCCGCCGACCCACCCACAGGCAGGATGCGCAAATTCTCCACCCGGTACGGGATGAACACGACGCCGCCGGCCATTGGACCTGGAAGCGGCGGCTCCACGATCAGCTTGGGCGCTGGCTCGTTTTCGATGGGAACGACCGTGCTCTGGGCCGCAACTGCGGCAAGCGTATTGATGAGGGGGTTCATTGCAATCGCTCCCTTCGAGGTTCGCTACGCAGCTATAGCAAGGCGGAAGATGACCCGCGTCCGGCGCGCGATCCCCCGCCAACACGTCAGGTCAGCAACGTCTTGAATGTTGCACGCACCTCATCGGTGAAGATCTTCGGCTGTTCCCAGGCCGCGAAATGGCAGCCCCTGTTTGTACGGCCGTAATGCAGAAGCTTCGGGAACGCGCGTTCAGTCCAGCTCTTCGGCGCTGTATAGATTTCACTGGGGTTCGCAGTAGCGCCGACAGGAATTGTGATGCCCTTGGCGTCGAAGAAGCCGGCCTTCGCAGTTTGCGTGTGTTCCCAATAGAGACGTGCCGACGAGATCGCCGTGTTCGTCAGCCAGTAGAACGTGATGTTGTCGAGGATGTCGTCGCGGGTAAGGCCCTCCGGCTCTCCGTCGAAGGAGCGGGCGATCAGCGCATAGCTATCCGCATCGTGATCGAGGATCCACGCCGCCAGGCCGGCCGGTGAATCGACGATCCCGTAGAGCGTTTGCGGACGAAGCGCCATTTCGTTGGCGTAGCCCAGGCCGTTCTTATAAAAAAACGCGACCTGCTCGTAGGCGCGCTTCTCGTCGGGGCCGAGATCGGCAGGGGGCGGGCCGCCAGAGGCAAGCGCCTTCACGATCTCGGGCGGAATGGTCCCCGGCATGTTCGTGTGGATGGCTATCAGTTCGGGAGGTGCGATCAGAGCCATCTGTTCGGTGATAAGTGCTCCCCAATCGCCGCCCTGCGCGACGTACCGGTCGTAGCCGAGGCGCTTCATCAGCACGATCCACGCCCGCGCGATGCGCGGTGGATCCCAACCGGTTTCGGTGGGCTTGCCGGAAAAGCCGTAGCCCGGCATCGACGGGATCACCACGTCGAACGCGTCGCCCTCGGTACCGCCGTGCGCAGTGGGGTTGGTGAACGGATCGATGATCTTCAGGAGTTCGATGACCGAACCGGGCCAGCCATGCGTGATGATGACAGGCAGGGCGCCCTTATGCTTGGATTTCACGTGGATGAAGTGGATATCGAGGCCGTCGATCTCGGTGACGAAATTCGGCAGCGCCTTCAACTGCGCCTCGCGTTTGCTCCAATCATATTCTGTTCCCCAGTACTGCATGAGCTTCTGCATCGTGGCGAGTTGCACACCCTGCGTTGGCCCTGCCGTCGCCGGGGTCGACCAGATCCGCCGTGAGGCCTCGTCGGATACGAGCTCGCGCTCGGGCCAGCGCGTAGCGATGATGCGCCGGCGAAGCTCGGTGAGCTCTTCCTGCGGGAAGCTAACGGTGAAGGGACGAATGCCATCGCTGGTTGATGCGGCGGCCTTTTGTGACGGGAGCAGGCTCGCGGCGCCTGCGGCGGCGATGCCGACCGCGGCAGTGCCCAAAAGTCGCCGGCGATCCTGGTCGATTGGTTCGGAGGTTCTGGTTGTGTTCATGGGACTCTCCTGGGGTTGATGGATGCGATCTGCCTCCTTGACGTACCCCCGGGAGATGGGATTAGCCCGTTATGCGTCGTGAGCCCTTGTTAGTCGCTGCCCGCCTGCCGCTTTTTTGAGCAGATAGGAGGCGCCAGACAGTGGGACTCCCTATGGTGCGGGAGCGCTCCTTGACCTAAGCTGAGACGCTGGGTGCAGGCGGCTCCCAAAAGAAGAGACGCCATGACGATAACGGCAAGTCAGGCCAAAGACGGATTGTCGTTCGGCCCTTTCTGTTTGGCTGCGGGTGAAAGGCTCCTGACAAGAGAAGGCGCTCCCGTAGAGCTTGGCTCGCGCGCCCTTGAAATTCTCATCGTTCTGACTTCCGCGCCGAATGAAGTCGTCAGCAAGAAGGATCTGATGTCGCGGGTCTGGCCCGATGTGGTTGTCGAGGAAGGCAGCCTGCGGTTCCACATGACCGGACTGCGCAAGGCGTTGGGCGATGGAAAGGATGGCGCGCGTTACATCGCGACACTTCCGGGGCGCGGCTATTGCTTCGTTGCACCGGTTTCGCGATCAAGCAGCCCACACGACGAAGCCCCATTCATCGCCGCAGGGTTTCGGCATGCGAATCTTCCAAACCGCTTGAGCAGAATGGTCGGGCGGGATGAGGATGTTCTCAAGCTGTCGGCGCAACTGAACGCTTCGCGGTTCGTCACCATCGTTGGCGCCGGCGGTGTCGGCAAAACCACCGTCGCGATCGCAGTCGGGCATCATCTGATCGACGCATTTTATGGGGCAGTGCTGTTCGTCGATCTGGGAATGATCGGTGATCCCGGTCTGGTGACGACAGCCGTCGCCTCGATGCTTGGGCTAACCGTTCAAACAGAAGATGCCACGCCCAACCTGATCGCTTACTTGCGCAACAAGCGGATTCTCTTGATCCTCGATACCTGTGAGCATCTCTTGGATGCGGTGGCGCCTTTGGCAGCAAGCATCGTCGATGCGGCGTCGCAGGTCCACATTCTGGCGACGAGCCGCGAGGCGCTTCGGGTCGAGGGCGAGCATATCTATCGATTGGATGCGCTTGCCTATCCGCCCGACGAACCTGGACTAACGGCGGCCATTGTCCAAACCTTCCCGGCCACCCAACTGTTCGTCGAACGAGCGGTGGCAGGCGGCGCTCGTTTGGACGTCAGCGATGCGGAAGCCCTGCTCATCGCAAGCATCTGTCGAAAGCTCGACGGAGTGGCGCTCTCCATCGAACTAGCGGCCAGGCGCGTCGAATCCTATGGCCTGCAACAGACCGCCGCGCTTCTTGATCAACGCTTGACACTGCTGTGGCTCGGTTCGCGGATCGCGCCGCCGCGTCAGCAAACTCTGCAGGCGACGCTGGACTGGAGCTTTGGACTCCTGTCCGACCTTGAGCGCGTGGTGTTGCGTAGGCTCGCTGTATTCGTCGGTCATTTCACGCTCGATGCGGCATTGGAGGTGGTGACGAGCGCGACCCTCGATCGATCGACCGTCCTAGGCGCCATGGACAGTCTCGTCGCCAAATCGATGGTAGCGACGCGTCCGGTCGGAGCGATGATGCGCTACCGGCTGCTCGATACCACGCGCGCCTACGTTCTCGATATCCGGATCGATGACGCCGAGGCTGCCGATCTGGCGGTGCGCCACGCTGCGTACTTTCGAAGATGGCTGGGCCAGACAGGAATGGAGTGGCCGAGACTGGCAACCGGTGAGGAACGGGCTCCTCATTTCGCCGCCATCGACAATGTCCGGGCTGCCCTGCTGTGGTGCTTCAGCGACCGCGGAAACGCCGACATCGGCATCGGACTGGTCACCGCTGCCGCGCCGGTTTTTCTGGCGATGTCATTGTTGCCGGAATGTCACCGCTGGTCCGAACGCGCGATATTGGCTTTCGACAATGCAGCTCTTGGCGGACTTGACGAGATGCATCTCCAGGCAGCCCTGGGCGTGTCTTTCATGTTCATGCGAGGAGGACGCCACAGGGCGCGCGCAGCCCTGGAGAGAAGTCTGGCGATTGCCGAGCAGCGCGGCGATCCGCTGGATCGAGTGCGTCTGTTGGGTCCGCTTAACATGTTCCATCTGCGGACGGGCAATTTCGTAACCGCCCTCGAATTTGCAAGACGTTGTTCAGCCACAGCCGCCGGTCTGGAGGATTCGGTCGCGATCGCGCTTGCACACTCGATCCTGGGTATCTCGCTCCACTTGCGAGGTGACCTCGCGGAGGCGCGCGCAGAGCTGGAGGCGGCGCTCGACCGTGGGCCGCGTTCTCAGCGGACCACGACGATCTATCTGGGCTTCGAAGGCAAAATCCTGGCCAGGGCGATTCTGGCGAGGAACCTTTGGTTGCAAGGCCATCCGGATCAAGCCACGGCACATGCCCGGCAGGCCGTCGAAGAGGCTGCCGCCATGGATCACTCTTTAACGCTGGCGATCGCGTTGATCTGGGCGATATCGGTCTTCCTGTGGACGGGCGACCTGAAGAGCGCCGAGGCCTACATCGACATGCTCATCGCCCGCGCGGAATCCCATTCCATGACTCCTTACTTACTGGTCGGTCGGGGATTCAAAAGCGAAGTCGCGATCCGTCAAGGCGATGCAAAAGGCGGTGTCGAGGGCCTGCAGACTTCTATTCAGAACCTGCACGCCGCACCTTACGAATTGCTCACGACTCCGCTCAACCTCTCGCTGGTCAGGGGATTGTCTTCAATCGGTCAGGTCGATGAAGCAAGTGCGCTGATCGACGAGTCGCTTGACCTCGTCGAAAAGAACGGCGACCAATTGTACCTCCCGGAGTTGCTGCGGATGAAGGGAAGCCTCCTTCTTCAGTCGCAACGCAGCCGCGACGAAGCTGCCGCATACCTCATGCAAGCGCTGGAGTTGAGCCGCAGTCAGCACGCGCGGGCATGGGAGTTGCGAACCGCAATCGACATGACGGCGCTGATGGCAGGGCGCGGGGAGATCAATAGCGCTCGCGAGCTCTTGCAACCGGTTGCGGCGCATTTTGTGGAGGGCCTGAATACGGCGGATGTTAAGGCTGCCGAACACCTGCTGGCGACACTCAGGTAGAGCCTTCAATGCCACCCACCGCCCCCACTGGTGTCGTCAGCTAGCTGTCGGTGCGTTCAACGGCAGGGCGCTATCAATGTCAGCTTCGAGAGGGGAGGCATGGGCTGGCTGAATGGCCGACTTTAGGGCGCAAAGCTGACATTCCTTGCGCGCGTGACTCTCCGATGTCCCCCAAAATGGGTGGACGGCCTCGGAGCAGCGAGCTCATAGAAACCGTGACCTGTCGCGCCGGTCGTGTAACAAACTGCGTAACAAAATAAACAAAAAAGCTCAATATTTTCAACGTTATAGGTCTAAGATCGAAAGACGCTCGGTCCGCCACCCCATTCGCCGCGGGAAGATCCCGCTAGCAGGACCGAATCTATGCGCCGCACACTCCAAAACTGGGAGCTTAGCCTGCCACGATTCTCTCCTTTGGCCAAACACCACCGACCAGCCATCGCCTCCTTGGCTACCATCACGAATGGCTGGAATGGGGCCCGCTTGCTGCCTGTCCGGTCCTCGGGCAGAGGACTGAGTAAGCTGACACCGAGCAGGGGAGCCGATGCCATCCAAACCCACGCGGGCTCGGCCAAGGCGGCTGTTAAAGCTGCTTCAGCATCGTTGAGCGGCTAGGTTGGGCAGGCCCTCGAAGCGTATGCCGGGGTGCTGCTGCAGAATGGAAGTGCGTAGAGCAACAGGGGCGGTTGATAGCCCGTTGGAGCTTAGATTGCGCGGCCGAGCTGAGACGCGCTGCGAAGGTGAAACGCCTAGTGCTGGGCCGCTCGCGTCAGCCGACACCGAACAGCCCGCTCACCCACGCCATCTGTTCGCGCTCCTGATAGCCCTGCCCGCCTTCATGGTTGTTGAATTCGTACTCTACGATGGTCTTTTCGCCATCGTAGGCATTGAACGCGCCATAAACGGTAGAGGGCGGGCAGACTTCGTCCATCAGGGCCACCGAAAACAGCGCCGCTGCCTTGCACTGCCGGGCGAAGTTGACGCAGTCGAAATAGGAGAGCGTTTCAAAGACCTTCGCCTTCTTCTCGCGATACGACTGTCCATTACTACACAAAATGTCTGGAAAGGACGCATGGGCGGAGAAATACTGCGGGCAAATTGCGGCTTCAGCGAAGACTTCACTTCCGAGACGAGCAGAGCCCCACGTTCTTGCACAGATAGGCGCGCCAGCTCTGCCACCGCCGGCGCGCGCGAGACCTGGCTGGAACGTGGCGCGTAAGTCGCGCCTTTTCCCTGTCGACAGATCGAGCCCGGGATGACGTGACATCATATGTTTATCGAGGGAGCCGATGGTATCGTTGGCTCGTGTTCTACTCCCGGGAAAAGATGATTGTCTGCACCAGCCCACCCCCCTGCCTGTTCTCAAGCCTTATCGATCCGCCATAACGCTCGATGATCTCCTTGGCGATCGCCAGCCCCAGCCCGGCGCCGGGAATGAACTGCATGCGCGCCGGGTCGACCCGGAAGAACGGCTCGAAGGCTTTGTTCAAGAGGTCCGGCGGAATGCCGGGGCCGCGGTCGGCGATGGTGAGAACCGCTCGGTTGCCTTGCCCGGATAGCGAGACCGTGCAGTTCTTGCCATGCGTGGCGGCGTTGACAATCAGGTTGCGCAGCGCCCGGCGCAAGCCAAGCGCGCCGGCTTTGACCGACACATGGTCGAGATGCTCGATCGTCACTGCATGACCGAGCGAGACCATCTCGACTTCGATATCGCGAACCAGCGTGTCCAGGGCCACCGGCTCAACCGCGTCCTGGTTGACCTCCTCGCGCACCAGGCGGATGGCGCTGTCGGCGATGCGGTCAAGCTCGTCGAGGTCGCTCAGCCACTTCTCGCGGTCCTCTTCGAGGAACTCGGCGCGGAGCCGCATCCTGGTCATTGGGGTCCTGAGATCGTGGCCGGCGGCGGCCACCAGCCGCATGCGGCTTTCCATCGCCGTTCTCAATCTTGCCGACAGTTCGTTGAGCGCATGGGCGGTGGCCCTCACCTCGACCGGGCCTTTTTCCGGCAAGGTCGCCAGCACCCCGTCCGAGCCGATCTTGCTGACGGCGGCTTCGAGCATTTCGAGCGGCCGCACCAGCACGCCGGTGAAATAGATCGACACCGGCGTCGCGCCGAGCACGATCAGCGCCATCCAGCCGGCGAAAACATACCAGACATCGCGCGGCGGGCCCAAGTCGGGGACATTGACGATCATAAAGCGATGATCGGGCAGCGCGACCGAGGCGACCATCCCAGGTTGCCCGGCATTGCGGCTGACGACCGCCGAAACATCGAGGCCGTTCTGGCGCAGCATGTCGTTCAGCACCCGCGTGTGCTTGCGGTCCTCGAAACCCGGCGCCGGACGATCGCTGATCGTCACCGGCGCATCGCCGCTGTCCGGCACATGGCCGGGAACCAGCTGCACCATGTACTGTATCTGGTGCGCCAGCGGACCCATGGTCAGCTCCGGCGACGGCCCACCGAGCACCTTGACGGCGACGAAGGTAGCGAGCCCGACCACGCCGAGGATCGAAACGACGAGAAGGATGATCAGCCGCCGGCGCAGCGAAGTCACGCTTCGGTCTCCGCCGTCTCGACGCGCGCGGTCAGTTGATAGCCGCCATTGCGCACCGTCTTGAACAAGGCCTCCTCGCCCGCCTCGGCGAACTTCCGCCGCAGCCGGCTCATCAGCACATCGACGGAACGGTCGAGCGGCTCGCGCTCGCGCCCTTGCGTCAGGTCGAGCAGCTGGTCGCGCGACAAAAGCCGCCCCGGCCGGTCGAGAAAGACCTGAAGCAGGTCGAACTCCGCGCCGGTAAGGTCGATCAGCGCGCCGTCGGCATCCACCAACTTTCGCGTGTCCGGCTCCAGCCGGTAACCGGCGAAATGATAGACACGAACCTTGGGCGGGGCGGCTTCGTCCGGCGCCGAACGCCTGAGCACGGCGCGGATGCGGGCCGTAAGCTCGCGCGGATTGAACGGCTTGCCGAGATAATCGTCGGCGCCGAGCTCCAGCCCAATGATGCGGTCGACATCCTCCTTCAGCGCGGTCAGCAGGATGACCGGGATATGCGGTTTGCGGTCCCGCAGGCTCCGGCAGATGTCGAGACCGGAGCCGTCAGGCAGCATGACGTCGAGCACGATGAGATCGAACTGGCCGGAGCCAAGCTTCTGCTCGCATTCGCGCCGGTCCGCCGCTACCGAAACGCGAAACCCTTGGCCGTCGAGATAGCGCCCGAGCAGCGTCCTGATCTCGCGGTCGTCGTCCACGACGAGGATATGGGATTGTGCCTGCATTCTTCGCCCGCTTGCCTTTTCGTCCCTGATTATAGGGAGCGACGCCGCCAAGCGGCACGGAAAATTGCAACGGAACGTTTCTGCAAGGCCGCCGGAAACATTCGGAAACAAATCTCCCTTTTTCGGAAACCTTCGGCAATACGCCGAAGCAAAGCGGCAAAAGACACCTCCTATCCTCCAGCCATCCGAAGCATGTAGCAAAGGATCACGTCATGCGAACCAAACTCTTGGCGCTCGGCCTCTTCTCGGCCGCGGCCATCCATCCCGTGCTGGCCGCTCAGCCCGATCCCGGCGCCGCACCGGGCGACGAGCCGCCGGCCATCAATCAGCAGGACGACACGGGCCCGGGGCCGATGCCCTGGCCCCGCCCGCATGGGCCGATGTGGCAAGAGCCGCAAGGGCCGGAAGGCTTCGGCTTTCGCCGCATGGGGCCGCCGCCTCCGGAAATGCTTGCCGCACGGCTCTCGGCCCTCGAGACCCGCATCGGCATCCGGTCCGAGCAACTCGATGCCTGGCGCGACTACACCAGTGCGCTGCAGGCGGTGCTGGCGCCGCCACGCTTCGACCACGGCCCAGGCGCTCCTGGCGATCCTGAAACAGGCGGAGCGGGCGCTCCCGGCCGCCCCGACCAGGCGCAACGCGATCCCTTCGCCTTCCAGGAGCGGCTGGCCGACGAGGTCACCAAGCGCGCGGCTTCGGCAGCGAAGCTTAAGGACGCGATTGCCGTGCTGCGCGCCAAGCTGACGCCCGAACAGCTCGAAATCCTCGCTTCGGCGGATCGGCCTCATGGCCACCCCCCGGTCCATGGGGCAATCCGCCGGATGCAGCCGGTCCCGGGGGTCTGCCTGATCGCGGCGGACAGCTCCCTCCACCGCTACCCCGGAGTGGAGAGCAATTCTGACCGGCTGCGCCGGCCGGCCCCCTGACCCACCCGTTCAAGGGCCGGCCGGTTTTCTTCTTGCAACTTCAGATGCCTCGCACCGCCGCTGGCTGCGCGAGGCGAGGAGAGCACCGTGTGGGAAGCGCTGATGATGCTGCGCCTGATCGTGTCGGTCGCTCCGGGCTTGCCGGTCGGCCGGCGCGCCGCGCAGCCGGCGACAGCGCCGATCCCGGCCGGGGACGCGATCCGATTAAAGTTCGCGGCATATCGGCTGTCGCTCCCCATTGCCTCGCCCGATATCGAAAACGAAGACCGACAAATTGCGTAAACGACATCTTCTTCTGCTGGCTCTGCTTGTCGTGGTGGCCGCTGCCGCCGCGCTCAAAGCCTATGGCCGCGCCTCGCCCGAACCGGTGGCACAGACGCCCGCGCCGACGGCGACACTCGCGGTTTCGGTGGAGAAGGTGGTCCCTCAGACGGTGACATCCTCGGTCAGCGCGACCGGCACGGTGGCTGCTTGGCAGGAAGCGACGATCGGCGCGGAAGAGAGCGGCCTGCGCCTGACCGAGGTTCTGGTGGCCGAGGGCGATCATGTGAAGGCCGGCGATGTCGTCGCGCGGTTGGACGACTTGCTCCTCAAGGCGCAGCTCGCCGAGCAGAAGGCAGCTGTCGCGCAAGCTCAGGCAACCCTCGATTCCGCGCTGTCGGCCGCGGCCCGCGCCAACAAGCTGCTCGCCAGCAACGCCGTCAGCGCTGAAACCGCCGAGGACAAGGCGACCGCCGTCAAGACCGGCAAGGCCGGGGTCGATCAGGCGGCAGCCGCCACCGAACGGCTGCAGGCCCAACTCGATAGGACGACGATCCGTGCCCCGTTCGACGGCATCGTCTCCAGCAAGCCGGCTGTGACAGGCTCCATCGTCCAGGCCGGTACCGAGCTGATGAAGATCGTCCGCGACGGCAGGCTGGAGGTCGGCGTGCTTGTCCCTGAAAAGGTCCTGACGGCAATCTCGGCCGGTCAGCCGGCGAACATCGTCGATGCATCCGGCCGCGCCTTTTCCGGCAGCGTTTCCCAGGTAGCCGAGACAGTCAACGCGACCACCCGGCTCGCCACCGTCTATGTCGCCGTCGGCGAAGGCTCGGGCCTTAAGCCCGGCATGTTCGCCCGCGTCACGATCGAGACGGCTGCGTCCCGGCAGCTGACCGTCGCCGAAACGGCCTTGGTCTGGCATGCCGGCAAACCGGCTGTGTTCGTCGTCGGCGATGACGGCAAGGTCACCGAGCGTCCAGTCGTCACGGGCACGCGCCAGAACGGCCGCGTCGCCATCGAAAGCGGCTTGTCGGAAGGCGACCACGTCGTTGTTGCCGGGGCCGGCTTTCTCAACGACGGCAACCTCGTGCGTGTCGCCGCCGACGAGACGAAGGCGGCCGATGCCGCGAGCACGGCGGAGCCGGCGCAATGAACGCCATCTCCTCCTGGTCGATCCGCAATCCGGTTCCGACCATCGTGCTATTCCTGTCGCTCAGCGTTGCCGGCGTCTACGGCTTCATGCAGCTGCGCACCAACAACATGCCCGATATCGACCTGCCGACCGTCACGGTCACCGTGGCGCAGCCGGGAGCGGCGCCGAGCGAAATGGAAGTCCAGGTGGCGCGCGTCATCGAGAACGCGGTCGCGACCCTTGAAGGCGTCGACGACGTCTCGACCTCGATCAGCGAGGGCTCGTCCGTCACCACGGTCGAATTCACCCTCGGCACGGATCCCGAGACCGCGACCAACGATGTCCGCAACGCCGTCTCCGGCGTGCAGTCCAGCCTGCCGGCCGCGGCCCAGACGCCGGTCGTGGCGAAGGTCAACGCCGCGGGCAATTCGGTGCTGACCTTCGTCGTCGAGGCGCCGACCATGTCGCCCGACGCGCTGAGCTGGTACATCGACAACGACGTCGCCAAGGTCCTGCTCGGCGTCGACGGCGTCTCCAAGATCACCCGTTCCGGCGGCGTCGACCGCGTCATCCGCGTCGAGCTCGATCCCGACCGGCTTGCGGCGCTGGGCACCAGCGCCGGCGATGTCAGCCAGACGCTGGCCTCCAACAACGTCAACCAGCCGGGCGGCCGCGCCAATATCGGTGGCCAGGAGCAGTCGGTGCGCACGCTCGCCAGCGCCACGACCATCGAGGCGCTAGCCGACACCCGCATCGCGCTGAGCGGCGCCGGCAACGTCAAGCTCTCCGACCTCGGTACCGTCGTCGACAGCTGGGAAAAGCCGCGCCAGGCGGCCTATCTCGACGGCCGACAGGTCGTCGCCTTCAATGTCTACAGATCGGTCGGCTCGAGCGAGATCGACGTCGTCAAGGCCGCCCGAGCCGCGATCGCCGACATGGGCGCCAAGACCACGGCGGCAAAATTCACGGAAGTCACCTCCTCGTCCGGCTTTGTCCAGGAAAGCTACGACGCCGCCTTCGAAGCCTTGTGGCTCGGCGCCCTGCTCGCCATTGGCGTGGTCTGGCTGTTCCTGCGCGATATCAGGGCAACGCTGGTCTCGGCTGTGGCGATGCCGCTGTCGCTGATCCCGACCTTCGCGGTGATGGCGGCCTTCGACATCTCGCTCAACAACATCACCTTGCTGGCGCTGTCGCTGGTCGTCGGCATCCTTGTCGACGATGCCATCGTCGAGATCGAGAACATCGTGCGCCACATGCGCCAGACCGGCGTCAGCGCCTACCAGGCGGCAATCGAAGCGGCGGACGAGATTGGCCTCGCCGTTGTGGCGACCACCGCGACCATCGTCGCCGTGTTCCTGCCCGTCGCCTTCATGCCCGGCATTCCCGGCAAGTTCTTCTTCTCGTTCGCAGTCGCCGTCTGCGTTTCGGTGCTGTTCTCGCTCTTGGTGGCGCGCATGCTCACCCCGCTGATGGGCGCCTGTCTGGTGCGCGCCGGCGGCCATGACGAGGATGATTTGCCTGCCTGGGTGCCGACCTATCTGTGGCTGCTGCGCAAGGCGCTCCATTACCGCTGGATCACATTGCTGGCCGGGATTGCCTTCTTCGCCGGTTCGATGCTGCTGGCGACCCGGCTGCCGACAGAGTTCATGGCGGCGGCCGACCGCGGCCGCTCGATGATCTCGGTCGAGCTGCAGCCCGGTTCGACCATCGAGCAGACCACGGCGGTGGTGCAGGACATCACCAGACGGCTGCAGAAGGAGCCGGCAGTCGACAGCGTGTTTGCCACCATTGGCACGGCTGCGTCTTCGGGCGGCGGACCCAACCAAAGCTCGAGCTCGGCCGACGTGCGGACGGCGACCGTCACGGTCAACCTGAAGCCGCACGCCGAGCGGACGATGAGCCAGCAGCAATTCGAGGCCGAGGCCTCGCCGAAGCTAAACGGCATTCCCGGCGCCCGCATCCAGTTCGGCGCCGACGGCTTCGCCGGCGCCAAGGTGTCGATCACGCTGGTCGGCGACGATGGCGCGGCCCTCGAGAGGGCGAGCAACGCGCTGATCGACGGCATGAAATCGGTTCGCGGGCTAATCAATCCGACCTCGACCGTGGCCACCACCAAGCCTGAGCTGATCGTGCGGCCCGACAGCGCCAAGGCGGCCGAGCTTGGCGTCACGCCGACCGAGATCGCCGCGACGGTGAAGATCGCCACCATCGGCGACACCGACACCAGCCTGGCGAAATACAATCTCGGCGACCGCCAGGTGTCGATCGTCGTCACCTTGCCCGACGGTGCCATCGATGATCCGGCAAAGCTCGCCATGCTGCCGCTGATCGGCAACATGGGCACGGTGCCGCTTGGCGCCGTCGCCGATATCGGCTTCAACGCCGGCCCGAACAGCATCACGCGTGTCGACAGAAGCCGCAGCGCCACGGTCGAGGCGGATCTTTCCGGCCTGACGCTCGGTCAGGCGGCCGAAGCCATCCGCGCCCTGCCCGCGATGAAAAGCCTGCCGCAGGGCGTGCATGAGCTGGCGCGCGGCGATGTCCAACGCATGCGGGAGCTGTTTTCCGGCTTCGCGACCGCGATCGGCGCCGGCATCATCCTGGTGTACCTGACGCTGGTGCTGCTCTTCCGCAGCTTTATGCAGCCGGTCACCATCCTGGTCGCGCTGCCGCTGTCGGTCGGCGGCGCGCTTGGCTTCCTGCTCATTACCGGCAAGGCGCTTGGGATCTCGCCGTTGATCGGCATACTGATGCTGATGGGCATCGCGGCCAAGAACTCGATCCTGCTCGTCGAATATGCTCTGATCGCCGAGAAGGAGCATGGCATGAGCCGCTTCGAGGCACTGCTCGACGCCGCCCGCAAGCGGGCCCGGCCCATCGTCATGACATCGATCGCCATGGGCGCCGGCATGCTGCCGATCGCGCTCGGCATCGGCGCCGACGCGGAGAGCCGGGCGCCGATGGCGATCGCCGTCATCGGCGGGCTCATCTCCTCGACCGTGCTCAGTCTCGTGTATGTGCCGGTGGTCTACACCTTCATGGACGACCTCCAGCGTTTCCTCGCCCGTCACCTCGGCAAGCTGCTGGTCGAAGCGCCCGGCGCAGCCGAAAAGGCGAGGACCGCAATTCCAGCGAAAGATTCAGCCAATGCATATCCAGCCTAATCGTTCTCTTTCGCCGGCGAGGTCGCGCCGGCTGTCGCCCTGGGCCGGAATGCTATGCGCCGCCCTTGTTCTTGCTGCGTGCTCCCAGGAAAAGAGCCAGGTGCCGGCCGGCATGGGGGGTGCTGGGCGGCCCGAGGTCGGCGTCGTCACCCTGCATCCGCAATCGGTCGCGATCACCGCCGAGCTGCCGGGCCGGACGGCTGCCTCGCTCATCGCCGAGGTGCGCCCGCAGGTCGACGGTATCGTCCGGCAGCGGCTGTTCCAGGAAGGCGCCGAGGTGGTGGCGGGGCAGCCGCTCTACCTCATCGAGCCGGCGAGCTATCAGGCCGCCTATGACAGCGCCGTCGCGACGCAGCAGAAGGCTGAAGCCGCGGTGCCCACCGCCCAGGCCAAGTTCGACCGCTATGCCGGGCTGCTGAAGCAGAACGTCGTCTCGAAGCAGGATTACGATGATGCCGCCGCGACGCTGGCGCAGGCGCAGGCCGACGTCGCAGCCGCCAAGGCCAGCGTCGAAACCGCCAAGATCAGCCTCGATCGCACTTCGATCACCGCGCCGATCGCCGGCCGTATCGACAAATCGACATTGACGCCGGGAGCATTGGTCATCGCCAACCAGGAAACGGTGCTGACCACCATTCGCTCGCTCGATCCGATCAATGTCGACGTCACGCAGTCCAGCACCAACCTGCTCAATCTGCGCCAGGCGATCAACGAAGGCCGGCTGAAATTCAGCGGGACCAATGTCAGCGTCAAGCTGAAGCTCGACAACGGCACCATCTACGCGCAGAACGGCAAGCTGGAATTCGCCGGCGCCAATGTCGACCAGTCGACCGGCACCTTCGCGCTCAGAGCCCAGTTCCCCAATCCCGACCGGCTGCTCTTGCCCGGCATGTATGTGCGCGCCATCGTCGAGGAAGGCGTCGCCCAAAACAGCTTCCTGGTGCCGCAGCGCGGCGTCACCCGCGACCCCAAGGGCCAGGCGACGGCCATGGTCGTCAATGCCGAGGGCAAGGTCGAGCAGCGTGTGCTCGGCGTGCGCAACAGCGTCGGCAACAATTGGCTGGTGGATTCCGGCGTCGGCGACGGCGACCGCGTCATCGTCGAGGGCCTGCAGCTGGTGCGCGCCGGAGGCGACGCGACAGCGGTCGAAGTGACGATCGACGAAACGACCGGCGAGATCAAGGACCGCGAGCAGAGCTCCGCCTCGGCGACCGCCACCGGCGGCAATGCCGCCGGTGCCGCCAAGCAGCCGGCCTCTGGCGCAACCAGGAACTGAAGCGATGTCGGGATTCTTCATCAACCGGCCGATCTTCGCCTGGGTGATCGCCATCGTGATCATGCTGGGCGGCCTCTTGGCGCTGCAGTCGCTGCCGATCTCGCAATACCCGCAGATCGCTCCCCCCACCGTCAACATCAGCGCCACCTACCCCGGCGCCGACGCCCAGACCGTCGAGAACTCGGTGACCAAGGTCATCGAACAGGGCATGACCGGTATCGACAATCTCGACTATATGACGGCGACGTCGACCTCGACCGGACAGGCCTCGATCACACTGACCTTCACCAGCGGCGCCAACGCGGACACCGCCCAGGTGCAGACGCAGAACAAGCTGCAGCTCGTGCAGTCGCAGCTGCCGCAGGTCGTTCAGAACAACGGCATCACCGTCTCCAAATCCTCGACCGGCTTCCTGATGGTCATCGGCTTCGTCTCCAGCGACGGCAAGATGAACTCGACCGACCTCGCGGACTATGTCGACTCAACCGTCAACGACACGCTGAAGCGTGTCGAAGGCGTCGGCTCGACGCAGCTTTTCGGCTCCGGCTATGCCATGCGCATCTGGCTCGACCCGGACAAACTAGCGCAATACGCGCTGATGCCGAGCGATGTCGCCACGGCCGTCGAGGCGCAGAACACGCAGGTCTCGGCCGGCCAGCTCGGCGGGCTCCCGGCGCGCAAGGGCCAACAGCTCAACGCCACGGTGACGGCGAAGAGCCGGCTGCAGACCGCCGAGCAGTTCCGCAACATCATCCTGAAGAGCAATACCGACGGCTCGCTGGTGCGGCTGAACGATGTCGCCAAGGTCGAGATCGGCGCCGAAAGCTACACCACCCAAGCCCATTACAACGGCAAGCCGGCCGCCGGCGTCGCCGTCAGCCTGGCGACCGGCGCCAACGCGATCAACACGGCGGAAGCTGTACGCACGACGATCAATCGCCTGAGCTCGACCTTCCCGCAAGGCGTTGAGGTCGTCTACCCGTATGACACTTCACCCTTCGTGCGGCTTTCGATCGAGGAAGTGGTGAAGACGCTCGCCGAAGCGATCGTGCTGGTGTTCCTGGTGATGTTGCTTTTCCTGCAGAACCTGCGCGCTACCATCATTCCGACGATCGCCGTGCCGGTGGTGCTGCTCGGCACATTCGGCGTGCTCTCCTTCTTCGGCTATTCAATCAACACGCTCACCATGTTCGCCATGGTTTTGGCCATCGGCCTGCTCGTCGACGACGCCATCGTGGTGGTCGAGAATGTCGAGCGCGTCATGCACGAGGAAGGCCTGCCGCCGAAGGAGGCGACGCGCAAATCGATGAACGAGATCACCGGCGCGCTGATCGGCATCGCCACCGTGCTGTCGGCCGTGTTCGTGCCGATGGCCTTCTTCGGCGGATCCACCGGCATCATCTACCGGCAGTTCTCGGTCACCATCGTCTCGGCGATGGTGCTCTCGGTGCTGGTGGCACTGGTGCTAACGCCGGCGCTCTGCGCCACCATCCTGCGCCCGGCCAAGGACCATGCGACGCAAAGGGGTCCGTTCGGCTGGTTCAACCGCATGTTCGATCGCGGCACCATCGCCTACCGCGACGGCTCGCACGGCATCATCAACCGGTCGTGGCGCTTCCTTGCCGTGTTCCTCGCCATCGTCGTTGCCATGGGCTGGATGTTCGCCCGTCTGCCGAGCTCGTTCCTGCCGGATGAGGATCAGGGCATCCTGATCACCAGCGCTTCACTGCCGGCCGGCGCGACGCAGGACCGCACCCAGCGCGTGCTGGCTCAGGTGACCGACCACTATCTCAACGAGGAGAAGGACGCGGTCAAAGGCGTGTTCACGGCTTCCGGCTTCGGCTTCGGCGGCTCCGGGCAGAATGTCGGCATCGCCTTCGTGCGGCTGAAGGATTTCGACCTGCGTAAGTCGCCGGCCTTGGCAGCGCCTGCGGTCGCCGGCCGCGTCATGGGCGCCTTCAGGGCGATCAGGGACGCGCAGGTGTTCGCGCTTGCCCCTCCGGCAATCCAGGGCTTCGGCAACACGAACGGCTTCGATTTCTATTTGCAGGACGTCAACGGCGCCGGCCATGACGCGCTGATCCAGACGCGCAACCAGCTTCTGGGTCTGGCCGCAAAGAGCAAGCTGCTTGCCAACACACGCCCGAACGGTCAGGAGGACCAGCCGCAATTCTCGGTCGACATCGACCAGGAAAAGGCGAGCGCGCTCGGCATCAGCCTCGCCGACATCAACAACACGCTGTCGAGCGCCTGGGGCAGCGACTACGTCAACGACTTTATCGATCGGGGACGGGTCAAGCCGGTCTATCTGCAGTCGGACGCGGATTTCCGTATGCAACCGGAAGATCTCGACAAATGGCAGGTCCGCAACTCCGGCGGCGCCATGGTGCCGTTCTCGGCCTTCGCCTCCAGCCACTGGACCTACGGATCGCCCCGCCTCGAACGCTACAACGGCTCGGCGGCGGTCGAGATCCAGGGCGCCGCGGCCGCCGGCCAAAGCTCAGGCGCGGCGATGGACGAGATCGACAGGCTGGTCGCGCAACTGCCCGCCGGATATTCGCATGAATGGACCGGCCTGTCGCATCAGGAGAAGCTTTCCGGCAACCAGGCGATGTCGCTCTACGCGATTTCGGCGCTTGTCGTGTTCCTGTGCCTTGCCGCGCTTTACGAAAGCTGGTCGATCCCCTTCGCGGTGATGCTGTCGGTGCCGATCGGCATCTTCGGTGCGCTGGCGGCGGCCACCCTCTTTGGCCAGACCAACGACGTCTATTTCAAGGTCGGCCTGCTCACCACGATCGGCCTTGCCTCGAAGAACGCCATCCTCATCGTCGAGTTCGCCATTGAGCGGCAGGCGGCAGGCATGGGCCTGGTCGAAGCAACGCTCGAAGCGGCGCGACAGCGCCTGAGGCCCATCCTGATGACGTCGCTGGCCTTCATCCTCGGCGTCACACCTCTGGCGATCGCCAGCGGCGCGGGCTCGGGCGCGCAGAACTCGGTCGGCATCGGCGTGATGGGCGGCATGATCGCGGCGACCGTGATCGGCGTCTTCCTGGTGCCGCTTCTCTTGGTCACGGTGCGCCGCATCTTCAAGGGCAAGGCAGCCAACGAGAATTCGGACGGGACCCCAGCCACAGCCACTCAAGAATAGAGGTTTCTTTCCATGCCAGGTTTTGAACGCGGTCTCGCGACCGCGAAGGGGCTTCTTTTGCCCGCGTTTGCCGCTGCCCTGCTCTCGGGATGCGTCGTCGGTCCGGATTACCAGAAGCCTCTTCTGGCAATGCCGGCGAGTTGGAGCGGGCAGAAGGCGGTGAAGCCGGCTAAGCCGGCGCAGCTGTCGCAATGGTGGCAGCGCCTGCGCGATCCCGAGTTGAACGCGCTCGTGGAGGAAGCGGTCGCCGGCAATCTCGATGTCGCGACCGCCAAGGCCAAAATCCGCGAGGCGCGGGCAAGCTACCGCCAGTCGGTGGGCAAGTTGCTACCATCCGCCGAGGGTTCGGCCTCGGCCACCCGCAATAGGACCGCAGCAACCAGCTCGGGCACGGCAACCAGCACAGCCTATGACCAGTACGAGGCAGGCTTCGATGCCAGCTGGGAACTCGACCTCTTCGGCGCCAACCGCCGCAGCGTCGAGGCCGCCAGCTACGGCTTGGACGCTTCCGAGGAAAGCCTGCGCTCGACCCTGCTGACCTTGGTCGGCGATGTCGCCTCCAACTATATCCAGGCGCGTGGCTATCAGACCCGCATCGCGCTGGCCCGGCGCTCGGCTGCGTCACAAAGGCAGACCGCCGAGCTTACCCGCACGATGGCCCTGGCCGGCACCGCGACGGCGGCAGATGTCGCCAAGGCCATGGGACAGGCAAGCAGCACGGAAGCGGAGATTCCGACGCTGGAAGCAAGCTACGCGGAAGCCGTGCACCGGCTTTCGGTGCTGACTGGCCGGCCGCCGGCGGCCCTAACCCAGCGGCTGAAGCGCGCCAAGCCGATCCCAGCGCCCCGCCTGCCGATCCCGACCGGCATCCCGGCCGACATCCTGCTCATCCGTCCGGACGTGCGCATGGCCGAGCGGCAATATGCACAGTCCACCGCCAAGATCGGCCAGGCCGAGGCGGCGCGCTATCCGAGCGTCAGCCTGACCGGCGACATCAGCACCACATCCCTCAAGCTCGGCGATCTCGGCAAGAACTCCACCATCGGCTGGTCGTTCGGTCCGTCGCTCAGCGTGCCGCTGTTTAACGGCGGCCAGTTGCGGGCGGCCGTCGACGTCGCCAAAGCCCAGCGCGACCAGTACTTCGTTGCATACAAGGCCGCCGTGCTGACCGCGCTGGAAGACGTGGAGAACTCCACGGTTTCACTATCGCAGGAGCGCATCAGAAACGGCAGGCTCGCCTCTTCCGCGAAATCCTATGGCGAAGCCGCGCGGCTGGAAAGGACGCTCTACAAGGCGGGCGAGACGAGCCTTCTCGATGTGCTGGATGCCGAGCGATCGGCCTACTCAGCCGATGACACTCTGCTCCAAAGCCGAGTGTCGATCGCCACCGACTATATAGCATTGAACAAGGCGCTCGGCGGCGGCTGGGACGGCGTCGTCGACAGCACGACACCCGAGATCATCGATGTCACGACTGGGCCACGCTTCGCGTCGAGAGCCGTGGCGCAGTGAACAAGATGCACGGTCAATCAGAGGAGAGAGAAATGACCGACGACGCCTCGAAAGATGCAATTTTGGAACTCATGGCAGACGTGATTTCCGCATATGTTTCGAACAACGTTGTTCCCGCAGGCGAAAACGGTCGGTACGAATAGCTGGATCGGAGGGTATCGCGGACCAGAAGCTTCGCCGCGGCGCGAAATGGCGAGCGCCTGCCTTAATCGGGCTGCGGCAGACGATCGTCCAAGTCGCAGGCCTACCGAGTATGGTATCAGGATCACTTGCACGTCGTGGCGCCACCGTGGATTGTCTAGCGCGACCCCCAATCAGATGTCGGCTTATAGGCAACTGCAGTCAACATCGTTGCGGCCGACATTGGGCGCAAAGCGGTCACTCGCGGCTGCGTAACAAACTGCGTAACAAGCGCGGAGAAAATTCCAATAATTACAACACCTTAAGCGCAAATTCGAAAGACGCTCTCTCCGCCATTTCATAGAGCGAAACTGCATAGAGCGAAACGACGGGCGGGGTGCCGTCACGTCGCAGCCTTCCCGCTGCCCTCTTCCCGTTGCCCTTGAACAAGGGGCTGCCGATAGCCAGGAGAGGCCATCACTTCCTAGTCAGGTCTGGTCTCGTCGCGCTTCAGGACCGCGGCCGTTCGCCGGCATAGGCCCGGGCGATCAGGTCCATCAGAGCACCGCGCTCCAGAGGGCGCGGGTTCCAGTAAGGGTTGGACAGCGCCCTGTCCGTCGCAAGCTCGATGCCGCTTTCGGGCATGTGATGTCCGCGAGTGCGCGCCGCGCGCCGACCCGCCCTACAAGATCGTAGAGCGCCATGGCCGGATCGTCCGTGCCGAGCACGTCTCGCAGCCTCACCATCACGTCGGGCACCGCCGGTGCGTTGTAGGCAAGCGGTTCGGCG
The DNA here is from genome assembly GCF_033977345.1 of Mesorhizobium dulcispinae. Lineage (NCBI taxonomy): Bacteria > Pseudomonadati > Pseudomonadota > Alphaproteobacteria > Hyphomicrobiales > Phyllobacteriaceae > Mesorhizobium > Mesorhizobium dulcispinae. The sequence continues at coordinate 86,715 of NZ_JAVIIY010000003.1, forward strand.
CACCGGCCTGCCTGCCGCCAGAAGCAAAACCCGCCGGGCCGGGGAACCCCAACCGTCTCTCCTAGCCCGGCGGGCTGACTGGCTGGCGGGTACTAGGGAACAAAAAGCCCGCCACGCAAAAACCTCGCGGTTTGCATCCAGGCTCAGGCCGGATGAACTGCCCCCGAAAAAGAAAGGCCCACGTACATCTGAGCGGCATCACCTGTTGTCGAACTCTGTCGCTGTCGATCTGACCAGCCCGCATTCAATCAATACGGGGCTATATGTTTCGTTTACTCGGACCAATGCGTTTGGAAGCATGGACCTCCGTCGATTGCCGGCTCGCAGGCAAATCAGACACTCTCCCGATCGCGCCGACTGATAAACCACCCCAAGCCCCCCGGCCATCAATCGGCGCATAGCCCGGCTTGCGAACCTCAATCCCACCCCAAAAGCAAGCCGGGCGCCCCATCTAGTCGGAAACGCGATGGACGGTCTATCACGTCGATTTCGGAGCAAGCGGCAACAGCCTCGGCTTTGCCCATCCTCCTCCAGATGTCGCCGCGCTTCAGGAGCGCGGCCGTTCGCCGGCGTAGGCCCGGGCGATCAGTCCCCTCAGAGGATCGTGCTCCAGAGGGCGCGGGTTCCAGTAAGGGTTGGATAGCGCCCTGTCCGTCGCAAGCTCGATGCCGCTTTCGGGCATGCCGATGTCCGCGAGCGCACGCCGCGCGCCGACCCGCCCTGCGAGATCGTAGAGCTCCACGGCCGGATCGTCCGTGCCGAGCACGTCTCGCAGCCTCATCATCACGTCGGGCACTGCCGGCGCGTTGTAGGCAAGCGCGTGCGGCAGGACGATCGCATGCGTTTCGGCATGCGGCAGGTCGAAGCTGCCGCCGAGTGTATGGCAGAGCTTGTGGTGCAATGCCATGCCGACCGAGCCCAGGCAGATGCCGCAAAGCCAGGCGCCGTAGAGTGCCTTGCCGCGCGCATCCCGATCACCGGGGTCGATGGCGATCACAGGCAGGGCGGCGGCGAGCGCGCCTATCGCTTCCGTCGCCATCAGGCTGATGACGGGATTGCGCTCTCTGGCATAAAGAGCTTCGACCGCATGCGCGATCGCATTCAGGCCGCTGGCGCCGGATATCGCGGCAGGCAGCGACAGGGTGAGGTCGATGTCGTAGACCACGACCTCCGGGAGCACTTTTGGGCTCGACTGGGTGGTTTTCACGCCATCCCTAGTTTCCCCGAGGATCGGCGTCATTTCCGAGCCCGCATAAGTGGTCGGGACCACGACCTGCGGCAGGTCGGTGCGCAGCGCAATGGCTTTGGCGAGGCCGGTCGTCGACCCACCGCCCACGGCGACGAGCCCGTCCGCCTTGAGGTCCAGGACGACGCGCACTGCGTCCTCCGTGATCTCCACGGGCGTGTGCATCGTCGCCCGCGCATAGACGCCGGCGGCGCGGTCGCCGAGCCGTTCGGCAAGGCGTCGCGCTTCTGGCTCCCGCGGCGGCGTTGCCAGAACAACGACCCGCGTCAAACCCAGCCGGTCCAGTTCCTCGGGCAGTTGCCGGATGGTGCCGGATCCGAAAATGACGCGGGCCGGCTGGCCGTTATAGACGAAGGGTTCCATCGATTCGCCCGGGCTTTCGAGGCTTGGCAAAAGGCGACAGGCTGAACATTAGCCCGAAATGTGGACGCATGGCTCCATGTTTTGCCGGCCCCTCGGCATCGCCGGTCGCGCTACTGCATCACCGAGGTCGACGTACCCCACGTGTCCGACAGCACATAGCCCTGCGGATAAGGATCCGTCGGATCGAGATAGTAGTTGTGCTCGCCCGTGATCCAGGCGCGGCCGGTGATCTGCGGCACGATCGCCTTGCGGCCGGCGATTTCGGTCAGATCGACAATTCTGCCGGTGAAGCGGGAGCCGATGATCGATTCATGGATGAGCACATCGCCGGCCTTCATCAGGCCCCTTGCCTGCAGCACGGCCATGCGGGCCGATGTGCCGGTTCCCGTCGGGCTGCGGTCGGAGCGTCCGGGCGAGACGATGCAGGTGTTGCGCGTGACGTTGCCCGGGCCCTGGAACGGCATGGCGAACTGGACAATCGACACACCACGCACATTGTCGAATTCCGGATGCACGACATCGAGCTGCTCGCGCGCTGCGTGGCGGACCTTCTCGCCGATGACGGCCAGCTCGCGCGCCTCGTCGGGCGTGACCGAAAAGCCGAGCGCGGCTGCATCGACAATGGCGTAGAACATCCCGCCATAGGCGATATCGACCTTCAGCGTTCCCAGCCCCTCGACCTCGATATTGGCGTCGAGGCGTTCGGCGAAGGCAGGGGCGTTGCGGAAAGTGATCGACAGGCATTTGCCGTCGCGGCATTCGGCGCGCACCTCGATGACGCCGCCAGGCATATCGAGCTTGAAGCGCGTCTCGGGCTCGTTCATCGGCACCATGCCGGTCTCGAGCAGTACGGTGGCGACGCAGATCGTGTTGGAGCCGGACATCGGCGGGTATTCCGTCGGCTCCATGATGATGGCGCCGGCGACGCAATCCTCGCGCGTCGAGGGGACCAGGAGATTGACGTGCCGGGCAACGCTGCCGCGTGGCTCGCAGATCAGCATGCGCCTGATGTGGTCGTGATCGCGTTCCATCGTGATCATCTTTTCCATCATCGTGCGGCCGGCCGGCGGCAGCACGCCGCCAACGATGACATCGCCGACCTCACCCTCGGCATGGCAACCGACGACGCGAATGCTGAATCTGGTACGCATTGTTTCTCCCTGTCGACCACGACTATCCGCTTGGCAAGCGGTATCACTCCGGGACAAACTGACCAATCTGCGCGCCAGCCTCAAGGAGAATCCGAATGAACGCCAATGTCTTTTCCGGCTGCATGCCGGCGCTGATGACGCCTTGCACGAATGATCGCCTTCCCGACTTCGAAGCGCTCGTGCGCAAGGGCCGCGAGCTGATCGCCGCCGGAATGTCGGCGGTCGTCTATTGCGGCTCCATGGGCGACTGGCCCTTGCTGAGCGACGCGCAGCGCATGGAAGGCGTCGAGCGGCTGGTGAAAGCCGGCGTGCCGGTGATCGTCGGCACCGGCGCGGTCAACACCGCCAGTGCCGTGGCCCACGCCGCGCATGCGCAGAAGGTCGGCGCTCGCGGCCTGATGGTGATCCCGCGCGTCTTGTCGCGCGGACCGTCGGTGACGGCGCAGCGCCACCACTTCAAGGCGATCCTTGCCGCCGCCCCCGACCTGCCGGCTGTCATCTACAACAGCCCCTATTACGGCTTTGCCACGCGCGCCGATCTGTTCTTCGCGTTGCGGGCCGAACATCTGAACCTGGTTGGCTTCAAGGAGTTCGGCGGTCCGGCGGATTTGCGCTATGCGGCGGAAAACATCACCAGCCGCGACGACGAGGTTGCGCTGATGATCGGCGTCGACACCGCCGTCTTCCACGGTTTCGTCAATTGCGGCGCCTCGGGCGCCATCACCGGCATCGGCAACGTGCTGCCCAAGGAAGTGCTGCATCTCGTCGGTCTCAGCCAGGCGGCGGCGAAGGGCGATGCCGAAGCGCGCCGGCTGGCGCTGGAGCTGGACGCCGCTCTTGGTGTGCTCTCCTCGTTCGACGAGGGTCCGGACCTGGTGCTCTATTTCAAGCACATGATGGTGCTGAAGGGTAACCCGGAGTACCGGCTGCACTTCAACGAGACGGACGCGCTGAGCGACAGCCAGCGCGGTTATGCCGAGCAGCAACTCAAGCTGTTCGACGCCTGGTATGCCCAGTGGTCGAGGCAACCCGTTATGGCGAAATACGCGGCCTGATCGGCCGGCATGGCGGCGGGAGCTTGCCGAACCAAAAGCTCCCTCCGCCCATCAATTCGGAGCTAAGTTGGTCCGCTAGCTCGCAACCAGACCCTCGAAAGCGCTCTCGAACATCTTGGCCATCTCGGCATAGCCATCGTCGGACGGATGCAGGCCGTCGCCGCAATCGAAGGCGGCGAGCAGCTTGGACGGATTGGCGGGATCGGTCAGCGCGCGCTCGAAATCGACGACTGCGTCGGCTTCGCCCGATGTCCTGATCCAGGCGTTCACCGCCTGGCGGTCGCGTTCCTTGGAGGCAGAGTAGAAGGTCTTCAGCGGCTGGCCCTCGAACGCGCCGCCGAAGGGCGGCAGCGTGCCGAGCAAAACCTTGATGCCGTTGAGGCGGGCGCGCGCGATCAACTGCCGGTAGGCCGCGATCAGGCTTTCGACAGCGACGGCCTCTTGGCCCCCGGCAAGCATGGTTTCCGGCCAGCCGATATCGTTGATGCCTTCCAGCACTGAAATCCACCGGACGTTGGGAAAGCTCAGCACGTCGCGGTCGAAGCGGGCGAGCGCGTTGGCGCCGCGGGCGCGGCTGGCAAGCACGCGGTTGCCGCCGATCCCCTGGTTGAGGACGCCGATGCCTGACAGCCGGCCGCCCGTCGCAAGCCGCTCCGCCAACCGGTCCGGCCAGCGCGCATTGCCGTCGACGGTCGAGCCGAAGCCATCGGTGATGGAATCGCCGAGACAAACCAGCGAGCCGCTGCCCGGCCCGCTCTCGACCAGGACGGCGCTCAGGAAATAGCGGCTGGTCGAGGTCTGCTGCACAGGCAGTTCGGGCGCTTCGGCGAAATCGCCGAACTCGGAGATATAGGCGGTCTGCTGCGCCTCGTAGTGGTAGGTCTCGATCGGCGCGAAATCGGGGAAATAGAGGCTGACGGCAATCTGCCCGAGATCGGCAACCGCGAGGTCCACAACATCGCTGAGCAGCGGCGCGCCGGGCGCCAGATCGGTCTGCTTCTCGCCGCCGAATGTCACTTGCCGGATGCTGGCGGCCTCGACCGCGCCGCCTTTCGCGGCAACGGCCACGGTGGCGGCGCCGATACGAATCGGCGAGGCGCCATATTCGTTGGAAAGCCTCAATCGCAACCTCTCGCCGCCCCTGCTGAGGCGCAACACCTGGCGCACGGTCTGCCGGTGGAAGCCGTAGAGCACGGCGTCTCCCGGCCAGACATTCATCGGGCTTGCGCTCCAGGTTCCGATCCAGTGTTGCATTTCTTTCCATCCCTTCGATTTCGGCGCGCAGCCTGTCGCGAACACAGATAGCCGCAGCGCGCGGCGTGGGCTACCGGTCGCGCTTTCGGCGACGCATACATTTTTGACTCCGCGTGCCGCGAACCGGCAGTCCAACCCTTGCTTCCCGGGAACGATGGCGCAGCCGCTAGATCGGCAATCTCGTCTTCTCGAGCATGGTCGGCGCCTATGCCATGCAGCAATTCGGCGTCCACTGGACGCTCGCCGTGCTCGTCACCATCGCCGCCGGTGTCCTCGTCGGCCTGCTCAACGGCTACTTCGTCGCCTATCTGCGCATGAATTCGCTGATCGCCACGCTGGCGATGGGGCTTTTCCTACAGGGCGCGGTGCTCGGCGCCACGCAGGCGCGCACCATGGTCGTCACCGACGAAGGCTGCAGCTACATAGGCAGCGCCACCGTCGGCAACTGGCCGGTGATGCCGATCGCGCTTTTCGTCGCCTATCTGCTCGCCCATGTCGTACTTGCCTATTCGGCCTGGGGCCGCAACCTCTATGCCACCGGCGGCAACCGCCGGGCGGCGAACGCCGCGGGCATCAACGTCAGGCGCGCGAGGCTCGGCGCCTTCACCGCTTCCGGTTTCCTGGCCGGTCTCGCCGGCTTCCTCTACACCTCCTATCTCGGCGGCGTCAGCGTCACCGTCGGCAGCACGACGCTGCTCTATGCCGTGGCAGCACCCGTCATCGGCGGCGTTTCGCTCTTCGGCGGCCGCGGCCGCGTCATCGGCATGCTTGGCGGCACGCTGCTCATCACCGTCATCCAGACCGGCCTGCAGCTCATCAATGTCTCGGCCTATTACATCCAGATGATCGGCGGCGCGATGATCCTGCTCGCGATCGCCGTCGATGCCTTCCGCATCAGAAGCGAGGAGCGCGGCGGCGTTTGAAGGAACCAGCAGCAATCGTAGAGGCTCAGAATAGTCAAAAAAGTACCAATGATGCGACGGGAACAGGGTGGCGCCAGGTTCGTCGGCTCAGTAGTTTGGCTGGCACGAGGCCGATGGGAGAAGGCGCGTCGTAGAGGGGATGCGTCTTGAGGCTTCGATAGTGGAGGAACAGCGATGAAACCTGATCTCGAGGTTGTGCAGATCAGGCCGGGCGAATCTTTCACCGCCTGGTCGCACGGCTATCCGTTCCGCACGGTGCGCTGGCATTTCCATCCGGAATACGAACTGCATCTCATCGTCGCAACGCGCGGCCGCTATTTCGTCGGCGACTTCATCGGCGAGTTCGAACCGGGCAATCTGGTGCTGACGGGCCCCAACCTGCCACACAACTGGGTGAGCGACGTGCCGAAGGATGCGACGGTGCCGCTGCGCTGCCGCATCATCCAGTTCAACGAGGGCTTCATCGACGGGGCCATCAACACCTTCCCGGAACTTGGCGCGCTGACGCCGGTGCTCGAAGCCTCGCGCCGCGGCGTGCTGTTCAGCCGGCAGACCAGCCGGCAGCTTGGCCCCCTGATGGAAGAGATCATGAATTCGCAAGGCGTGCGCCGCATCGAGCTGTTCATGATGATGATGGGCCTGCTCAGCCGCGCGGAAGGCGCGCGGATGCTCGCCAGCGCAAGTTATTTGCCCGACCCGTCGGGCTACATGTCGGCCGGCATCAACAAGGCGCTCGCCTATCTGCGCGAGAACCTGACCCAGCCCTTCAGCGAGACGGATCTGGCAGCCATCGCCGGCCAGTCGCCCAGCGTCTTTTCCCGCTCCTTCCGCCAGCACACCGGCATGACGCTGGTGCAGTATGTGAAGCGGCTGCGCATCAATCTGGCCTGCCAGATGCTGATGAGCGACGAGCAAGCCTCGATCACCAACATCTGCTTCGAGGTCGGCTACAACACCCTTTCGAACTTCAACCGGCAGTTCCTCGCCGAAAAGGGCATGACGCCCTCGCATTTCCGGCGGTTGACACTGCACAACATCAGCCTGGCGAAAGCGGCTTAGCTGGCTCAGCAGACAGCGGCATCGAAACGATGGAAACCGGCGCAACCAGCCGCGGAGTTGAGTGATGAGCACCCATTTCATCGGCATCGACATCGGAACTGGAAGCGCCCGCGCGGGCGTCTTTGACGAAGCGGGCGCCATGCTTGCATCCGCCAAGGCCGACATCGCCGTCTGGCATGCCGAAGGCCATATCGTCGAGCAATCGAGCAACGACATCTGGCGCGCCGTTGCGGCCACCGTCCGCGAGGCCGTGGCGCTCGCAGGCATCTCGGCGCAATCGGTGCAGGGCATCGGCTTCGACGCCACCTGTTCGCTTGTCGTTCTGGGACCAGGCGGCGCGCCGCTGACGGTCAGCCCGTCTGGCGATCCGGAGCGCAACATCATCGTCTGGATGGATCATCGCGCTACCGAGCAGGCGCGCAGGATCAACGACACCGGCGAGGACGTGCTGCGCTATGTCGGCGGCACCATCTCGCCCGAGATGGAGACGCCGAAGCTCTTATGGCTCGCCGAGAACATGCCGCGGACCTTCGTCGCGGCATGGCAGTTCATGGACCTCGCCGATTTCCTCACCTGGCGGGCGACCGGCAGCCTGGCGCGCTCAACCTGCACGGTAACCTGCAAATGGACCTATCTGGCGCATGAGGCGCGCTGGGATGACGCCTATTTCCGTAAAATTGGCCTGGGCGCGCTTGCGGACGAAAGATTCGCGCGGATCGGCACAGAGATCGTGGCGCCCGGGAGCCCGCTCTCCAGCGGCTTGACGAAGGAGGCTGCGGCCGAGCTTGGCCTTTTGCCTGGAACGCCGGTGGCCGCCGGCATGATCGACGCCCATGCCGGCGGCATCGGCTCGGTCGGCGCGCGCGGCGGCGCCGGCGGTGTGACGACACGCATGGCCTATGTCTTCGGGACCTCCGCCTGCACCATGACGACGACCGAGCAGCCGGCCTTCGTGCCGGGGGTATGGGGTCCTTACTTCTCCGCCATGGTGCCGGGCCTATGGCTGAACGAAGGCGGCCAGTCGGCCGCGGGCGCCGCCATCGATCGCCTGGTCGGCATGCACCCCGCCGCCGTCGAGCTTGCCGGGGTCGCGGCGCGCGGCGGTCAAAGCCTCAGCCAGTGGCTGGCGCAGGAGGCGGAGCGGCATGGCGGCGCCGCCAAGGCGGACAGGTTGATCGGCGGCCTGCATGTCGTTCCCGAATTTCTCGGCAACCGTGCCCCCTTGGCCAACCCCGACGCGCGCGGGCTGATCGCCGGATTGGATATGGCGACCGGCGCCGACAGCCTCGTCGCGCTCTATCTCGCCGGCCTCAGCGGCCTCGGCTATGGCGCGCGGCAGATCGTCGAGGCCATGCGCGCCTGCGGCATCAGGATCGACACGATCGCCATCAGCGGCGGCGCGGGGCAGAGCCCGCTGGTGCGGCAGCTCATTGCCGACGCGACCGGCAAGGTGGTCTACGCGCCGACCTCTCCCGAGCCGGTCCTGCTCGGTTCGGCGATGCTCGGTGCAGTCGCCGCCGGCCGCCATCCCGACCTTCCGGCGGCCATGTCGGCGATGTCGGAGGTAGGCGAGGTCTACCCGCCCAATCCCTCGCTTGCCGCCTGGCACGACAGGCGCTTTGAAGCGTTCGAACGCCTGCAGGCCGCGGCGCTGTCGGTGCTGGCCGTCTGATCTTTGGTTGGCGGTGAATGGAGGCTCTGAACGGCCGGCCTGCACCGCCAACTCAGGCCTGCCGCCGGGAACCATCGTCCCGTGGAGGGGTTGTGTCGTCAGACTTCGAGACATGGAGGAAAGACGATGCGGACATTGACGATGATCCTCACGCTTTCGGCCCTGGCACTGGCTCAGCCGGTTTGCGCTCAACGTGCGGATCCGCAGCCGCCGCAGGCCTTGCCTCCGGCACAGCAGCCTTCGCCCGGCCAAGCGCAACCCGATCCGGAAAATCCCGGTCAGCGCTTTACCAACGTTGTGGTGGTGGCGATGGAGGATCTGCCCGCTGAAGTGAAGACACAGGCGGAAGCCGTGGTCACCAGGACGACCGCGAAGGACTTGGCGAAGCTGCAGAAGTCGATCGACGACTCGCCCGAGGCGGTATCGGTCCTGCGCGCGAACGGCTTGAATTCATCGCAGGTCGTCGCCGCCAATATCGATGGCGACGGTACGCTGACGCTGATCATCCAGACGACGACGTGACCGGCGCCGCGCAGAGCGGTTCAGCGTTTGATAGGCTCGCAGGCCCGCTCTAAGCATTTGTTTTTACGCAATTCCGGACGGAAAACCGCCGCGCACTTTTCCTGGAATTGCTCTGGCGCGCTCGACCGGACGGGCCGGCAAAACAAACCAGAGTCCGCGAAAGGGCCGCCATGGCCGAAACCGCAGTCCGCAACTTCACGCTCAACTTCGGGCCGCAGCACCCGTCGGCGCACGGCGTGCTGCGGCTGGTGCTGGAGCTCGACGGCGAGGTCGTCGACCGCGCCGATCCGCATATCGGCCTACTCCACCGCGGCACAGAGAAGCTGATCGAATACAAGAACTACCTGCAGGCCCTGCCCTATTTCGACCGGCTCGACTATGTGGCGCCGATGAACCAGGAGCATGCCTTCTGCCTCGCCGCCGAGAAGCTGCTCGAACTGTCGGTTCCCCGGCGCGGGCAGCTCATCCGCGTCCTGTTTTGCGAGATCGGCCGGCTGCTGTCGCATCTGCTCAACGTCACCACGCAGGCCATGGATATCGGCGCGCTGACGCCGCCGCTCTGGGGCTTCGCCGAGCGCGAGAAGCTGATGGTGTTCTATGAGCGCGCATCCGGCGCCCGCATGCATGCCAACTATTTCAGGGTCGGCGGCGTGCATCAGGATCTGCCGGGAGCGTTGCTCGACGACATCTGGGCCTTCTGCGACCCGTTCCTCAAGGTCTGCGACAATCTCGAGGACCTTCTCACCGACAATCGCATCTTCAAGCAGCGCAACGCGGATGTCGGCTTCATCTCTCTCGATGACGCCTGGGCGTGGGGTTTCTCCGGCCCCATGCTGCGCGGTTCGGGCGCCGCCTGGGATTTGCGCAAGGCGCAGCCTTATGAGTGCTACCCCGAGATGGATTTCGACATTCCGGTCGGCAAGAACGGCGACTGCTACGACCGCTATCTCGTGCGCATGGAGGAGATGCGCCAGTCGGTGCGGATCATGAGGCAGTGCCTGGAAAAACTGCGCTCGCCCGACGGTGCGGGACCGGTCGCCGCGCCCAACCCGAAGATCACGCCGCCGCGGCGCGCCACCATGAAGCGCTCGATGGAGGCGACGATCCAGCATTTCAAACTCTACACCGAAGGGCACCGCGTGCCACGCGGCGAGGTCTATGCCGCGGTGGAAGCGCCGAAAGGGGAATTCGGCGTCTATCTGGTCTCGGACGGCAGCAACGTTCCGTACCGCTGCAAGATACGCGCGCCGTCTTTCGCTCATCTCCAGGCGATGGACTATCTGTCGCGCGGACACATGATCGCCGACGTTGCGGCCATCATAGGATCGCTCGATATCGTGTTCGGCGAGATCGATCGCTGACTGGTGGCACGGGCCGCCAAGCCTGGAGCTATCCCAGGCAAAGCGTGAAACGGTTCCCTACGAAGTTGCGTGAAAACAAAGAGATAGAGCGGTTCGGCGTTCCGTGAAACTCTGAACCGCTCCAGCTGCCGATGGGCGGGGAGAGCAGGAAACTCCCCTCCGTCCTAGGCAAGTCAGGTATTGAACGACAGCCGCGGTTCCACGAACCGCGGCAATCGCTTCAGTGCATGAACACCGATCTCAACCAGGCAAGGATGCCCGAGCCGGGAGTGATGGCCGCGCGGACGCGGGACGCCGCCCAGCGTGCCGGCAGATTGGCGCCGACATGGCAATGGCAGACGACCTCATGCAACTGCCAGTCGCTGAGCTCGAAGAAGCGCTTCGCTTCGCCGTAAGTGTCGTCTTGCAAGCCCTGGGCCCGAAAGATCGGGTCCTCGAAAGCGACAGTGATCGGCGATCCGGTGGAACGCATCTTTTCACGCACCTCCGGAGTGGCGTATTCGGTGCCCGCAAGCGCCATGAGGCGCCGGCCGGGATCCTGCTCGAGAAGTTGCGCCCAGCGTTCGAGGCGTTGGCCCCGACTGGCGATGAGAACCGCTGCTTCAGCATGAACGTCGGCAACGGCATTGAGTTGGTCTACGGTTTGGTGCTTCAAGGCCGCCTCCTATGTCGGCAGATGATCACCCGCCCCGCAACGGAACTAAGGCGCTGCATGGCTCCGGCAAGGGCGAAATGGACGACGGGAAATCATTTGATCGTCATTCATGCCCGGCGCCGCCGAAACGCGGCGCGATCAATGTGGAACCATCCCCGGTCGTGACCGTTCTGCCAAGCGTCAGCCGCCGGCCAATCAGGTTTCGATGAAGCGCCGGATGCGGAGGTCAATCCATCATGTTCTGGTCGGGCAGATATCCGGTTGCCGGAAACCGCATCGCGCCGACGGCTCGCCAGCGCAACGAGGGAAATCACTTTATGGCCATTCTCCCCAATCCCGACCCGACGCCGACGCCGGTCCCCACGCCGCCGCCGTTTCCCGACCCGAAGCCGATGCGCGAACCGGATCCGGAGAGGCTGCCGGACGAGGAACCCGTCCCCAATCCGGATGAGAACGACGTGCCGCCCAAGCACTCGAGGGTAGGCCCGCTTCGGCGCTAGTCCGAGAGGCCGGAGGCGTTGGTGGGAGACGTCACCGCAATCGTCACACCCTGACGGCGCGCAGGTAGTGCAGGCCGAGCCAGTTGAGCGGGCCGCCTTCGATACGCTCGAAGCCGGCAGCGGCCAGCGGTTCGCGAAGGCGATGCAGGTCGAACTGGCCATGCAGGCCGTGTTTTGCCGACATGTGTCCGCGCTCGCTTACTGGGCCCGCGTAGTCGATCAGCAACAGCCGTCCGCCGGGCGGCAGGACGCGCGACGCCTCGCGCAGGCAAAGGCTGCGCCGCGCCTCCGGCACCATGTGCAGCACCGTCGTGAAAGTGACTGCGTCGAAGCACCCATCCGCGAACGGCAGCGCGGCCGCATCGGCATGATGAAACGCGATATCGAGGCCGGCCCGGCTCGCCTTGCGGCGAGCCGCGGCAAGCATCTTTTCGGAGACGTCGACGCCAATCACCGATCCACCGGGCTGCACTCGGCGCCAGGCCGAAATCGCCTGGGTGCCGGTGCCGCATCCGACGTCCAGCAGGTGGAAGCCGGGCGCCAGGCCGGCAAGATCGAGCAGAGCCTCGCGGTAGGCCCGGTCCCGCCCGCGGGTCAGCATGAGGACCAGCAGGTCATAGAGGCGCGGAAAGCCGATACCCTTGTTGGCGTCCGGGCCGATAGCAGCCCCAACGGTACGCACTTCGCTTCGCATATCATGCATGTTCGTCACGTCCTTTCTTCGGGAGCGCCAGGGCTGCGAACGCCGGCATAGCGACTGCCGACTGGCGATGCTTCGAAACAGTTCGTATGATAATGGACACCTTGTCCGGAATTTTCGACGGACGATGCAGGCAGAACGTCCATTAGTGGACAGTCCCGGTCTGACGTCCCGGAAAAGGTTCCAGGACAGGCGCTTCAGGAGAGCGGACCGGAAAACGGAGGAGCGATCCATGCCGCGTGAGATCGATCGGCGAGCCGCCCGTACCCGCAAAGCCCTTCATCAGGCGCTGATGACACTCATGCTGCGCAAGGGCTACGAGGCCTTGTCCGTGCAGGACATCATCGATGAGGCCGACATCGGCCGCTCGACATTCTATGCCCACTACACCGGCAAGGAGGACCTGCTCCGCAGCGGGTTCCAGATGCTCCGGCAGGAACTCAAGGAGGCGCAGTCGGCGGTGCGGGCGGAAGCCGAAGCATCACACGACGATCCGCTTGGCTTCAGCACGGCCATGTTCGAGCATGCGGCCCGCTATGCCGACCACTATCGGACGATGATCGGTGGGCGAGGCGGCGCCGTGACGCAGAACGAAATTCGCCTGATCCTGTCGGAGGTGGTGCGGCAGGAACTGTCTTCCACCCTCCACAGCGACGCTATTCCGCGCGACTTCGTCGTGCAGTTCATCGTCGGCGCTTTCCTGACGACCCTGAACTGGTGGTTCGAGCGGAAGCCGAAACTGTCGCCGTCCGAGGTCGACTCCGTGTTTCGCAGCCTGGTGCTCGACGGGCTTTCATCGTTGGTCGGCGACGAGCGCGTGCCGGTCGAGGGCCCCGCCCCAAGTCGCGCAGCAGATTGATTTCAAAGAACGCAGGACTGGGAGCGCTTATCCGAACCGCGCCGCCGTCCACGCGCCGCCTGCCGCGTTCGACTCCACAGCCGCCGCGACGAACTTCACGCCGCGCGCGCCGTCGACCACGTCCGGCACCTGCGCCACGCGCGCGGCATCGACGGTTCCGCCCGAGCGATGCGCCCGGATGATGTCAGCGGCGTCGCGGTAGAAATTGGCGAAGGCCTCGATATAGCCCTCGGGATGCGCGGCCGGCATGCGTGACACGCGCCGGGCTTCAGCCGTTGAGCCATGGCCGCCGCGCACCAACGTCCGCGTCTCTTCGCCATAAGGCGAGAAGCGCAGTTCCTCCGGCCGTGTGCCCGACCATTCGAGCCCCGCCTTGTCGCCGTAGATGCGCACGGAGAGGTCGTTGTAATGGCCTGGCGAGGTCTGGCTGGCGAGGATGGTGCCGCGCGCCCCACCCGTCCAGCGCACCAGCACATGCGCATTGTCGTCGAGCCGCCGTCCGGGCACCGCGGTGAAGAGGTCCGCCGAAACCGCCTCGGCCTCGAAGCCCGAGATGAAGCTCGCCAGGTTGAAGGCATGCACGCCAATGTCGGCCAGCACCGCCGATTGCCCGGCGCGCGCCGGGTCGGTGCGCCATTCGGCCTGCTTCTGCCCCTGCGCGTCGATCGGCTGCGTCAGCCAGTCCTGGATATAGGCGCCATGCAGCGAGACGATGCGGCCGAGCGCGCCGGCTGCAACCATCTCGCGCGCCTGTCGCACCATGGCGTAGCCGGTGTTGTTGAGCGTGACGACGAAGCGGCGCTTGTTCGCCCTCGTCAGCGCCACCAGCGCTTCGGCCTCGGCAAGCGTCGTCGACAGCGGCTTGTCGCAGATGACGTCGATGCCGGCCTCGAGGAAGGCGGTGGCGATCGGCGCATGCAGGTGGTTGGGCGTGACGATGACGACGGCCTCGATGCCGTCCGGCCGCGCCGCTTCCGCCTTTGCCATGACGCGATAGTCGGCATAGCTGCGCTCGGGCGCGATGCCGATCTCGGCGGCTGAGGCCGCTGCATTTTCGGGATCGGAGGAAAGGGCTCCCGCGACCAGCGAAATCTGGTCGTCGAGCCGCATGGCGAGGCGATGTACAGCGCCGATGAAGGCGTTGCGGCCGCCGCCGACCATGCCGACCATCAGGCGTTTGCGCGAGGTTCCGTCAGCGGTTGCATAGACCATGTTTCGATTCCTCCCGGATGCTGTCGTTGGCAGCGCAGGACTATAGGGGCCTCCCCGCCAACTTCGAACAACCTTTCCAAATTTTGTTTTGTAAAACGATCGTGCCGCACTAGCCTTACGCAAAAACCGTGGAGGAGGGTTCGGGTAATGAAGCGTCGCATGGCTGCCGGCCGGCTCATCAAGGCGATGGAAGCACGCCAATCGCTTCAGGTTTTGAGTTCGCCCTTTTTTCCGGGCGTTAGCGCTGCCCCTCACCTGCCTGCCGGCACCCTCTCCCCGTATAGTGACGGGGAGAGGGACGCTTCCATCGCCGGTTTCGCCAATCGCCAGCATTGCAGGAAAGGCGCCGAGGCTGCGACCAGTCTTCTTCTCCCCGTCACTATACGGGGAGAAGGTGCCGGCAGGCGGATGAGGGGCGGCGCCGACTTTGACAATTGGTGGTCTCCACCAAAGGTTGGGACCCCCTCATACGCGATAGCTTCAACCCGGCCCATCCGATGAGCGGCGCGCGAACCTCATCCGGCCGGGCCGGCGCCGGCGAAAGCGCTCCTCGCAGGCAGAGCCGCTCGCTGGTGGCACTTGGTTACACGAAACCACAAACCTATGAGGAGCTGCGCGCCGTGCTCTCCTCCGGCACCGTGCATTTCCCGAAAAGGCTGCGCCAGGTCGCCATCTTCCTATGGCAGCATCCGAGCGACGTTGCGCTTGGCACCATCGCCCAGGTGGCGGACCAGGCCGGCGTGCAGCCCTCGACGCTGGTGCGCTTCGCGCAGGTCTTCGGTTATGCCGGCTTTTCCGATTTCCAGACCCTGTTCAAGGACCACATGAAAGGGTCCTGGCCGGAGGGTCGCCAGAAGGGCAGTCAGGAGCCGGCCAAGGAGCCGAACGCCAGCCTGCATTTCCTCGCCGGCATGGTCGGCGCCTCGCAGGCCTCGCTAAGCCGCATCGGCAGCGGCTTCGACACCGACCGCTTCGAGACCATGATCGACCTGCTTGCAGGAGCCGAGCTGATCTATGTCATCGGCAGCAAGCGTGCCTTCCCCGTCACCACCTATGTTTCGCTGACGCTGTCGCAACAGGGCGTGCGCAACGTGCTGGTCGACAATGTCGGCTCGACCGCGTTCGACCAGGTCGGCTGCATAAGCCAGCGCGACGCGGTGCTCGCCGTTTCCTTCAGCCCCTACAATTCGATCACGCCCGACCTGGTCGCCGTCGCGCATGAGCGTGGGGCGCACATCGTCACCATAACCGACAGCACCTTCTCGCCGCTGGTGAAACTCTCCGACGCCTGGCTGGAGGTGGTGGAACAGGATTTCGCCGGCTTCCGTTCGCTTGCCGCTTCGCTGGCCGTCGGCATGGCTTTGGTCCACGGCGTCGTCGCACGCCGGGCAGGCTGATCGGTTGACTATAGGGAACTGCTGTTCCATATTTGAATAAATAGAAACTTTGTTCCGGGAGGAGGAATGGAGGTTCGGCTCGACGGCAAGGTGGTGCTGGTCACCGGATCGACGCAAGGCCTGGGCCGTGCGATCGCCGAGACGGCTGCGCGCTCCGGCGCCGCAGGTCTGCTGATCACCGGCCGTAACAGGCAGCGCGGCGACGCTGTCGCGGCCGAACTGTCGGCCCTGGGCACGCCTACCGCTTTCGTTGCCGCCGACCTCGGCGACCCGGAGACTCCGGCGCTGCTCGCCGGAGCATGCATCGAGCGCTTCGGCCGCATCGACGGCCTGGTCAACGCAGGGGCTCTGACCGACCGCGCTTCCTTCGTCGATGCCGGCCTCGACGACTGGGAACCATTGTTCGCCGTCAACGCCCGCGCGCCTTTCTTCCTGATGCAGGCTGCGATCGCCGACATGAAGAAGCGCGGTAAAGGCGGCGCCATCGTCAACATCCTGTCGATCAACGCGCATTGCGGCGCGCCGGAGCTTGCCGTCTATTCCGCCACCAAGGGCGCGCTGGCGACATTGACCAAGAACGCCGCCAACGCGCATCGCTTCGACCGCATCCGCGTCAACGGCATCAATGTCGGCTGGACGGACACGCCGGCCGAACGCGTCATGCAAGCCGAAACGCTCGGCCAGGGTCCAGGCTGGCTCGATGCCGCCAACGCCTCGCAACCCTTCGGCCGGCTGTTCTCGGTGAACGACATCGCCAACCTCGCCGTCTTCCTGCTCTCCGACGCGACCGGCCCGATGACCGGCGCGTTGATCGACCAGGAGCAATGGGTGGTCGGAGCGAACCGGTGAGCGCCGCCGGGCGCCTCGGCCCCGCCTTGCTCGGCCGCTTGCCATCCGAAATAAGCAAGCCGGCTTACGATCGTGCCGCGCTCAAGCCGGGCATCGCGCATATCGGCGTCGGCGCCTTCCACCGCTGCCACCAGGCCGAATACACCGACGACCTTCTGGCGAAGGATTTCGACCGCTGGGGACTTGTCGGCATCAACATCCGGCCTCCCCTGCTTGCAGAGACGCTTGGCCGGCAGGGCGGCCTCTACACGCGACTGATCCGCCAGAACGATGAGGTCGAAGCCCGCGTCGTCGGCAGCATCGTGCGTGTCGTCGACAGCCAGGAAAGTGCAGCGCCGGCGCTCGAGGTGCTTTCCTCGCCTGAGATCGAGATGGTCACCATGACGGTGACCGAGAAGGGCTATTGCCACATCCCATCGAACGGCGCGCTCGACCTCGGCCACCCCGACATCGTCCACGATCTCGCTAACCCGCAAGCGCCGCGCAGCGTGCCCGGCATGCTAGCACGGGCGCTCGAGCTGCGCATGGCCTCGCATGGCCGGCTGGTGACGCTGCTATCCTGCGACAACATCCCGGCCAACGGTACCATTCTCGGCTGTGTCGTGCGGACATTCGCCGAACGGCGCGGCGGCGGACTCGCAGCCTGGATCGATGCCAATGTCGCCTTCCCCTCCGCCATGGTCGACCGCATCGCGCCGGCGACGACCGAGGCCGATATCGATACCTTGGAAGGGCGCTTCGGCTATCGCGACAGCGCCGTCGTCGTCGGCGAGCGCTTCCGCCAGTGGGTGATCGAAAACCGCTTTGCCGGCCGCGTGCCGCGCTGGGACCTCGTCGGCGCCACCTTCGTCGACGACGTCACCCCGTTCGAGCATCTCAAGATGCGGGTGCTGAACGGCGCCCAGACCACGCTCAGCTATCTCGGCGTGCTCGGCGGCTTCGAGCACACATCGGACGCGATGGACGATCCCGTTCTTGCCACCTTCGTCCGCCGCATGCTGAGCGAAGAGACGCTGCCGACGCTGATGCCGGTCCCCGGCATCTCGCCGCCGGCCTATCTGGAGCAGAGCCTGTCGCGGCTTGCCAACACCGCGATCCGCCACCGCAACCACCAGATCGCCACGGACGGCTCGCAGAAGATCGTGCAGCGCCTGCTCAACCCGATCCGCGACCGCCTGGCGAAGGGTGAAAGCATCGCGCTTTTGTCGGTGCCCATCGCCGGCTGGATGGCCTATCTGGTCAAGGCGTCAGCGCGCTTCGGCCGAGCCTGGCGGGTGTCCGATCCCTTTGCCGAGAGGATCGCGGCCATCGCCGACCGCATCGGTTCGGACAGCAAGGCGCTCGCCGATGCAATCCTGGCTATCGACGCCATCTTCGACCCGTCACTCGCCGCCAGCGACATGTTCCGCGCAAATGTCGCTGCCGGCCTCGATGGCCTGCTCTCAGACGATCCGATGGCCTTTGTCAGACATGTCTACGCTGAACCAACAGATGCGCGGTTGAAGCGACCAGCACGATCTGCATAGTACAAAGTGGGAGGCATCATGAAACTTGGACTGCTCACGGCGCCATTTCCGGATACTGCCCTCGGCGAGGTTGCCGACTGGGCGCGCTCGGTCGGTTTCGAGGCACTGGAGATCGCCTGCTGGCCGAGGGCGTCAGGCGCCAGCCGCCGCTACGCCGGCACCAGCCATATCGATGCCGGCATCTCCGCGTCGGAAGCGAAGGACATTGCCGCCGAACTTGCCGGCAAGGACCTGACGATCTCCGGCCTCGGCTTCTACCCCAATCCCCTGCATCCCGATCAGGCGCATCGCGAGGCCGTGATCGATCACCTGAAGAAGGTGATCGAGCTGGCGAGCCGCATGGGCGTTTCTCTGGTCAACACCTTCTGCGGCGGCGACGCCTCGAAGACTGTCGACGCCAATTGGGAGGCAGCGCAAAAGGTCTGGCCTTCGATCATTGCCCACGCACGCGAGCACGGCGTGAAACTCGCCTTCGAGAACTGCCCGATGATCTTCAGCTATGACGAATGGCCGGGCGGGCACAACATCGCCTACTCGCCTTATGTCTGGCGCCGCATCCTGGAGGCCTGGGGCGGCGATGTCGGCATGAATTTCGACCCCTCGCATCTCGTCTGGCAGATGATCGACAAGGAGCGCTTCATCCGCGAGTTCGGCCCGCACATGCTGCATGTGCATGCCAAGGACCTGATGATTGATCATGATGGTTTGTACGAGCGCGGAATCCTTTCGGCCGGCATAGGCTGGCAGGTGCCGCGCATGCCGGGGCTGGGCGATATCAACTGGAGCACCATCTTTTCGGGCCTCTATAGGGCCGGATATGACGGGCCGGTTATCATCGAGCATGAGGACCGCCGGTTCGAGGGGAGCGACGACAAGGTGAAGCGCGGTTTCCTGCTGGCCCGCGACGTGCTGCGTCCCTTCGTCAAATGAAGGAACAACAGCTTGGCTCCGATCGCATCGGAGCCCTGGAACTGCAACTGACAGTCAATGTGGAGGAGTAGTGAAATGAAGAAATACCTGACCATGGGCCCGCTGCTCGCAGGTGCTGCCCTGCTTGCCTCGGTGGGCGTCTCGTCCGCCGAAGGCACGTACACGATCGGCATTTCCAACACCGTGCAGGGCAATGGCTGGCGCGAGGAGATGATCTGCGCGATGAAGGCGCAGGCGCTCGCTTCGGGCGAAGTGGCGAAGCTCAACATCGCCCACCGCAACACCGACGCCGCCGGCCAGCTCGAGGACATCCGCAACCTCATCAGCGCCAAGGTCAACGCCATCGTCGTCAACCCGGCCGACCCGGCCGGCATCAAGGCCGGCCTCGAGGAAGCCACCAAGGCCGGCATCGTCGTCGTCGCCGTCGACCAGGCCGTGACCGAGCCGTCCGCCTACATCATCTCCAATAACCAGGAACAATATGCCTATCTCGGCGCCAAGTGGCTGTTCCAGCAGATGGGCGGCAAGGGCGAGGTGCTCTACATGCGCGGCGCCGCCGGCGCCTCTGCCGACAGCGACCGCGACAAAGGCTTCAAGAAGGCCCTCGCCGAATTCCCCGACGTGAAGGTGGCGCAGGAGGTCTTCACCGGCTGGCAGCAGGATCAGGGCAAGCAGCAGATCCTCTCCTTCCTCGCCACAGGAGCGCCGATCAACGGCATCTGGACTTCCGGCATCGACAACGTCATCGTCGACGCTCTGGTCGAGCAGCAGGCGCCGATGGTGCCGGTTGTCGGTGCCGACAATGCCGGCTTCGTCGGCCAGTTGAACTCGGTCAAGGGTCTGGTCGGTGCTGCGGTCACCAACCCAGGTTCGATCGGCGGCGCCGGCATCACGCTGGCACTGCAGATCCTCGACGGCAAGAAGCCGGCGCAGCAGACCGTCCTGGTCGAGCCGCAGCTCTGGGAAAACGCCACCGACGAAGGCAAGGCCAAGCTGAAGGCGGCCGCCGACCCGTCGCTCAGCCCCGAATGGCCGGTCTCGATCTCGATTCCGGACTGGACCACCTACACCAAGGACCAGATCGTCGCCTGCAAGGGCCCGGGCGAGTAAGTCCGGCTTCTTCCTTCCCCCTTGTGGGGGAAGGTGGATCGGCGCGCAGCGCCGAGACGGATGAGGGGTGCTGGAAGGAATGAGGCGTTGGTGTTTTCTGGAACACCCATCATCCGACCTCGCTTCGCGAGGCCACCTTCTCCCACAACAAGGGGAGAAGGGAAAGTCGCCGCTCCGCAGTACGCCGCGCGCAAGCGTGGCGTGCTGTTGTATTAGAACAGGCCACACATGATCGAGACCCGCGCGCTTTGACCACCAACCATCTCCTCGAGGCCACCGGCGTGGCGAAGAACTACGGCGCGGTTGCCGCGCTGCGCAACGCATCATTGTCGGTGCTGCCGGGCGAAGTCCATGCGCTGATGGGCGCCAATGGCGCTGGCAAGTCGACGCTGGTGAAGATCCTGACCGGCGCCATCCCGGCCGACGCCGGCCGCGTCCTGATCCGCGGCGAAGTCCGTGACGTGCGCTCGCCCGCTGCCGCGCGTCGTGCTGGGCTGCTGCCGGTCTACCAAGAGCCGGCGCTGATCCCCGATCTCGATGTGCTTTCCAATCTACGGCTGACCGGCACGCCGGTCGAGCCGTTCCGCGCCTGGGTGCGTGAGCTCGGCATACCGAACCTCGACATGCGCGAGACCGCGCGTCACATTCCGCTGGCCGTGCTGCGCGTGCTCGATTTGGCGCGCGCGCTCGCCGTCGAACCCGACGTGCTGCTGCTCGACGAGATGACGGCGGCTCTTCCCGCCAACCTCGCCGAAAAGGTGTTGGAAGTCGTGCGCCGCCAGGGCAACAGCGGCCGCTCCGTCATCTTCATCTCGCATCGTTTCGTCGAGATCTCCGCGCTCTGCGACCGCGCCACGGTGCTGCGCGACGGCGCCACCGTCGGCGTCGTCGACATCGAGCCAGGCATCGAGGAAAAGATCGTCGAGATGATGCTTGGCGCCCGCATCGAAAAGACCAGCGTCGCCGCGGCGCGTACCGCAAGCGAGGCGCCGGTCGTGACGGACAGCCACCCTCGGCTTGTCGTGCGCAACCTGCAACTCGGCACCAAGCTGCACGACGTCTCCTTCGATCTCGCCAATGGCGAAGTGGCCGGCGTCGTCGCGCTGGAGGGCCAGGGCCAGGACGAGCTCTTCGCCGCGCTTGCCGGCTCGATCCGGCCTGCCGGCGGCACGATCGCCGTCGATGGCGCGCCGGTAAAATTCTCGCATCCGAGCGATGCCATCCGCGCCGGCATCGCCTATGTGCCGGGCGACCGCACCGAGGCTTTAGCCATGCAGCGCTCGGTGCGCGAGAACATCGCGCTGCCCTTCAGCGCGGCACCGCGCAAATGGGGGCCGATCAAGGCACGCCGGGAGCGCATGGTGGTTTCCAGCGCCATTGGCCGGCTGCAGATCGATACCCGCGCGCAAGGCGAGGTGCAGCGCCTTTCCGGCGGCAATCAGCAGAAGGTGACCATCGCCCGCTGGATTGCGGCCGATGCCCGCACCATCCTCTGCTTCGATCCGACACGCGGCATCGACGTCGGCACCAAGCAGGAGATCTACAAATTGCTGCGCGAACTCGCCGGCCTCGGCAAGTCGGTGCTGTTCTACACATCCGAGCTGGAGGAGGTGCAGCGTGTCTGCGATCGCGTCATCGTCATCTTCGGCGGCCGCGTCGTCGACACTTTCCCGGTCGAGCTTGCCAACGAGCCGACGCTGATGCGGGCGGCCTACGGCCTGCCGCGCGGCGCCAGGGAGGATGTCGGGATCCTTGCCGACGTCAGGCCCGCTTCCGATGCGGAGGCCGCGCCATGACACGCTTCCTGCGCCGCCAGGGCTGGGTCGCCGGCCTGCTCGCCCTGCTCATATTCCTGTTCGTCATCACCAAGCTGATCCAGCCGGGCTACGGCAGCGGCGACTTCGGCTCGCTGGCGCGGGCAGTTCTGCCTTACGCTTTTGCAGTGGCGGCGCAGACCGTCGTCGTCATCGCCGGCGGCATCGATCTCTCGGTCGCCGCCATGATGGCGCTGACCAGCGTCACCGCCGCCTCGATGATGAACGGCGCCAGCGAAGAATACGCGTTCTTCGTCGTGCCCTTCGTGCTGGCGATGGGGCTCGTGCTCGGCGCGCTGAACGGCCTCCTTATCGTCGTCACCCGCGTGCCGGATATCGTCGTGACCTTGGCCACTTTGTTCGTGCTGCAGGGCGCGGCGCTGCTCGTGCTCGACGCGCCCGGCGGCGCCGCCGCCGAGTGGCTGAAGGCGACCGTCATCGGCACCATGCCGATCCCCGGCCTGCCGGATTGGGCCGATGCCTGGGTTCCAAAGGCGCTGGTGCTGCTCGTCGTCTGCATTTTCGTCATCTGGATCCCGCTCCGGCGCTCGCGCCTCGGCCTTTCCATCTACGCCATCGGCAGCAACGAACTCGCCGCCTTCCGCAGCGGTGTGCCGGTGGCGCGCACCAGGATCGTCGCCTACGCGCTCTCCGGCCTGTTCGGCGCGCTCGGCGGCCTTTCGCTCACCATCAGCACCGGCATCGGCGCGCCGATCCCCGGTCCCTATCTGCTCGCCAGCGTCGCGGCAGTGGTGCTGGGCGGCGTCGCGCTCGGCGGCGGCAAGGGCGGACTGCTCGGCCCGATCATCGCCGTCTTCGTGCTCAGGCTGGTGCGCACCGACCTGACGCTGCTTGCCATCGATCCCAATGTCACTGCCATCATCGAGGGCGCCATCATGGTCGCCGTCGTGATGTTCGGCGCTTTCATCACCATCCGGGGCCGCCCGGCAGGAGCAACGTCATGAGCTCAAGCGCGACTATGCCTCGGCCGGCCTCCTTCGGCCGCCGCCTGAAGCGCTTCATGGCGGACCGTCCGCTCATTCCGCTGATCATCCTGCTCGTGATCCTGGTGGTGATCCTGCAGATCCTGCGCCCCGGCATCGTCAACGAGCGCTGGATCGCCAACACGGCGAAGTTCGCCATTCCGCTGGCGATCCTCGCCGGCTGCCAGACCATGACCATGTTGACCGGCGGTATCGACCTCTCGGTCGGCACGGTGGCGACGATGAGCGCCTTCATCATGGCGACCCAGATCGTCAACCAGGATCCGACGGTGGCGTTCGTCCTCGCCATGCTGCCGGCAGTGCTGATCGGCCTCGTCAACGGCATCGGTGTCGGCGTCTTCCGCGTCCATCCGCTGATCATGACGCTCGGCACCAGCCTGATCGGCACCGGCTTCCTGCAAGTCTACCAGCGCACAGTGATCGCCTCCGGCGCCAGGATCCCGGATTTCCTCAACTGGCTGGGCACCGGTCTCACCTACGGCTTCCCCAACGCGCTCTTCCTGTTCGTGCCGGTGGCGGTGCTGATCGTCTTCACGCTCAATCGCACCGGCTTCGGCCGCCTGCTTTATGCGGTCGGCGACAATGAGCGCGCGGCACGTTTGTCCGGCGTCCACTACTGGCAGGTGATTACCGCGCTCTACGTCATCTCCAGCCTGCTCGCCGGCATCACCGGCCTGCTCTATATCGGCCTGATCAAGGCGCCCTCGCTGTCGCTCGCCGAGCCGCTGGTGCTGCCCTCGGTGGCGGCGGCCGTGATCGGCGGCACCTCGATCTTCGGTGGCCGCGGCGGCTATATGGGCACCATTATCGGCGCGCTGATCCTGACCGTGCTGACGACGCTGCTCACCATCCTGCACATGCCCGAAGGCGGCCGCCGCATCCTCTTCGGCTTCATCGTGCTGTTCGTGACCGCGGCGTATTTGCGGATCATCGAGGACCGGTAGGAAGTCCGGAGGCGGACGCTGGCTGCGACGCTATCGCGCCCTGCCACGCGTTGCTGGCGGGCAGCGGGAACACTATAGGTGTTCCATCGTGCGCGAAGACATTCACACGAAGGGCATCCCGGTCCTCTGCGTTTCATGCGAAGCGCGGCATCACGGCATATGCGGCGCGCTCAATCCAGACCAATTGGTGACGCTTTCCAGGTCGACGAAGCGGCACAAGGCCGAGACGGGCAAGGAACTGATGAGCGATGTGGGAAGCGTCGATCGCTTCTCCAACGTGCTTTCAGGCGTCGTAAAGCTGACCAAGACGCTTTCCGATGGCCGCCAGCAGATCGTCGGCCTCCAGTTCGCCCCCGATTTCCTCGGCAGGCCGTTCCAGGCCGAGAGCACTCTGACCGCCGAGGCAGCGACCGACGTCGAACTGTGCTCGTTCCCGCGCCAGGCGCTGGAGCGCATGATGAAGGAGCAGCCGGACCTCGAGCATCGCCTGCTCGAACAAAAGCTGCGCGAGCTCGACCAGGCGCGCGAATGGATGGTGGCGCTCGGCCGCAAAACCGCCGCCGAGAAGATCGCGAGCTTCCTTCTGATGATCGCGCGCAACATCGATCCCGCCGCGGGTCCCGAGCGCCGCGGCGCTGCTTTCGACCTGCCGCTGTCGCGCGCGGAAATCGCGGATTTTCTGGGGCTCACCGTGGAGACCGTGAGCCGGCAAATCACCCGCCTGCGCGGCGAGAAGGTGATCCGCGTCGAGAACAACCGTCACGTCATGGTCGACGACGTCCAGCGCCTCGCGGCACGCGCCGGCGATTGATCGCCGGCACCATGCCTTATCGGTGGCCCAGAACCTCGGCAGCACATGGTCGCGTTCGAAGGCGATGTGGCGGCGCATCGATTCGAACAGCGCCCGCAGCATGTAGCCGAAGGCCTCCGGGTTCTCGATCGGCCGCCCATGGCCGTAGGCAAGCAGCGCCTCGCTGAGGTCCGCCGCCGCGCAGTCGTCCTCCATGTGCTCGAGCTTGAGCCGCGCCACGGTCTCCTCGCCGCCCGTTTGCCGCGCGAAGGCTGGAAAGACGACGTCTTCCTCGAAGCGGTGGCACTCGCGCAGCAGCGGCAACAGGTCCGCCGCCACCGCCAGACACTGCAGGCGGTCGACGCGCGACGGCAGGTCATCGGCGATGCCTTCCAGCATGTGGCAGAGCGCAAGCATCTGCATATGCGCCCGCTTCATGTCGGCCGGATTGCGGAACGGCTCCGGCTTTGCGCCCGTCATGGTGGCTCCTCCGTCCAGGCTCAAGGCGTGGGCAGGGCGACGGTGTCTTCGATCGGCTCTTCGCGCACGGTGCGCAGCTCGTACCAGAGCGCGTTGAGGATGCCGACGGAGGCGGCCAGTCCGAGGCCGAGGACCCAGGCGAAATACCACATGGCAAGAACTCCGGTTTCTATCAGTAGGCCGACGAGCCGGCCTTCTCGACGCTCTTTTCGCCGACCTTGCCCCACAGCACGCGGTAGACCCAGCCGGTATAGGCAAGGATCAGCGGCAGGAAGATCACCGTGGCGAGCAGCATGTTACGCAGCGTGACGCGGCTCGACGAGGCGTCGAAGACCGCCAGCGAATGGCTGGGATTGCTGCTGGACGGCAGCAGGATCGGGAACATGGCGAGCCCGACCGTGGCGATGATCATCGCCACGCCGAGCTTCGAGGCGAGGAAAGTCCAGCCTTCGAGCCCGGCACGGAAGCCGATCGCTGCAAGCAGCGGCGCGGCGATGCCGAGCGCGGGCACGATCCAGAGCAGCGGGTGGGCATGGAAATTCGCAAGCCATGCGCCGCCGTCGACCACCACCATCTTGATCAGCGGATTGGACGGCCCGTCCCAGGTGACCGGTGACGTCACGCGGTAGCCGCCGAGCAGGCCGAGCCAGACGAGCACGCCGCCGCCGGCAAACAGTAGCGACGTGACGACCGCCGACCTGGCGCCGATCGTGCGCGCGCGGTCGGCCACCGTGCCTTCCGCCTTGAAGGTGAGCCATGCCGCGCCGTGGGTTACCAGCATGGCGAGCGAGACCAGGCCGCAATAGAGCGCCAGCGGGTTGAGCAGCCCGAAGAGGCTGCCTTCATAGATTGGGCGCAGGTCGGGCGTGAAGTGGAACGGAACGCCTTGGAGCGTGTTGCCGACGGCGACGCCGAAGATCAGCACCGGCACCGCGCTGCCCACGAAGAGCGCCCGGTCCCAGCCAGTGCGCCAGGCCGGATCCGGCCGCTTCGAGCGGTACTTGAAGGCCACCGGGCGCATGATCATCGCCAAGAGCACCAGGAACATGGCGAGGTAAAAGCCGGAGAAGCTTAGCGCGTAAAGTGCCGGCCATGCCGCGAAGATGGCGCCGCCGCCGAGGATGAACCACACCTGGTTGCCTTCCCAGACCGGGCCGATGGTGTTGATCGCCACGCGGCGCTCGGCGTCCGTCCTGGCGACGAAGGGCAAGAGCGCGCCGACGCCCATGTCGAACCCGTCGGTCGCGGCGAAGCCGATCAGGAGCACGCCAAGCAGGATCCACCAGATCACGCGCAGCGTTTCATAGTCGAAGAGAAATTCGATCATCGTCGTGATCCTGTTCACTCTGCGGGTTGCATTGCGGGGTCGGCGCTCGGCCGCAGGTCGTCGATGACGTTCGCGACCTCCGGCCCCTTGCGGATGGCCGCCAGCATCAGCCTGACCTCGATGACGGCGAGCACGCCGTAGACGAGCGTGAAGCCGGCGATGGTGAGGAGGAGGTCGGTGACGCCGAGCTCCGACGTGGCGAGAAAGGTCGGCAGCACGCCGTCGATGATCCAGGGCTGGCGGCCGAACTCCGCCACGAACCAGCCGACCTCGATGGCGATCCAGGGCAGCGGCATGGCGATGAGCGCGGCGCGGAACAGCCAGCGGGGCGCCCCAGTCTCGCGCGTCGTGTGCCACAGCGAGACCGCAAACAGCGCGGCGAGCACGAAGCCGCAGGCCACCATCAGGCGGAAGCTGAAGAAGAGCAGCGGCACGTAAGGCACGGTCGACCAGGCGGCATCCTTGATCTGCTGTTCGCTGGCCTGCCTCGGATCGGCCAGGTACCGCTTGAGCAGCAGCGCGTAGCCGAGATCCCTGGAGCTGGCGTCGAAGACCGCGCGGGCGCCGGTGTCTTTGCGATCCGCCTTGATCTTCTCCAGCGCGTCATAGGCGACGATGCCGTTGCGGATGCGTGCTTCGGCGTGGGCAACGAGCTCGTCGATGCCGGCGATCGGCCTGTCGACCGAGCGGGTACCGATGAGGCCCATCACCCATGGGATGCGGATGGCGAAATGTGTCTCGCGGTCGCTCTGGCTTGGGATGCCGAACGCCGTGAACGATGCCGGCGCCGGTTCGGTCTCCCACATGGCCTCGATGGCGGCGAGCTTCATTTTCTGGTTGTCGGTGAGAGCGTAGCCGCTCTCGTCGCCGAGCACGATGACCGACAGCGCCGATGCCAGGCCGAAGGCTGAAGCGATCACGAAGGAGCGCTTGGCGAGCTGGACGTGACGTCCCCTGAGCAGATACCAGGCCGAGACGCCGAGCACAAAAGTGGCGGCGCAGACATAGCCGGCCGAAACCGTGTGCACGAACTTCGCCTGCGCGACCGGGTTGAAGATCACCGCCATGAAATCGGTCACCTCCATGCGCATCGTGTCCGGATTGAAGGCCGAGCCGACCGGGTTCTGCATCCAGCCATTGGCGATCAGGATCCAGAGCGCCGAGAAATTAGTGCCGAGCGCCATCAGCCAGGTCACGGTCATATGCGCGCGGGGCGAAAGTCTTTCCCAGCCGAAGAAGAACAGTCCGACGAAGGTGGCTTCGAGGAAGAAGGCCATCAGGCCCTCGATAGCCAAAGGCGCCCCGAACACGTCGCCGACATAGTGCGAGTAATAGGCCCAGTTCATGCCGAACTGGAATTCCATGGTTATGCCGGTGGCGACGCCGAGGGCGAAGTTGATGCCGAACAGCACGCCCCAGAATTTGGTCATGTCGCGCCAGATGATGCGGCGGGTCATCACGTAGACCGTCTCCATCATGGCGATCAGGATGGAGAGGCCGAGCGTCAGGGGCACGAACAGGAAATGGTAGAGGGCCGTCAGCGCGAACTGCAGCCGCGACAGGTCGACGAGAAGAAAGTCGGACATGGAGCATCCTTTCTGGATACCGCTCTTAGCGCCGGCCGGGCTCTCGCGAGTTGATCTGGATCAATTCCTTTCATCTCGGCGCATGCGAAAACCGGGCCATGAAACCGCCAGCCGCTTCCGCACCAGTCCCGGACCCCGCTGCCGCGGCGTCGGGCCGCTTCCAGTCGCTCGCCGCTGCCGGGAAACTGGCAAAGTCGGGATTGCGCCGCCTGCTTGCCGCGCAGATTGCGCGCACCGCGCTGCGGCTCGGCTTCGCCGCGACCGCCGCAATGTCAGCCGGGCCGCTGGTGATGCACGAGCCTGTCGATCCGTGGCTCGTCGCGGCGACGATTGCGCTTCTCTCGGCCGCCTGCATCGCGGGCTTTGCCGCCGACAGGGCACAGGCCTCGGCCGAGACAGCCGTCTCGACCGGCTTGCGCGAATTGGCGGCCAGGCGGCTGGACGAAATGCCGGCGCGGCAGCTGCAGTCACTTTCGGTCGGCAGCCTCATCGTCTCGATGCAGCGTCATCCCGAAGCAGTTGCCGCCCTTGTCGTCGACCATCGCGCGGCGAGCGCCATGATGGCGGCGGGGCCGCTGCTCGCGGCGACGGCGCTGTTCCTCGTTTCCTGGCAAGCGGCGCTGCTGGTCATCTGCCTGACGCCGGTGATGATCCTGTTCTTCGCGCTGGTGGGCGACGCCATCCGCCGCCGCGCCGACGCGCAGGAACGCGCCTTCGGCCGGCTGGCCGGCCAGTTCGCCGACCGCATCCGCACGCTGCCCACGATCCTCGCCAACCATGCGACGGAAACGGAAGAGGCCAAGCTTGCCCGGCGCCTGGAAGCTTATGCCGGCAACACGATGGGCGTGCTGCGCATCGCCTTCGTCAACGCCGGCATCATCGACTTCTTCGCCTCGCTCTCGATCGCCATCCTCGCCGTCTTCCTCGGCCTCGGTCATCTGAAGCTGGCGATGATTCCCGGTTTCTCCGACCTGGCGCTCTGGCAGAGCCTGTTCATCCTGATGATCGCGCCGGAATATTTCGCGCCCTTCCGGCGCTTTTCGGAACAGTACCATGCCAAGGCGGAAGGGCTGGCGGCGGCCGCGGCGCTGGACCGGCTGCTCGGCGCTGAGCCGGCTGCGGCGATGACCTTGCCGGCGCTCGACCGCCTGCGTCTGACGCTGCCGGCGAAAGGCCTCGTCGCCATTGTCGGCCCGAGCGGCTCGGGCAAGTCGACCTTGCTGCGCCGCCTCGCTGGGCTCGAACCGCGCGGATGCGCCTCTCAGTTCGCCGATCGGATCGCCTGGGTCTCGACCGACAGCTATGTGCCGGAAGGAACACTTGCCGAAGCCATTGTATGGAACACCGGCGCCGTAGGCCGGTGCCGCCTGGAAGAGGCTGCGGGCGCCATTGGGCTGCTCGACGACACGCTGCTGCCGGGCGGTCTCGAGGCGAGGCTCGACAAGGGTGGCGCCAATCTTTCCGGCGGACAGCGGCTGCGCATCGCCGTCGCCCGCGCGCAGCTTTCCGGACGTGCCGTGCTGGCGGACGAGCCGACGGCAAAGCTCGACCGCGAGACGGCCGAGGCCGTACGGCGCATGCTGCTCACGATCTCGCGGTCGCGGCTGGTCGTTGCGGCGACGCATGACCGGGATCTCGCCGACGCCGCCGACCTGACGGTCGACCTCACCCCTGGCGATGCCATCGAGGTGGCGGCATGAACGCGGCACTTCAATCCGCGAGCCGGAGGTCCTGGCGGCTGGCGACGGGCTTTGCCTTCGCCGCGCTTTTCTGTGGCATATTGCTTGGCGGCGTTTCCGCCTGGCTGCTGGGTTCGGTGGCGATCGCCGGCCTTTCCGCCGCCGCCTTCACCTTCAACTTCCACATCCCGGCGGCTTTCATCAGGCTGTTCGCCATCGGCCGCACCGCGGCGCGTTACGGCGAACGCCTTGCGGGCCATAAGGCGGCGCTCGCCGATCAGGTCACGCATCGCGCCGAGCTTTTCGCCGCGATGGCCGCCGCGCCCGCCGTGCGCCGGGCAGGATGGCAGCTCGGCGACGACGCCCGGCTCGCCGACTATCTCGACGACGTCGAGGACCTCGACTACGCCCGCCTTCGCGCCGGCCTTCCGGCACTTACGCTCGTCGCCGGCCTTGCCGTGCTGACCACGGCGTCAGCGATCCTCGCGCCCTTGTCCCTCTTGCCGATCATCCTCTTCTTGCTCGCCATCCTGTTCGCGGGGAACCGGGTTGCCAAGGCTGGCGCCATGGCATGGGAGCGCGCCAGGTCGCTGCGCCGCGGGGGCGCGAGCCGGCTTGGCGCGGCTCTGGCGTCGGCCGTGCCGCTGAAGGCCGAGGGCGCGTGGAGCCATGAGTGCGCCGACGCGCTTGCCGCGCTCTCCCGCGCCGACGGCGAGTTGCTTGCGCTCCGCCGCCTCCAGGCCCGGCTCGACATGATCGGCGCGGCCTTCGGTCCGGTCGCCGGCATCGGCGTGATGGCCGCCGCCTGGCATGCGGGGCGGCAAGGGACGGGCCTTCTTCTACCCATGCTGCTCGCCTTCTCCTGGCTGGCGCTGGGCGAGGCCATGAATGGCGGCTCGCGCATGCTGGTTGCCGTGCTTCGTCGCAACGCCGCCCTGGCCGAGATCGGACAATGGACGCAAGCCGCCGCGGCTGGCAGGCGCGAATCCGCACCAGGCGACGTCGAACCTCGCGCGCTGCGCCATGGGGCCCTGCAGCGCCGCGCGCCCGATGGTCGGGCCATCGGCACGCCCATCTCCGTGCTCCTCGCAAGGGGCCAGCCGACAGTACTGGTCGGAGCGAGTGGTTCGGGCAAGACCAGCCTGTTGAAGCAGATTGCCGGCTGGATCGGCGATGATGCTTTCGCCGCCGGCGACCGCATCTTGTCGGCAACGGACCGTCGGGCACAGGCGGCACTCGTCCTGCATGACGCGGTCATCCTCGAAGACACAGTCCGCGCCAACCTCTTCGCCGGCAATGTCCCGGACGCGGCGCTCTGGCACGCACTGGGAGCCGTCGAGATGGACGAGCGCATCCGTGAGGCCGGCGGCCTGGATGCCTGGATCAGGCAGGGCGGGTTCTCGCTCGGCGAGGTGCAGCGCATCAATCTCGCGCGCGCCTGGCTGTCGACGAAGCCACTGATGTTGCTCGACGAGCCGACGGAGCATCTCGACGACGAACAGGGTGGGCGCATCCTCGAGCGGCTGATGGGTCATCTCAGCGACCGGATCATCGTCATCTCCTCTCACCGCGCGTCGTCGCTTCGCGACCGCACGATCGAGCTGCAGCCGTGATCACGCCGCTGAGCTGTCCTGCTCTTCTGCATTCGGATCGCCCGGCGCCGTCGCCCAGGCGAGTTCGACCAGCGTCACCGTTCGCCTGCCGGTGCCGTCGATCTGGCAGACGATGAGGCCTTGCTCCTCGATATAGTCGAGCAGCCGCCGCGCGCGGCGCAGCGAGTGCGAGCCATAGGCCCGCGCAATCGCCGCGTCGCTTGGGCAGGGCCAGCCTTCCTTGGCGGCCCTCGCGATCATCATGAACACGCCCTGCATGTCCTCGGGCAGAAGCGACGCCCGCACCGAAACGTCCCGCCACGCATCGTCCTCGGCCATGTCGGAGCCGACACCGGCGCGGGCGCGCGTCAGTATGCGGCGGAACTCCGAAAGGTCGGGCACCACCGAGGCAAGCCCCTCGATGCGGCAGCGGACCACGAACTCCTGGTAGAGCACGCCGATGACGCGGAAGCCGGCATCGGGCTCGGCCAGGATGGCGCGCAGGATGCGGTCCATCCGCTCGCGCCGCTCGGCGAGGTCTTCGGCGCTGGGCTGCGGCTCGGCCGGCTCCGGTCGGATGTCCAGCGGCGCGGCCTTGGCCGCCATCAGCTGATCGAGCAGATCCGGCGAAGGCCGGCGCTGCGGCCGCACCGTCTCCGGCGGCGGCGCCGCCAGGATGATCGAGCGCGCATCCTCAAGCGCCGCTTCCGGTAGCGGCATCAGCCGCGGCGTGCCGTTGCGTGGGCTCGTTTCCGTCGAGCCGATCCGCAGGCTTAGCGGGCGGCGCGACAATGCGGGCCCGAGCGCCATGAAATGCCCCCGCTCCAGGTCGCGAAACGCTTCCGCCTGCCGACGCTCCATGCCGAGCAGGTCGGCCGCGCGCGCCATGTCGATGTCGAGGAAAGTCCGGCCCATCAGGAAGTTGGAGGCTTCCGCCGCGACGTTCTTGGCGAGCTTCGCCAGCCGTTGCGTGGCGATGATGCCGGCAAGCCCGCGCTTGCGTCCGCGGCACATCAGATTGGTCATGGCGCCGAGCGAAAGCTTGCGCGCCTCGTCGGAAACCTCGCCGGCGGCGGCCGGCGCGAAGAGCTGCGCCTCGTCGACAACCACCAGCATCGGGTACCAATGGTCGCGCGCGACTTCGAACAGGCCGCCGAGAAAAGCGGCGGCGCGCCGCATCTGGTTTTCGGCATCGAGCCCTTCGAGGTTGAGCACCGTCGAGACGCGGTGGATGCGGGCACGTTCGCCGGCCGCCTGCAGGCCGCGCTCGGTATGTTCCTCAGCATCGATCACCAGGTGGCCGTAGCGCTCGCCGAGCGAGACGAAGTCGCCTTCGGGGTCGATGATGGTCTGCTGCACCCAGGGCGCGCTCTGCTCCAGCAAACGGCGCAGCAGATGCGACTTGCCCGAGCCCGAATTGCCTTGCACCAGCAGGCGCGTCGCCAGCAGCTCCTCAAGGTCGAGGGCCGCCGGCGCGCCTGCCGACGTCTGCCCCATCTCGATTGCAACCGTCATTTTTCGACTCGGCCAGTCTCCCTATGCGGGAGCGGGCTTACCAACCGGAGCGCGATGCGTCGAGCATGGCCAGGACCATCGGTGCGGTGTTCCACACTTAACGCATGTCGCCCAAAACTGCGCAGCGGTTTTGGGAAAATGACATGCGCAAATACAAAGACTTAAAGCGCGCCGCCTGAATCCATGTCAGCGCGACTCGCTTTAATGGAAATGGCGGCAGGCTGTCGCCAGTCGCTCTGGTCGGACCACCATTTCGCTGGCGCAATCCCACCATTGGCGTATCATCCTTTCGGTGAGGGTTCATGGCAGGAGGAGGCCGATGAACGTCGCTTCGGAAGTGCTCGTCATGGATCCGACGGTGCAAGACCTTGTTTCGTTTGCCCTTTCGAAATTTCGCGCCGGCGACACCATCTCGACCCGCGCGATGCTCGACGCCATCCGCCAATCGGACCCCGCCTGCGAAGACAGCGACGACCATCTGGTCGAGCTGATCGTCATGGCCGCCGTTGGTAAGACCATGGGCGTCGTCTTCGACCACCGCTCGCCCGACGAGCGGCTGCAACGCTTGTCCTAGGAAGCCTATCCGGCCCTAGCTTCCCAGCGGATGCGGCATATAGCCGACGAAGCCGGCAATCTTCCAGCGGCCGCCGACCTTGCGGCAGAAATAGAGCGTCTGCCATTTGAGCCTGTCGACACCGCCATCGGCCTTGGCGACCGAGCCGTCGAATTTCTTGTGCAGCACCGCGCGGTCGCCGTCGACGTCGATGTCGCGCATGTTGGTGACGCGGAACAGCGCCTCGCGCAGCGGCTCGGCGAACTTCGTCGCGGCGGTTTCCTTGGCCTGCCGCAGCCATTCGTCGCGATAGACTTCCAGCCTCGGGAACTGCAGCCGCCAGGCGTCCGCATTGGCAAGGAAATGCGCATGCATGCCGAAGAAGCTCTCGGCGATGAAGTCGTCCTCGACCATCGACCAGTCCTGGCCGAGGAAGGCATCGATGTCGCGCCGCACCAGCATTTCCCACAGCGCGTGGCGATCGGCATCGCCCTCCGGGAACGGGTTCTTGTCGAAGGTCATGCTGGATCTCCCCACATGTGTGCTTTGCCGGCCGGAAGCGGCTTCGTGGCGCAAGATGCTCAGGCTTTTGTAATAAAGCAACATGGATTTTCGGAAAAATGTTGCTTTCCGACATTGCCTCTAGGAGGATCACGCCGACAAGCGTAGACAGCCATAAGAAAGGCCAATCCAGTCGACAACAGGAGGCTCACTTGCCCAAGCAGTGCTTTGGAAAATCGCATGTCCCGCTCTCGCCGGCGGTGCGCGCCGGCGATTTCGTCTATATTTCCGGCCAGGTGCCGGTGGGCAGCGACGGCCTGGTGGTCAAGGGCGGCATCGCTGAGCAAGCCGAGCAGGTATTGCAGAACGTCAAAGCCGCGCTGGCGCTTGCCGGCTGCACCATGGATGATGTGGTCAAGACCACCGTCTGGCTGGAGGACGCGCGCGATTTCGGCACCTTCAACACGGTCTATGCCAGGCATTTCCCGAATGACCCGCCGGCGCGCACCACGGTGGAGTCCCGCCTGATGATCGACATCAAGATCGAGGTCGAAGCGGTCGCTTACCGGCCGGTCTGATCGCTAAAAGCAATTCCAGGAAAAGTGTATAGCGGTTTTCCGTTCGGAATTGCGTAAAAACAAACAGTTAGACGCCAGGGAGGCGCCGATGCAGTTCGATCTGCTGATCAAGGGCGGCCGCGTGATCGACCCGGCCTCCGGGTTGGATGCGTCGCGCGACGTCGCCATCGTTGATGGCCGCGTCGCCGCGATCGAGGCGGCCATCGATGCCTCGACCGCCGGTGAGGTCGTCGACGCAAGGGACTGCATCGTCACGCCCGGCCTCGTCGACCTGCACAGCCATGTCTACTGGGGCGGCACCTCGCTCGGCGTCGATGCCGACCGGCTCGCCGCCAAGAGCGGCACCACCACATTCATCGACGCCGGCAGCGCCGGCGCCGGCAATTTCCTGGGCTTCCGCCGCCACGTCATCGAGCGCTCGAAGGTCCGCATCCTCGCCTACGTCAACATCTCCTTCGCCGGCATATTCGGCTTTGCGAAAACCGTGTCGGTCGGCGAATGCAGCGATCTCAGGCTCTGCGAGCCGCGCGAGACGGTGGCGGCGGTGCGCGAGCACGCCGACGTCGTCGTCGGCGTCAAGGTGCGTTCCGGCAAGCATGCCAGCGGAACCAGCGGTATCGCGCCCGTAGACCTGGCGCTCGAAGCCGCCGACAAGGTCGGCCTGCCGCTGATGGCGCATATCGACGAACCGCCGCCCGGCCGCTCGGAAGTGCTGCCGAGGCTGCGCCGCGGCGACATCCTCACCCACTGTTTCCGTCCCTTCCCCAACGCGCCGGTCTTCGCGTCCGGCGCAGTGCGGCCGGACATGCGTCTGGCGCGCGAGCGCGGCGTCATCTTCGACATCGGCCACGGCATGGGCTCCTTCGACTTCGAGGTCGCCAAGGCCATGCTTGCCGAAGGCTTGGCGCCAGACGTCATATCGAGCGACGTGCATCTCTACTGTGTCGACGGCCCCGCCTTCGACATCCTCGTCTGTATGTCGAAGCTGATGGCGCTCGGCATGCCGCTCGTCGAGGTGCTGCGCGCGGCGACACAGCGCCCGGCTGAGGCGATCGCGAGGCGTGAGCTCGGCACGCTCAAAGTCGGTGGCATCGGCGATGTCGCGGTGCTCAAATTGCAGCCCGGACGCTTCACCTTCGTCGACGCGGTTGGCGCCTCACTGGTCGCGGACCAGCGGCTGGTCTCCAACGGCATCGTCATCGGCGGCAAATGGTGGCCGAACGAAACGCCCGACCACAACGAGACGGAGCGTTTTGAGCCGCATACGCATCATACGCATGTGGACGTTGCGGCCAGGCATTTTGGCCGATGATTGGCCAATCTCCCCCCTCGTGGGGGAGATGCCCGGCAGGGCAGAGGGGGGCGCGAAGGAACGCCAACCTTTATCGTCTTGCGACGGACCAAGAACCAACTGACGACGCAATTGCAATCCATCGAGAGGCCGGCGGGACAGCGCCCCCCTCTGGCCTGCCGGCCATCTCCCCCACAAGGGGGGAGATCGAACGTCACCGTTTCGCGTTACTCGGCTCGCCGTAAACCGGCGTCGCAATCCCTTCCATGCGCGCCTTGAGCTGCAGCGCCACGAACTTCGAATAGAAGCGCGACAGCGCGAGGTTGCCGCCGTGGAACCACAGCGCGTCCTGTGCCGTCGGCTTCCACATGTTGCGCAGCTCGCCTTGCCACGGGCCCGGGTCGCCCTTGACGCCGGAACCGAGGCCCCAGCATGGACCGACCTTGTCGGCGACCTCGCGCGAAACGATTGTCGCCACCGTCTCGTTCATCGACTGGTAGCCGGTGCAGCAGAGGATCGCGTCGACGGCGAGCTCGCTGCCGTCCTCGAACTGGATACCAATCGGCGTCAGCGACTTGATGCCGACGCCGCTCTTCACCGCGATCTCGCCATTCAGGATCAGCTCGCAGGCGCCGACATCGATGTAAAAGCCCGAGCCTGTGCGATAGGCCTTCATCAACAGCCCGGTCTCGTCCTCGCCGAAGTCGATGGCAAAGCCGCTGTCGCTCAAGCGCTTGTAGAACTCCGCGTCGCGCTCGCGGATGACGTCGTAGAGCGCGCGCTGGCCTTTCGGCACCAGCGCGAACGGCGTCGAGGCGACGATCATGTCGGCCTTGTCGGTGGTGATGCCGCGCGCCAGCGCCTTTTCGGAAAAGATCTCGAAGCCGACCTCCATCAGCGTGTCGGACTTCACCACCGTCGTCGGCGAGCGCTGCACCATCGTGACCTTGGCGCCGGCCTCCCAGAGGTCGACGCTGACGTCGTGGCCTGAGCTTGCCGCGCCGATCACCGCGACGCGTTTGCCGCGGAATTTCTCGCCGGTGGAATACTGGCTGGAATGCAGGAGTTCGCCCTTGAAAGCATCGGCGCCCGGCAGCGCGATCTGCCGGGGCGGTCCGTAGGCGCCGGTGGCGAAGACGATGTGCTTCGGCTTCAGTGTGATGCGTTGGCCGACGCGGTCGACGACCACCGTCCAGACTTTTTCGGTCTCGTCATAGGCGGCGCTGACGCATCTGGTGGCGACCCAGTAGTTCAGCTCCATGACGCGGGCATACATTTCCAGCCAGTCGCCCATCTTATCCTTGGGCGTGAAGACCGGCCAGTTTTCCGGGAACGGGATGTAAGGCAGATGGTCGTACCAGACCGGATCGTGCAGCACGAGCGAGCGATAACGGTTGCGCCAGGAATCGCCGGCACGCGCGTTCTTCTCGATGATGACGGTTGGCACGCCGAGCTGCCGCAGCCGGGCGCCCAGCATGATGCCGCCTTGACCGCCGCCGATCACCAGGCAGTAGGGCTGCTCATGCACGCCGAGGTCGCGCGCCTCGCGCGCCCTTTTCTCCGCCCAGGTCTCGCGCTCAGGATCGGCCTTGTGGCGGATGCCGAGCGGCCGGGCCGGTCCCTTCTGCTCCTCGAAGCCCTTGAGCTCGTTCATCGCCGTGAACAGCGTCCGGCAGCGGCCATCCTTGAGCCGCAAAATGCCTTCGCCGCGTGCCGCGGCCGTCTCGAAGCTGAACCAGGCTTCTATCGTGCCTTCGTCGACGCTCGCTTCGCCGGACAAGCGCCAATGGGAGGGCTGCGTCGTCGACAGCGTGCCCTTGAGCATTTCGCGGATAGCCGGCTGCCCTTCCATGGTTTTTATGTTCCAAGTGAAGGTCAGCAGATCGCGCCAGTAGCAATCCTCGGCGAACAGACTGGTTGCCGCCTCGATGTCACCCGCTTCGAGCGCCCGGTCGAACGAGCCAAGCCAGGTGGCCGCCTGTTGCGATGGTGCGATGTCGAGCATTTGTGTCCTTCCGGTGGCCGCGCACGGCTGCAGCCTTTGTTCAGCGTCCCCGGGTTTAGCATATTGGCGATTGCCGGCTGCTGGCCATAGGCAATCGCCGATGACCGGCGGTGCCTCTGCAACAAGCGTGCTGATGGCGCCGGAAGAGCAGCCGGACCCCAGCCGAGATCTTTATAGAATTCCTATATCTTTGCCGTTCGCCTCGTCTCGAACCTTTATGGCGATCGGGTCCATATCTTCCTTCGAAAATCGCTTTGATCGCCGTCACCGCCAAGGTGATGCGCGGTCGCGTGAAGTTTTGAGCCTGCCAGCGCGGGCCGCAAACAAAAGTGAAAACAAGGAATGTCTGCAATGGACCTTATTGTTCTCGGGATCGGGATTTTGTTCTTCGTCCTGTCCTTCGCCTATGCCAAAGCCTGCGACAGCATCTGAGCGGAAGGGCCGGATCATGCTTTTCGATTACATACTCGGCGGCGCGGTGACCTTGTTCCTGCTTGCCTACCTCACCTACGCGCTCATTCGCCCAGAGCGTTTCTGACCGGCAGGCGGAGAGCTCATCATGACTATAAATGGCTGGATACAGATCCTCGTCTATTGCGGGATCCTGCTTTTGCTCGTGAAGCCGCTCGGCGGCTACATGTACCGCGTCTTCAGCGGTGACCGCACCTTTCCGTCGCCGGTGCTCGTCCCCATCGAGCGCGGGCTCTATCGCCTCGCGGGCACGAGCGAAAAGGAAGAACAGCATTGGGCCGTCTACGCGACAGGCATGCTGCTCTTCAATCTCGCCGGCTTCCTGGTTCTTTACGCGCTGCAGCGGCTGCAGGGCGCCCTGCCCTATAATCCCGCGGGCATGAGCGCGGTCGAGCCCGGCCTCGCCTTCAACACCGCCGTCAGCTTCGTCACCAACACCAACTGGCAGAACTACGGCGGCGAAAGCACGATGTCCTACCTCGTGCAGATGGCCGGCCTCAACGTCCAGAACTTCGTCTCGGCCGCCACCGGCATTGCCATCGCGATTGCCCTGATCCGCGGTTTCGCCCGCGCCTCGGGCAGGTCGATCGGCAATTTCTGGGTCGATCTCACCCGCTGTACGCTCTATGTGCTCCTGCCGCTCTGTATCGTGCTGACGCTCGCCTATGTGTGGCTCGGCATCCCGCAGACGCTTGGGCCTTATGTCGAAGCGACCACACTGGAGGGCGCCAAGCAGACCATCGCGCTCGGGCCGGTCGCCTCGCAGGTCGCCGTCAAGATGCTCGGCACCAATGGCGGCGGCTTCTTCAACGCCAACGCCGCGCATCCGTTCGAGAATCCGGACGCGATCTCCAACCTGATCCAGATGCTGTCGATTTTCGCGATCGGCGCTGCGCTCACCAATGTCTTCGGCCGCATGGTCGGCAGTGAGCGCCAGGGCTGGGCGATCCTGGCCTCGATGGGCGTGCTGTTCCTCGTCGGCGTTACCGTCTGCTACTGGGCTGAAGCCGCCGGCAACCCGCTGGTCCATGCGCTGGGCATCGACGGCGGCAACATGGAAGGCAAGGAGACGCGCTTCGGCATCGCCATGTCGGCGCTGTTCGCGGTCATCACCACGGCCGCCTCCTGCGGCGCCGTCAACGCCATGCATGATAGCTTCACCGCGCTCGGCGGCATGATCCCGCTCATCAACATGCAACTCGGCGAGGTCATCGTCGGCGGCGTCGGCGCCGGTTTCTACGGCATCCTGATGTTCGTCGTCGTCGCCGTCTTCGTCGCCGGCCTGATGGTCGGCCGCACGCCGGAATATCTCGGCAAGAAGATCGAGGCCAAGGAGGTCAAGATGGCAATGCTCGCCATCCTCTGTCTGCCGCTGGCGATGCTGATCTTCACGGCCATCGCCGTGGTGCTGCCAAGCGCCGTGGCTTCGATGGCCAATGGCGGTCCGCACGGCTTCTCGGAAGTGCTCTATGCCTATACCTCGGCAGCCGCGAACAACGGCTCGGCCTTCGGCGGCCTCTCCGGCAACACGCCCTGGTACAACATCACGCTGGGTCTCGGCATGCTGATGGGCCGCTTCCTGGTCATCATCCCGGCTTTAGCCATCGCCGGCTCGCTGGCCGCGAAGAAGACAGTGCCCGCCTCCGCCGGCACCTTCCCGACCGACGGCACGCTGTTCGTCGGCCTGCTGGTCGGCGTCATTATCATCGTCGGCGGCCTCACCTTCTTCCCCTCGCTCGCCGTTGGTCCGATCGTCGAGCACCTTGCGATGATCCACGGACAGACCTTCTGAGATGACCATGCCCTGGTTCAACATCAGACGCCGGAATGACCGGCAACCTCCCGATGACGGAGAGGACGAGAGTCCTCGTCCCTTTCCGACCCTGTCGACCTTCCTGGCGATAGCGGCCGTGCTCTTCGTCATCTGGCTGCTGGCGTCCGCCCTTCCGCACCTGTTCCCGAAGACCGAGCACCCGGCGCCGTCCAACATCACCGACACTGGAGCCCCGAAATGAGCCAGTCCAAATCCGCGAGCATCCTGGATGCCCGCATCCTGGTGCCCGCCATCGGCGGCGCCGTTCGCAAGCTCGATCCGCGCACATTGATCCGCAATCCGGTGATGTTCGTTGTCGCAGTCGTCTCGCTGCTCACCACCGTGCTTTTCATGCGCGACCTGGTCACCGGCGGCGGCGATCTCGGCTTTACGCTGCAGATCATCATCTGGCTGTGGTTCACCGTTTTGTTTGCCAACTTCGCCGAAGCCGTGGCCGAAGGCCGCGGCAAGGCGCAGGCCGACTCGCTGCGCAAGGCGCGCACCGAAACCCAGGCCAAGCTGCTCATCAACGGCGAGGACCGCTCGAAGTTCAAGCTGGTGCCCGGCACCAGCCTGAAGGTCGGCGACATCGTGCTGGTCGAGGCCGGCGACATCATCCCGTCCGACGGCGAGGTGATCGAAGGCGTGGCCTCCGTCAACGAGGCCGCGATCACCGGCGAATCCGCGCCCGTCATCCGCGAGTCCGGCGGCGACCGCTCGGCCGTCACCGGCGGCACGCAGGTGCTGTCCGACTGGATCCGCGTGCGCATTTCCGCCGCCTCCGGCCAGACCTTCCTCGATCGCATGATCTCGCTCGTCGAGGGCGCGGAACGCCAGAAGACTCCGAACGAGATCGCGCTCAACATCCTGCTCGTCGGCATGACGCTGATCTTCGTCCTGGCGACCGCGACCATCCCGAGCTTCGCCTCCTACTCCGGCGGCTACATCTCGGTGACGATCCTCGTCGCCCTGTTCGTGACGCTGATCCCGACCACGATCGGCGCGCTGCTCTCAGCCATCGGCATCGCCGGCATGGACCGCCTGGTGCGCTTCAACGTGCTCGCCATGTCCGGCCGCGCCGTCGAGGCCGCCGGCGATGTCGACACGCTGCTCCTCGACAAGACCGGCACCATCACGCTCGGCAACCGCCAGGCGACCGAGTTCCGTCCGGTCAAGGGCGTCACCGAGCAGGAGCTGGCGGATGCGGCGCAGCTTGCTTCGCTAGCGGATGAAACGCCGGAAGGCCGCTCGATCGTCGTGCTCGCCAAGGAAAAATACGGCATCCGCGCCCGCGACATGGCGACCTTGCATGCAGCCTTCGTACCCTTCACCGCGCAGACCCGCATGAGCGGCGTCGACGTCGACGGCTCGTCGGTACGCAAGGGCGCTGTCGATGCGGTGCTCGCCCACGTCAACCAGGCAACGGTCGCGGCCCATGGCACGCGTCCGACGAGCGAGACGATCCGCGACCTGCAGGCCATTGCCGCCGAGATCGCCAAGGCCGGCGGCACGCCGCTGGCGGTCGAGCGCGACGGGCGCCTGCTCGGCATCGTCCACCTCAAGGACATCGTCAAGGGCGGCATCCGCGAGCGTTTCGCCGAGCTGCGCAAGATGGGCATCCGCACGGTGATGATCACCGGCGACAACCCGCTGACCGCGGCGGCGATCGCGGCGGAAGCCGGCGTCGACGACTTCCTCGCGCAGGCGACGCCCGAGAACAAGCTGTCGCTGATCCGCGAGGAACAGTCCAAGGGCAAGCTGGTCGCCATGTGCGGCGACGGCACCAACGACGCCCCGGCGCTTGCCCAGGCCGATGTCGGCGTCGCCATGAACACCGGCACGATCGCCGCGCGCGAGGCCGGCAACATGGTCGACCTCGACAGCGACCCGACCAAGCTGATCGAGATCGTCGAGATCGGCAAGGCGTTGCTGATGACCCGCGGTTCGTTGACCACCTTCTCGATCGCCAACGACGTGGCCAAGTATTTCGCCATCATCCCGGCTATGTTCGCGGTCTTCTACGTCGCGCCCGGCCAGTCCGCCGGGCCGCTGCAGGCGCTCAACATCATGCATCTGGCGACGCCGCAGAGCGCCATCCTGTCGGCCATCATCTTCAACGCGCTGATCATCATCGCACTGATCCCGCTGTCGCTGAAGGGCGTGAAATACCGCGCCATCGGCGCCGGCGCGCTGCTCACCCGCAACCTGCTCGTCTACGGCCTCGGCGGCATCATCGTGCCGTTCGTCGGCATCAAGGCGATCGACCTGATCGTCGCGGCCCTCGGCCTCGCATAAGGATTTGCTCCGATGTTCAAGCAACTCAGACCCGCGATCGTCATGATCGTCTTCTTCACGGTGCTCACCGGCCTCGTCTATCCGATCGGCATGACCGGCATCGCCCAGGCGCTGTTTCCCAGGCAAGCCAACGGCAGCCTGATCGAGAAGGATGGCAAGGTCATCGGCTCCGAGCTGATCGGCCAGGCCTTCGCCAACGACCGCTATTTCCATGGCCGGCCGTCGGCCGCCGGTGACGGCTATAACGCCGCCTCCTCCAGCGGCGCCAATCTCGGCCCGACCAATCCGAAGCTGATCGAACGCATCAAGGGCGATGCCGAGAAGCTGAAGGCTGAGAACCCGAACGCGCCGGTGCCGATGGACCTCGTCACGACGTCCGGCAGCGGCCTCGACCCCGACATCAGCCCCGAGGCTGCCTATTTCCAGATTCCGCGGGTTGCCAAGGCCCGCGGCATCGACGAGGCCAAGGTGAAGTCGCTTGTCGACAGCCAT
This sequence comes from Mesorhizobium dulcispinae, assembly GCF_033977345.1. Classification (NCBI taxonomy): domain Bacteria; kingdom Pseudomonadati; phylum Pseudomonadota; class Alphaproteobacteria; order Hyphomicrobiales; family Phyllobacteriaceae; genus Mesorhizobium; species Mesorhizobium dulcispinae. The sequence goes on from NZ_JAVIIY010000003.1 coordinate 129,789, forward strand.
GTCGAGGAGCGCGAGCTGGGCCTCATGGGTGAGCCGGTGGTCAACGTGCTCGCCCTCAATCTCGCGCTGGACGACCTGAAATAGCCAGCACCTCGCCGGGGATCGACACGATCGCCGGCGCAATCCATGATTGGACTGATGCCCGACGACAGGACGAACCACGAAACCAGACCCTCTCCCGACGCGCTGCTGGAGCATGCCGAGCGGGAGGGCCGCGGTCGGCTGCGGATTTTCCTCGGCGCTGCTCCCGGGGTCGGTAAGACCTACGAGATGCTGATGGCAGGCCGCGCCCGGCTGGCCGACGGCCTTGACGTTGTGATCGGCGTCGTCGAAACGCACGGCCGCAGGGAAACCCAGGCGCTGGTCGACGGCTATGAGGTGATCCCGCGCCGCGAGGTCGAATACAGGGGCCGCACCCTCGACGAGATGGATATCGACGCCATCCTGAAACGGCGCCCGGCGCTGGTTCTGGTTGACGAGCTCGCCCACACCAACGCGCCCGGCAGCCGCCATCCCAAACGCTACCTCGATGTGCAGGAAATCCGGTCGCAAGGCATCGACGTCTACACCACGCTCAACATCCAGCATGTCGAAAGCCTGAACGATGTCGTGGCGCAGATCACCCGCGTCCGGGTACGCGAGACGGTTCCCGATTCCATCATCGACGAGGCCGACGATATCGAGGTCATCGACCTCACTCCCGACGACCTGATCAAGCGGCTGCATGAGGGCAAGGTCTATTTCCCCCAAACCGCCCAGCGCGCGATCGAGAACTATTTCTCGCCGGGCAATTTGACGGCGCTGCGCGAGCTGGCGCTGAGACGCACCGCCCAGCGCGTCGACGAGCAGCTTCTCAACCACATGCAGTCGCACGCCATTCCCGGGCCTTGGGCCGCCGGCGAACGGGTCCTGGTCTGCGTCGATCAGCGTCCGGGCGGCGCCGCCCGCATCCGCTACGCGCGCCGGCTCGCCGATCGGCTGCGGGCGCCGTGGACGGCGCTGCATGTCGACACGCCTCGCCTTGCCGGCATGTCCGAGGAGGACAAAGACCGGCTGGCAACGAACCTGCGCCTTGCCGAGCAACTCGGCGCCGAGGTGACGACCATCCCCGGCCAGAACGTCGCCCAGGATATCGTGCGCCACGCGACCACGAACAACTTCACCCACATCGTCATCGGCCGGCCGACCCGCTCGCGCTGGCGCGAGCTGATTGAAGGTTCGCTCACTTACGATCTGATCCGCAATGCCGGCGACATCAGCGTCCATGTCATTTCGGGCGCCGAGCGAGATACCGAGGCCGCCTCACCGAGGGTCAAGGCCGCGGCCGAGCAGAAGCCCTTTCAGATTTGGCCGTATCTGTTCTCCACCGCCTATGTCGCCGGCGCGCTGGCCGTCAGCTCGATCCTCGATCAGTTCCTCGATGTCCGCAATCTCGCCAGCGTCCTGCTGCTGGCGGTGCTGACATCGGCGGTGACGTTTGGGCTCTGGCCGGCGCTCTATGCCTGCTTCCTGAGCGCGCTTGCCTTCAACTTCTTCTTCCTCGAGCCGCGCTACACGCTGACGATCAGGGACCCCGAAAGCATCGTCGCCTTCGCAGTCTTCCTCGTTGTCGCCGTCATCGCCAGCAATCTGACAGCGCGCGTGCAGCGCCAGGCGGTCGCCGCCCGTTCTCGCGCGCGTGCCACCGAAGACATCTATTCTTTCTCGAAAAAGCTCGCCGGCGCCGGCACGCTCGACGACGTGCTGTGGGCAACGGCCTTCCAGATCGCCTCCATGCTGAAGGTGCGCGTGGTGCTGCTTCTGCCCGAAAACGGCACCATCACTGTCAAGGCCGGCTATCCCCCCGACGACACGCTTGCCGAGGCCGATATCGCAGCCGCCCGCTGGGCCTGGGAGCACGACCGCCCGGCCGGGCGCGGCGCCGACACGCTGCCGGGCGCCAAGCGCCTTTACCTGCCCCTGCGCACGGGGCGCACGGCCGTCGGCGTCGTCGGCCTCGACAACGACAAGCAGGGGCCGTTGCTGACGCCCGAGCAGCAGCGTCTTCTCGACGCGCTTGCCGATCAGGCGGCGGTCGCCATCGAGCGCATCCAGCTTGTCGCCGATGTCGATCGCGCCAGGCTGGCGGCGGAAGCGGACCGGCTGCGCACGGCGCTGCTCACCTCGATCTCGCATGACCTCAAGACGCCGCTTGCCGCCATCATGGGCGCCGCAGGCACGCTGCGGGAATATGCGGCCGCCCTGCCCGAAAAGGACCGCGCGGACCTTCTGTCGACCGTGGTCGACGAATCGGAGCGGCTGAACCGCTTCATTGCCAACCTGCTCGACATGACCAAGATCGAGTCGGGCGCCATGGAGCCGAATTACGCTTTCCACTTTGTCGGCGACATCGTCGGCTCGGCGCTCGATCGAGCCCGAAAGATCACCGGCGAGCACCGGATCGACACCGACATCCCGCTGGACCTGCCGATGCTGCGCCTCGACCCTGTCCTTTTCGAGCAGGTGCTGTTCAATCTTCTCGACAACGCCGCGAAATATGCGCCGCCCGGCTCGGCCATCCGCCTGCAAGGCTGGGTCGACAACGGCTCCGTCATCCTGCAGGTCATGGACGAGGGACCGGGCATTCCGCCCGACGACCTCGAGCGGATCTTCGACACCTTCTACCGCGTGCGCAAGCGCGACCAGGTCCGCGCCGGCACGGGTCTCGGCCTGTCGATCAGCCGCGGCTTCGTCGAGGCCATGGGCGGCACGATCTCAGCGGCGAACCGCACCGACCGTCCGGGCGCGATCTTCACCATCCGCATCCCGGTGCCGGAGGAAATTCCGGATCTGGCTGTCGCCAAAACGGATGACGCAGCATGACCAGTCAGACCGTCAGCATCCTGGTCGTCGACGACGAGCCGCCGATCCGTAAGCTGCTTCGCGTCGGCCTTGGCAGCCAGGGCTATACGGTATCCGAGGCGCCGAGTGCCAAGGCGGCGATCGAGCTCATGCAGGCGGAGCGGCCCGACCTGATCCTGCTCGACCTTGGCCTGCCCGGCATGACCGGCCTCGAGCTGCTCGGCAAATGGCGCAGCGACGGCCTCGATATTCCGGTCGTCATCCTGTCGAGCCGCACCGATGAAGCCGGCATCGTCCAGGCGCTCGAGCTCGGCGCCGACGACTACGTGACGAAACCCTTCGGCATGAACGAGCTCGTCGCCCGCATCCGCGTGGCGCTGCGCCACAAATTCCAGCAGCCGGGCGAGAAGCCGGTTTTTCAGACCGGCGATCTCAGCGTCGACCTCGTCAAACGCATCGTCAAGGTCGAGGGCAAGGACGTAAAACTGTCGCCGAAAGAATACGACATCCTGCGCATGCTCGTGCAGTATGCCGGCAAGGTGCTCACCCACCAGTTCTTGATGAAGCAACTCTGGAACGACTCGACCGACGTGCAATATCTGAGGGTCTATGTCCGCCAGTTGAGGCAGAAGATCGAGAAGACGCCGGACCAGCCGCGCTACATCATCACCGAGACCGGCGTCGGCTACCGTTTGCGCGACGTGGATTGAAGGGAAAACGAGCGGCCGACGGCAGGCGACGATGCCGCGAGATCAGTCCCTTAAACCATGGTACATCCGGGCAAATGCCCTACATTATGGGCAGGTTCTGTTTTCATGCGGGAAGGAAGCGATGTCGCATCCTCACTTATCGGCGGTTTTGCTTTCGGCGGCTCTGTCTGCAGCCGCCCTTTTTGGCGCGGCTTCATACGCTTCGGCTCAGGTTGTCATCCCGACAAACCGCAACACCCTGATCGAGCAGAACGAACTGCAGACGCTCCGGAACCAGCTGCAGCGGCAGCAGTTCCAGCAACAGCAGCAGTTCTACCGCGAGCAGGACCGGCAGATCGTGCCGAAGGCTCGCCCCGAAGTGCCGATCGTCAAGCAGAATTGTCAGTCTCAGGTGATTGGCACCACCATTTCGCGGGTCTGCCGCTGACATTTTTCTTTTTTCGGTTTATTTAGCCGACTTAACGTCGACAAAAGTCCGATTGAAAGGACGGCGATTTTGGGGTTTGCAAGAGCGGAATTTTTGCCGTGCGGATAACGTAGGGCAGCAATGCCGCTCTCATCGGATTTTGGGATGGCAACAGCCAAGAAGAAAGCAGTACGCAGGGCAAGGAAAGGAGAGCGTATCCGCCAGGTGGCGGCTATCCCCTTTCGTCTGCGCGGAGACGGCCAGCTTGAAGTGTTGTTGGTCACCTCGCGCACGACCAGGCGCTTCATTGTGCCCAAGGGCTGGCCGATGAAGGGCAAGGGCGGGCGCAAGGCGGCCGCGATCGAGGCCCAGGAAGAGGCGGGCGTGCTGGGCAAGGCGCTGAAGCAGCCTGCCGGTGGCTACTCTTATTGGAAGCGGATGGCCAGCCGTTTTGTCCGTGTCGACGTGGTGGTCTATCTGCTGGAGGTCACCGAGGAGATGGCCGACTGGCAGGAAGCCGCCAACCGCCAGCGGGCTTGGCTGCCGGCGGCCGACGCGGCTCTGCTGATCGACGAACCGGAGCTTTCGACGCTGCTCCGGGATTTGACGATCCACGCGACCGTTCCGGCCTGACAGGACCTTCCTACCCGGCATCGCCGGGAAACGGCCGTGCAGAGGCGGTCTCGGAGTAGACCGAATTGGAATTTCCGGCATGCCAAATGCCGATGTCGCCGCGCCTGGAGCAGGTGGACGATCAAGCGACGGTTAGCTCTTGCCAATCGCCTTCCTTGGCAGCAATCTCGCCTCAAACAGCCGGCGCGATAGGGGTTTTGCCATGATCCGCGATCAGATGCTCGCCCACCTTCGATCCGCCGACGCCGTTGCGCGCGAGGCGGCGGCGCATGGGCATCATCCGTTCGGCGCGGTGCTGGTCGGGCCTGACGATCGCGTGCTGATGCGGCAGGGCAATCTCGACACGGTGCGCCATGCCGAAACCGAGCTCGCCCGGCGCGCCGCGGCGGCCTACGAGCCGGAGTTCCTGTGGCAATGCACGCTTGTCACCACCGGCGAGCCCTGCGCGATGTGCACAGGAACGCTCTACTGGGCGAATATCGGCCGGCTGGTCTACGGCTTCGAGGAGACCGAGCTTCTCGCGCTCACCGGGGATCACGCAGCGAATCCGACGATGAGCTTGTCTTCGCGCACCGTACTCGGCTCCGGCCAGAAAAAGATCGAGGTCTTTGGCCCCTTTCCCGAAATCGCGGACGAGCTGCTCGCACCGCACCGCGATTTCTGGAAGCGCTGACGCGGGGACTGCGGCAAGGGACGGTCCGCGACGATGCCGTGATGGGATCGTCCTGCCGCTCGATGCTTCCGCCCGCGCAACTCTTCGGCTTGACTCACACATATCTCAATGGTTATACGTCAATCAATAGCCGCTGAGTTATCGATCCCTATGTCGAACGCGCATGATACGCTCTTCCGGACGCTTGCCGATCCGACAAGACGCGCCATTTTTGAGCGTCTGTGCCGTCAAGGCGAGCAGACGGTCGGCGCGCTGACGGCGCAGGCCGGAGTGTCGCAGCCGGCGGTGTCGAAGCATCTCGGCCTTCTCAAGGAAGCCGGGCTGGTGCGCGATCGCCACGAGGGCCGGCAGACCCACTACAGCGCGCAGCTTGGTGCGCTGGCGCCGCTGATGGACTGGACACGTGAGATGGCGGGCTTCTGGGAGAGCCGGTTCGATGATCTCGAGGATCTGCTGAAGAGGATGGATCAATGAACGATATGCCGGCCGGAACGCGCTCCGTCGTCGTCGAGCGCGAGATTCCCTATCCGCCGGAAAAGATCTGGCGGGCGCTGACCCAACCGCATCTCATCGAGGAGTGGCTGATGAAGAACAACTTCAAGCCGGTCGTGGACCACCGTTTCGAACTGAGCGCGGACTGGGGCGGCGTCGAGTGCCAGGTCCAGACCGTCGAGCCCAACAAGACGCTGTCCTACACCTGGGACACCAAGGATCTGGAGAGCGTCGTCACCTGGACCCTCACCCCGACGGGCACGGGAACCCATCTGCGCATGGAACAGACGGGCTTCCGCGCGGATCAGCAGTCCTACTACCGGGGCGCCACCGTCGGCTGGCAGAGGTTCCTTACAGCCCTGGAAGAGGTGCTGGCGCGGATCGACTGAGGTCCCGCCGAAGGGGTTCAAAAAAGCGGAAGCTGTTGGCGGGTGGCAACCTGCAGGCGCAAGCAATGGAGGCATGCGATGAAGATCAAGCTGACGAGCATCTATGTCGACGACCAGGAGAAGGCTCTTGGCTTCTATACGGACGTGCTGGGCTTCACCAAGAAAGCCGATTTCACCAACGGGCCGTTCCGCTGGCTGACAGTCGCCTCGCCCGAAGACCCGGACGGCACCGAGCTGCAGCTGGCGCTGAACGACAATCCGGCTGCCAGGACCTACCAGCAGGCCATCTTCAAGCAGGGCCAGCCGGCGCTGATGCTGTTCACCGACGACATCAAGGGCGACCACGAGCGCATCACGGCAAATGGCGGCAGCTTCGCCATGGCGCCGACCGAGGTGACCGGCTCGACCATCGCGCAGCTCAACGACACCTGTGGCAATCTCATCCAGATCACCCAGCTGGCGCGCTGGTAAGCCGACGTTCATTCATTCTTTCAGAGGAGGCAGCATTGGACTGGAGCAAATGGATCAGGCAGTTGCATCGCTGGCTGTCGATCATCTTTACCGTGACCGTCATCGCCAACTTCGTCGCCATGGCATTGGGCGAGCCTCCCGCCTGGGTGGTCTATTCGCCGCTCCCGCCGCTCTTCCTGCTGCTGTTCAGCGGCCTCTATATGTTCGTGCTGCCCTATGCCGCAAGACGGCATGGCGAGCGCGAGCAGGTGGAGTCGGCCTAATGGCGAAGGCGAAATCGCCGAAGGTTGCCGCCGGCGCCTCGAGCGCGAAGCCCATGCTGCTTTCGGGCGGCAACCCGCAGATCGCCAAGGGCTATGGCGACGCGCCCGTGCAGGCCTATATCGCGGCGATGCCGGGCTGGAAGAGCGAGGTCGGCCGCAGGCTCGACCAGCTCATCATGCGGGCCGTTCCCGAGGCGCAGAGGGCCGTCAAATGGAACTCGCCGTTTTACGGGATGGAAGGCGAAGGCTGGTTTCTCGGCATTCACTGCTTCGCCAAATACATCAAGGTGGCCTTCTTTCGCGGCATATCGCTGAAGCCGGTGCCGCCCGTCGAATCCAAGAGCAAAGACACGCGCTATTTCCACATCCATGAGGACGACCAGCTCGATGAAGCGCAATTCGTCTCCTGGGTGAAACAGGCAAGTCAATTGCCTGGCGAACGAATGTAGGCGCATTATCCATCAAGCAGGGCTCGCCTGAGGAGGCATCATGGCGATCCATTCATCCAGAACACGGAGAAAAGCGGCGTGCAGGAAAGCAAATCTCCTTCCGAGCTGATCGATGGGCGTATCGCGGAATTGGGCGACTGGCGAGGCGAGATGCTTGGCCGGCTGCGCGCCCTGATCAAGCAGGCCGATCCCGACGTCAGCGAGGCATGGAAGTGGCGCGGCGTGCCGGTCTGGGAGGACGCCGGGATGATCTGCACCGGCGAGACCTACAAGGCGGTCGTCAAGCTGACCTTCGCCAAGGGCGCGGCGCTGCCCGATCCCTCAGGCCTCTTCAACTCCAGCCTCGAGGGCAACACAAGGCGCGCCATCGACTTTCGCGAGGGCGAGGAGATAGACGAGGGAGCGTTCAAGGCTCTCGTCCGTGCAGCCGTGGCCCTGAACAATCTGAAAGCCAAGCGCTGATCAACCGAGATTGCCTCCGGCCGGCCTCCCCAGCAGAATCGTCGGCATGTCGTGATAGGTGGTCCGCAGGATTTCGCGATAGCCGTTCTTCTCCGCCACCTTGAGCGAAGCGCCATTGTCGGGATCGATGATGCAGACGGTCCTGCCTCGCCCGAACACCGCGTCCCCCCAGGCGACGATGCGCCCGACGACTTCGCTCGCAAGTCCCTGGCCATGCGCGGTCGACGCCAGCGCCCAGCCGGCCTCCGGCACACCTTCGATCGACGGCTCGATCTCGCGCTTGAGATCATGGAACCCGGCCTCGCCGATGAACCGGCCTGTCGCCTTGTCCTCGATCGCCCAGAATCCATAGCCGAGCAGCGACCAGAGCCCGGCATGCCGCAGGAAGCGCATCCAGCTTTCCTCGCGGGTGCGCGGCTTGCCGCCAATGAAACGGGTGACGCCGGGGTCCGCCCACATCGCGACATAGGTCTCGAAATCATCGAGCCTGTGGAACCGCAGGACGGTCCGCGCCGTTTCCAGGATCGGCACGCCGGCTTCCCTTCCAATGCTCATGGCATTCACCTCTGTTGAGGCGGAAGCCTTAGCAAACCAGCATGTTCGAACAAGGGCCAGGATGGCCGGAGCCATCTTCCAGAGGCAAGCAAGGTGACCGGCAGGCAAAACTCCGGAGGACCGGCTTCAGCCGCGCCAGGCCATGTTCATATAGACGCTGCCGAGCGCCAGTTCGTAGAGCATCTGGTTAAGCCGCTTCTGCCTCGTTTCAGGGCGTTTGGCGCGGGCGATCCAGCCGAGATAGTCGTTCCGCTGATAGTCCGGCCGCGCATCATAGGCGGCCATCAGTCCCCGCTCCGCGAGTACAGCTCGAACGTCTTCAGGCATCGGATTGAGGGCACGTTTCAGTCGGCTCATGGTTTCAAGCAATAGACTGCCGGCAGGTGGCGTCAACGACGCTTATGGTTAGCTTGCGCATATGGGATTTTGCCTCGCGATGCTACTCTGCAACCGCCGAGAACTGATTCAACACTCGCGCTCTTCGATCGAAGGAAGAAACATGGACACCACCGACCTTTTGCTGGCGATCGCCCATCATCTTCTGGTGTTCTCGCTGGCCGGCATCATCGGCGCCGAATTCGTGCTGGTGCGCGGCGAGTTGGGGGCGGCGACGCTCAAGCGCCTTGCCGGCATCGACCGCCACTACGGCATCATCGCTGCGCTGATCGTCGTCGTCGGCATCTGCCGGGTGTTCTTCGGGCTGAAAGGCTGGGAATTCTACGTCTACAACTGGGTGTTCTGGGCAAAGATGGCGACCTTCATCATCGTCGGCCTGCTGTCGATCGTCCCGACAATGCGCTTCATCTCCTGGAACAGGCAGGCGAGCGGCAATCCCGCTTTCTCGGTGCCGGCGGCGGAACTCGCCTCGGTGAAGAACTATGTCCGCGCCGAGGGCCTGATCTTCCTGCTGATCCCGGTCTTTGCCGCGGCGATGGCGCGCGGCTACGGCTACTAAACCTCTGCGGGAAAAGCCTCTTTCAAGGGCGCGATCGACACCAGCGGCGCCGGCACGTCGGTGGTCTTTTCCTTGGATTTGCAGATGTCGGCAATCACGCAGGCCGGGCAGTCCGGCTTGCGCGCCTTGCAGACATAGCGGCCGTGCAGGATCAGCCAGTGATGCGCGTGGCGCATATATTCAGCCGGGATGACCTTCAAGAGCCCCTGCTCAACCTGTTCCGGCGTCTTGCCGGGCGCCAGCCCGATCCGGTTGCCGATGCGGAAGATATGCGTGTCGACCGCCATCGTATGCTGGCCGAAGGCGACGTTGAGCACCACATTGGCGGTCTTGCGTCCTACGCCCGGCAGCTTGACCAGTTCGTCCCGGTCCTCCGGCACCTTGCCGGCAAAGTCGTCGATCAGCGCCTTTGAGAGCGCAATCACGTTCTTGGCCTTGTTGCGCCACAGCCCGATGGTGCGGATGTAGTCGCCGACCTTGGCCTCGCCGAGCGCCAGCATCTTCTGCGGCGTGTCGGCCACCGCAAACAGCTGCTTCGTCGCCTTGTTGACGCCAGCATCGGTCGCCTGCGCCGACAGCACCACCGCGATCAGCAGCGTGAAGGGATTGACGTAGTCGAGTTCGCCCTTCGGCTCGGGCCGCTGCACCGAAAACCGTCGGAAAATCTCGTGCACCTCGGCGGGTGTGTAGAGCGAGCGCGATCCGCCCTTCCGCGATGGCGTTTTCGCACTACCGCCTGTGGCGGAGGCTGATGGCTTTTTGACGGATAGGGAATTTTTGGACTTGGGGAGCGCCATTCCCTTCCTATAATATTTCACTATGAGCGACACAAACGCCTCGTTCGAAGCCGACAAGCCATTTTTCCACGCCCTGCTGACGCCGCATCGTTCCCTCGGCCGCACCGGCTTTCTGATATTGATGGGCGCGCTGATGTTCGGCTGGGCGGTCACCGGCGCGATCTTCCTGGCGCATGGCGCATGGCCGGTCTTCGGCTTCTTCGGTCTGGACGTGGCCGCCGTCTACATCGCCTTCCGCGTCAACTATCGGGCGGCCCGGGCGCGTGAGGAAATATCGGTCTCGCGCACCAGCCTCGACATCCGCAAGACGGCGCCCTCTGGCCGCTTCGAGGATCATCGCTTCAACCCGTTCTGGACGCGGTTTTCGATCGCCCGCCATGCCGAGATCGGCATCACCAAAATGGCCGTCGAGGCGCAAGGCAGAAGCGTTTCGATCGGGTCTTTCCTGGACCCCGACTCCCGCGAAAGTTTTGCGACTGCCTTTTCGCGCGCGCTGGCGACCGCCAAGGCGCGCTGAGGGTCTCCCTCGCCCCCGTCAGACTTACCTTTTCGCCGGCCATGATTGTCCCTTCGGTTCGAGCCAGCTCTATCTGGGTATGGGCAAGGGAAGGCAAGTTTCGGGTGGTGGCAAAGAGGGGGAAGACCGATATTCGCGGTCAAGAAGATATTGCCATGGGAGATATTGCCATGAACGCTCAGATGACCATGAATACCCTGATGAAACCGACAGCGATCCTGCAGAACGACATCACGCCTGAAGGCAGCGACTACGAAGTCGTGCGCCGCGCCATCGAGAAGATCAGCCTCGATTATCGCGACCAGCCCTCGCTGGAGGTCCTGGCCGAAGCCGTCGGCGAGACGCCGACCGGCCTGCAGAAACTGTTCACGCGCTGGGCCGGCCTGTCGCCCAAGGCCTTCCTGCAGGCGGTGACGCTGGATCATGCTCGCAGGCTGCTCGATTCCGGCATGCCGCTACTGGAAACCTCGTTCGAGCTCGGCATGTCAGGCCCCGGCCGGCTGCACGACCTCTTCGTCACCCACGAGGCGATGTCGCCCGGCGACTACAAGACCCGCGGCGCTGGCCTCACCATCCGCTACGGCTACCATATCTCGCCCTTCGGCATCGCGCTCATCATGGTCACCGACCGCGGACTGGCCGGCCTCGCCTTCTGCGATGCCGGCGGCGAGCGGGCCGCCTTCGCCGACATGTCCGGCCGCTGGCCGAACGCGACTTACGTCGAGGACATGTCGGCCACCCAGCCCTATGCCGCGCGCGTCTTCGATCCGACGCTCTGGCGTGCCGACCAGCCGCTGCGCGTGGTGATGATCGGCACGGACTTCCAGCTGCGTGTCTGGGAAGCGCTGCTGCGCATCCCGATGGGCAAGGCCTGCACCTATTCCTCGATCGCGGCGAGCATCGGCGCGCCGAACGCAAGCCGTGCGGTGGGCGCGGCGGTCGGCGCCAATCCGATGTCCTTCGTGGTTCCTTGCCATCGTGCGCTCGGCAAGTCCGGTGCCCTCACCGGCTACCACTGGGGCCTGACGCGCAAGCGCGCCATCCTCGGCTGGGAAGCGGGCCAGGTGGCGTCCTGAACCTCGATTTTTCTGCACAGCATTGCGAAAAACCGTGGGTCGCAATATAAGCAAGTATAATCGAAACAAAATATCCCGACTATCCGGGCAATGCAACCGGCAGCAACCTCTGGTTTCGCCGGTTGTATTTGGAGTTGCTTGCCGTTTCTATTTCAGTTAACGCTAAATTAACCACGATAAAGGGATGATACCCCTTACATTGAGCCGCACTGTCCGGCTCGAAAGAGGGGTCTCAATGAAGCTTTTTCGCGCCGCAATGGCCGCGAGCCTGCTGGTCGCCTGTGCTGGCCAGACTGCCTTGGCGGCCACCGGAAACGTGCTGTTCAACGGCACCATCACCGCCACCTGCACGGTCACGATCAACTCCAACGGCACGATGACCGTCAGCAGCAATCTTCAGTCGCTGAGCTCTCACAATGCCGGCGGTTCGGCCGGCAGCGCCCAGGTCGATACCACCGGGGGCGTCACGCTCAGCGTCGATCCGGTCACCACCACCACCGTCCCGGCCTCGGACACCACAGCCACGACATGGACCCCGACCTTCGCCACCTCCGGTGCACAGACCATTGCCGAAACCGGCACCGCGACGGCGCTGACGGTACCGGGCACATCGACGGTCGCGGTCAATCTTGCCGGCACCAAGAGCGGTACGAACCGTTTCTCCGCCGGCAACTACCAGGCAACCGTGACACTGCGCTGCGAATAGCCCTCTCGCGAAAGGAGCGGTCCTTGAGAACGATTGCAATGCTGGCGGCGGGGCTGACCGCCATGCTGTCTCCCATTGCCGCAACGGGCCAGTCGATGACGCCGATGCGGGGAGAGGTGAGGTCTTTCACCGATGCTTTCGCGGTCCGGGTCTTTCCCGGTAACCCGTACGACCAGCGCATACGCGTCGAAATCCATGTCTATGATCAGGATTTCCAGCCTATCGACGCCAAGGTCACGCCGAGCACCTTTCTTCTGGCCGGCCAGGCGTCGCGTCCGGTCCTGGTGGTGGTGCCATTCGACGGCGCGAACGAGCGTAAAGTGCGTATCTGTACCGAGAGTATCCCCTTTCCAAGCGAGCAGACGCAGATAAGGGCGCAGATATGCGGAAAGTTCTTCGGGCATCGCAGGTTCTGACCCTCTCCCTGCTGCCCGCCTTGGCGGTCGCAAGCCAGGGGTTTGCCGAGGATATCCTGAACCTGAACCAGAACCAGACGGGTTTCACCTTGCCCGGCGTCACCCTGCCCCAAGGCCAGGACGAGGTTCATGCCAGCGACGGCACGACCTGCCGCTCGGCCGTTTCAGGCAGCGGCGCCTATCTGGATGTCGGCGTCATCCGCGGCAACAGCAACAGCCAGTCGAACAGCGACATCGCCACTTACGGCCGCGTGGTGGTCCCGATCGGGCGGACGCCGAAGCGCGTCGATTGCAGCCGCCTCTATGAACTCGAGGTCGAGCGCCTGCAGCTTGAATTGAAGCTTCTCAAGATGGGCCTCGGCGCCGACGGCCAGACGGGGAGCGTGGCTGCTCCAGCTCCCGCAACCGCCCCCGCCCCCGCATCAACCGCATGGGCCAATGAAGGCTGGAGCATCAGAGGCACAACCGGCAATGGCAAGAAAAAGAAGAAGTAGTAGTAGTAGTAGTAGTCGCGCGCCGCTCGCGATAGCGTTGCTTGCCGGCTTCTCCCTGCCAGCCCAGGCGGCGATTGTCGGCACCTGCACTATTGTAATCGGCGCCTCGGGGACGATGAAATCGAACCCTGCCATCAACATATTCGGTTCCAAGCAGGCGGGCGGGTCGAGCGCCGGCGCTACCATCACCGCAAGCTCGCTGCTCTGCACTATCCTCAACCTGCTCGACTGCTATTCCGTCTCCGCGCCGGCGCCCATCGCCTTCACGTCCGCGCCGAGCGGTGGCGACACCAACGTCACCTTCGACACCGTCTTCCGCCTCGATGACTCCGGACTCGATGTTCCAGGCAGTTCGCCGCAGCGCGTCACCAATGGAACCCACTCCATCCAGGTCGATCTCACAGCGACGAAATCGTCCGGCATCTTCCCGGCGGGCAGTTATCAGGGCACTGTCACGGTGCGCTGCGAATGATGCTGTGGGCCGGCGAAGCGCACAACCGGCTTGATCTGGCAATAGGCGATCTTTGCGGCTAGCCTCCCGCGCAATCAATTGCGTAAAAGCAAGGACTTGGAGCGCATCGGCCTTCGATCGAAGGCTGGCCCGCTCCGGCAGGAGGCGTTTCTTGATCATCATCGTCGGCTCGATCAACCTCGACCTGATCGCCAATGTCGACCGCTTGCCGGAGCCCGGCGAGACGGTCCGCGGCTCGGGCTTCGCTACCGCTCCCGGAGGCAAGGGCGCCAACCAGGCGCTGGCCGCCGCCCGCGCCGGCGCCAAGGTGCGCATGGTGGGCGCCGTCGGCAAGGATAGCTTTGCCGCCGAAGCGCTGGCGCTGCTGAAAGCCGGCAATGTCGATCTTTCCGGCGTCGGCGAGAGCTTCGCCTCCACCGGCACGGCGCTGATCCTGGTCGGCGCCGACGGCGAGAACGTGATCGCCGTCGTGCCGGGCGCCAACGATTCGGTGCTTCCGGCCGACATCGCCAAGGCGTATCTGAAGAAGGGCGACGTCGTACTCCTGCAGCACGAGATCCCGCTGCCGACGGTGGACGCGGCGCTCGATGCAACCCGCTCGGCAGGCGCCGTCAGCGTGCTCAACACCGCGCCTTTCCGCGCCGATGCCGCCGGCTTTCTCGGCAAGGCCGACTACGCCGTTGCCAACGAGACCGAGTTCGACCTCTATGGCGAAGCGCTGGCGCTCTCCGGCCCAGACCGGCAGGCGCGGATGCGCGACTATGCCCAAAAGACCGGCCGCGCCATCGTTGTCACGCTTGGCGGCGACGGCGTGCTGGCCGCCACGCCCGACCAGTTCCTCACCGTTCCGGCGCTGAAGATCGCCCCGGTGGACACGGTCGGCGCCGGCGACACCTTTTGCGGCTATTTTGGTGCCGGCCTGTCGTCCGGCCTTTCGCTCGAAGAGGCGCTCACGCGCGCCGCGGCCGCGGGTTCGCTTGCCTGCCTGAAGCCTGGCGCGCAGCCGGCCATCCCGCTGGCGAAGGATGTCGACGCCGCCTTGGCCGCGCGGTGACGGCGATGCGTCCTGTAACCAAGCATGCCGTACCGACGGCCGCCGACATCTGCCGCCTGTCCGCCGTGGAGCTTGCCGACAAGATCAGGCAGCGGCAACTGTCGGTGCGCGAAGTCGTCAGCGCCTTTCTCGACCGCATCGAGGCCGTGAACCCGCTGGTCAATGCCATTGTCTCGCTGCGCGAGCGCGCCGACATCCTCGCCGAAGCCGACAGGGCCGATGCCCATCTGGCGAAGGGCGGCGCGGCCGGATCGCTGTTCGGCCTGCCGATCGCGATCAAGGACCTGGCCTTGACCAAGGGCCAGAGGACGACCTTCGGCTCGCCGATCTTCGCCGATTTCATCCCGCAAGAGGACGACTTCTTCGTCGAGCGCGTCCGCAAGGCCGGCGCCATCATCATCGGCAAAACCAACGTTCCGGAATTCGGGCTGGGTTCCAACACTTACAATCCCGTCTTCGGTCCGACGCTCAACGCCTTCGATCCGGCGCTCACCGCCGGCGGCTCGAGCGGCGGCGCGGCGGTGGCGCTGGCGCTCGACATGGTGCCTGTAGCCGACGGCAGCGACTTCGGCGGCTCGCTGCGCAATCCGGCGGCCTACAGCAACGTCTACGGCTTCCGGCCCTCGCAGGGTCTGGTGCCGGCCGGCCCCGACATCGATGTCTTCCACGCCCAGATGGGCGTCGAAGGGCCGATGGGCCGGAACGTCGCCGACATCGCGCTGCTGCTCGACGAGCAGGCCGGCTACCATCCGCACGCGCCATTGTCGCATGACAAGCAGGGCTCGTTCCTCGAAGGCTTGGGGACGAAAGCTACCGGCGGCCGCATCGCCTGGCTCGGCGATCTCGGCGGCCACCTGCCGATGGAGCACGGAATCCTCGAACTTTGCGAAAGCGCGCTGGCCCGCTTTGCCGAGGCATCCTTCGTCAGCGAAGCGCTGGTGCCGGATGTCGATTTCGAGGCGCTGTGGCAGGCCTTCGCGACGCTGCGCCAGGCAAGCAGCGGCTGCGGGCTGAAGGCGCACTATGACGATCCGGAAAAACGCAAACTTTTGAAACCTGAAGCGGTTTGGGAAATCGAGCAGGCGATGCGTCTCACCGCGCCGCAGATCCATGCCGCCTCGGTCCGGCGCTCCTCGTGGCACAAGACGCTGCTGTCGCTGTTCGAGCGCTTCGACCTCGTCGTCCTGCCGACGGCGCAGGTCTTCCCGTTCGACGTCGCCACGCATTGGCCGCGCGAGGTCGCCGGCCGGACGATGGACAGCTATCACCGCTGGATGCAGGTCTCGGCCTTCGCCACCTTGGGCGGCTGCCCGGCGCTCAACGTGCCGGTCGGCTTCGACAAAAGGGGCCGACCGATGGGCATGCAATTGATCGGCCGGCCGCGCGGCGACCTCGCCGTGCTCAGAGCCGGCACCGCCTATGAGGCGACGCTGCCCTGGCCGGCGGGCGCTGCCTGACGGACTGCGCTGCGCGGCCAGCTTGCGCCGGCGCTAACTCCGTGCATTGATCGCGCTCCGCCCAAGTCGGCGCGATCCTGTTCGAGGGAAGGTCATGTCGCTGGAACTTTACGCCACCTATGTCGTCGCCTGCATCGTCATCGTCCTGGTGCCGGGCCCGACGGTCACACTGATCATCGCCAACAGCATGCGCCACGGCTCGCGCGCCGGGCTTGCCAATGTCGCCGGCACGCAAGCCGGCCTCGCCGTCATGATCGCCATCGTCGGCATCGGCCTCAACACGCTGATCGCCGGCATGGGCCATTGGTTCGAGTGGGTGCGGCTGCTCGGCGCCGCCTATCTGATCTGGATGGGCGTGCAGATGTTTCGTTCGAAAGGCGCGCTGAATCCCGACGGTTCCGCGAGAAAGCCCCGGGGCGGCTTCTTCCTCCAGGGTTTCCTAGTAGCGATCAGCAACCCGAAGACGCTTGTCTTCTTCGGCGCCTTCTTCCCGCAATTCATCGCGCCGCAGGGCAATTACACGCTGCAGATCGTCGTCATGGGCCTGACCGCGATGATCTTCGCCGCCATGTCGGACTCGACCTACGCCCTTGCCGCGGGCCGTGCCGGCCGCCTGCTGTCGGCCAGCCGCGTCAGGCTGATGTCGCGCATCAGCGGCAGCTTCCTGGTCGGCGGCGGGCTGTGGCTGGCGTTCTCGAAGGCGAAGTAAAGGCCACCGCGAATCAAGACGTTGAAAGCACCTTGCTGCAACAGGAAGGCCATTGAAAGTCGACCTTCCTGTCACCACGTGACTGGTAAGAAAGGGGTTCAAACTGGTGTCGTTGTCTTATGCGGATTTGAAAAGGAACGCTCTTGGCGTTATCCTTTTCCTTGCCGCGTTCGCGGTGATGTTTTCCTTGGCCGCCAATAAATGGGCCAATGATGCCAGCCCGATCCGGTCAATCGATTCGTTCAAAGCAACGGTCAAGAGTGTCCAAATGGATCACGGCCATGGAATCTATGTCGTCTCTATCGAAAATGGTGGATCTGCTCTGATCGACGACGAGCGCCCGCACCTTCTGGGCTCTCGCCTGAATATTGAACGCGTCACACGCGACAACGGCTTCGTTTTCTACCGGTTCGCGGAATGAGCCGTATAGCAAACATAAGACCGCTGCTCGACTTCGACAGGCCGCTGGCCATGGGTTCTCGAGTTTCGGTGGAACGACAGCATCGCAGAAACGGCGTCGACACCTACCGATTGCTCAACGGATGACGACGCGCGCTTGATGATTTCAAGCGGTCAGTTCAGCCGCCCGAGCCTCTCCACCAACAGCGCGAAAAACGCGTCGTGGTCGATGTCGCGCATCACCATGGCGTTCTTCTCGCGCTTGGTGACGCCCCACCAGTCGATCACCGTCATGCCCATGGTGAGCTCGGAGGTCGTCTCGACGCTGACGTTGCAGCGGCGGCCCCGGAACAGCTCCGGCTTGATGAGATAGGCGATCACGCACGGATCGTGCAGCGGCCCGCCGTCGGTGCCGTATTTCTCCTCGTCGAAGCGCTCGAAGAATTCCAGCATCTCGGCGGTCGCGGTGCCGACCCTGGTGCCCAGCTCGCGGAAAGCCTTGGTACGCTTGGCCGTGGTCAGCGCCTTGTGGGTGACGTCGAGCGGCATCATCACGATCGGAATGCCGGACTTGAACACCACGTCGGCCGCCTGTGGGTCGACATAGATGTTGAATTCGGCGGCCGGCCTGACGTTGCCGCCCTCGAAGAAGCCGCCGCCCATCAGCACGATCTCCTTGATGCGTGGCGCGATCCTGGGCTCGCGGATCAGCGCCAGCGCGATGTTGGTAAGCGGTCCGAGCGGGCAGAGCGTGATCGTGCCGCTTTCCTCGCGCATCAGCGTCTCGACGATGAAATCGACGGCGTACTGTTCCTGCAACGGCATGGTCGGCTCGGGCAGCTGCGGGCCGTTCAGCCCGGTCTTGCCGTGCACTTCCTCGGCGGTGACGAGTTCGCGCGCCAGCGGGCGGATGGCGCCGGCATAGACCTTGATGTCGGGCCGGCCGGCGAGCTCGCAGATCTTGCGAGCGTTCTTCTCGGTGAGCTTCAGCGGCACGTTGCCTGCAACGGCGGTGATGCCGACGATCTCGAGCTCCGAGCTGCCGAGCGCCAGCAATATGGCGACGGCATCGTCCTGGCCGGGATCCGTGTCGATGATGATCTTTCGTGACTGGGGCATTTCAATTCCTTTTTGGGGAGTCTTTTTGGGCGGGGTTTTGACGGCTTGAACTTGTTCGCGCGGCGGACCATATCAAGACCATCGGGAAAAATGCCATCCGGGTTTTTCCAGTTTGTGTCGCTCTTAAGAGGACAGTGTAACAATGAGTCGAATGACGCCCTTCTCCAGCCCGCTTCTTCTGGGTTTCGACGCCATGGAAAAGACGCTCGAACGTCTGGCGAAGTCGGGCGACAGTTATCCACCCTACAACATCGAGCGCCTGGGCGCCTCGGACGGCAAGGCCGAAAGGCTGCGCATAACGCTTGCCGTGGCGGGTTTCGCCGAGAGCGACCTCGATGTCACCACGGAAGAAAACCAGCTGATCGTGCGCGGCCGTCAGACCGACGACACCGAGCGCGAATTCCTCCACCGCGGCATCGCCGCGCGCCAGTTCCAGCGCTGCTTCGTGCTGGCCGACGGCATGCGGGTGATCGGCGCGGAATTGAAGAACGGCCTTTTGTCGATCGATCTCGACCGTCCGGAGGCCGAGCGGCTGGTACGGAAAATAAACATATCGGTGAAAGACTGATCTTTGCCGATGGCTCTAATGCGGGACGGCCGGAAGTGGCGTCCTCGCGCCAAGGAGGCTTGAAATGCCCAGAACTGACGAAACCCTGACCATGACCAGCGGCGAGCTCGCCCATCTCGGCGAAGGTTCGGTCGCTTATCTGAGGAAAGTTTCGAGCGACGATCTGCGCGGCCGCTTCCCCGGCCTCGGCGAAATCGCGCCCGGCCTGGAGCTGTGGGCGCTGTTTGCCGCCAACGGCCAGCCGATCCTGCTTTCCGATGCCCGTGACCGGGCGCTGGCCGGCGCGCTGGAGAACGACCTGACCACGGTCGCCATTCACTAAGGCGACTGCTGGCCGTCCGGAATGGAAAGGGCCGCTCGCGGCGGCCCTTTGAAGGTTTTACCCCCGAGAAAAGCTTCAGGCCGCGTGCGAGGCCTGCGTATCCGACAAAAGCGCGTGGATAGCCACGGCGTCGCGCGTCCCCCTGATCTTGGCCACCGTATCGGCGTCGCGCAGCACGCGCGCGATGCGCGACAGCGCCTTGAGATGGTCGGCGCCGGCGCCCTCGGGCGCAAGCAGCAGGAACACCAGATCGACCGGCTGGTCGTCGAGCGCCTCGAAATCCACCGGCGTCTCCAGCCGGGCGAAGACGCCGGCGATCCGCTTGACCCCTGCGAGCTTGCCATGCGGAATGGCGATGCCGTTGCCGACGCCGGTGGACCCCAGCCGCTCGCGCTGCAGGATGGTGTCGAAGACTTCCCGCTCCGGAATCCCTGAAATCGCCGCCGCCCTCTCCGACAGCAATTGCAGAAGCTGCTTTTTGGAATTCGCCTTCAACGCCGGCATGATAGCCGGAACGCTGATGAGATCGCTAAGATCCATGCTTGAAAAATCCCTTGCTCGCCTGCCGCGCCCGGTCGTCCCCCTCGCGCGGCCGGCTTTCTTATCCCTGCGCGACTTTGGTCGTCGACGGATCGATCCAGCCGATGTTCCCATCCGGCCGGCGGTAGACGATGTTGAGATGGTCGTTTCCGGCGTTGCGGAAGACGAAAACCGGGCTATCCTTGGTATCGAGCTCGATGACGGCCGATGCCACCGACATGGTGCGAAGCGTCATGGTCGATTCGGCGACGATGACCGGGGCGAAGTCCTCCGGAATGTCTTCTTCATCGTCGGCGAGCGGCGCCATCACCGTATAGGCGATGTCGGTAGGCTCCTCGCCATTGCCGTTACCGACGCTGCGCGACTTCAGCCGGCGCTTGTAGCGCCTCAGCCGCGTTTCGAGGCGATCGGCGGCCGCCTCGAAGGCAAGCGTGGGGTCCTGGGCGTCGCCGGTCGCCTGCAGCGAGGCGCCGGAATCGAGCCGGATCATGCAATCGGCCGAGAAGCGCGACCCCGCCTTGATGACCGTGACATGTCCTGAAAAACCCCGATCGAAATACTTCTCGATCGCTTCGTTGACACGATCGTTGATGCGCGTACGGAACGCGTCGCCGATGTCCATGTGTTTTCCCGAAATGCGCAGATTCATCTGAAAACTGACCTTCCTTGCTCAGGCTTCAAACTGTCCCGAGTTTATACCCGTGGTGCGCGCGCACAAGCTTTGCGGCGGCACGCGCGCCGATTTTAGACCCGAACTTTCCGGTTGATCACAAGTCGCCTTCTTGGCCGTCCGAGGCCTTCGCTTTGACGAACCCATTCGCGAGCGGCCATCACGGCCCGGCTCATGCGGGCGGGCTTCTAGACACTTCGTTGCAGCTTGTCAATGAAGCACGAAAACTGTGGAAATCAGCCGTTCCTCGAAGACCGCACCAACTAGGTCAGGCCGGCTGATTGTCAACGGCCCTCAGCGTCCGGCGTTGGCCAACGCCCGCTTTTCGCGGCGGCGCTGCACCGATGAAGGGATGTTCATGCCTTCGCGGTACTTGGCAACCGTACGGCGCGCAATGTCGACGCCGCTTTCCCGCAGCATATCGACGATGGCGTCGTCGGAAAGCACGTCGGCGGGCTTTTCCTCGTCGATCAGCTGCTTGATGCGGTCGCGCACGGCTTCGGAGGAATGGGCTTCGCCGCCTTCCGCCGAGGCGATCGAAGCGGTGAAGAAATAGCGCAATTCGAAGACGCCGCGCGGCGTCAGCATGTATTTGTTGGCGGTGACGCGGCTGACCGTCGATTCATGCATGCCGATCGCGTCGGCCACCGTGCGCAGGTTGAGCGGCTTAAGATGCCGCACGCCGTGGACGAGGAAAGCATCCTGCTGGCGCACGATCTCCGAGGCCACCTTCAAGATCGTCTTCGCCCGCTGGTCGAGGCTGCGCGTCAGCCAGTTGGCGTTCTGCAGGCATTCGGCGAGAAACTCCTTTTCCGCCTGGTCCCTGGCATGGCTTGAGACGCGGGCAAAGTAGACATTGTCGACCAGGACGCGCGGCAGCGTGTCGGCGTTGAGCTCCACCGCCCAGCTGCCGTCGGCGGCCGCCCGCACCTCGACATCGGCGACGATCGCGTCGCTCGCCCCGCCCGAAAACGCAGTGCCGGGGCGCGGATCGAGCGCCCGGATCTCGGCCAGCATGTCGAGTAGGTCTTCCTCGTCGACGCCACAGATGCGTTTCAGCGCCTGGAAGTCCCGCCGCGCCAGAAGTTCGAGATTGGCCACCAGGGCCTTCATCGCCGGATCGAGACGGTCGCGGACGGCAAGCTGCAGCGACAGGCATTCGGCGAGGTCGCGGGCAAACAGGCCTGGGGGCTCAAAGGTCTGGCAGATCTCCAGCACGCGCGCTACGGCCGCATTGTCCGCGCCCAGCCGCGCGGTTATCTCTTCCAGATCGGCGCGCAGATAGCCCGCCTCGTCGAGGCTGTCGGCGAGTTCGCCGGCGATCAGGCGTTCGGCAGGATTGGGAAAGGCCAGCGCTATCTGTTCGCCGACATGTTCGCGCAGCGTCACAACGGTCGCGGCCATCTCGCCGACATCGAAGCCTTCCGACGAAGCGCCCCCGGCGCTGTTCCCGGATGCCGACTTCCATTGCGCGGTGAGGTCCGGCCCCAGCCTTTCGCTTGTGCCGGGATCGTCGGGAAACAGGTTCTCCAGTGAAGAGTCGAGCTTTTCCGAGATCGCCTCGGCGCTCCACTCCGTCTCGCTTTCGAACCAGTCGTCCCGGGCCGAGGGTTCAGGCGATGCTTCGCTCTTCTGCGGCTGGTCGCCGACGGTCTCATCCTGCGGCTCGGCCCGCTCCAAGAGCGGATTGCGCTCGATCTCCTCGTCGATGAAGCGTTCGAGCTCGACATGGGTAAGCTGCAGCAGCCGGATCGACTGCATCAGCTGGGGCGTCATCACCAGCGACTGGGACTGTCTGAGCTGCAGTTTGGCCGCCAGCGCCATGGTAAGATTCAAACGCCTCGTCTACGCATCGGACAATGATTTTTCGGTCGGGCATAGAAACTGGCCCGGCTTTTGCTTGTCAAGGCAAACGCTAGCAGCGACGGCTTACCGGAGCGTTATCCGGGGCGGAAGTGGCCGGAAATCGGAAAAAATCAGCGAGAAATTGCGGCAGAACCGGAATTTCGCGTCTAAGGCGTGTTGAGATTCAGGTCAGGCCGAGTCGAAAATGGCGGACTCCGAGAACCGGAGCGGAGCGTACATAAAGTACGTGAGCACCGGAAGCGCAGGAGACCGGCATTTGCAGGCCGGCATCACCTGAATATCGACACGCCTTAGAGCGTGAAGCCCTCGCCGAGATAGAGCCGCCGCACATCGGCGTTGGCGACGATCTCGTCGGCCCGGCCATGCGTCAGCACCTGGCCGGCATGGATGATATAGGCGCGGTCGATCAGGCCGAGCGTCTCGCGCACATTGTGGTCGGTGATCAGCACGCCGATGCCGCGCGCGGTCAGGTGGCGAACGAGCTGCTGGATGTCGGCGACCGCGATCGGATCGATACCGGCAAAGGGCTCGTCGAGCAGCATATAGGCCGGCCGCGTCGCCAGCGCCCGCGCGATCTCGAGGCGGCGGCGTTCACCGCCCGACAGCGACATCGACGGCGCTTTGCGCAGATGGCTGATGTGGAACTCCTCGAGCAGCTCGTCGAGCGTGCGCTCGCGCTCCTTGCGACTCTTTTCCACCACTTCCAGGACGGCGCGAATGTTCTGCTCGACGTTGAGGCCGCGGAAGATCGAGGCTTCCTGCGGCAGATAGCCGATGCCGAGACGGGCGCGGCGGTACATCGGCATCGAGGTGACGTCGAAACCGTCGATCTCGATCGTGCCTTCATCCACCGGCACGAGACCGGTGACCATGTAGAAACAGGTGGTCTTGCCGGCGCCGTTGGGGCCGAGCAGGCCGACGGCCTCGCCGGCGCGCACGCCGAGCGTCACGCCGCTGACGACCTTGCGGCCTTTGTAGCTCTTGGTCAGGCCCTTGGCGATCAGGGTGCCCTTGAACTTCGCCTTGTCGGCACCGACCGTTGCCGGCGCAGACGGTTTTGCGGCCGCCCGCCCCGGGAGGCGGGCCAGCAGCGACGATACGCCGGCCATTAGTTGCTCGACGCTCCCTGCTGGGCCGTTCCCTGCTTCTGGGGAGTGATCGACATGATGACGCGACCGCCGGTACCGCAACCGTCGACATTGGCAAGACCGCTCTTCATCTGAACGGTGAGCTTGCAGCCCTTGAGCACATTGTCGCCCTGCGAGAGCACCACTTCGTTGCCGGAAAGGACGAGCACCTGGGTCTTCATGTCGAACGTGCCCTTGTCACCGGTGGCGATCTGGTCGTTCGATTTGATATAGACTTTGTTCTCGACCACGAGGTGGTCGATGTTGGCTGCACCGGTCATCGCCGATGCGCCGGCAGCCGCGCCCTTGGGGGCATTGGCATCCTTGACGTAATAGACCGTCATCTTGCCGGCCTTGAGTAGCGTCGGGCCTTGATTGACGGTGACGTTGCCGCTGAAGATCGCCGCGCTGTCGGCCTGACGGACCTCGAGCTTGTCGCTTTCGATCTGGATCGGCTGGTCGCCCGACAGTTTCAGGCCAGACATCTGGCTGGTGCCGCTGGACTGGGCAAGCGCGGGCGCCGCCCCGAGCGACATGACGAGAGAGGCCGCCGCTGCAAGCCCTGTCAAACTACTGCGACGCATTCTGCTCTCCGCTCTTTGCCTCTGCCGCCTTCAGACTTGCCGCGTCGATGTTGACGCGCACCCGGTTCTCGAAGACCACCACCTTGCCGTTCTCTTCCACCGACATCGAGTCGGCGGTGATGCGCGACCCGCCGCGGCTGACATCGACCGGATTGTCCGTCTTCATAGAGCCTTTGCCCATGTCTAGGAAGACCGATTTGAACTTGGCCTCCATGCCGTCGCTCGTCGTCACCAGGACATCGCTTGTGAGGTCCATCGTGTTGGCGTCGCGGTCGTAGATGCCGTGCGCGGCGTTGACCGCCACCACATTGTCGCTGGCGACCGGCAGTTTGGCGTTGATGCCTTCGAGGTCGATGATGCCCTGCTTGCCAACATCCTGCGTCGCCCGGGTCGCCGTCAGCGAATAAGGCAGTTTCTGCTTGGTGAAGCCGTTGAGCTTGGGATTGGCCATCACCAGCTTGCCGTTGGAAAAGGCGGTGCCGTCGGCCTGCACCGAGATCGACACCGGCGCGGCGAGATAGGAATAGACCGGAAAGGCGATCGCGATTGCCGCCGCCAGCAGCGGCACGGCGAATTTCAGAACCCGCACGCGGCGCGAATGCCGCTGCGCGCGGTCGAACGCGTCACCGCGCGTGCCGCTTTCGCCAGCGGCAGCCGACACCGTTTCGGCATCGCTCGTTTCGTCAGATCGCGCCAACATGACTGTTTTCTAATGAGCCCTTGCCCCGCCAAACACCGCCTATAGGTGGTATGCCGGTCCCCGCAAGCAAGCACAAGCGGAGGAAAACTGCAAAAATGTGACGGCTACTACCGCACGACTAGGACGAATTAGGCTGAACTGCCAGCCCTTCATAGCAGATAGGGGCCGGCTGCGTTAATTTTTCGTGAGGTCGCCGTGACCGCAACGTTGCGCCAAGACCTGTCAGGCCCCTCAGGAAACGGTAGCCCCGCGCGGGTGGTTGCTTTAAAAGCGTCCTTTCCCACCGATTGTGAGGCTGACGATGGCAATGAGAGCCGACGACTTGATCGACCGCCGCCGCTTGCGCCGCAAGCTGACCTTCTGGCGCGTGGCTGCGTTTGCGGTTCTGGCGGCAGCGCTGATCGCCTTTTCGGCATGGGTCTACAATGGCGATTTCGCCGGCCAGGCGGTCGACCACATCGCCAAGGTCAAGATCGAAGGCACCATCACCGAGGACGAGGAGCTGATCAAAAGGCTGGAGACGATCCGCAAATCGTCGACGGTGAAAGGCGTCATCCTGTCGATCGATTCGCCCGGAGGCACCACGGTCGGCGGCGAGTCGATCTATGAGGAAGTGCGCAAGCTTGCAGGCGACAAGCCGGTGGTGGCCGAGGTCGGCACGCTGGCGGCGTCCGCCGGCTACATGATCGCAAGCGCGGCCGACCACATCGTTGCCCGCAAGACATCGATCGTCGGCTCGATCGGCGTGCTGATCCAGTACCCCGACGTCAGCAGCCTGATGGACAAGCTCGGCATCAAGCTGGAAGAGGTGAAGTCGTCGCCGCTCAAGGCCTCGCCCTCGCCGTTCAAGCCGACCAATGACGACGAGCGCGCCATGGTGCGCAAGCTCATCCTCGACAGCTATGACTGGTTCGTCGGCATCGTCGCCGAGCGGCGCAAGATGACGCATGAGCAGGCGCTGGCGCTGGCAGACGGCTCGATCTTCACCGGGCGCCAGGCGCTTGGCAACCACCTGGTCGACGCGGTCGGCGGCGAGACCGAGGCGATCGACTGGCTGGCGACCAAGGGCGTCGACAGCAAACTCAAGGTCGTCGAATGGAAGGACACGGAGCGGCGCGGTTTCCCGTTTTCGAAAAGCATGACCAAAGCCGTCGCCAGCGCGCTCGGCCTGCCGGACGCCGGCGGCGACATCATTCACGAGCTTGGCGCCGACCGCTTGTTCCTTGACGGTCTCGTTTCGGTCTGGCACCCTTGACAACCGTTGGGATGAGCCAAATAAAGCAATAAAATCATCCTGATAATTGACCGCAGTGGTTTACGGGGAACGTTCTCATGATCAAATCCGAGCTTGTGCAGATCATTGCTGCACGCAACCCGCATCTTTTCCTGCGCGACGTCGAGAACATCGTCGGCGCGATCTTTGACGAAATCACCGACGCCCTTGCCGAGGGCAACAGGGTCGAGCTGCGCGGTTTCGGTGCCTTTTCGGTGAAAAACCGTCCTGCCCGCACCGGCCGCAACCCGCGCACCGGCGAATCCGTCGAGGTCGAGGAGAAGTGGGTGCCGTTCTTCAAGACCGGCAAGGAGTTGCGCGAAAGGCTGAACGGGGGCAAATAGGCGCCGCGCCGGCGGGTCGAAACGACGTCTCGGCGCTTCAAGCATGTCTCCCGAAAGTGGAGGCCGGTTTCGGGACAAAGACATGCGCGCTTTTAGACGCCTCTCCATGGAGATTTGATGTTCAATCGCGTCATGCTCGTCGTGGTCTTCGTGCCGCTGGCCGTCATCCTGATCGCGCTTGCCGTCGCCAACCGCGGACCGGTCGCCTTCACGCTCGACCCGTTCCATCCGGGCAATCCGGCGTTGACGCTGAATTTGCCGCTCTTCATCTTCCTGTTCCTGGCTTTGGCCATCGGCATGATCGTCGGCAGCCTGGCGACCTGGGTGAAGCAGGGCCGCTACCGCAAGCTCGCGCGCCAGCGCGGCATCGAGGCCGAGAACCTGCGCCAGGCGGTGAGCCGCGCACCCGCGGCGCCGAAAGGACCGGCGCTGCCCAAGCCGACGAACTGAACAGCGTACCGTTACGGAGCATTCCATGCTGACCATTTCGGCTGCCGAGGTCGACCGCGCGCTGACTTTCCCCGGGCTGGTAGAGACGCTGCGAAACGCCTTCCGCGACGGCGCCGTGCAGCCGGTGCGCCATCACCACGCGGTCGAACGGCCGGACGGCGCCGCCTCGACGCTGCTGTTGATGCCGGCCTGGACGGACTTCAACGCCGCCGGCACCTCGGCCGGCGGCCATATCGGCGTCAAGATCGTCACCGTCTCGCCCGACAACAACGCCATCGCCAAGCCGGCGGTCATGGGCCTCTATCTGCTCCTCGACGGCGTGACCGGCGAGCCCGAAGCGCTGATCGACGGCCAGCGGCTGACGCAGTGGCGGACCGCTTGCGCCTCGGCGCTCGCCGCATCCTACCTCGCCCGCGAGGACGCCACGCGGCTGCTGGTGATCGGCGCCGGCGCGCTGTCACCCTTCCTCGCCAAGGCGCATTCGGCGGTTCGGCCGATCAAGTCGATCCGCATCTGGAACCGCACGCCGACCAATGCCGAAAAGGTGGCAAGCGCACTGCGTGCCGAAGGCCTTCCCGCGAGCGTGGCCGGCGATCTAGACACCGAGCTTGGCGAAGCCGACATCGTCTCGTCGGCGACGATTTCGACCACGCCGCTGGTCAAGGGCGCGCTGCTGAAGCCGGGCGCCCATGTCGACCTGGTCGGCGGCTTCACGCCGCAAATGCGCGAAAGCGACGATGAGGCGATTTCGCGCGCCCGCGTCTACGTCGACACCCGCGCCGGCGCCACCAAGGAGGCCGGCGACATCGTTCAGCCGCTGGCTTCCGGCGTGCTGAAACCGGAAGCGATCGTCGCTGACCTGCATGAATTGGCGCGCGGCGAGAAAGGCGGCCGACGGGGCGACAGCGAGATCACGCTGTTCAAATCCGTCGGCGCCGCGCTCGAGGACCTCGCGGCAGGCATCGCCGTCTACGAGGCGCTCAGCGCAAGGCAGTAGGGATTAGGCAGGCAGTAAGGCAGTAGGGAAGCCTCACATCCTACTGCCTACTGCCTACTGCCTACTGCCTACTGCCTACTCATTCGGCCAGTAGACGCGCAGGCGATGACTGTCGGGATCGAGCGCGACGAATGTGCGGCCGAAATCCATGTCAGTCGGGGTCTGCAGGATTTTCAGGCCGCGCTTGGCCCAATCGGAATGCGTGGCGTCGACCGCAGCCGAATTCTCGACCGTAAGCACGAGTTCGCCGGCTCCGCCCGCCGCGGCGGCCGCCGGCTCCACGGTGTGACGCGACCAGAGGCCGAGCTTGAAGCCCTTGTCGAGCACGAACATGACGAAAGTCGGCGAGGCCTCGACCGGCTCGCGCCCAAGCAGCGAGGCGTAGAAGGCGCCGCTCTTCTCGGGGCTGTCGACGTAAAGGATGACGAAGTTGGGCGTGGTCATGTTTGATCTCCAAGATGTTTGAACCTTGGCGACCTTAGGCGGTACCACTGTCAGTTTCTGGCAGCAGCCTCTCAGATGGCGGGGTGTCCCGGCGCATTTTGGCCTGGCTTGTCGAGCGTCGCCCGCCACTCCTTGAGCATCACCTGGCGGCGGCGCGGATAGCGAATATCGGTGGTCATGAGGTGGGACATACGATCGGCGCGGAAATGCCGGAAATCCTTGCGCATCTCGCACCACGCCACCATCACCCGCACCTTGTCGAAGAAGCCGAGCGCGAACGGCCAGACCATGCGCTCCGATGCGGCGCCGCCGGCATCCCGGTAGAGGAAGCCGAGCTTACGCTCGTTGCGGATCGCCTGCCTGACAATGCCGAGATCGATCGCCTCGACGCTCGCGGAACCCGGCCCGACCAGCAGCGTCGTGGCGTCGAGATCCTCGCGCAGATCGTCCGGCAGCACCGCAGCGATCTTCGACAGCGCGTCCGTCGCCGCCGCGGCCAGCCGCTTGTCCGGCTGTTTCGCCACCCAGCGCGAACCGAGCACGATCGCCTCGATCTCCTCGTCGGTGAACATCAGCGGCGGCAGCATGAAGCCGGGCTTCAGCACATAACCCAGCCCCGCCTCGCCTTCGATCGGCGCGCCTTGCCCCTGCAGCGTCGCGATGTCGCGATAAAGCGTGCGGATAGAAACGCCCATGTCATCCGCGAGCATGCGACCGCTCACCGGCCGGCGGTGACGGCGCAGGATCTGGATCAGGTCGAGCAGGCGTTCGGAACGGGACATCGCTTTGCTGTTTGCGGCGACCGGACGATAGGTCCGCAACGCATACCGCGGCAAGGCGGCGTCGGAACGCCTGCGCTCCGACACCGTTGACCTCACTGGAGATGCGCGGATTCCTGTTATTTTGGTCGGTGCTTAGCGTGACCGTCGCGGCGTTTGCCTTGGACCGTCCTTTGCCCATCCCCTGGAATCGCTTCCCAAGTTGACAAGATGGTCGCCCACCTGTGGCGCGAGGGGCGACCGTTTTCGCTGTCGATCCGCCACGTCTGAGCCCTCGATGGCCGCAATGCACGCGCCTTTGTTGCGCCGGTGGGCATAGCTGTGGCAGAAGCGGGCCGAACCGCCGGAGATGCCCCTTCTTGAAATCCTTTCGCGACAAACGCCGCGACAGCCGGCCGCCCCCCGCCAGGACGGAGCCGGGCCGCCAGCGCGACGCGCTTGTTCCTGGACGCCCGCAGCCAAAGCATGCCGAGCGGCACGAATCGAAATCCACGGACCGCCAGGAGGCGAAACCCGCACCGCGCATTCTTTCGCGCCGCGAAGGCCCTCTGCCAGCCGAGCGCCTGCCGCTGATCCTCGAAGTCGCGCCCAACGCCGACTACGCGCTGCTGGACAGTGGCGCCGGCGAGAAACTGGAGCAGTACGGCCCATACCGCATCGTGCGCCCGGAAGGCCAGGCGATCTGGCAGCGGGCGCTTCCGGCGAAGGAATGGGAGCGTGCCGACGCCATCTTCACCGGTGACACCGACGAGGAAGGCATTGGCCGCTGGCGCTTCCCGAAAGCGCCGCTGGGCGAGACCTGGCCGATGAAGCATGACGGCATCGATTATCTCGGCCGCTTCACCTCGTTCCGCCATGTCGGCGTCTTTCCCGAGCAGGCCTCGCACTGGGATCACATGGCCGGGCTGATCGCCGCGGCCAGGCGCCCGGTCAAGGTGCTCAACCTCTTCGGCTATACCGGGCTTGCCTCGCTGGTCGCCGCGCGCGCGGGCGCCGAAGTCACTCATGTCGACGCCTCGAAGAAGGCGATCGGCTGGGCGCGCGAGAACCAGGAGATGGCCGGGCTGTCCGGCAAGCCGATCCGCTGGATCGTCGAGGACGCGGTGAAATTCGCCGAGCGCGAGGAACGCCGCGGCAGCCGCTACGACATTGTGCTCTTCGACCCGCCCGCCTATGGCCGCGGCCCGAAGGGCGAGGTATGGCAATTGTTCGAGGATCTGCCGGGCCTAACCGACCTCTGCCGCTCGATCCTGACGCCGAAACCGATCGCCGTGGTGCTCACCGCCTATTCGATCCGCGCCTCCTTCTTCGCCATCCATGCCCTGATGCGCGATACCTTCGCCGGCATGGGCGGCACGGTCGAATCCGGCGAGCTGATCATTCGCGAGAAATCCGCCGGCCGCGCGCTGTCGACCTCGCTGTTCTCGCGCTGGGTGGCTTGAAATGGTCGCGCATGACGGACACCGCCCGGTCGGCCAGGTCAAGGAAGTCACCAGCCTCGCCAATCCGCTGGTCAAGGACATCAAGGCACTGGCGCTCAAGAAATTCCGCGATCAGCAGAACGCCTTCATGGCCGAAGGCCTGAAGCTGGTCATCGACGCGCTCGACCTCGGCTGGTCGATCAGGACGCTGGTCTTCGCCAAGGCCGGGCGCGGCAACGCGGCGATAGAAAAAGTGGCGGCGCGCACGGTCGCCGCCGGCGGCACCGTGCTCGAAGTCTCGGAAAAGGTGCTGGCGGCAATCACCCGCCGCGAAAACCCGCAAATGGTCGTCGGCGTCTTCGCGCAGCAGACGCTGCCGCTAAAAGGTATCCGCGCCACGGACGGCGACGTCTGGGTCGCGCTCGACCGCGTGCGCGACCCCGGCAATCTCGGCACCGTCATCCGCACCGTCGATGCCGTCGGCGCCAAGGGCATCATCCTGGTCGGCGACACCACCGATCCGTTTTCGCTGGAAACGGTGCGCGCCACCATGGGCTCGATCTTTGCCGTGCCGGTCGCCAGGGCAACGGAGCAGGCCTTCCTCGCCTGGCGGCGCGACTTTCCGGGCCTCGTCGCCGGAACGCATCTGAAGGGCGCCGTAGACTATCGCTCGGTCGACTTCTCAAGAGGTCCGGTTCTGCTTCTGATGGGCAATGAGCAACAGGGCCTGCCCGACAGCCTCGCGGAGAGCTGCGACCGGCTGCTCAGGATCCCGCAAGCCGGCCGCGCCGATTCTCTCAATCTGGCGGTTGCCACCGGCGTGATGCTGTTCGAGATCCGGCGCGGTGCCTTGAAGCTCGACCCCGCTACAGACACGCGATGAGGACTACAAAAATCGTGAGATCCTGGTCTCCTTATGCCCTGCTGGTCGTGGTCGCTATCGCACTCGACCAGTGGATAAAACAGCTGGTGGAAAACGGCCTCGCCTTTCAGGAAAAGGTCGATCTCCTGCCTTTCCTGGCGCTGTTTCGCACCTACAACACCGGCATTGCTTTCTCGATGTTCTCCTCCTTCGGCGACACCGGCCTGGTGGTCATCGCCGCGCTCGTCGTCGCCTTCGTGCTCTATCTGGCGGTGCGCACTCCAGCCGGCCACGTCCTTGCCCGGATCGGCTTCGCCCTGATCGTCGGCGGCGCGCTCGGCAATCTGATCGACCGTGCGGTCTACGGCCACGTCATCGACTACGTCCTGTTCCACACGCCGGTCTGGTCCTTCGCGGTGTTCAACCTCGCCGACGCCTTCATTTCCGTGGGCGCGGCACTAGTTGTCTTCGACGAGTTGATCGGCTGGCGGCGAGAAACCAAGCCCCAGGACTGAGGCAATTGACCTCGCGCGGCCACCGCCTCAAAGTCGGCCCGCAGCAATTGCGCAAAAAAATCGCCAGAACCGAGGAGACAAAAAGTGCCCGATACCTTCAAAGCCATCCTCGTTTCGCGCGATGCCGAGAAGAAGCAGTCGGTCGAGGTCGTCGACCTCACCGAAGCCGATCTGATGGAAGGCGATGTCACCGTCGCCGTCGAGGCCACGACGGTGAACTACAAGGACGGGCTCGCCATCACCGGCAAGGCCCCGGTTGTGCGCCGCTGGCCGCTGGTGCCCGGCATCGATTTCGCCGGCACCGTCATCGACTCTTCGCATGCCGATTGGCGCAAGGGCGACAAGGTCATCCTCAACGGCTGGGGTGTTGGCGAGACGCATTACGGCGCCTATGCCGGGCGCGCCCGCGTCAAGGGCGACTGGCTGGTGCCGCTGCCCGACGGCATGAGCCCGCATGATGCGATGGCCGTCGGCACCGCCGGCTATACCGCAATGCTCGCCGTCATGGCGCTGGAGCGGCACGGCATCGTGCCCGATCGCGGGCCGGTGGTGGTGACGGGAGCCGCCGGCGGCGTCGGCTCGGTCGCCATCTCGATCCTCTCTACCCTCGGCTACCATGTGATCGCTTCCACCGGGCGCAATGCCGAAAGCCCCTATCTGATCGACCTCGGCGCGGCGGAAGTGATCTCGCGCGACGAGCTCAGCCAGCCGGCCAAGCCGCTCGCCAAGGAACGCTGGGCCGGCGGCGTCGACTCGGTCGGCTCCCATACGCTCGCCAATGTGCTTTCGATGACCACCTATGGCGGCGCGATCGCCGCTTGCGGTCTGGCCGGCGGCATGGACCTGCCCAGCAGCGTTGCCCCTTTCATCCTGCGCGGCGTCTCGCTGCTCGGCATCGATTCGGTCATGGCGCCGAAACCGGTCCGCCTCGAGGCATGGCGCCGCATCGGCACGGATCTCGATCTCAAGAAGCTGTCGACCCTGTCGCGCTCGATCGGCTTCGACGGCATCGTCGGCGCCGCGCGCGACATCGTCGACGGCAAGATCAGGGGTCGCGTGGTCGTCGATATGTAGGCGCAATCCCAGGAAAAGTGTTCGGCGGCTTCCCGTCCGGAATTGCACCAAACGAGCAGAAACCGCTCGAAATCGGCGTGAAGACTAAAATTCGAACGATCCGCCGCAATCTTCCATAATCTCTGTCTGGCAGGGTTTGCCGCATGTTCGCGGACTCCGACTTCAGACAGGACAAAAAGGCCGCCGGCGATGACGAGCCCGGCGCGGACGCGCCGAAGCGGCACGTGCTTGTCGCGCCGCCACTGGCTCCCGAACTGCCGACTGCCAGCCACGAAGGCCTGCCGTTCCTGACGATCGTCGCGATCGTCGTGCTGGCCGGGCTGACGCATCTCACCGGGGCGCCGACCTTCATCACCATCGGCCTCCTGGCGACGAGCCTGGGCGGCCTCGTGATGCATATGCGCAACCAGCGCATCGAGCGCCGCACCGTTGCGCTTCTCGACGAGACCGCCGCCCGCAGCCGCGCCGAGATCGAGACGCTCGCCGACCGCATGTGGGAGATGCAGGAGAGCGAGGAGCGTTTTCGCGGCCTGATCGATGCGCTCGGCGATCTCGTCGTCCATCGCGACCGCGACGGATACATCGTCTACGCCAACAAGGTCTTCGCCTCGCTCGTCGACACGGACCAGCGCGATCTCGCCGGCAAGACGCTTTCCGAGCTCGGCATAGACGTGGGCGTCGTGCCCGATGCCGCCTTCTCGGACCATGAATGCCTGAGCTCCACCGACGTCGCAATCCGCACGCCGAACGGGCCGCGCTGGTTCTCCTGGATCGAGCTCTCGGTGCGCGACAGGGATACAGGCGCTGTTTCGCACCGGGCGATCGCCCGCGACATCACCGCCCGCAAGCGTGCTGAATCCTCGCTGATCACCGCCCGCGAGCGGGCCGAATATGCCAGCCAGGCCAAGTCGCGCTTCCTTGCCACCGTCAGCCACGAGATCCGCACGCCGATGAACGGCATCATGGGTATGGCGAAGCTGCTTGCCGACACCGACCTCTCGCCCGAGCAGCGCACCTATGTCGGCGCCGTCTCGACTTCCGCGAGCTCGCTGCTCGCGCTGATCGAGGACCTGCTCGACTATTCCAAGATCGAGGCCGGCCGCTTCGATCCCGAACCGCAGCCGACGTCGCTGCGCGAGATCGCCGACAACATCATCGAGCTCCTGGCGGCGAAGGCCTTCTCCAAGAACATCGGCCTCGGCTGCCATGTCGAGCCCGACGTGCCGCAGATGATCACCGCCGACCCCGGCCGCGTACGCCAGGTGCTGCTCAATCTCATCGGCAATGCCGTCAAGTTCACCGACGCCGGCGGCGTGCTGCTTACCGTCGCGCGCGCCCGCACCGAGAGCACCGACCGCATCTGCTTCACCATCGCCGACACCGGTCCGGGGCTGCGCGAGGAGGACATGGAGCACATCTTCGAGGAGTTCGAGCAATCCGACGGCACTTCGACCAGGGTGCATGGCGGCGCGGGTCTCGGTCTTGCCATCTCCAAGCGGCTGGTGATCGCCATGGGCGGCACGATTTCGGTCTCGAGCCGGCTCGGCGAAGGATCCGAGTTCGTCTTCGACATCCCGGCGACCGCCGCAACCGAACCGCCGCAATATCGCCGGAGCATCCTCTCCGACCGGCGCGCGGTGATCGTATCCAGGAACGCCGTCGAGGCCGATGCCATAGCCCGCACCATCCGCGCGCATGGCGGTGCCGTCGAGATTGCCGCCACGCCGGACCAGGCCGCTGCCTTCGCCGCCGGCTGCAACGTGCTTCTGGTCGATGCCGCGCTCGAAAACAGCGACGGCCGCCTGCTGAAGCGGCTGCGTCAGGGCGGTTTTGTCGACTGCGAGGCCGTCACCCTGATTGCGCCCACCGATCGCGGCATGCTTGGCGAATTCCGCGCCAACGGCTACGCGACATTCCTCGCCCGGCCGGTGCGCGGCGAAACGCTGCTGCGCGTGCTGCTGACCAGCCATGTGCCGGCACCCGCCGCGCCGCGGCCGCAGCCGCGCGGCACCGCGTCCGTCCGCCGCCGCGACCAGGGCCTGTCCGTGCTGATCGCCGAGGACAATGACATAAATGCCATGCTTGCCCGCGCCACGCTTCTCAAGGCCGGACATCGCGTCAAGATCGTCGGCAACGGCAAGGCCGCGGTCGAAGCCGTCACCGACGCCGGCCTCAAGCATCGTTTCGACGTCGTCCTGATGGACCTGCACATGCCGGTGATGGACGGGTTGGACGCGATCGCCGCCATCCGCCGCCACGAGGAAGCGCTTGCCGTGCCGCCGATCCCGATCATGGTGCTTTCGGCCGACAGCCAGGAAAAGACGCGCCACACCGTGCTGGCCCACGGCGCCAGCGGCTTCGTTACCAAGCCTCTCGACCCCGATGCGCTCGTCCAGGCCGTCGAGAGCCAGGCTGCCGCGTAACGAATTTTTTAGACTTTCCCGAACGCCTTGGATTGCTTGGCTTTCGCAGCCATAAGATAGCCGGTTGAGGGTATTGCCCAGCCGACGAAGTATTGCCGGGCTCGCCGTATCACGGTACTGTCACAATCCTGTTGCACCTACACCGTATCCCCGTGCCAAGAGGGATGGCTCGAAGGAGAATCACTCGTGCATACAGTCATGCCTGAATGCGATACTCGGCCGAACGCCAGCGCCCTGCTCGGCGGGCGTGCTGTCGACGCCGTCGCAAGCGGCGCAACGCTGGGCCGTATCGGCAACCTCGAAGTGCGGCTTGCCCGCAACGAGGCCGAGATCGCCGCCGCCCAGGAAGTGCGCTATCGGGTATTCTATGACGAGCTTGGCGCGAGGAAGGATCTGTTCCAGGCGCAGGACCGGCGCGATGCCGACCGTTTCGACCCGCTCTGCGACCATCTCCTGGTTTTCGACACCTCGCTTCCCGGTCCCGAGCATCGCCGCATCGTCGGCACCTATCGCCTGCTGCGGCAGGAGATCGCCACGGCCGCGGGCGGCTTCTATTCCGAGGGCGAATTCGAGCTGACCAAGCTGGTCGCGCGCCATCCGGGCCAGCGCTTCCTCGAGCTCGGCCGCTCCTGCGTGCTGCCAGAATACCGCTCCAAGCGCACGATCGAGGCGCTCTGGCAAGGCATCTGGGCCTATATCAACCATTACGGCATCGGCGTGATGACCGGCTGCGCCTCGTTCCACGGCACCGTGCCGGCCGCGCATGCCGAGGCGCTCACCTATCTCGCCCATCATTGCCGCACCGACCAGGCCTGGGATGTCAGGGCGGTGGCCGGCCGCTACTGCTCGATGGACCTGATGCCGATCGAGGCGGTCAACGCCAAGGCGGCGATCGCCGCCATGCCGCCGCTGGTCAAGGGCTATCTGCGCGTTGGCGCTCGCATCGGCGACGGCTGCGTCATCGACCGCGAGTTTTCGACGGTCGACGTCTTCGTTGTCATGCCGGTCAAGGAAATCGGCGCCCGCTACGTCAACTACTATGGCGGTGAAGGGCAGCGTTTCGCCGCCTGACGCCAGCGAATAGCGAATAGCGAATAGCGAATAGCGAATGAAGTAAGCGATTGTGGGCTGGTCACAATAGCCCTATTCGCTACTCCCTATTCGCTATTCGCTTCGTCACGGAATATCCTCCGGCCTTCGCCCGGGCCGGCTCTTATAGGCCGGGAACGACCAGCCGAATTTGAGCGCTCCGCCGCGCACCAGGAAAGCCGCCGCGAAGCCGAGCAGGCTTGAGGCAAGCGCCGGCATGCCGACAAGGTCTGAGAGCGTGAAGAGCGCGGCACCCGCAAGCGCCGCCGTGACATAGATTTCGGGTCTCAGCAGCACCGAGGGCTCACCGGCGAGTAGATCGCGCAATATGCCGCCGAAGGTGGCGGTGAGCACCCCGGTGATGACAGACACCACCGGTGAGCCGGTGATCGCCAGGCCCTTTGCCGCTCCCATCACCGCGAAGGCGGCCAGTCCGATCGCATCGAGCCAGAGCAGCAGCTTGTAGCGGCTTTCGACGCGGTGTGCGCTGAAGAAGACGAGCACGGCGACAACGGCGCAGATCAGCACATAACCGTTGTTGGCGACCCAGAACACCGGCAGGTTGAGGATGACGTCGCGCAGCGTCCCGCCGCCGATGCCGGTGACGCTGGCCAAAAACAGGAAACCGATGATATCGAGCTCCTTGCGCGACGCGGCAAGCGCGCCCGTCGCCGCGAAGACCGCGACGCCGGCATAGTCGAGCAGCTCGATGGGATTCAAGGACATAAGGGAGTAGGGCAGTAAGGGAGTAGGTGAGTAGGGACTATAAATAGCACAAGCCGAATGAAATGTACGGCCGCTATCCCTACTGCCCTACTGCCCTATTGCCCTACTCCCTTACTCCCCTAATCAAGCATCCTTCTCGGCCTGCTCGTTCACCGGGCCCGGCTCGACCGGCGCCTCGGTTGCGGCAGCCTTCGGGCCGCCCTTTGAGACGCCGACCATCGCCGGCCGCAGCACGCGCTCGCCGATCGAGTAGCCGGGCTGCACGACCTGGACAACGGTGCCGGCCGGAACGTCGGCGTTGGGCACCTCGAACATCGCCTGGTGGAAGTTCGGGTCGAACTTCTCGCCTTCCGGCGCAAGCTTCTTCACGCCGTGCCGCTCCAGCGCCGACAGCATGGCGCGCTCGGTGAGGTCGACACCCTCGATCAGCGCCTTGAAGCCGGCATCGCCGGAGGCTTTGGCTTCGGCCGGAATGGTATCGAGCGCGCGGCGCAGATTATCCGACACCGACAGCATGTCGCGTGCGAAATTGGCCACCGCGTAAGTGCGCGCATCATGCACGTCGCGCGCGGTGCGGCGCCGCAGATTCTCCATTTCGGCAGCTACGCGAAGCGCGCGGTCCTTCAGCTCCTCGTTTTCCTTCAGCAGCCGCACAAGCGCTTCATAGTCGCCGTCGACGCCGCCTTCCGCACGTTCGCCGGGAGCCTGGGCGCCGGAAGCCTGGCTGGCCTCGATTTCCTCGGGCGCGCGTTCGTCTTTTGTCTGGTCGCTCATCGCCGTTTCCCGTCATTCGGATTGGTTTGGATTTGCGCCCGATATCGAGGTTTAAGGGTCAAAAATCAAGGGGCAAGCACCGGCTGCCGCCCTCCTCGGACCGCTCCAAATTAATTCAAACTTTACCGTACCGGGCGTCTTCGCTTGCCCTTGGGGACACGTACGGGAACCATTGCCGGCCTGGAGGAGTTTCGAAGCCGAGACAGGATTTTGGGATTATGAGCGGCAATGGTGGCGAAAGGCGAGCCAAACTCGCCAAGGATATCAGGCGTCAGCTTGGCACGGAGGCAACAAAGCGCTTTCTGCGCACGCTGCCGGCTTTTCGTCTGGAGAAAGAGATGCCCAAGCGGCTGACAGACCTGCTCGACCGCCTTGAAGGCGCCGAGGCGGACAAAATGGGCGGACAACGGCATCGCTAAGCAACGCTCAGCCATATGCCGCCCTTTGCGCAGCCCGCACTCTGTAGAGCTAGGCTGCCCTGCGCTCGTCGCGCATCAGCGCTTCGCCATGGCGGATCTCGGTCCCGAGCACCTTCAGGCACTCGCGCATGAAGGCGGCAAGGCCGGGCCATCCCTTCGCCGACACCAGATTACCGTCGACATGCGCACCGGTCGGCGCAACGTCGATATAGGTGCCGCCGGCGAGCGTCACCTCGGGCTCGCAATAGTGCAGCGCCGCTACTTCCTTGCCGCGCACCACGCCGTCGACGGCGATCAGGATCTGCACGCCGTGGCAGATTGTGAAGATCGGCTTGCCGGTTTCATGGAAATGCCTGACCAGCGCCTGCACGCGCTTGTCGATGCGGATATACTCCGGCCCGCGACCGCCCGCGGCGTAGACCGCGTCGTAATCCGCCGGATTCACCTCGGCGAAGGTCTTGTTGAGAATGTAGTCGTGGCCGAGCTTTTCGGTGTAGGTCTGATGGCCCTCGAAGTCATGCAGCGAGGTCTTTAGCACATCGCCGGCCTTCTTGTCCGGACAGACGACATGGACGGTGTGGCCGACCGCATGCATGGCCTGCTCAAAGACGAAAATCTCGTATTCCTCGCTGAACTCGCCAACGAGCATCAGTATCTTCTTGCCTGCCATGCCGTCTCCTCCCTTTGCTGGCTATTTATTTCGGATCGCGAAATAATGGCCCTATCCTAAAGGCAAGATGACGGAAGGGAAAGTGCAAATCGCATAAGTGGTCTGACCAGATTGCTGCAAAGAGGGCCTGCGGACCATTTCCACCCTTGAGTGACTGTCGAAAATGAGAGGCTTGGTCAGACCAAAGCTGCAGGCCGCTTCCTTTTTGTAGAGTGCCTTTCGACTGCGTTGTGGCGGCTGCCTCTCAGCCCGCACGCTTGCGCCGCCAGGAATATTTCGGGCCCTTGGCTTCCGGCTCCACCGCCGGCTGATAGTAGACCGGCAGGCCGCCGGTGCGTCCCTCCTCAAGCCGCTTCAGCAGCACTGGGTTGGAGACCTCGAATTCGTCGAAGCCGAGCCGCAACATATGCGGCAGCTGGTCGACTAGCACCTGGCCCGTGGCGCGGACCGCGCCCTTGAAGTTATGGCGGGCGCGCAGCAGCTCGCCCTTGGAAAAGGAGCGGCCGTCGTTGAATGCCGGGAAAGCGAGCGCCACTAGCGACAGCTGGTCGAGCAGGCCGACGATCTTGTCGAGCTCGTCGCCGGGCAGCAGGAGCACACCGATGCGCTGCTTGGCCGACTTGCGGGTGTCGTCATCGAGCGCAAGAAAAACCTGTAGCGGCAGGATGAAACGGCCATTGCCGGCAAGCGCCTCGGCGCTCTCTGCATGGGTCCATTCGTCCTCGCGGAAACCCTTCGGGGTCCAGAGGCGGGTTTCCGATTTGGTCGGTTCAGTCATCAAGCAATTCCTAAAGCTCAAAGAACGCCCAGGGTGTGTTGAGATTCAGGTCAGGCCGAGTCGAAAACGGTGGCTTCCGAGAACCGGAGCGCAGCGTACCAAAGTACGGGAGCACCGGAAGCGCAGGAAACCGCCGTTTGCAGGCCGGCCTCACCTGAATATCAACATACCCTATAGGGATGCGTCGGTCAGCGACTTCTCCAGCCCCGACAGGTGGATGCCGCACTCGGTCTTGGCGTGCCCCGCCCAGCGGCCGCTGCGGGCGTCCTCGCCAGGCTGTACCGGCTGCGTGCACGGGAAGCAGCCGATCGAGAGATAGCCATAGGCGACCAGCGGATTTTCGCGCAGCGCATGCGCGCGCATGTAGTCGGCCTGGTCCGATGTCGTCCAATGCGCCAGCGGATTGATGCGGATGCGCGAGCCGACCGCCTCGAAGACCGGGAGTGCCGCGCGCGTCGAAGCCTGGAAGCGCTTGCGCCCTGTGAACCAGGCGCGGAACGGCTCGACGCCCCGCGCCAGCGGCTCGACCTTGCGCACGTTGCAGCAGGCATCGGTGTCGGTTTCATGCAGCCTGCCTGTCGGATCGACGCGTTCGAGCGCGGCTTCCTCCGGCTTGATCACCCTGACATCGGTCAGGCCGAAATCGGCGACCAGCGCGTCACGGTAGCCGAGCGTCTCCTCGAAATGCTTGCCGGTGTCGAGGAAGATCACCGGCAGCGAGCGGTCGATCTTGGCGATCATATGCAGGAGCACCGCCGAATCAGCGCCGAAAGACGACACGGCGGCGACCTCGCCGCGGAAGAATTCGCGCGCCGAGCGCTCGATGATCTCGATCGGCTTCAGATGGCCGAGTAGCGCGTCGAGCCCTGCCGCTTCCGCGGCAACGCCGGCCTCGACGTCTACGATACGGTCAAGCGGCCTTGGTTTCGCCAGCATAGAGCGCCTCCTTGAACGGCGCGGGACCGACACGGCGGTATGCGTCGATAAAACGTTCATCGGGATTGAGCCGAAGGCCGAGATAGGTGTCGACGATCTGCTCGATGGCATCGGTGATCTCCTCCGAGGAGAAGCCGCGGCCGATGATCTCGCCGACCGACGTGTTCTCGTCGGCCGAGCCGCCGAGCGTCACCTGATAGAGTTCGGTGCCCTTCTTCTCGACGCCGAGGATGCCGATGTGGCCGACATGGTGGTGGCCGCAGGCATTGATGCAGCCGGAGATCTTCAGCTTCAATTCGCCGATCTCGCGCTGCCGCTCCAGCGAGGCGAAGCGGCGCGAGATTTCCTGCGCCACCGGAATGGAGCGCGCCGTAGCCAGCGCGCAATAGTCGAGGCCCGGGCAAGAGATGATGTCGCTGATCAGGTTGGAATTGGCGGTCGCCAGGCCGATCTCGACCAGCGCGTCATAGACCGCCTTGAGGTCGGCGCGCGCCACATGCGGCAGGATCAGGTTCTGCTCATGGCTGACGCGCAGCTCGTCGAAGGCGTATTTCTCGGCGATGTCGGCAACTGCTTCCATCTGGCTGTCGGTGGCGTCGCCGGGCACCTCGCCGATACCCTTGAGCGAGATGGTCACCGCCGCATAATCGGGGTGTCGATGCGTCACCACGTTCTGGTCGAGCCATTCCGAAAAACTCTTGGAATCGAGCCGCGCCTGCTTCACATGCGCATCGCCCTCCGGCCGGTCCGGCAATGCCGGCGGTGCGAAATAGGCGTTGATCGCCTGGATATCGGCTTCCGGCAGCTTCAGCTCGGCGTCCTTCAACTCCTGCCATTCGGCCTCGATCTGGCGAGTGATTTCCTCCACGCCGGTTTCGTGGACGAGGATCTTGATGCGCGCCTTGTACTTGTTGTCGCGGCGGCCATAGAGGTTGTAAACGCGCAGGATCGCCGTGCAGTAGGACAACAGATCGGCTTCCGGCAGGAAGTCGCGGATCTTCTTCGCCACCATCGGCGTGCGGCCCTGGCCGCCGCCGACATAGACGCCAAAGCCGAGCTCGCCGGCAGCATTCTTCTTCAGGTGCAGGCCGATGTCGTGCGTCTGGATGGCGGCGCGGTCACGCTCGGCGCCGGTCACCGCGATCTTGAACTTGCGCGGCAGGAACGAGAATTCCGGATGCACCGAAGACCATTGGCGCAGGATTTCCGCATAGGGACGCGGATCGGCGACCTCGTCGGCGGCCGCACCCGCGAAATGGTCCGCGGTGACGTTGCGGATGCAGTTGCCGCTGGTCTGGATGGCGTGCATCTCGACGCTCGCCAGGTCGGCGAGGATCGCCGGAATGTCGGACAGCGCCGGCCAGTTGAACTGAATGTTCTGGCGCGTGGTGAAGTGGCCGTAGCCCTTGTCGTATTTGCGGGCGATGTGGCCGAGCATGCGCAACTGCCGGCTGTTCAGCGTGCCGTAGGGCACGGCGATGCGCAGCATGTAGGCATGCAATTGCAGATAGACGCCGTTCATCAGCCTCAGCGGCCGGAACTGGTCCTCGGTGATCTCGCCGGCAAGCCGGCGCTGCACCTGGTCGCTGAACTCGGCGACACGGGCGTGAACGAAATCTTGGTCGAACTCGTCGTAACGGTACATGCTTCGTCTTTCAGGGCGCGTCCGCCCGCTCTTTCCTTGAACTTATGCCGCGCGCGCCGCTGCCGGGCTCGCCTGCTTGCCGATGTCGGTACGGATGGTGGGACCCGCGGCGCGGATTTTTTCGCGCAGCCGCACCGGCTCG
Source organism: Mesorhizobium dulcispinae (assembly GCF_033977345.1). Lineage (NCBI taxonomy): Bacteria > Pseudomonadati > Pseudomonadota > Alphaproteobacteria > Hyphomicrobiales > Phyllobacteriaceae > Mesorhizobium > Mesorhizobium dulcispinae. Next base: position 172,442 of record NZ_JAVIIY010000003.1, read on the forward strand.
ACCAATCCATTGACCACGGTGACGTCGATCAGATTGACGTCGACCACCTCATTGTTGGCGGCGGCCGCGGCGCCGACCGCTTCGAGCCGGTCCTCCGCCGCCTTGTCATGGGCGATGTCGGCATGACCGACCGTTTCCGCCCAGCCGCCATCGGCGTACCAGACGGCGATGCCGTCGGAGAGCCTGTTCGCGGTCAAAACCTTCATTGCCGTACTCCTTCGGCCACCGTGCTGGCGGCGGCCCCTTCATGCCTGTGTGTCGCGAGCGGTTCGGACCGTTCGAAATTGGCGCCGGCGACTGCGTCGCCGATGATGGTCATGACCGGACCGGTGAGATCGACGCGCGCTTCGAGCGACGGCAGGTCGGCCAGCGTGCCGTGGAAGCGGCGGCGATTGCCCAGGCTGGCATTCTCGACGACGGCGACGGCAGTATCCGGCGACAGCCCGGCTTCGATCAGCCGGCCGGCGACTTCGGCCGCCACCGAGCGCCCCATATAGACGGCGACGGTGGCGCCGGAGATGGCAAGCTTGGCCCAGTCGGGCAGCGAGTTGCCCTTGAGATCGTGGCCGGTGGTGAACACCATCGAGGAGGTCACACCACGCAGCGTCAGCGGCAGCTCGAAATCGGCAGCGGCGGCGAAGGCTGCAGTGACGCCTGGAACCACCTCGTAGGCGACGCCGGCTTCACGCAGCGCGGCCATCTCCTCGCCGGCCCGGCCGAACACCAGCGGATCGCCGGACTTCAGCCGCACCACGCGCTTGCCGGCGCGGCCAAGCTCGATGAGCAGCGCGTTGATCTCTTCCTGGCTCTTGGAATGGCAGCCCTTGCGCTTGCCGACGGGCAGGCGCTCGGCGTCGCGGCGGCCCATGGCGACGATCGCCTCCGGCACCAGCGCGTCATAGACGATAGCGTCGGCCTCCATCAGCAGGCGGTGAGCGCGCAGCGTCAAAAGGTCTTCCGCGCCCGGACCGGCGCCGACCAGCGCGATATGGCCCGCCGCTGGCGCATGCGAAGCCAGAAGGTCGAGCGCAGCCCTATGCGCCCTGTCGAACTCTCCGGCTTCAACCGCCTTGGCCGGAGCGCCGGCGAAGAAATCGCTCCAGAAGCTGCGGCGGCGATTGCCCTTCGGCAGCCGCTCGGCAGCAATGCGGAACGACACCGCCAGGGCGGCCAGCCGGCCGAGCGAAGGCGACAGCAAGCGATCGATGCGGGCGCGCAGCAGCTGTGCCAGCACCGGGCCGGCGCCTTCGGTGCCGATGGCGATGGCGACCGGTGCGCGATTGACCAGCGCCGGGGTGAAGAAATCGCAGAGCTCCGGCCGATCGACGGCGTTGACCGGGATTCCCAGCGTGCGGGCATCTTCGGCGACGCGGCGGTCGAGCGCCTCATCGCCGCTGGCGGCAAACACCAGGGCGACCCCTTCGAGCTGCGCGGCATCATAGGCGGCATCGACATGGACGGCGCCGGCGGTGGCGATGAAACTCAGAAGTTCGGGATCGGCATTGTCCGCGATGATGCGCAGCGCAGCGCTCGACTGCGCAAGCAGCCTCGCCTTGGCCAGCGCCTCCTCGCCATTGCCGACGATGGCCACGGCTTCGCCGTCGACCCGCATGAAGACGGGGAAGGCGTTGAGCTTGGCGTTGGTTGGCGACATGGCGATAAGCCTTGTAACAACAGTCTGGCAGTTTTATGCGGGCGCGGCAAAAACCAGAAGGCAAGCACTCGCGCATCCCTTGATGGCAGGCAATCGCTTTTTCGCAACCGCGAAAGGCAGGAGAAAAAAATTCTACGCTGCAGCGTTGAGGTGGCCAGACACCTCGCCGGCACCCACTGATCCAGCGTAATTTTTAGCGTCGCCCGCTCAGCATGGCAAAATAGTTTTTTCCAATTTCTACTAAGTTAGTAGATTAAAGCCGTATGCTCGCGGGGCGGCCGGTTGATGCCCGTGCAAGAGATGATCGGGCAGTCATCGCCGACTGGAACAATCACGCTTGGCGGCACGTTTGGCTAGCGATCCCGTCCCCGCCGACAGATCGCATTCTGAAGCGCGGTCGACAGGCCCGAAAGCTGCAAAGGAGGAGCGCAATGAACATCAGGCTGAAACACGATCTTTGGGTCATCGTGGCTGACGGCGAGAAGGCGCTTTTCCTCCGCAACGAGGGCGATACCAAATATCCAAATCTGCAGGTCGTGCAGGAAATGGAGCAGGAAAATCCTGCCACTCGCGAACAGGGCACCGACAAACCGGGCCGGTACGCCGAAGGGCCTCGCAGCGCTATCGAGGAGACCGACTGGCACCGTATCGGCAAGGAGCGCTTTGCCGACGATATCGCGGAGCGGCTTTACAAACTTGCGCACCAGGGCGAGTTCGACGAGGTCGTGCTGATCGCACCCCCCAGAGTGTTGGGCGAGATGCGGCAGAAGCTGCACAAGGAGGTCTGCGACAGGGTGAAGGCGGAGATCCCGAAAACGCTGACCAACCACACCATCTTCGAGATCGAGAAGCTGCTTCAGGCGGCCTGAGCCGGACGGAGAGAATTGAGCTTAGCGCCGAGCGCCGATGCCGCTCGACCGAACGGCGCTAAGCCGACTGCGATTTTCGTCCTCCGGCGGCATCCTCGGCGCCGATTTCTACGCGACAGCGGTTGCATCATCGCTGCCCGCTCCATCATATTGCGAAAGGCGACAGCCTCGGCGGGCGCCCATCCGACATCGAGATTTTCGAAAGGCGCTCCATAGCAAATGCCGCATGACACCCCCCTTATCGCCACCATCGTCGCCGGTTTGGGGCTTGCCTTCGTCTTCGGAGCATTGGCCAACCGTTTCCGCATCCCGCCGCTGGTCGGCTATCTGGTAGCCGGCGTCCTGGTCGGGCCGAACACGCCGGGCTTCGTCGCTGATGCCGGGCTCGCCAACGAACTCGCCGAAATCGGCGTCATCCTGCTGATGTTCGGCGTCGGCCTGCATTTCTCGCTGAAGGACCTTTTGTCGGTTCGCGCGATCGCTGTGCCGGGCGCTGTCGTGCAGATCGGCTTTGCCACGCTGCTCGGCGTCGGGCTGGCCTGGCTATTGGGATGGTCGTTGGGAGCCGGCCTTGTCTTCGGCCTGGCGCTCTCCGTCGCCTCGACCGTCGTGTTGCTGCGCGCCATGCAGGAGCGGCGGCTGATCGAGACCGAACGCGGCCGCATCGCCGTCGGCTGGCTGATCGTCGAGGATCTGGCCATGGTGCTGGCGCTGGTGCTTTTGCCGGCGCTTGCCGGCGTGCTCGGCGGCCAGCCGCAGGCGGACGACCATGCGAGCCTGCTGTCGCTGCCCGCCAGCTACGGCATATGGGGCGTCGTCGGCATGACGCTCGCCAAGGTTGCCGCTTTCGTCGTCGTCATGCTGGTCGTCGGCCGCCGGGTCATCCCCTGGATCCTGCACTATGTCGCCCATACCGGCTCGCGCGAGCTGTTCCGGCTCTCCGTGCTTGCCATCGCACTCGGCGTCGCCTTCGGCGCGGCGAAACTGTTCGGCGTCTCGCTGGCGCTCGGTGCCTTCTTCGCCGGCATGATCATGAGCGAGTCCGAGCTCAGCCACCGGGCGGCCGAGGAATCGCTGCCGCTGCGCGACGCCTTTTCCGTGCTGTTCTTCGTCTCGGTCGGCATGCTGTTCGACCCGTTCAGCCTGGTCAGCAACGGCCTGCCGATCCTGGCGACTTTAGCCATCATCGTCATTGGCAAGTCGCTCGCCGCCTTCGTCATCGTCATCGCCTTCCGCTATCCGATCGCGACGGCGCTGATGATTTCGGCCAGCCTCGCCCAGATCGGCGAATTCTCCTTCATCCTGGCCGAGCTCGGCGTCGGGCTGAAGCTGTTGCCGGAGCAGGGCCGCGACCTGATCCTTGCTGGTGCCATCCTGTCGATCCTGCTCAACCCGCTGATGTTCCTCATCGTCGACTGGATGAAGCCGTGGCTGGAAAAGCGCGCAGGCAAGGCTCCCGAAGAGGTAAAGCCGATCGGCCCGGCGACCGAGCCGGGCCAGGTGGCTTCGGTGGCGCCGGCTCCGGAGAAGGAGGACGGCCCGCCGCCACGGACGACGCAGACCGGCCATTCCATCCTGATCGGCTATGGCCGTGTCGGCAGCCTCGTCGGGGCGGCGCTGAAGGAAGCCGCCCTGCCCTTCCTGGTTATAGAAGATGCAGACAAGACGCTGGCGAAGCTCAAGGCGGACGGCATCGAAACCGTCGCCGGCAATGCCGCCAACCAGGAGGTCTTTTCCGCCGCCAATCCGGAAGGCGCGAAGCGCTTGATCCTTGCCATCCCGAACGCTTTCGAAGCCGGGCAGGTCGTGCTCAGGGCCCGCGCCGCCAATCCCGGCATCAGCGTCATTGCGCGTGCCCATTCCGATGCCGAGGTCGAGCATCTCAAAAGTCTCGGCGCCGACACGGTGGTCATGGGCGAGCGCGAGATAGCGCGCGGCATCGTCGAGGTGGTGACGGGCAAAGCCACGGTCCCGGTCGAGCCCGCCATCGAGGTCAAATCGCAACCTGCTTGATCGATATCAGGCCGAGAATGCGGAACCGCCGTGCTGCGCGATATCGCTGAGATATCTTGCCGGCGGCTTGCCCAGAGCCTTCTTGAACATGGTGATGAAGGCCGTGACGGATTCATAGCCGAGATCGCCCGAAACCTGCTGCACGCTGGCGCCCGAGGCCAGTTCTCTCAGCGCGACGATCAGATGCAGCTGCAGGCGCCAGCGTCCGAAGGTCAGCCCTGTTTCCTTCACGACGAGGCGCGCCAGGCTGCTCTCGCTGAGCGCCACCCGGTTTGCCCATTCCGAGAGCGTGCTGCGGTCGGCCGGATCCTCGGCCAACGCTTCAGCGATCCGCCGCAAGCGTGGCTCGGACGAAATCGGCAGATGCAGTTGCTGCACCGGCATGCGCGGCAGTTCAGCGAGCAAAATCTTTCCCAGGAAACCGCATCTCGCATCGTCCGGCGCGCAGTCCGACAATTCGACGATCAGCTCGCGCAGCAGCGGCGAGATCGACAGCGTGCAGCACCGGTCCGGCAGATCGGCAGCTCCGGGCTCGATATAGACGAAGAAAATCCGGGCATTGGCGGTGGCGATATTGCTGTGCTTCATGGTGCTTGGCACCCACACACCGCAATGCGGCGGCACCATCCATAGGCCGCTCGGAACACGGCATGTGACACCGCCTCCCAGCGCGAAGACGAGTTGTCCCTTGCGGTGCCAGTGGTCGGGCACCTCCGCCCTGGTCTCGCTCACGTCGACGCGCACGGCGATTGCCGGCGCAAGCACGTCATCGACATCGAAATCCGGCCACGGCCAGCGGAGCGGTTGTCTCATCATTGCCTGTTTTTAGCGATTAAATGCCATAATAGCTGAATTCTTGAAAAGGGAAAGTCGTTAGGCCGCTCACGACAATCAGCCAAGGAGGTACGGTCCCATGCTCGCCCTGGTCACGTCTCACGATAGCGCCGCCGGACTGAGGCTCGCCGAAGTCGAGGAACCTCAGCTTCTCGCGAACGAGGCGCTTGTCTCGATCCGCGCAACCTCGTTGAACCGCGGCGAGTTGCGCCTGCTCGCCATACGTCCGGACGGCTGGATACCCGGCCAGGACGTCGTCGGGGTCGTCGAACGGCCGGCCGCCGACGGCTCGGGGCCAGCCGTCGGCACCCGGGTTGCGGCTTTGGTCGACCAGGCCGGCTGGGCCGAACGTGTCGCCGTTCCGACCGACCGTCTCGCCATCCTGCCGGATGGCGTCAGCTTCGCCTCCGCAGCCACGCTCCCCGTTGCCGGCACGACGGCGCTGAGGACTTTGCGCCACGGTGATGATCTGGCCGGTCGGCGGGTTCTGATCACCGGCGCAAGCGGCGCGGTCGGCCGTTTCCAGATCCAGATCGCCCGCGAGCTAGGCGCTTCGGTGACCGCGATCGCCGCCTCCCGTCATGCCGAGGATCTGCGTGGGCTGGGAGCCGAGCAGGTCGTCGAGCAGGTCGAGCTGGCCGACGGGCCATTCTCGCTGATCACCGAATCGGTCGGCGGCAAAAGCCTCGCCGACGCGATCGAGCGCATCGCACCTGGCGGAACCATCGTCATGTTCGGTTCGAGCAGCGGCGAACTCACGCCGGTCGGGTTCCGCCAGTTCGTTCCGGGTCACGAGGGAGCGAGGCTCCAGACGTTCGCGTACTATACGTCCGGCTCGGGCATTGGCGCCGACATCGCCTCGCTGCTTGGCTTAGTCGCGGCCGGCCGGCTGGAAACCCGCGTGGCCCTGACCCTGCCGTGGACGGACATCGGCCAAGCCTTGGACGCGCTGCGGCAGCGCAGCATCAGTGGCAAGGCCGTTCTCACCATGACCGGATGAGGCCTTAGCCTGTGGCCAGCCGTCTCACACGTGCTGGCCGCCGTTGATGTGGATTTCCGAGCCGGTCACGTAGGACGCCTGGCCCGAGCACAGGAAGAAGATGATGTCGGCGACCTCCGAGGTGGCGCCGAGGCGCCTGAGCGGGATCGTCTCGACGATCTTGTCGGTGCCGGGCGAAAGGATTGCGGTGTCGATCTCGCCCGGGGCGATCGCGTTGACGCGGATGCCGTGCGGGCCGAAGTCGTGCGCCATCTCGCGTGTCAGCGAGCCCAGTGCCGCTTTCGATGTCGCGTAGGCCGTGCCGGCGAACGGATGCACGCGCGTGCCGGCGATCGAGGTGACGTTGACGATCGAACCCTTGGCCGCGGCCAGTTCCTTGAACAGGCCTCTCGCCAGCATGATCGGCGCGAAGAAATTGACCTGGAACACATCGCGCCAGACATGCATCGGCGTCTCGATCGAGTTCATCCGGCCGCCGTCCTTGAGCTTCGGCGAGATGCCGGCATTGTTGACCAGCGCGTGCAGCTGTCCGCCATGCGCTTCCAGCCGGTGGCGAATCTCCGAGACAGCAATGCCGACATCCTCCTGGTCGGCGAGGTCGACCTTGATGTGGTCTTCAGGGCCGGCCGGCCACGGACAATCCTCGGCGAAGGCCTGTCGCGAGCAGGTGATGACGCGCCAGCCCTCGCGTGAAAAGCGCTTCACCGTCGCATGGCCGATGCCGCGGCTGGCGCCGGTGAGCACGATGGTTTTTCTGCTGTCTGTCTCGGCCATGGCTTGATCTCCGGCCGGACATGTAGCCGAAGGCGCCATTCATTGCGAGAGGCGAGTTGTTGTTCAGCCGCCGCTGAGGATATCGAGTATCGAGGTCTGCCGCCGCTTCTTCGGGCCGCCGACGTCGCCTGGCGGCACCGGATGCCCGACCGATGCGGTGGTGCCGCCGTCGCTCGGCATGCCAAAGCCGTCGGCATCGACCGTCTGGGCCGGACGCGCCTGGCGTGCGGGCGCTTGAGCGACAGGCGCGGACGACTGGCCGACGGCTGCCGGCGGTGTCGGCGGCGGCTGCGAGTTATCCGCCGAGGGTATCTCGTCCGGCACGACAGTATCGGATGGCGTCGACTTCCAGGTGCCGGGCAGCGGCCGCACCGGCACGCCCTCATGCGCGGCGACCATGAATTCGTGCCAGGCCTGGGCCGGCAAGGCGCCGCCGGTCACCTTCTTCATCGCGCTGCCGTCGTCATTGCCGAACCACACGCCGGTGGTGAGGTTGGCGGTGTAGCCGACGAACCAGGCGTCGCGCGAATTCTGGCTGGTGCCGGTCTTGCCGGCCGACGGCCAGTTGAAGGCCGCCTTCTTGGCGGTTCCGACCTCGACCGTGCCGGTCATCATCGAATTCATCATGCCGACGATATCGGCCTTGAGGACGCGCGGCGCGCCGCCGCCATTGTTCTCGTAGAGCACCTTGCCGCCGGCCGTGGTGATGCGCTGGATGAAATGGATGTCCGGCTTGTAGCCGCCATTGGCGAAAGGCACATAGGCGGCTGTCAGCTCGAGCGGCGTCACCTCGGAAGTGCCGAGCGCAATCGAGGTGTTCGACTGCAGTTCGGACTGGATGCCCATGCGGTGCGCCGCCTCGACCACCGCGTCGGGGCCGACCTCCATGGTGAGCTGCGCGGCCACCGAGTTCAGAGACTTCGCCAGCGCGGTCGCCAGCGTCACCTTGCCATAATATTTGCCGCCGTAATTGTCGGGCGTCCATTTGCCGATTTTGATCGGCGCGTCGTTGCGCACGCTGTCCGGCGTGCGGCCGGCCTCCAACGCCGCCATGTAGACGAACGGCTTGAAGGCCGAGCCGGGCTGGCGCCGCGCTTCCGAGGCGCGGTCGAACTGGCTGGTCGAATAGTCGTAGCCGCCGACCATGGCGCGCACGGCGCCGGAATCGTCGATCGACACCAGCGCCCCTTGCGTGACGTTGAGCTTCTTGCCGCTCTCGTCGATCAGCCGGCGGATCGACTGCTCGGCAAGCTTCTGCAGGGTGATATCAACGGTGGTGTCGATGACGATGTCGCCGCGCACGTCGCCGATCAGGTCCGGAAGCTCTTCCATGACCGTGTCGGCGACGTAGTTCTCCGAGCCGGTCCAGTAGGACGGCGCGCGCGTCGCCGGCGCGCTCAGCGCCACCTTGTATTCCTTGTCGCTGATCTTGCCTTCCTCGCGCATGGCGGCGAGCACGAGTTGCGCGCGCTCTTCCGCCGCCTTGGGATCGCGCGCCGGCGAGAGCCGCGACGGCGCCTTGAGCAGGCCGGCGAGCAGCGCCGCCTCGGAAAGCGAGACATCGCGCGCGCTCTTGCCGAAATAGCGCCGCGAGGCGGCTTCCACGCCATAGGCGCCCGAGCCGAAATAGACCCGGTTGAGATACATTTCGAGGATCTGGTCCTTGCTGTGCTTGTGCTCCAGCCAGAGCGCGAGCAGCACCTCCTGCACCTTGCGCTCCAGCGTGCGGTCCGGCGTCAGGAACAGGTTCTTGGCCAGCTGCTGCGTCAGCGTCGAGCCCCCCTGCGAGAAATGCCCGCCAAGAACGTTGGTGACCATGGCGCGCGTGAGGCCAATGGGGTCGATGCCGAAATGCGAATAGAAGCGCCGGTCCTCGATGGCGACCACGGCTTCGGGGATATAGGGCGACATTTCATGCAGGCCGACGGCCTCGCCGCCGCTCATGCCCCTGTTGGCGATGAGCTGCCCGTCGACCGAGACGATCTTGATGTTGGGCGCACGGTCGGGGATCGACCATGTCGTCGCCGCCGGCATCTTGGCACCGTAATAGACGACGACGCCCGCCACCGCGATGCCGCCCCAGATGCAGAGCACGAAGCACCAGTAGAGCAGCCGGCCGAAAATGGAAACCAGCCCACGCCGGTTGCGATCACGCCCCCGGCCGCGCGACTTCGCCTTGGCGGATTTGCGTTTTGCGGTGGATTTACGGTTACCCGGCACGACGCGATCCTCCTCGCTGACCGAAAAGCCGTCGGAGGATTTCGCCCGCGGCGACCCCTCGAAGCTCGGTTCGATGCGACTGTCTCTGCGGTTCGCCATGCGCTGTGCTTGCTGTCCCCGGTGCCGATGGCGCTCGGGTTGCAGAGTAGATGCGGCGGTTTAAAGGCGGGTTAAATTGGCACTCGGCCAGCCCTTTGAGATTCCTTACGAAATTCTTAATCCGTTACCGTGTGTTACCGCTCTGTTCACGGCACTTAAGCCGAGCCTCGGCGAAGCGATCGGCGGCCGTGGTCGGAGGCGAAGAAGCTACAGCGGCCCGCGCCGGACGATGCGTGGGTGATCATCGATAAGCCGTCGAGGCAGATCAAGTTTCCCACCGAGCCGCCGGCGCAAAGGAGAACTGCCGTGAATCACATGATCATCGCTCAGGCCCCTGCCCCAACGGAATAAGGGGCTATGTCTTTTCGTCATTCAGACCAATGCCGCGGGCAGGGTGGACCTCCGTCGATTGCGGACTTGCTGGCAAATCGGACAGTCTGCGCTCGCGCCGGCCGATAAACCCCGAGCCCCCGCCCGTCAGTCGGTGCATAGCCCGGCTTGCAAGCCTCAATCACCACCCCAAAAGCGAGCCGGGCTTACCTGCTCCGGCCGTGCGCGCAATAGTAGGGCCTTACAAGGCGAACGAGCCTTATCTCGCTGTAACGGAACCTCCGAGAAATTCGGCCTCGAATTCGGTCCGCAGCTCATCCTCACGTCCGAGATACCGAGGCGAAAGGTGTACCTGGTGGGCGGAGATAGCGCCGGCTTGCCTGGCGATCGCGCCTGCCTGCGCGGCGGTCAGATGCTTCTTCGACGCCGCGAGGTCTCGGTCTGCCTCCAGAAATCCGCCTTCGATGAAAAGCTGATCGGCGCCGCGCACCAAGTTACAGAGACGAGTGACGTTCTCCGGACCGAAGGCTAAATCGGTTGCATAGGCGATGCGTTGGCCCGGCGCACAAACCAGCGCCTGAGCCCGCAACAGTTCCCCGAGCGTCACCTTCTTGCCCGCACTCGGCATGAACTCGGTAGCCGCATCGGCGCCGCGTCGCACCGCCCGCTTGGCGTTTGCAAGCCAAGGTCCGACGGGAAGACCAAGTTCGTCCAAACGCGACCTGTGCACGTTGACCCGCAGCTTTTCCCGGAAGGCGAAGGCCAAGCAAGGAATCCCGTGATCGAGCGTGACGGCTTCGATCGTGAACTCCGGATCGTCCAAGGGGAACTGAGTGTCCCGGTTCTGCCAGTTCTGCCGCACGAAAGCTCTGCGCGCCCGGAAGGCGGCTGCGGTGGCAAAGCCTGCCTCCGTCCAATCAGAGGCGAAGATCGTAAAGTCCTGCGACCGCTCATTGAGGAGATTCCATGTGTAGGCCCGCAGCTTGGCCTCTACGGCATCCGTCAGTCCGGGCGGGCCGATGATATGGACCTGCTTTCCCCGATAGAGCGACACTCCGAGCAGACGATCGAACCCGCTGAAGTGATCCATGTGCATGTGCGACACGAACACGTGCGAAACGCGCAGGATCTCACGTGGCGAAAGCGCCGACAGATCGCCCAGGTCAAAGAGGACTGCCCTACTGCCGAAGCGGAAATCGAGAAGCAGTCCCGGGTCGGAAAACGGCTCATTCACTAAGCGCGGCTGGACGAGAAGAGTCATGATAGGGAAGGCAAGAGTTGCATCCTCCAAAATTCAGGACGGGTGCCGTTCGTTCCGCCGGCCGGTCCGAATAGGCTATGGGGACGCGCATCACGTCTACACGGTCGAACGTGTCGCCGGGGATCTCGGCGTCAGCGAAGAGCTCATCCAGGAACTGCCCCACGATCTCGCGCTCGCGCCCGAGCACGGCGTCATCAGGGTCTAGGGGCCAATGATGACGACGGGACTTTAGCCTTCGCCGATAATGGCATCGAGGAGATCGAACTGCCGCGGCGCGACGGCCGGAGATGAAAGTCGCCGTTCCTCTCAAACGCAAAGAACCGCCCGATTGATCAGATCGGGACGGCGAGCGATCTATGATGAAAGTGGTTGCGGGGACCCGCAACCATCACCATCGGACCCGACAACAACGGCGAGATCGCCTTTGGCGCCCTGCAAGCCGGCCCCGATCTGAGCTACGGCCACCCGATAGTTACGTCACATGGGGCGGATCGACGAAGTCACTGGCGATGGCCATTCCGAATTACTCGACGACGGCCCGATCGAGATCACGTTCGCCTACCGCGATGGCGACGAGGCCATCCTCAAGGCAATACGGCAGACCTCTTCAACAGCCTGCTAGACCTTCATCCTTCGAATCTCATCGACGACTTCGGGATTAGCCAGGGTTGAGACGTCACCGGCATCCTCATCATTCGAGATCGCCCTTAGGACACGGCGCATGATCTTGCCGGAACGGGTCTTCGGCATGTCGGGGACCATCACGACACGGCGCGGTCGGGCAATGGGCCCGATCTCACGGATCACGGCGTCTTCCACTCGCTTGCGGATGTCCTCGCTTGGGGCCAGCCCGGGCTTCAGCGATACGTAGAGGTCGGGTACCCTGCCTTTGATCTCGTCCCTGGCGGGGACCACCGCAGCCTCGGCGACCTCCTCAACAAGGAGACTGGCGGACTCGATCTCCTTGGTTCCGAGCCGATGCCCAGCCACATTGATGACGTCATCGATCCGACCCAAGATGCGATAATAGCCATCGGCCGCCTGCAAGGCACCGTCGTTGGCGAAGTACGGCCAGTCGCGCCAGTCGCGACTCTTTCGGTTCTTGCAATATTTTGCGTAGTATTGCTCGACGTAGCGATCGGGATTCTTCCAGATCGTCTGAAATGTGCCCGGCCACGGATTTTGGATGCAGATGTTTCCAGCGCGGCCGGAGCGCGGCGGTATCTCGTTGCCGTCCTCGTCATAGATGATCGGATGGATGCCAGGCACGCCTGGCCCCGCGCTCCCAGGCTTCATCGGGTGGATGGCCGGCACCGTGCTGCACAAGAAACCGCCGTTCTCAGTTTGCCACCATGTGTCGACGATGACCGCTTCGCCCTTGCCTACAACGTCGTGGTACCACCGCCACACCGCCGGCTCTATGGGCTCGCCCACTGTCGTCATATGCTTGAAGTGGTAGTGGTATTTTGCCGGCTCATCGGGTCCGGCGCGCCGAAGCGCTCGGATTGCTGTCGGCGAGGTGTGAAAGATGTTGACGTCGAGCTCTTGGGCGATGCGCCACGGACGCCCCGCGTCAGGATGGGTCGGGAGCCCCTCATATACGACCGAAGATGCGGCGAGCGCCAATGGTCCGTAGACGATATAGGAATGACCGGTGATCCAACCGATATCGGCCATGCACCAATAGACGTCCTCCGGATGGATGTCCTGAATGTACTTTGAGGTCCCCGCGACGTAGGCGAGATATCCACCGGTGCTGTGTTGGCAGCCCTTGGGTTTGCCGGTGGTGCCGCTTGTGTACATGAGGAACAACGGGTCTTCGGCGGGCATTTTGACAGGGTCGATCCTGCGGTGCCGGTAACCCGACAACACCTCGTTCATGATAAAGTCGCGTCCCTCGACCAGCGGCGTCTTGCTCGAGTAGCGCCCCGGGTACCTCTGCCACACGAGCACTTTCTCCAGCGTTACACCATCCTTCTTTGCTTCGGTGAAAGCGATGTCTGCTTTCTCCTTGTGATCGAGGAGCTGACCGCCCCGGTAATAGGCATCCATCGTGATCAGCGCACGGCTTTCGGAATCAACGACCCGGTCCGCCGTGGCTTTGCCGCTGAAGCCGCTGAAGACCTGCGAGTGAATGATGCCCAACCGCGCGCAGGCTAGCATCGTGATGGGAAGCTCCGGGACCATCGGCATGTGCAACGTCACTCGGTCACCTTTCTTGAGACCGCAGAACTCCCGCAACAGCGCGGAGACTTCGTTTACGCGCACGTAGAGTTCCTGGTAGGTGACATGCTGGATGGCCTCGTGCTCGGGCTCGGGGACAAAGTGGATCGCGGTCTTGTTTTTGTGCTTGGCGAGATGGCGGTCGACGCAGTTGTAGCTGGCGTTGATCCGACCCCCAATGAACCACTTCCAGAACGGCGGATTACTCGTGTCGAGTATGACGTCCCAAGGCTTATACCAGTCGAGAAGGTCAGCGTACTCTTTGAAGCAATTCGGGAATTTCTTGAGGCTGAATCGCTCAAAGACCGCCTGGTCGGTCAGATTGGCTTGAGCAATGAATTTCTCCGGTGGTTTGACATAGTCCTCTTCTTGCCAGTGCACCGCGATCTCGGCCTCGGACACCTCTGTGGTTCGATCCTGTGACATATGATGCCTCCCAGGTTTTGTGGCTTGAGGAAGCCGTGGCTCTCAAGCGAAGCAAAAAGGATAACACCTGCAGGCCTGTGGCCGAAAGTCTGGCGCTGGCCGACCGCGCAACAGGCGTTCCTCGAACGGAAAGTGAACACCGCACCCGATCTGGATGAGTTGACTGACCTTGATCGCAAAACCCGAAGGCCAGCGTGCTCTTCTCCCGGAGGGGAGCAAATAGGGTCCTCTACACCCAGGGCGAGGTCCACACCCACAGGAACAGGCTGCGCACCTACGGGGGTGACCAGGCAAAACTGGCCAATGGCAGTGTTATCGGACTTGCGTCGCCCCAACCCGTCAGCCAAGGCACCGCCTACAGCGACGACCTCTGCGGTTGAGCCCCGCAGCATAGCGTTCAGACTGGAGTGTACCCTTCGATCATCGTCAGAATCTCTTCCTCGATCGCTCGGCGCCGATCACGCAGCATGCGCGCTTCCGGGCTTGTCTTTCCGTTCTCGGTCCGCACGATCTTTGTAACTTCACGATCGGCATCAGCATACTGCTGACAAAGAGCATCGAAAACCTGGCTGTCCTGGATCAGTTGTCGAACCGCGGCCTCATTCTCCGGGAACCGTGCCAGCATATCGCGTATACGGTCGACCATAGCAGCCTCCTAGTTCCCTCTCCTGAGCTGCCTGATAATGTAGCTGTCGGCCGACGCCGGAAAAGATGCGAGTGCCGGCATTTTCAAGTTCTGGCGGGCCGCTCGTGAGGATGGTGGGGCCGTGCTCACCACGGCAGAAGCGAGGTAGCGGGAGCCATGGAACGTCAGATGGCGGCAGAGCTCGCTTGAAAGCGGCTTGCCAGCGGTGTTTGTGCGGAAGGCGGCCAAGGAATACGGGCCGGTAACAGCTAACAATAAAAACAAGCACTTACCGTTAAAGGCGCGTTAAATCGGAAAAATTCAAAGCGATTAATAATCAATTGCTTGGCGGTGGCCGGTTACCGCGCGTTACCGCTCTGTCACGGCGCAACGAGCGTCCGGCGGCGGGCCCTACCATTTTTTGACAGGAGCTCCTTCGGGGCCGCCCCCGGCATCTGGTCGGCGAGCAGCTTCTTCAGCTTCGCGTTCTCATTCGCGATCCTCACCGCTATCTCGAAGAAATCGGAACGGATAACTTCGCCATTGTTCCGTCCGGCCGCGACGCCGATCTGATTTTGGGCTTTGATCGCGGCTACCGGGCTTCGACCGGCGTTCAAACGCCAAAACTGAACAACCAAATGGTGGCCCCGGAGGGTCGTCGTTTTCTACAGAAAATCAATACGCGAGTTGCAGTTCCAGAGAGTCCGGTTCTGCGTAGCGCCCTCGACGAGGCGCGCCGCTGCATAGGTGTTGCCGGCCACGAGGCTATTTCAGCTTCTTCGAATGTCGAAGAATGGGGCAACCTGATCGAGCAAGTGGACGCGATCGTCGCAACGACCGGTCGACGATGGTCAGCGCCTTCGAGGATGCGTCATACCTTCAGCGAAAACTCCGCAAGGTTGGTGCAAGGACGGCTAGTCTTGCTATGCCAGTTCGCCACCGCAAAGCGCTGGCGAATTGGTGGTTCCCGTTGCCGAAAGGGCGGCCGGCAAACGTTAGCGGTCCGAATGGAATACTTAGCCGTGCCGAATTTCCGTGCCGAGCACCTTCAGGCATTCCCGGATGAAGGCTGCGAGCGCCGTCCAGCCTTTGGCCGAGACCATTGTGCCGTCGACATAGGCCTCCGTTGGAGACAGGTCGATATAGGTGCCGCCGGCGAGCGTCACTTCCGGTTCGCAGGCTGCCAGAGCACCTACCTTCTTGCCGCGTACGACGCCATCGACCGCAATCAGGATCTGCACGCCGTGACAGATGGTGAAGATCGGCTTCTTGGTTTCGTGAAAATGGCGCACCATCGCCTGAACGCGCTTGTCGGTGCGGATATACTCCGGTCCGCGACCGCCGGCGCAGTAGACGGCGTCGTACTGGTCGAGCTGTTTCTCCGCGTCGGCGAACGTCTTGTTGATCAGAGCATAATGACCGAGCTTCTCGGTGTAGGTCTGGTCGCCCTCGAAATCGTGAAGCGAGGTCTTGATCAGGTCGCCGGCATTCTTGTCCGGGCAAACGACATGGACGGTGTGGCCGACCGCCTCCATTGCCTGTTGGTAGACAAAGATTTCGTATTCCTCGGTGAACTCACCGGTCAGCATCAGTATCTTCTTGGCTGGCATGACTTGTCCTTTCGATTTTGGAGATGCCAAGGCGCTGCCGCGCCTGGGCCGTCGCAGGTTGGGTTGCTGATTTTCAGAAAGGAGAATCCGGGAAGTAGTATTCCTCGGCGTTGGCCTGGGTGATCAGCGGCGCGTCGAGCTTGACGTGCCCGCGGACCGGCGCTTGGCCGATCAGGTTGGCCACCGTCATGTAGATGGCGGTCTTGATCATCGATGGCGGGTAAGGCGTCTCGACGGGCGTCATGCCATCGCCATCGATCACCTTCTTGACGATGTCCTTCATTCCGTTGCCGCCGAGCGCCAGCTTGATGTCAGTGCGGCCCGACTGCTTGACCGCCTCAAGCACGCCGAGAAGCATGTCGTCGTCATTGG
This sequence comes from Mesorhizobium dulcispinae, assembly GCF_033977345.1. NCBI lineage: Bacteria > Pseudomonadati > Pseudomonadota > Alphaproteobacteria > Hyphomicrobiales > Phyllobacteriaceae > Mesorhizobium > Mesorhizobium dulcispinae. The sequence goes on from NZ_JAVIIY010000003.1 coordinate 188,752, forward strand.
CCCAGACGGCGTCGATGTGCGGATATTTGGCGAGGTAATCCTGCATCAGCTTGAAAGCCTCGTCGCTGTTCCAATGGGCATATTGGATATCGAGCACGTTCAGGCCGGTGCCCTTGATCGTGTCCTGGAAGCCCTTGATGCGCTCGTCGTCGAGCCGCGCTGTGGCCGCGAGGACATCAAGACATTCATGACCCATTTCCGGGCCGCCTTTCCGGATCTGAACTTCTGGGGGCACGGCCGACCTGATTGCGGAGGGCGACTATGTCGTCGGCCAATGGGAAGGCGGCGGGACGCATACAGGCGAATGACCAAAAATGGAGCCTGAGCAGACCGTCCTCTTCCAAAAGCTGCCAATCGCGCGAAAGATCACAAGATCACGCCTTGGCGGGGCACCACGCGTGGCACGGTTGACGCAACAAGGATGGCTTAGTCGAAGAAGCTCGCATCCTCTTCGCTGAGATACTTCCTGGCCGCTTCGGCGTCGATATCGAGGCCTAGCCCCGGCGCTTCCAGCAAGTCCACCATGCTGTCCTTCACGATCTGCGCCGGCAGGCCGATCACCAGATCCTCCCACCAGGGGTCGGAGGCGCTCGGATATTCGAAGGCGACGTAGTTGGCTGGCAAGGTAGCGCAGACATTGATCAGCGCGCCGAGGCCGAGCAGGCCGTTGGCAGTGCCGTGCGGGGCCATCAGGATCGAGTGCATGTAGGCGTGCTCGGCGACCCATTTGAGCTCGGCAATGCCGCCTATGTCGGCGGGATCGGGGCCGATGACGCGCACCGCTTGCGTCTCGATCAGCTCCTTGAAATTGTGCCGCAGATAGATCTGCTCGCCGGTGTGGATCGGCGTCGAGGTGGAGGTGGTCAGTTCCCGATAGGCCTGCGGATTGACCCACGGCACATAGTCGCCCGTCAGCATGTCCTCGAGCCACATCAGATTGTACTTTTCGACCGCGCGGGCGAATTTGATCGCGTCGGGCAGCATCCAGCCCGGGCCGCAGTCGAGCGCCAGGCTGACCTTGTCACCCAGCACCTCCTTCATCGCGATCACGCAATCGAGCATGTGATTGAAACCACGCTCGCTGATCACGCCCTGATCCATGGCGCCGTGATAGCCGGCCTTCTTCTGCGTCACGCCGTAGTGGAAGCCTTCTATCGTGTCCTTCATGTTGGAGTGGAACGAGATTCCCTGCTTGATCATGAAGAAGTTCTGCGGCTGCTCCATCATCCATTTGACGTCGGCGGCGTAGTCCTCCGGCCGGTCGCCCGTACGCTTGCGGCGGATCGAGCCGTTATAGACGCGCACCTTGTCGCGCACCTTGCCGCCAAGCAGCTTGTAGACCGGCACGCCCGCGGCCTTGCCGGCAATGTCCCACAGCGCATGCTCGATCGCGCTCACCGCCGCACCATAGGGCTTGAACGAACCGCGCTGGCGGATCTTCAGCATCACGCGCTCGACGTCGGTCGGGTCTTCGCCGATCAGCGCCTCGCGGAAATGCAGCACAAAGGGCTTGAGATAGGTTTTTGTAAACTCGACTTCGCCCAGGCCATAGAGACCCTCGTCAGTGACGATGCGGACGATCGGGTGCCGCCCGATGACGGCGCAGCGCAGGTCGGTGATCTTCATGGCGCAGTCCTATTTCACAGACGAGAAAGCTGTCGGCGTGAGCAGCTGGCTGCTGATATTGGCAATGATCTGCCCGTCGCGCTCAGACTCGTCCCGGGCCCTGTGCCAGGCCGGATCGGTGACGAAAGCCGCCCATTTCGCCTCACGCTCGGCCAGCGATTCCCAGGCGAGGAAATAGGTGAGGCGATTGCTGTTTTCGCCGATCGCCGTGGTGAAAAACCCGGCTTGGCGGATGCCATGCCTCTCCCAGATGGCCAGCGTTTGGTCGGAAAAGCGCTTGAGCAAAGCCGGCAGCCTGCCCGGCAGGCAGTCATAGATACGCAGTTCGTAGATCATGGTTTCGTCCGTTTCTTTCTTCGCCTCTCCCTTGGGAGAGGTCGACACGAATGGTCGGTCGTTGGCCCTGTGAACCTGGGGGAATGAGGGCGGGGGCTCTGGGCTAACTCCAGGTCCGGTCCCAGCTATATTCATTGTCCCAATGCTCGGTGGATTGCCATATCCCCGTGACACCGGGCTGCAGATGCTGGCTGATCACCTCGTCGACCACATCGTCTATGCCCAGCCCCGGTTTGTCCGGAACAGTGATGAAGCCGTCCTTCACCAGCGGCTTGGGGAGACCTGTTACGATGTCGTCCCACCAGTCGACATCGGCCGAGTGGTATTCGAGCGCCATGAAGTTCTCGGTCGCGGTCGCGACATGCGCCGCAGCCATCGCGGCGATCGGGCTTTCAGCCATATGGATGGCCATGGCGACGCCGTGGTCCTGCGCCATGTCGCCGATCTTCTTGGTCTCGAGGATGCCGCCGCTGGTGAGCAGGTCCGGGTGGATGACAGAGAGGCCGCCGCTCTTCAGCAGAGGCTCGAAGGCCTCCTTGAGGTAGATGTCCTCGCCCGTGCAGATCGGCACGGTGGTGGCCTCCTGCAGCCGCCGGTATTGCTCGGTGTATTGCCAGGGAATCACGTCCTCGAGCCAGGCAGGGACGTATTTCTCGATACGGCGCGACAGGCGCATGCCGTCCTGCAGCGAGATGTGGCCGACATGATCGATGGCTAAAGGGATCTCGTAGCCGATGACCTCGCGAACCTCGTGGATATACTGCTCGAGCAGGTCGATGCCCTTCTCGGTGAAATGCAGGCCCGTGAACGGGTGCTGCACGTTCTGCGCGTCATAGGCGAGGTTGCGGGCCTTGCGTTCCTCCAACGAGCCGCCGCGGCCGCGTGGATTGGCATAAAACCCTTCGAGCGCGCCGGCGGGCGCGACTACGGCGCCCGGGACATGGGCGATTTGCATCAAGCCCAGGTCCATCTTGAGGAAGGTGAAACCGCGCTTCATGCGCTCCTTGAGGCGCTTACCGGTTTCGGTGCCGCTCGGTTTCTCAGCGTCGGTATCGCAATAGACGCGCACGTGATCGCGAAACTTGCCGCCGAGCATCTGGTAGATGGGCACGCCATAGGCCTTGCCGGCGAGATCCCAGAGCGCGATCTCGACCGCCGAGACGCCACCGCCCTGCCGGCCGTGCCCGCCGAATTGCTTGATGCGCCGAAACAGGCGGTCGATGTCGCAGGGGTTCTCGCCAAGCAGCCGGCTCTTCAGCATCAGCGCATAGGTGGCACTGGCGCCGTCGCGCACCTCGCCAAGCCCGACGATACCCTGGTTGGTATAGATCTTGAGCAACGCCGAGATGAACGGCGCGCCGACGATTTCGGCTACGCGCATGTCGGTGATGCGAAGGTCGGATGGCTTGGAATTCGTGCTCACACGATTGAGGGCCTCGTCGGCTCCGCCCGTCTTTGGCATGACTTTTCCTCTATTGCAGTCGGTGGGAGACCCATTGCCCCGAACAGGCATCGAGCGTTGCTAGCTCAACTCAATCTCATGGGCCTGAAGGTAGTCGCGGTTCATCTCGACGCCGAGGCCTGGCTTCGACGTCAGCTTGAGGTTGCCGTTCGAAACGTCGAGCGGTCTGTCGATGAGGTGATCGTATTTGGAGAGGTCCCACTCCGAGGTTTCAAGTTTGTAGAAGTTGGGAACGGTCATCATCACCTGCGCTCCCGCGACAACGTTGATCGGTCCCGCGGCATCGTGTGGCGAGACCGGGACATAGTAGGCTTCGCAGAGGGCGGAAATCTTCTTGAGCTCGGTAATGCCTCCGGTCCAAGTGACGTCGGGCATGATGTAGTCGGCGAGCTTGTTCTCGAGCACAGGCACGAAATCCCATTTCGTGTGGCCGCGTTCGCCCCACGAGATGGCGGCGCTGACCTTGTCACGCACCTGTTTGAGGGCGTTGAGGCTCTCGGGCGGGCAAGGCTCCTCGAACCAGTCGATCTGGCCGGCTTCCTCGAGGCTCCGGCAGAGGCGAATGGCGGTGGGAACATCGAAGCGGCCATGCGCATCGATGAGGATATCCACATCGGGTCCCGCCGTTTCGCGGATCAGGGCCGTGAGCTCGGCCGCCTCGCGCTCGTCCTTACGCGTCATGGCGCCGTCGAGGTAGCCGTCCCGCCGTTCGCGGGCCAGGCCATCGACGCTGGGACCCTGGTGGGGGAAAGGATCGAACTTGAGCCCGGTGTGTCCGGATTCGACAATATCCCGAATTTCGCGGACCACAGCCTCCTTGCTGGTGAATTTGGCCTGGTTGGGGTGGGTGTAGAGGGCGATTTCCTCGCGCACTGGTCCGCCCAGCAGCTCGTAGATCGGCTTGCCGAGAACTTTGCCGCGGATATCCCAGAGGGCTATGTCGATGGCGCTCACGCATTCGACGGCTGCGCCGCGGCTGCCCATGTAGGTGAAGCTGCGGAAGATCTTGTGCCAGAGATATTCGATGCGCGCCGGATCCTCGCCTGCCACGGCGAGACCGATCTGCCGCAGGATCGTGCAGAGAGCGCGGTTGGCCAGCTTTGTAGTCGTGGTGATCTCTCCCCAGCCGCTAACTCCTTCGTTGGTCGTCACTTCGACGAACAGGTACTCCCCCCAATAAGAAGCATCGGACTTGATCAGCCACGGCCGGATGCTCGTGATTTTCATCTTAACTACCCTTGTGAATGGCCAGGTTGACGCTGTTCTGGGCCGGATATTCTACCCAGCCCGGGCGGCGTTGCGCGCACGCATGTGTTCGAGGATGTGCCGGCCGGAGCCCTCGACATGGCGGGCAACGAGTTCGGCCGCCTTGTCGGCATCTCCCGCCTTTACGAGCGCGATGAGCTCGCGGTGCTCGCGAAGGATCGCGGCACGTCGCGCGAGGGTGAAATCGAAACGCCGGCTCACGGCGCGCAGCACTTCTCGATGCTTCCACCAAAGCTCGGCGGCATGGCGGTTGTAGTGCCGCTGATACATCACGGTGTGGAAGGCGGTATCCAGCTCACTGTGCCTGAATGTGTCGGAAAAGTTGTTCTCTTCGATCAGGCCCTGGATACGTTCGAGTTCGGCGATGTCCTCGACGGTGGCCATGTTCACAAACCATCGCGTCAGGGCCGGCTCAATCAGAACGCCGATCTCGTAGATATCGCGGACAAACTCCTGATCTATGGGCCGGACGCGCGCCCCGCGGTTGGGAGCAAAGATGACAAAGCCCTCGCCGCGCAACAGCTGCAGGGCCTCGCGCACCGGGTTGGTCGAGGTGCCGTGGCGGCGGGCGAGATCGGTGACCACAAGCCGTTCGTTGGCGGCCAGCCGTCCCTCGATGATGTCTTCCCTGATCAGTTCGTAAAGCGAGGCGCCCTCGCTCGAGGCCCCTATGGGGTCAATCCCCGCAGGCGGCTTCGCTTTAAATTCGTTTGTTTCGGCCAAAGCCCGCTCCCCTAGGCTAGTACACACTCTGTCCGATTATCACGCAAAGTTTCGATAAACAATGTACGATCTGGCGCGTTGACAGACAATTCACGATCTGAAAACGTACAAGATGACCGATAGGATACACAGAACGGTGTCCCGCGGTCGAACGAGCAAGGACCGCTTGCCTCGCAGCGAAGCGGCGTGGGAGAGAACCTGGAGGATACCCATGACGAGGATCACACTCGGCGGTGCCGTCCTGCGCGGCACTGTTTCCACTGCTTTAACGGCATCGTTGATGTCGGCATCGGCGCTGGGCGCGCCGCCAGTCGACCTGAGCAAATGGTCGCCGGAATATGTGCGTTCCATCGCGGGCACGCAGGAATTCGACACGGCGTCCGACTGCGCCAAGGTCACCCCGCTCGACTACAAGGGGCGACTGACTTTCTGGTACCAGGGCGTGTTCGAGGGCGACCCCGACCTCCTGCGCCAGTACTACAAGGATTTCTTCGAGACCTTCCGCAAGACCTATCCGAACATACAGCTCGAGGAGCAGGCCCTCACCTATAACGACCTCCTCGACAAGTTCCGCACGGCGCTCCTGGGCAATGCCGCGCCGATGGCGGTCCGCCTGCAAATCCTGGGTGGTACCGAATTCGCCTCGAAGGGCTATCTGCAGCCGCTCAAGCCCGAGGATGTGGGTTATTCGACCGAGGACTTCTGGCCCGGCGCCATGAAGGCGGTAACCTGGGACGGCGTGACCTACGGCATTCCAACCAATAACGAGACAATGGCGTTCATCTGGAACGCCGACATCTTCAAGCGTGCGGGCCTGGATCCGAACAAGCCGCCGGCAACCTGGGACGACGTCGTCAAATATTCCAAGCAGATCCACGACAAGCTCGGCATTGCCGGTTACGGCCTCGTGGCGCGCAAGAATGCCGGCAATACGCCCTACCGCTTCATGCCTCAGCTATGGGCCTATGGCGGCGGCGTCTTCGACGAAGCAAAGGCGAGCCCGACCTATAAGGACATTGAGCTTAACAGCCCGCAGAGCAAGGCGGCGCTGCAGGCCTCCTACGACATGTATGTCCGGGACAAGTCGGTTCCGGTTTCGGCACTCACCAACCAGCAGGCCGACAACCAGCCGCTGTTCCTCGCCGGCCAGCTCGGCATGATGATCTCGCACCCGTCCGACTACAACGTCATGCTCGACCTGCAGAAGAAGGCGACGGGCACCGACAAGGAGAAGGCGCAGACGGTTATCGACAACATGCGCTACGGCCTCATTCCCACGGGTCCCGACGGCAAGCGCGCCGTCGTGTTCGGCGGCTCGAACATTCACATTCTGAAGCCTGAATATGTCGAGGGCGGCAAGGTGGATGAGCCGGCGGCAAAGGCCATCATCTGCATGTGGACCAGCCCCGAATGGTCGCTGAAGATGGCCTACGCCGGCTCGAACCCGGGCAACCTTAACGGCTTCAAGACCAAATGGATGAAGGAGCGGTTGGACAACATAAAGTTCCTCGATGTCACGACGTCGATGCTGCCATACGGCATCCCGTTCCCAGCCCTGCCGCAGTCTCCCGAGATCATGAACATCATCGTCCCGGACATGCTGCAGAATGCCCTGACCGGAGCGATGACCGTCGACCAGGCAGCGGACGACGCGGCCAAGAAGGTAAAGGACCTGATGGGAGGCGGACTCTAGTCCAAACCTGACCTGCGATCTGGCCGGCTGCGCCGAGAGTGCAGCCGGTTCTTCCCGAGAATAAGGGCACGCCACAGTGACGATCGTGACCGGCCAGGCCGAGGCTCCCCGAAGATTGCAACCCGATAGGCCCGGCGTGCTGCGGAAGATCTGGGAGCATCGCGCTGACTATGCGTATGTGCTTCCTGCGATCGCCGTGATGCTGATCGTCATCGCCTATCCGATCTACTACACGATCGAGCTGTCGTTCTTCAACACACCGCCTGGCCTGCAGCTCCGGGACAAGACCTTCATCGGCGTCGACAACTACACGGCGATCCTCACCAGCGAGGTGTTCTGGAAGGTCACCTGGAACACGCTTGTCTGGACATTGGGATCCACCTTCATCTCCTTTGTCCTGGGGTTTGCCACCGCGCTCGCGCTCCATCGCGACTTTGTCGGCCGGGGTGTGCTGCGGGCTATCCTGATCATTCCATGGGTCATCAGCGCCGTCGCCGCATCCTATATCTGGAAATGGATCTACCATTCGGACTTCGGCATCATCGGCGCGGTGCTGGTCGAGCTCGGATTGGCGGACCGGCCGCCCAATTTCATCGACAGCGTCGGCACGGTGCTGCCCTCCCTGATCGTCGTCAATATCTGGCGTGAGTTTCCGTTCGCCATGATCATGATGATGGCCGGCCTGCAGACGGTCCCCGACCAGTTGCTGCGCGCCGCAAAAGTCGATGGGGCCAATGCCTGGCAGCGCTTCTGGCACGTCACTTTCCCGCACTTGAGAAACGTCTCGACGGTGACGATCCTGCTGCTGGCAGTGGCCAACTTCAATTCCTTCATCATCCCCTGGATCATGACCGGCGGCGGGCCCTCGAACGCATCGCATATCTGGATCACCCACATTTACGAGCTTGCCTTCGGCCGCCAGCGCTGGGGGGTGGCATCGGCCTATTCGGTGCTTCTGTTCCTCATCCTGATGACGCTCGGCTACTTCTATGTCCGTGCGCTCAGCGGCAACGAGCAGAAGGATAAGAGCGCATGAGCACGATTGCCGAGACAGCCCCTCGGGGCCACACCAGTCGCCGCATGCGCGTCGACGGATGGCGGTGGGGTGGGCGAGTCTTCCTCGCCTTCATGCTGCTTTATACCGCGTTGCCGATGATCTGGATGCTGCTTACCTCGATCAAGTCAGGCTTTGCGGCGATGCAATTCCCGCCGCAATGGTGGCCCGACCAGCCTACCCTTGCCAGCTACCAGAAGCTGCTCGACCCGCAAAACAGCGTCGGCCAGGACTTCCTGCGCTTCTTCTGGAACAGCCTCTTCGTGGCGACCGCAACGACCGTCCTTTCGGTGATCGTGGCGGTCCCTGCGGCCTACGCGTTTTCGCGCTTCACCTTCCCGGGCCGGAACTTCCTGTTCTTCGCCGTGCTGCTGCGCAACATGTTCCCGGCGGTGATCTTTCTCGTGCCGCTCTTCATCCTGATGCGCGCGATCGGGCTGGTGAACACGCATGGGTCGCTTGTGCTCACGTACCTCACCTTCGGGCTGCCGCTGGCGATCTGGCTGCTCAAGGGCTTCTACGACAACATCCCCATCCAGCTCGAGCAGGCGGCGCGCATCGACGGAGCGACGCGGTTCCAGGCCTTCATCCTGATCGTGATGCCGCTCTCGGCGCCGGGAATCATCGCCACCGCGATCTATTCCTTCATCGGCGCGTGGAACGAGTACATCTACGCCTACACCTTCCTCTCCAAGAACGAGCAGTTGACGTTGCCGGTCGGCATCCAGCGCTTCTTCTCGGAAAATACGACCGACTTTCCAGGCCTGATGGCTGCCAGCTTCATGATGAGCGTGCCTGTCGTGGTGCTGTTCCTCGTCCTGCAACGATACTTCGTACGCGCTCTTACAGAAGGCGCGGTCAAGCACTAGAGCCGGATGATGTCAGGTCGAAACGACCTGAAATCTGAATCCGGCTCTAAATCAAGGAGATAGAGCATGATGTCGTCCGAAAACCGCTTCACACTTTTCGGCATCATGCTCTAGGGAGCTGCCTATATGGCCCACGTGGTCCTAAAAGATCTCGTCAAGACCTACGGCGGCTTCAACGCCGTCAACGAGGTTTCGTTGACGGTCAATGACGGAGAGTTCGTTGCGCTCGTCGGTCCTTCGGGCTGCGGCAAGACAACCACGCTCAATCTCGTGGCGGGCCTGACCTCGGTCACTTCGGGCGACATATTTATAGGCGACCGGGTAGTCAATGACCTCGACCCCAAGGACCGGGACATCGCGATGGTGTTCCAGAACTACGCGCTCTATCCGCAAAAGTCGGTCTATATGAACCTCGCGTTCCCGCTGCAGATGCGCAAGCTTCCCAAGGACGAGATCGACAAGAAGGTCAGGGAAGCGGCGCGAGTGCTCGACATGACGCAATTGCTCGAGCGCAAGCCGCGCGAACTTTCGGGCGGGCAACAGCAGCGCGTGGCCTTGGGTCGCGCCCTCGTTCGAGATCCGGCGGTATTCCTGATGGACGAACCGCTCTCCAATCTCGACGCCAAGCTGCGCGTGCAGATGCGGTCTGAAATCAAGCGGTTCCATCAGGACCTGAAGGCGACGATCATCTATGTCACGCACGACCAGCTCGAGGCCGTGACCATGGCGGACAGGATGGCTGTGATGAACGGCGGCTACCTGCAGCAATACGATTCGCCGGCGCAGGTTTTCGCCCATCCGGTCAACATGTTCGTCGCGAGCTTCGTCGGCAGCCCGGCTATGAGCCTAATTCCGCTGGAGGCATCGACGGCAAACGGCGATACCGTTCTGACGAGCGCTGAGGGTTGGAGCCTCGCGCTGTCGCAACTCAACGCGCGCAAGGTCCAGGGGGCGACCACCAGGAAGGTCGTGCTCGGCGCGCGACATTCGACGATCAAGCTGCACAAGAGTGCCGTCGCGGGCGCCATTCCGGCCAAGGCCTATACGGTGGAACCGACCGGAGACGTCACCTTCGTGCAGGCATTCCTCTCCGGCGCCATCGTCAACATCAGCGTGTCGCCCAACATCGCCGTCACGCCTGACGAGCGGATCTGGCTCGAATTCGACCAGGAGCGCATGCACCTGTTCGACGGCGAAACTGAAATGGCCCTCAGGGCCGACTGACGCGGCGGACGCGTGTGGAACGTGGGGTGAATGATTACGAAGCTTAAGATCACCGCGATAAAGCCCTATCCAGTGTGGGTGGGAACCCGCAACCAGATGCTCGTCAAGGTCGAGACCGACCAGGGCATCTTCGGCTGGGGCGAGAGCGGCTTGAGTGGCCGCGAGAAGGCCGTAGCCGGCGCGCTTGAGCACTATCGCGAGTTTCTCATCGGCCGCGACCCGATGCAGATCGGCCGGATCTGGCAAGAAGTCTATCGTAGCCAGTACTTCGAAGGCGGGCGCGTTCTGCAGGCGGCGATTTCCGCCATCGACATTGCCCTTCACGACATCAAGGGCAAGGCGCTGGGGGTGCCGGTCTACGATCTGCTGGGCGGCAAGCAGCGCGACCGCGTCCCCACCTTCGCCTCGACCGGAGACGAGGCCGAGGGCGATGTCGCCATCGAACGAGCCCGCGAACTGCGCGCACAGGGATGGCAGGCGATCCGCTTCTTCCCCATCGGGCAAAGCAGCGGGGACATCTTCGAGCCGCGCGAGTCGATAGGCGCTACCGCGGGTATGCTGAACAAGGCGCGTGAGGCGCTGGGCGACGACGTCGTCCTCGGCATCGACTATCATCATCGGCTGTCGGTGGCCGAGGCAGCGAGCTTTTGCAACAAGCTCGGTCGCGGGGTGCTTGATTTCCTCGAGGAGCCCATTCGGGGCGAGACGCCGGAGGCCTACGAATCCCTGCGTACGATGACCGACATCCCGTTCGCCATCGGCGAGGAATTTGCCAGCAAGTGGCAGTTCCTCCCTTACATCGAACGCGGCATCCATCAGTTCAATCGGATCGATGTCTGCAATGTCGGCGGGCTTACGGAGGCGATGAAGGTCGCCGGCTGGAGCGAGGCGCATTATGTAGACCTGATGCCGCACAATCCTCTTGGCCCGATATGCACGGCCGCGACCATGCATCTTGCCGCCGCGGTACCGAACTTCGCGTGGATCGAGACGCGGGCGCCCGAAAGAAAGCTGGGTTTCGACAATTCTGAGTTCTTCCCGGTGCAACCCCGGCTCGACGGCGCCGACTATCCGGTGAGCGATCTGCCGGGGCTCGGCGTCGAGATCAACGAAGCGGCGATCCAGGCGCAGAGTTTCCGCTTTTGGGAAGCGCCTCACCTCAAGCGCCGCGACGGTTCCGTCACCAACTGGTAGTTCCATCTCATCCGGAGTCCGACAATGACGCATACCCCCGAGATCACGCGGCCGCCGAAGGACCTGATCGACGCACTGAAGGAGATCGGCGCCGCGACGGTTGCCGGCACGCTTGGCCACATGGGCTTCCGCAGTCCGCACATGGTCGGCCCGGTGGCGCAGAACCACGGCAAGTCGATCGTCGGACCGGCGCTGACGCTGCAATTCCTGCCGCAGCGGCCGGACCTCTTCAACGAAGGCGAATATGCCGATCCGGAAACGCAACTGCACCGGCATGTGCTCTACCATGCACAGGAGGGCGATGTGGTCGTGGTCGACGCGCGCGGCGACATGAGGTCGGGCGTCTTCGGCGATATGATGTCGACGTATTTCAAGGGCAGAGGCGGCGCGGGCATCGTCATCGACGGATGCATGCGCGACCGGCCCAATGTCGAAAAGCTCGATCTGCCCTTATGGCTGCGCGGCTGGACGCCCAACTATCATGTTCAGACCAGCATCTATCCAAACGCCGTCAACGTTCCGATCGCCTGCGGCGGCGTCACGGTGATCCCCGGTGACATCATCGTCGCCGACGATGACGGGGTGGTGGTGGTTCCGGTCGAAATGGCCCCGAAGGTAATCGAAGAAGCGAAAAAGCATCACGATTGGGAAGAGTTCTCGCGAGAGAAGCTGATGCAAGGTGCGCCGTTGCAACGCTACTATCCGCTTCATGATGATGCCCGTGGAGAGTACGAGGAGTGGCGCAAAACGAGGCGATAGCAGACCCGGGCTAACGAAAAGATTGCAACCGGATCGTTGTGTACTTGGTGTGGTGCAGCTTCAATTCAGAACCCATCACCCGCTCCAAGTACATTCTGCGTCCCGCCAATCCTGGCCGTGCCGGATTTCCGTGCCGAGCACTTTTAGGCATTCCCGGATGAAGGCTGTGAGAGCTGTCCAGCCTTTCTGGGAAACCATGATGCCGTCGACATAAGCCTCGGTCGGAGACAGGTCGATATAGGTGCCGCCGGCGAGCGTCACTTCCGGTTCGCAGGCTGCCAGAGCACCTACCTTCTTGCCGCGCGCGACGCCATCGACCGCAATCAGGATCTGCACGCCGAGACAGATTGTGAAAATCGGCTTCTTGTTTTCCTGGAAATGGCGCACCGTCGCCTGAACGCGCCTATCGGTGCGGATGTACTCCGGTCCGCGGCCACGGGGCGATAGCATACCGATCGAAACCACAGCCGTCACACCTCACGCTTGTGGGCCCGTCCGCGGACCTGCGCACCTTCGGCAATCTCGTGAGATTTGGCGGCAAGGGGGCGTGACGCACATCGTCCGAAGTATCGCCTATGATGACCTGAGGGTCGTCCGAGCGCTCTGGTGAATATTAGCACATTTGATAGTATCGCTCCCACCCTGCCAGCCAAGGCACTGAGCATGTCGGAAAAGCCTCGGGTAGAGCCTCCACTCGTGACCCTTGCCAAGGGCGATCTGAGCAAGGACGACAGTAGTGTGTCCGACGTTCGCAGCGAGCGGCGCGTTATGACAGCTCTCTGTTATGATCTGGTCGGATCAACCGATCTGCTCTCAGTTCTGGATATCGAGGACTATGAGGAACTGATGTCGGCCTTCCGGCGTGAGGCAGGACAGGCAGTATCATCGTATTCGGGCGTTATCGTGAGCGAGGCCGGCGACGGCGGTGTCGCACTTTTTCCAGCAGAGATGGAGGCAAAGGACGCCGCTTCGCAAGCGATCCGGGCAGGACTCGAAATCATTGAAGCGTGCAAGCGGGTCGGGCTGGAGAAAGACCATACGGACCTACATGTTCGGGTCGGGATTGCTACATCCATGACCCTCGTTCACGGGGACGGCGGTGACCCGGCGCATGCCACCGCCACGGGCCCTGCTTTGGCCATGGCGACGCGGCTCCAGGCCATGGCTCAGCCGGATACAATATTGGTGTCCGACGAGACCCGAAATCTGGCGCGTCGGTCCCACGTTTTCAGTTTTCGTGGCATTCACGCTATCAAGGGTTTCGCGGAGCCGGAGCAGACTTGGCGTGCCATCAGCCACAAGCGGGACGTTGACCGCTTCTTCGCCTTCGGGCGCTTGAACAATACGTTTATAGGCCGTGGGGACGAACTGGCCACCATCGCCGCCCGTTGGCATGATGCCGTCGCCGGCAAGGGCAGCGTCATTTTAGTTCAGGGTGAGGCCGGGATCGGCAAGTCCCGCCTGCTTTATGAAGTCCGCAGGAGAACACGCTTTCAGCGGGCAAAATTGCTGCTTTTTCAATGTCAGCCCGGCGGCTCCCACTCGGCCCTTTATCCTCTGCTGCAAAATGTTCGGAGTGGCCTGGCTGGCAAAGAGGGTCGGCTGGAGACTTCAGACGTAGCGGAGGTCTTCGCAAATCAAAGCGTTCACGATGACGAAGTGGTCGACATATTCTCGTTTCTGCTTGGGGCTGAAGGATCGAACCCCGCTCTGAAGGAGGCTGATCTCAAGGTCATCCGGGAGAAAGCCACCTGGGCGGTTCGCAGAAGCATCGAAGCCATATGCGAACGCGGACCACTCATCCTGGTGGTCGAAGACATACATTGGATCGACCCCACGTCGAGGCAATTGCTGGCAGAACTGGCACTCTTCATTCATCGGCTGCCCGTGCTTCTCATAATGACTGCGCGACCTGGATTCGAGACTTATTCAGGGTTCCGGCACTTGCCGCATATTACTCTGAAGCCGCTCGATCGCGAGGAAACGCGACAGGCAATCGTGGCCATGCGGCCGGAAATCGGGTCAGCCACGCACTCGGAACTTATTAGCATGGTGGAGGAGGTAACCGGGGGCGTGCCTCTTTTCATCGAGGAAATCTGCCAATGGATCGCCGAAAATGCAGCCTCCATAACGGATCGCCTTGCGCCAGCCGGCTCATCAAGCCGAATATCGGTGTTTGAAGGCATTCTTGAAGCCAGGCTGGAGCCCTTAGGCCCCGCAAAGGATGTGGCACGAGCGGCCGCCGTCGCCGGCAATCGTTTCAATCTGGAATTGCTCCGGAAGCTGTTGCCGGAATACAGTGACGAGACGATCGGGAATGCAGTGGACACCCTCATTGAGGCGGGATTCCTGATCCGGGTCAGGCCTGCCGGCGATCCTGACTATGGATTTCGCCATGCCCTTATCCGGGAGACAATCTACAATGCATTGCTGCGGAGGAGACGGCAGGCCCTCCATCAGTCGCTTTTCTCCGCTGTCGGCCGCGACCGAAATCTCGGCCCGTGGCTGGGTACGGCGGAACTGGCAGAACACGCTGAACGCGCTGGCCTTCTCGAGGAAGCGATCGATCAGTTCATCGCAGCCGGCCGGGAAAGTTACGACCGTTCCGCAATGGCCGAGGCGAGGCAGATCCTCGACCATGCCCTGACCCTTTGCCAGCGCGTGAGAACGCCGGACAAGCAGGATGTTTTGCGCCTCGCCGCGATGATGCCGCTCGGGCCGATACTTACAGCCACGGAAGGTCCAAACTCGCTGCCGGCCCGCAAACTTTACGAGGACGGGGTGGAGATCGCCAGGCGGCGGCCGCTCGCCGAGCGTGCGAAGTGGTTTCCGATCTACTGGGGCTGGTGGTTTACCGGCCCCACCATCGACGGGGAACGCGCACGGACCGTCCTCACCGACCTGAGGGATGTCGACGACCCCGAAGTGCAGTTTCAGGCCAGACACTGCGTTTGGGCAATCGAATTCAATCTTGGGCATCACAAGAACTGCATCGCGGCGGTCGACGAAGGACTTGCGCTCTATGGGACGGGCCAAAGGGCAGGGAATGCCACTCTTTTCGGCGGCCATGACGCCAGGGTCTGCGGCCTGTCGCATAGAGGTCTCTCGCAATGGTTTACCGGCCGGGCCGCAAGCGCAATTCGATCATTGGCTGAAGCCAGGCGCTGGGCAATGCAAACGGCGCATGTTGGTAGTATCGCCCATGTCTACATCAACGAAGCGATGCTTGATTGCTATCGCCGCGATTTCTCGGCGCTGCGAGGCGTCATCGCCGATATCCGCGAATTGACGAAGCGCCATCATCTGCCCTCCCTTGCCGCCTTGGCGCAAATTCTCGAAGGCTGGTGCGAAGGAAATGCTGCTCGGGTTGAGCAAGGCAGGGACCAGATCAAGGAGGGTCTCGCAATCCACTCCGAACTCCAGACACCGGAAGACTATCCTGTCTACCACGGCATGCTGGCGGAGCTTCTGGCCCGGACAGGCGAGACTGACGAGGCCCTTGGGCTTGTCTCTTCCGCGGCTGCGGAAGCCGAAGCAGGTGGCAGTCTTTCTTGGCTCGCCGAACTCTATCGGCGAAAGGCTCATCTCCTTCTGCTTAAAGGTTCCTCGGGCGCGGATGTTGTTGCCGTGCTCTCCAAAAGCCTGGCTCTCGCCGATGAGCAAAACGCGGTGCCAATCCTGCTCAATGCATACGAGATGCTCAGGACATGGGGCGTGTCAGAGGAACTATCCCAGCAGTACCGCAGTCGCGTCGGCCTGGCGAAATCAGCCATCGAGCAAGGCGCGGCGTTGTTCGTCAATCGAGAACCGAGCCTGCGCCACTAGACCGCGCGACCGGGAGATCGGGAAGCTTCCATGCTGGAACGATACGAGCGCTCGGGTCCTCCGCCGCACGAGGCGCTCATGCGGCTAATGACGATGCGCGAGCTCTTGGGCATCACACGGATTGCGGACATCACAGGTCTCGACGTGCTTGACATACCCGTGGTTCAGGCAGTCAGGCCCTTCTCCCTTTTAAATTCCGTTTCGCAAGGCAAGGGGCCGACGAGAACCGAAGCTGCGGTATCGGCCATTCTCGAGACCGCAGAGTCCTACTTTGCCGAGCGCTTGGCGCACTACGATCCCACCGCCGCCTCCGCGGACTCCCTGAATATCCCTCCTGAAAGATTCGAAGCCCATCTCCAGCCTGGTGTCGACCCGGGCTGGCGCAGCAGGGAGATAGCTTGGATTCATGCCGAGAATATCCTCAAGGGTGGTCTGCAGGATTGGGTCCCCTTCGAGCTTGTGCACACTGCCTACGTGTTCCCCCCGCGGCCGCAAGAGGAAATCTTCGCTTCATCGACGTCCGGCCTAGCGGCCTCCTTCGAGGAAACGGACTCGATCCTGCATGGGATAATGGAATGCATCGAGCGCGACGCACTCGCGCGGGCGGAGCGAATCCATGGCTTTTTCCAGCGCCGTCGAATTGACCCGAGAACGATCGACGATCCGACAGTTGCGAACCTTCTCGAAAGCCTGGAGGCCAAAGGCCTGCTGGTGGGGCTTTGGCACGCCCCCTCACCGCTGGGACTACCGGTGGTCTGGTGCCATCTCATGGAGGATCGGCCGCCGGAAACTGCAATTCTTCACCACCCGGCAGAGGGCTCGGCTGCAGGTTTCGATGCCGCGTCCGCGATCGTTCACGCAATCTACGAGGCGGCGCAGTCGCGACTGACAGCGATCTCCGGCGCCCGTGATGACCTGACACGCGCGTCCTATCCAAAATATCCCGATTGGCAAAAAATTGCGGCGCACCGACACCTCCTGTCCGACGGCCCTCACGAGGTTCATTTCCATGCGATTGCCGGGCAGAATTGCAGCGCGGGAAATAGGATGTCCGCTCTTCTCGCACAGATCGAGGGCGCAGGAATCGAATCAGTGTACAGGATTCAGTTCGATACGAGACCGCTCGGCGACCTGTCGGTCGTCAGGATCGTCATACCGGCCTTGACGCCGCTGTTGCATGGCTAGGCGAATGCGTCCGAAGCTGGTCTTTGCCGGTCCCACCCTGTCACAGAGCGAAGTGCTGGAAGTGGCGGAGGCGATCTGCCTTCCGCCGGCCGTGCAGGGTTCGATCATTGCGGCTGTGCAGCATTTTGATCCGAGTGCGATAGTCATCATCGACGGCGGCTTTCAGTCGGAGCCGGCGGTCAGGCACAAGGAAATCCTTTGGGCAATAGCGAAAGGTGTTCCTGTTATAGGCGCAGCGAGCATGGGGGCTCTTCGCGCTGCGGAACTCTTTCCCTACATGCAGGGAGTGGGGCTCATCTACCGGTGGTATCGTCGTTTTGCGTTTGCGCCTGACGACGCGGTGGCTGTGCTGCACGGACCATCGGAGGTAAACTCCGCGCCCATAACCCACGCGCTGATCGATCTTCGCATGACGGTTCGCAGGGCCTGCCGTCGCGGCATCATTTCGGCTGAATACGGGACGAGGCTGGATCGCGCCGCGCAAGCTCTCAATTTTCGCGAGCGCACGCTCGCCCGCATGGTCAGTGACGCCTTGTCATGCGAAGGCGATCTCGTCGTCGAGAAATATCAGGCGATCCTCGTCGCAGCTTTCGTTCAGCAAAAGAAGCAGGATGCGCGTGACGCACTCCGGCTTTTGCGTCACGGTTTATTCAAGGAGCCCGCACCCCTGCCGGATTTCCAATTGACGGCGGCTTTCTTTAAGGATCTTGACGAAGCCGGGCTAGAGATTTGAAAGCTTCATGGCGAGAACTCTCAAATCCTGATTTACAATACGTTTTAGATTTTGCTAATGTACTAAAATGAGAGGGGCTGAGCTACCAGGAACGCTCGATCGATCCAACGACGAGAGTCGCTCCGTCGGCACGCGCTTCCTGCTATTCCCCCAGGTGCCCCACCTTGCCGATTACGGCACACCCGAGACCGTCTGGATATCGACCCCGCCGGGCCGGCTACACCCCGGTCCGCAGGACCATCGCATCTATGTCCGCGATCCGCTCCTCGACAAGGAACCTTACGAATATCCCTATCTACCGCCCTTCGTTGGCGAGGTCTTCCCGCCGGCGGAACCCGCCTACGACGGTCACTTCGACCAGATTTCATTGAATTCACGTCAGTTCCTGGCGGCACATGCCTTCGGCGCAGTCAGCCGGGTCCTGGACATCTGGGAAAGCTACCTTGGGCGGCCGATAACCTGGTACTTCGCGGAAACTTATGAGCGGCTGGAGATCATCCCGTGGGTCGACTGGAACAACGCCCAGTCTGGCTACGGTTATCTGGAACTCGGTGCGGACAAGGCGCCCGACGGTCGAAATTTTCCCTATGCCCTCAACTTCGATACGATTGCCCATGAGGTCGGCCATGCGATTCTGTTTTCCCTTTTTGGGGTGCCGGCAAATGGCTTGAAGACCGGCGACTTCGCGTCGTTCCATGAGGCGAGCGCCGATATAACGTCGCTTTTGTCCTTCCTGCATTTCGACAGCGGTCTCGACCGGCTGCTCCGCCACTGCAACGGCAATCTCCTCATACTGAACGAACTCAACCGCATCGCCGAACTGATCGGTGACCGGCAGATTCGCCTCGCCAGCAATTCGCGCCGCATGTCTGAAGTCTCCGACGAAATCCATGACAGGTCGCGGCCTTTCACGGGGGCGGTATTCGATACGATCGTAGACGCCTATCACGCGAATCTCGTGGGTGATGGACTAGCCGACGAGCGGCTTCTCGATATCGACATCAGGGATATCGACGAGGCCGCCATGCACCGCATCTCGGATTTTACGGCGCTGGCCTTCCGCGCCAGGCCGTTCCTGTTCAAGAGCGCGCTTACCCGGGCGCGCGACGATGTGGCGCTGACCCTCGCCCGGACCTGGTCCGGCCTCGACGCGGACGATCTGACATTTGAGAATGCCGCGATGGCCGTAACCGAAGCTGGCGGTCGCATCGCGCCGGCGTTGCGCGAAAAGTTCGAAGAAAACTTCAGATGGCGTGAAATTTCATGAACTGAATTGCCGAAGCGAGGAGGAGCATCATGAGCGACGACTATCACCGTCCGACACTGACATTCCCCAACGGTGCATATAATGCAACGCAGGTCAGGCTCTACGGAATTGAAGCGGACATTGGTATTTCCTTTCCCGGACAGGCCAGCGAAATCTCAGACACCAACATTTATGTCCAAACAGCAGATGACGTTGACGCCGACGAACGGGACATCAACGCAGCGAAAGAATTACTTAACAAAGCCACATCGAATAAGGCCCGCCGCGGCATAATTCTCGGCAGAGACAAGTATTCTCCTATTCCGATAAGAGCCAGCTTCAGTATTAAATTGGATATGAAGGAACTTGGCATAGCCGTTGTGACTGCGAGTACACATACATATATCCTCGGCAGCAAGCCAGAGAAAGAGCTTTCTTGCGGATTGATGGTCGGCTATGCCTACGAAGGCCATACATATGACCTGCCAAAACCCAAGATAATGCTAGTTAATAAGTTGCCAGAATGGGAGATTCCAAAGGATGACTCTGACTACAAATTGAAAGAAGACGAAGGTTATGCTGTCTGGATCGTTGATAAACTCGACCAATGCGTCGAGATCGAAATGAACCAGGGCTTTGTCGAACAGCTTGTACTCGAGGCGAACCTTCCCGGCAAACGCTCGCCGACCATGTACGCGGCCAGGCAGGCGCTTGGGCACCGTAGCGGCAGACTGACTGAGTAGTGCTTCCTGTTACTTCGCGGCCCGTCGAAGGGTATGTCAGCCCGTCCAAGTTTGGTGGTGTCGGAAACGACAACTGGGCGTCGAGTTGGCTGCGGCGCTGCCCGATCAATGGTCTGGCGAACCTAAAGACGATGAACGAGATTAAGTGCTGGCTCCTTTAAAGGCGCGTTAAGTGGGGAAAAATCGAAGCGATTGAAAATCAAAATGCTTGGTAAGTACCCAATCCGCGTCGGTTCCGCACGGCGGAGGTCCCGGTTACCGTGACCGGACGGCCTGGGCGATACTGCATTCGTTTGAGCCTTTTTGGAGCGCGATCGGCCTGAGATCCGATCGCGCTTCTTGCCGGATCGCATCCGGCAGGCAGGTCGGCCGTGGACTAGTCGAGAATGGCGCGGACCGACAACGCCGCTCTCGATGCCTGCATCACATCGCCGACATGGCAGTAGCAGACGATCTCGTGCAACTGATAATCGGTCAGCTCGAAGAAGCGCTTTGCTTCCCCATAGCTGTCGTTTCTCAAACCCTCGTCGTGCAAAACAGGGTCTTCCAGGGCGACGGATATCGGCGAGCCGTCGCCGCGCATCATATTGCGTTCCCGCGGCGCACGATATTCGGTGCCGGTAAGCGCGGTCAGGAGCCGGCTGGGCTCACGTTCGAGAAGTTTCGCCCAACGTTCGAGGCGCTGGGTTCGGCTCATGACGGATTTGGCGGTGCGGACCTCGGCAACAGCATGCAGTTGGTCCAGTGTTTGGTGTTTCATGGCAACCTCCTAGTGGCTAGGTTGGTCGGCCCCAAACTCCCTATGCTGAGGATGATATCGCTGAACCGCCCGGACGTCATCTTGTTTGCCGTCCCGCTCCCGCAAGATTGATGGGAGCTGTTGTCCGGAGCAGGCCGGTCAAGCGGCGAGATGCGCCGGCGATCGGATCAATTCTGTTGGATCGAGATGCCCTTGTCGTCGATCTTGAGCTCCACGCCTTTCGGCCTGGTCTGCTCGCGATAGATGTAGACGCCAAGCGCGATAACCACGACGACCAATGCGCCGATGATGAGATAGAGCACGTTCTGTCTCATTGCGCCCCCTTCCAGCGGTCGAGTCTCACGCCCGCTTCAAAGCCCTGCGGCGATTGCTCACTGGTCGTCATCATCATCGGATGCCGGCCGCCAGCTCGTCGGATCGACCTTCTTCTGCGTGTCGCTGTCGGTATAGACCCACCAGCCGCCGTCACGATATTGACCAACGGATTCGTTGACCACGCCGTCACTGTCCTTCCATAGGATCGTGACCTTGGAGCCGTCCTTCGGCGCGCTCTCTATCGGTTTGCGCTCTGCCATTTCATTCCCTCCCATCTCGCTCGACAATGGACCGGCAGGAACGTTGCTCGACGCGCCGGGTTCCGTCAGCTGTGCGCGAAGATATCTTCCTCCGCCCAGCCCATCAGGTCGAGCTTCGCCCGCGTCGGCAGGAAGCGGAAGCAGGCCTCGGCCTCCTTGGTGCGATCCTCGCGCGCCAGCCGCGCGGCCAGCACCTCGCGCAGCCGGTGCAGGTAAAGCACGTCGGAGGCGGCATATTCGATCTGCTCGGGCGAGAGCGTCTCCGCCGCCCAGTCCGAGGATTGCTGCGCCTTGGAGAGGCCGATGCCGAGCAGCTCGTTGCAGAGATCCTTCAGCCCATGGCGGTCGGTGTAGGTGCGGGTCAGCCGCGAGGCTATCTTGGTGCAGAAAACCGGCTCCGGCATGACGCCGAAAGCGTGATAAAGGACAGCAATGTCGAAGCGGCCGTAGTGAAACAACTTCACCACGGCGTCATTCCTGAGAAGGCTGACGAGGTTGGGCGCCTCCTTCTGGCCGGGCGCGATCTGTATGACGTCGGCGCTACCGTCACCGGGCGAGATCTGCACCACGCAGAGCCGGTCGCGATGCGGGTTCAAGCCAAGCGTTTCCGTATCGATGGCCACCGCCCCGACATTGTAGCGGGACAGGTCCGGCAGATCGTTCTTGTGGAAACGGATGTCAGTCATTCTCTTCTCCGGATCGCGGCCTGCGGCGCCGCGCAGCCTTTGGGATGCGCAATGGACGCCGCACATTGCGCTGGAAAGCCCGTCCTTGCCGCGATCTGGAAAAAAATCAACAGAAAGTTGATTTTCAAGCCTTCCGTGCGTTCGCCTCAGCGTGTCAGCGCATCGAGAATGCGCGCCCAGGAACGCTGCCCCTTGTGGAAGGAGGTGAGCTCGTATTTCTCGTTTGGCGAATGGATGCGGTCATCGTCGAGGCCGAAGCCGACCAGCAGCGATTCCATGCCGAGATAGGCCTGGAAATCGCCGACCACGGGAATGGAGCCGCCGCCGCCGGTGGTGACGGCCTGCTTTTCCCATTCGTCGGAGAGCGCATCCTTGGCCTTGGCGAGGAACGGCGAGTCGTAAGAAAGCTGGATCGCCGGCGAGCCGCCATGCGGATGGAACTCGACCGAGCAGTCGGCCGGGATCCGCTCGCGCACGAAAGCCTGGAAGGCGGCGCGGATTTTCTTCGGGTCCTGCTTGTGGACGAGCCGGAACGACACTTTCGCCGAGGCTTCCGCAGCGATCACCGTCTTGAAGCCCTTGCCGGTGTAGCCGCCGATGATGCCGTTGAACTCGGCCGTCGGCCGCGCCCAGGTGAGCTCGAGCAGCGAGCGGCCCTTTTCGCCGGCGGGAATGGAAAGCCCGACCGGGCCGAGGAAGGTCTCGGCGGTCTCGCCGAGTCCCTCCCAGGATTTCAGCACCTGCGAAGGTGTCTCCTCGACGCCGTCATAGAAGCCCGCGATGGTGACGCGGCCGTCCTTGTCATGCACGTCGGCGAGGACCTTGGCGAGGATCCGTATGGGATTGGCGGCGGGGCCGCCATAGAGGCCGGAATGCAGGTCGCGGCTGGCCGCCTTGACGGTGACTTCCTCGCCGACCATGCCGCGCAGCGACACGCAGATCGACGGCGTCTCGCGGTTCCACATGCTGGTGTCGCAGACCAAAGCGAAATCCGCTTTCAGCTCGGCGGCGTTCGCCTCGAGGAACGGTTTCAGCGACGGCGAGCCGGATTCTTCCTCGCCCTCGAACAGGATGGTGATGCGGCACGGCAGGTTGCCATGCACCTGCTTCCAGGCGCGGCAGGCCTCGACGAAGGTCATCAGCTGTCCCTTGTCGTCGGCCGAACCGCGCCCGGTGATCACCTTGCGGCCGGGCTCGATCTCCTTGATCGAGGGCGCGAACGGATCGGTTTCCCACAGCTCGATCGGATCGACCGGCTGCACGTCATAATGGCCGTAGAACAGCACATGCGGCGCGCCGGCCGGCCCTTCGTGATGCGCCACCACCATCGGATGTCCGGGCGTGTCGCGCAGGCTGGCGTCGAAACCGATCAGCTTGAGCTCTGCCACCAGCCATTCGGCGCCCTTGCGGCAGTCGGCGGCATAGGCGGGGTCGGTGGAGATAGACTTGATGCCGAGCAGGCCGAACAGCCGCTCCAGGCTCTGGTCGAGATTCTGGTCGAGGCGGTCGAGGACGGGGGAAATTCTGGACATGCTTTTTGCCTTTCGATTTTGGCGCCGACCCTAAAGGGCAAGACCAAAAACGAAAAGCCGTGATCGTTGGACCAAGGATCGGGGCATGTCGAAAGGCAAAAAAGAACCGCCGTGGTGGAGGGGGAACCACGGCGGTCTTTACTCGAAACGTTGCGGCAGCCCGGAGAGGGGGGATAGGCTGCCGCAGTTTGCCCGGGATAGGCGGGGGACGGGCCTTACTCCGGACTTCGGCGAAAAATGCCGATGCCAACTATTTGGGTCTCTGAACATGGCGATTCAAGGGCACGAAGATTACACTTTTGTAACATGCCCGTGAGCGGTCGGATTCGCCCGAGACAGTGTCTGTCAGGGGTGTTGCCTGAAGCGGTGGTTTGCACAGCCTTTGGCATGGACCGCGAAGCTTGGCCGCGCTATCCCTGCCGGCATGAAAAAAGGCGATCATCTCTTTCTTGTCGACGGCTCCGGCTACATTTTCCGCGCCTACCACGCGCTGCCGCCGCTCAACCGCAAATCCGACGGCCTGCCGACCAGCGCCGTGCTCGGCTTCTGCAACATGGTGTGGAAGCTGATGCAGGACGCCCGCAACACGAGCGTGGGCATCGTGCCGACGCATTTTGCCGTCATATTCGACTATTCCTCGAAGACCTTCCGCAGCGATCTTTATCCCGAATACAAGGCCAACCGCTCGGCGCCGCCGGAAGACCTCATCCCGCAATTCGGCCTGATCCGCCAGGCGACCGTGGCGTTCAACCTGCCCTGCATCGAGATGGAAGGCTTTGAGGCCGACGACATCATCGCCACTTATAGCCGGCTGGCCTGCGAGGTCGGCGCCGACACCACCATCGTCTCCTCCGACAAGGACCTTATGCAACTGGTCGGCCCGACGGTCGGCATGTACGACCCGATGAAGGATCGCCAGATCGGTATTCCCGAAGTGATCGAGAAATGGGGCGTGCCGCCGGAGAAGATGATCGACCTGCAGGCGCTGACCGGCGACTCCGTCGACAATGTGCCCGGCGTGCCCGGCATCGGGCCGAAGACGGCGGCGCAGCTTCTGGAGCAGTTCGGCGACCTCGACGGCCTCTTGGCGCGCGCCTCCGAGATCAAACAGGAGAAGCGGCGCGAGACGATCATCGCCAATGCCGACAAGGCGCGCATCTCGCGTGAGCTGGTGACGCTCAGGAACGACGTGCCGCTGAAGGAGGGGCTGGACGATCTGGTGCTGCATGCGCCGGACGGGCCGAAGCTGATCGGTTTCCTGAAGACGATGGAGTTTACCACGCTGACCCGCCGCGTGGCGGAGGCGACCGCAACCGAGATCGGCGACGTCCAGGCCGCGTCGGTCACCATCGAGCGCGCCGACACCGCGCATGGCCCCGATGTTGGCGCCGGCGCGCCGCCGGCCCCAAGGCCGGCGACGCCGAACGGTGCCGCCAAGCCGGCCGCACCGATCAGGAGCGAGGACGCGCCGCCGCAGGGCGACACCCCTTCCCTGCTCTCGGCGCTGCGGCTGGAACAGGCGACGGCGCGCAAGATCGACCCTTCAGCCTATACAGCCATTCGCGACGCGGCCACGCTGAAGGCCTGGATCGCCGAGGCGAAGGAAGCCGGAATCCTGGCCTTCGACGCCGAGACCACCTCGCCCGACCCGATGCAGGCCGACTTGATCGGCCTTTCCATGGCGATCGCGCCGGGCAGGGCTGTCTACGTGCCGCTCGCCCACACGAGCGGCAACGGCGACCTGCTTGGCGGCGGCCTGCTGGCGGACCAGATCCCGGTCCGCGAGGCGCTGGCGCTGCTCAAGCCGCTGCTCGAGGACAGGTCGGTGCTCAAGATCGTCCAGGACATGAAATACGATATCGTCGTGATGAGCCGGCACAGCATCGAGGTCGGCCCGTTCGACGACACAATGCTGATCTCCTATGTGCTCGATGCCGGCACGTCCGGCGGCCACGACCTCGCTTCGCTGTCGGAGAAGTGGCTGGGCCATGCCCCGGCCACGAAGAAGGAGCTTGCCGGCTCCGGCAAGAGCGCCGTCGGCTTCGACCAGGTCGACATCGAGCGGGCGACCGCCTATGCCGGCGAGCAGGCCGATCTGGCGCTGCGGCTCTGGCAGCTGCTGAAGCCCCGGCTTGCCGCCAAGGGCCTGGTTTCCGTCTATGAGCGGCTGGAGCGGCCACTGGTGCCTGTGCTCGCCCGCATGGAGCAGCGCGGCATTTCGGTCGATCGCCAGATCCTGTCCAGGCTGTCGGGCGAGCTGGCGCAAGGCGCCGCCCGTGTCGAGGAAGAGATCTACGGGATCGTCGGCGAGCGCATCAACATCGGCTCGCCGAAGCAGCTCGGCGATATCCTGTTCGGCAGGATGGGCCTGCCGGGCGGCTCCAAGACCAAGACCGGCCAATGGTCGACCTCGGCGCAGCTTCTGGAGGACCTTGCCGCGGAAGGCCACGAGCTGCCGCGCAAGATCGTCGACTGGCGCCAGCTCACCAAGCTGAAATCGACCTATACCGACGCCCTGCCCGGCTTCATCAATCCCGGCACCAATCGCGTCCACACCTCCTATGCTCTGGCGGCGACAACGACCGGGCGGCTGTCTTCATCCGACCCCAATCTGCAGAACATCCCGGTGCGCACCGCGGAAGGCCGCAAGATCAGGACCGCTTTCATCGCCGAAAAGGGTCACAAGCTGGTTTCGGCCGACTACAGCCAGATCGAATTGCGCGTGCTGGCCCATGTCGCCGAGATCCCGCAGCTCAAGCAGGCCTTCGCCGACGGCGCAGACATCCACGCCATCACCGCGTCGGAGATGTTCAACGTGCCGGTCGAGGGCATGCCTTCGGAAGTGCGCCGCCGCGCCAAGGCGATCAATTTCGGCATCATCTACGGCATCTCGGCCTTCGGCCTCGCCAACCAGCTGTCGATCCCGCGCGAGGAGGCGAGCGCCTATATTAAGCGCTACTTCGAGCGCTTCCCGGGCATCCGCGACTATATCGAGGAAACCAAGGCCTATGCGCGCGAATACGGCTTCGTCGAGACCATCTTCGGCCGCCGCATCCACTATCCGGAGATAAGGTCGTCCAATCCCTCGGTCCGCGCCTTCAACGAGCGCGCCTCGATCAACGCGAGGCTCCAGGGCACCGCAGCCGACATCATCCGCCGCGCAATGGTGCATATGGAGGAAGCACTGGACAAAGCAAAGCTCTCGGCCCGCATGCTCTTGCAGGTGCATGACGAGCTGATCTTCGAGACAGTGGAAGCGGAGGTCGAAGCGACGATCCCGGTCGTTCGCCGCGTGATGGAGAACGCGCCGATGCCGGCCGTCTCGATGTCGGTGCCGCTGCATGTCGACGCCCGCGCCGCCGACAACTGGGACGAGGCGCATTAGCTCGGGCCACCGATACCATCCAGCCGCCGCGATCCTTCACACCCCCCTCTGTCCTGCCGGACATCTCCCCCGCAAGGGGGGAGATTGGCCGTCACTTCAGATTCCGCCAATCTTCAACGTTGCAGAATGAGCGGGGGCTTTAAGCTGCCAATCTCCCCCCTTGCGGGGGAGATGCCTGGCAAGGCAGAGGGGGGTGCTGTCCCGCCAGCATCAATCGGTTAGCAGGCCTGCCCTCAAGCCGCCTCGGCGCGGCACTTGGCACACACGCCGCGAAATTCGATCACCGCCTTCTTGGCGGCGAAGCCCGTCGAGCGCACCCATTCGTCCAGCCGGTGGTCGACATCGTGGTCAGACATCTCGGTCACCTGGCCGCAGCTGTCGCAGATCGCAAAGGCGGTCATCGAATGGCTGTGGTCGTGCGGCTCGGCGCAGGCAACGAAGGAGTTGAGGCTTTCCAGCCGGTGCACGAAGCCCGACTTCACCAGCGTGTCGAGGGCGCGGTAGACCTGCAGCGGCGCTCGGAAGCCGCGCTCGCGCAGCTGGTCGAGCAGCATATAGGCGCTGAGCGGCCCGCTGGCGGCTTCGAGCTTCTCGAGCACGCACAGCTGGTTCTTGGTCAGCGCATCCCTTGCCGTCATCTATTCCGTTCCGCTCGCCGCGCCGTTTCGCGTGTCGATTGTGCACGCAAACGGCCTCCGCTCCATGAGATAGCGACGAACGCGCATTTTTGCCACTGTTTCCGCAGTTGGCCGCCGGCGCGGCAACTACTTGCGCGGCGGTCCCTTGCGCTCGGCGGATGCCGCCCAAAGGTTGATGTCGGCCTCGCGCGCGTAAGTGTCGATCTCGGCGAGCTCGGCATCGCAGAATTCGAGCGCCTTGAGCGCGCCGACGCAATCCTCGACCTGTTCCGGCCGACTGGCGCCGATCAGCGCTGTGGTCACGCGTCCCTTGCGCAATACCCAGGCCAGCGCCATCTGCGCCAGCGTCTGGCCGCGCCGGCCGGCGATGGCGTTGAGCGCCTTGATGTTGGCGATCGACTTGTCGTTGATGAAGGCCGGACGCAGCGACTTGCCTTGGCTGGCGCGGCTGCCTTCCGGGATGCCGCCGAGATATTTGTCGGTCAGCATGCCTTGCGCCAGCGGCGAGAACACGATCGAGCCGATGCCGAGCCCGTCCAGCGTGTCGAGCAGCCCGTCCTCCTCCACCCAGCGGTTGAGCATGGAATAGCTCGGCTGGTGGATGAGGCAGGGTGTGCCGAGCCGCTTCAGTATGTCGGCGGCCTCACGCGTGCGCTGCGAATTGTAGGAGGAGATGCCGGCGTAGAGCGCCTTGCCTGAGCGCACGGCATGGTCGAGCGCGCCCATGGTTTCTTCCAGCGGCGTCTCGGGATCGAAGCGATGCGAATAGAAGATGTCGACATAGTCGAGCCCCATGCGCTTCAGGCTCTGGTCGAGGCTCGCAAGCACATATTTGCGACTGCCCCATTCGCCGTAGGGGCCGGCCCACATCTCATAACCCGCCTTGGTCGAGATGATCAGCTCGTCGCGATAGGCGGCGAAGTCGGTGCGCAGGATCTCGCCGAACGCCGTCTCGGCCGAGCCGGGCGGCGGGCCGTAATTGTTGGCGAGGTCGAAATGCGTGATGCCGAGGTCGAAGGCCTTGCGCACGATCGCCTGCTTGGTCCTTTGCGGCGTGTCGTTGCCGAAATTGTGCCACAGCCCGAGCGAGATCGCCGGCAGCTTGAGGCCGGACCGCCCGCAGCGATTGTAGATCATCTTCTCGTAGCGGTTCTCGGCGGCGACATAGGGCATGGGGATCCTCGGGAGCGAAGCGGCGCGGCGAACGCCGCGGCGAATTTGAATCGATGCTTGTCCCCCATCCATACCCTCTCCCCGCCGAAACGGGGAGAGGGTAGTTGCCACCTACTTTTTCTTCGTCAGCAGCGCCTTGGCTTCCTTGATGCCGAGCGCCGCCGGCCGCTCGCAGGTCGTCTGCATGGCGACGAACTTGCCGCTTTCGCCGGAGCGCAGGGTACCGGTCATGACATCGACGGCGTGCAGCGCCAGCTCCATCGAGCAGCGGTGCGGCCGCTCTTCGGCGATCGCGATCGCCATGTCGGCAAGGCCGGCGGTGCGGTAGTTGGCCATCATGCCATGGCTGTGCATCTCGTTGGGCACACCGAACGGATGGTCCCACTTCGGCAGCTTCTTCACCGGCTTGGTCGCGTCGGTGAAGCGCACCTCGCCGCCGAAGAAGTTCGGGTCCGGCACGAAGACAGTGCCCGCCTCGCCATAAAGCTCCATCGGCGCATGGCCGTGGCTCCAGACGTCCCACGAGGTGTTGAGCGTCACCACCGCGCCGTTCGCGAATTCGAGCAGCGCATGGATGGTGGTCGGCGTGTTGACCGGGATCTTTTCGCCCGCGCGCGGTTTGGAGCTGATGGTGCGCTCCTTGGCCGGCATCGCGGCGAAAGCCGCCACCTGCTTCACCGGCCCGATCAGCTGGATCAGGTTGGTGACATAATACGGACCGATATCGAGTACCGGGCCGGCGCCTGGCTGGAAGAAGAAGTCGGGGTTGGGGTGCCAGTGCTCCATGCCGTGACCCATCACATGGCAGGTACCGCTGGTGATCCTGCCGAGCTTGCCGCTGTCGATCAGGTCGCGCGCCAGCTGATGCGCGCCGCCGAAGAACGTGTCCGGCGCCGAACCGATGCGCAGCCCCTTCTTCTCGGCCCGCTTCTTGAGGTCGAGCCCTTCCTCGATCGACAGCACGAAAGGCTTTTCCGAATAGACGTGCTTGCCGGCGTCGAGCACCTGCTTCGACACCTCGTAATGCACCGCGGGAACCGTCAGGTTGACGACGATGTCGATCTCTTCGTCCTTGAGCAGGTCATTGACCGTCTCGGCGCGGAGCTTGAACTCCTTCGCCCGCGCCTTCGCCGCGTCCATGTTGATGTCCGCACAGGCACGCATCTTGATGCCGCGGAAGAGCGGCGCCAGCGAGAAATACGCTTTCGAGATGTTGCCGCAGCCGATGACGCCTACGCCAAGTTTGCTTGCCATTTATTCTGCTCCTACCAGCTCTTGGCTGCCGCGATCGAGCGACGGGCAAAGCGCTCGATGTCGTTGGGGTTGTCCTGTTCCATGACGAAATACTGGGCCGCGCTCTTCGTTCGCAACGCCTTGATCAGGCCGGGCCAGTCAATGGTGCCGTGGCCGACATCCGACCAGCCGTCCTCGTCCAGCCCCTCGCCGGGCTTGGCCATATCCTTGACGTGGACGGCGCTGATGCGCTTGCCGTGCTTCTCGATCCAGGGCAGCGGATCGGCGCCGCCGCGCACCACCCAGGCGACGTCCATTTCCCAGCCGATGTCGGGCGCGGCCGACAGGATGTGGTCCTGCGGCAGCGAGCCGTCGGCGAGCGCCTTGAACTCGAAATCATGATTGTGCCAGGCAAAGCCGTAGCCGGCCTTCTTCGCGGCCTCGCCGACCTTGGCGAGACGCTCGCCGAAGCCGCGCCAGCCGGCTGCATCGGAGGGCCGCGCATCGGGCATGAGATAGGGGCAGATCAAAAGCTTGACGCCAAGCGCATCGGCGATTTTGCGCACGCCGTCGAAATCTTTCTGCAGCGCATCGATCGAGAAATGCCCGGTCGGCATGGCGAGTCCGTTCTTGTCGAGCTCGGCGCGGAAAGCCTTGGGATCGTCATAGACGCCGCCAAAGCCTTCGACTTCCTTGTAGCCCAGCTCGCCGAGCATTTTCAGCACGCCGTCCCATGGCTGGAAGTTTCGGGCGCTGTAGAGTTGGAATGACCATTTCATCTGTCCTGTCCGTTCTGCTTGGGGGATGATTTTTCGGAGTTAGAGGCGACTGTCGGTCTCGGCGTCAAACAGCGAGGCGCGCGCCGGATCGAAGCCGATGCGGATCGCATCGCCGTTGCGCAGCGTCTTGTCCGCTTCGACGCGGAAGGAAAGGATCTGGCCGCCGAGCTTCGTCCACACCAGCGTGTCGGAGCCCATCGGATCGACGATCTCGACCGTCGATTCGGCGGTGAACGGCATGGCCTTTGCGGCGTCGCCGAAGGCGATGTGCTCAGGGCGGATGCCGAAGATGCAAGGCTTGGCGACGCGGCCACCGTCGCCGTCGAACTGATAGCGGCCAAGCGGCACCGACACGCCGTCGGCCTTGAACACCGGCTCCTCGCCCGCTTCCAGCTGCCCGTTGATAAAATTCATTGCCGGCGAGCCGAGGAAGCCGGCGACGAAGCGGTTGACCGGCCGGTTGTAGATCTTCTGCGGCGCATCGAGCTGCTGGATAACGCCGCCCCTCATGACGGCGATGCGGTCGGCCAGCGTCATCGCCTCGATCTGGTCGTGCGTGACGTAGATCATCGTGTTCTCGAGGTTGCGGTGCAGCAGCTTGATCTCGACGCGCAGCTCCGAGCGCAGCTTGGCGTCGAGATTGGACAGCGGCTCGTCGAACAGGAAGACGTCGACGTCGCGCACCAGCGCCCGCCCGATCGCCACGCGCTGGCGCTGGCCGCCGGAAAGCGCCGAGGGCTTCCTCTGCAACAGCGGTTCGATCTGCAGGATCTCGGCCGCGCGCGCTATGCGTTTGGCGATCTCCTCCTTCGGCACGCCGGCCACGCGCAGGCCGAAGGAGAGGTTCTTCTCGACCGTCATCTGCGGATAGAGCGCATAGGACTGGAACACCATTCCGATGCCGCGATCCTTCGGCTCTTCCCAGGTGACGTTCTTGCCCTTGATGAAGATGCGGCCTTCCGAGATGTCGAGCAGGCCGGCGATGCAGTTGAGCAAGGTCGACTTGCCGCAGCCGGACGGCCCGAGTAGCACGATGAATTCGCCCTCGGCGACGTCGAGATTGAGCGTCTGCAGAACCGAGACCGCGCCGAAATTGAGCGACAGGTTCTGGATCGAAACGCTGGGATTGGCGATCGCTGCTGCCATCATCATCCTTTCACCGCGCCGGCGGCGATGCCGCGCACGAAGAGCTTGCCGGAAACGAAGTAGACGATGAGCGGCACGAGGCCGGTCAGGATGGTCGCGGCCATGTTGACGTTGTATTCCTTCACGCCCTGCACCGAGTTGACGATGTTGTTGAGCTGCACCGTCATCGGATAGGTGTCGGGGCGGGTGTAGACGACGCCGAACAGGAAGTCGTTCCAGATGCCGGTCACCTGCAGGATGATGGCGACGACGAAGATCGGCAGCGACATCGGCAGCATGATGCGCAGGTAGATGCCCCAGAAGCCGGCGCCGTCGACGCGCGCGGCGCGGAACAGCTCTTCCGGCATCGACGTGAAATAGTTGCGGAACAGAAGCGTCAGGATCGGCATGCCGAAGATGGAGTGGACGATCACCAGGCCTTTGAGGCTGCCGTAGAGGCCGATCTCGCGCAGGATGATGACGATCGGATAAATCATCACCTGATAGGGAATGAAGGCGCCGACGATCAGGATGATGAAGAACGTGTCGGCGCCCTTGAAACGCCAGTTGGCAAGCGCATAGCCATTCACCGAGGCGATCGCGATCGACAGCAGCACCGACGGAACGGTGATGCGCACCGAGTTCCAGAAGCCGCGCGAGAGCCCATCGCAGTTGAGGCCCGTGCAGGCCGTCGACCAAGCCTTGACCCAAGGCTCGAAGGTGATCTCCAGCGGCGGCGAGAAGATGTTGCCGAGGCGGATCTCCGGCATGCCTTTGAGCGAGGTAACCACCATCACGTAGAGCGGCAGGAGGTAATAGAGCGCCACGACGATGAGCGTGCCATAGAGGAAGATGTTGCGGCGCGAGAACACATGTCGCGGTTTCGTTCCGCTCGGCCCGGACACCGTGGATCTGATGGCGGCCGCTTGAGCGGCGAGGGAAACGTCAGCCACGCTTCTTGCCTCCGAATTCGAGGTAGGCCCATGGCACGATGACGATCACCACCGACAGAAGCATCATCGTCGAGGCAGCGAAACCCTGGCCGAGGTTCTGGGCGAAAAACATGTAGTCGTAGACGTACTTTGCCGGCACCTCGGAGGCGATGCCGGGACCGCCGCTGGTCTGGGCCACCACCAGATCGTAGACCTTGACGATGCCGGCGGCGATGATGACCAAGGTGGTTATGAAGACCGGCCGCATCATCGGGATGACGATGAAGAGATAGGTCTTCCACATCGGTATGCCGTCCACCCGCGCGGCTTTCCAGATGTCCTCGTCGATGCCGCGCAGGCCGGCGAGCATCAGGCACATGATGAGCCCCGTGCCTTGCCAGAGCGCCGCGATCGAAATGCCGTAAATGACGATGCTGGAATTATAGAGCGGATCGAAGCTGAAGCTCGTCCAGCCGAGGTCGCGCACCACGCGCTGGATGCCGAAGTCCGGATTGAGCAGCCACTGCCAGACCAGCCCGGTGACGATGAAGGAGAGCGCGAACGGGTAGAGGAAGATGGTGCGGAACGTGTCCTCGAAGCGGATCTTCTGGTCGAGCAGCGCCGCGAGGATGAAGCCGATCACCAGCGAAAACACCAGCGCGATCACGCCGTAGATCAAAAGGTTCTCGATCGACACCAGCCAGCGCGGCGTCGCCCACAGCCGGTAGTACTGGTCGAGCCCGACGAAATTCAGCCGCGGCAACAGCTTCGAATTGGTGAAGGAATAGAGCACCGTCCAGGCCGTGCCGCCGACGAAGACCACCAGCGCGGTCAGGATCATCGGGATCGACGCGACCTTGGCATTGAGATTGCGGAAAAGCTGGTTGGGGCGTTCGCTGTTGCTCATCTCGGCAGCCGGGCTGGGACAATGAGGGCATCACGCTCCCGACCCCGGATGGGCAGGGGCCGGGAGCTGGCGGGGGCGCCGTCGATCAGTCGGCCGAAGCGATGATGTCGGCGAAGCGCTTCTGCGCCTCTTCGAGCGTCATGTCTGGCTTGGCGAAGAATTCGGAGAACAGATCCTCCTTCTGCTTCTGGCTGTCCTGCGAGAGCAGCTGGTCCGTCCACGGGATGACGGCGCCCTTGGCGAGGATCGCGAGGCCCTTCTTCATGCAGTCGTTCGCCGTGTTGAGGTCGACGTCGCCGCGCACCGGCAGCGAGCCCTTCTTGAGATTGAAGGCGACCTGGGTCTTCGGATCGAGCAGCGTCTCGGCCAGGACTTCCTGCGCCTTGGCCTTGTCGGCGTCCTTCAGCAGCGGGAAGTAGAAGGCGTCGCCGCCGGTGGCGATGACCTCGTTCAGGCCGAGGCCGGGCAGGCAGGTATAGTCCTTGCCGGCAGTCTTGCCGGCGACCTGGAACTCGCCCTGCGCCCAGTCGCCCATGATCTGCCCGCCGGCCTTGCCGGTGATGACGAGATTGGTCGCCTGGTTCCAGTCCTGCACATTGGTGTTCTTGGCCATCTTGCGGGCGTCGTCGGCTGCCTTGAACACCTTGGCGATCTCGGGGCCGCCGGCGAATTTGGCGTCCTTTTCCTTGTAGACCTTGAGGAAGGCGTCGGTGCCGCCGACCGCGGCGAGCAGCACGTCGAAGGCGCCCGATGCCTGCCAGGGCTGCCCGCCGACCGCGAGCGGGATGATGCCGGCCTTTTCCAGCGCCGGCGCGGCTGCCACGAATTCATTCCAGTCCTTCGGCATCGGCACGCCGGCCTTCTGGAAGGCCTCGCTCGACAGCCACAGCCACTGCCAGGAATGGATGTTGACCGGCACGCAATAGATCTTGCCGTCGATGGTGCAGCTGTCGAGCAGGCTCTTCGGCCGCACGATTTCCGTCCACTTGTCCTTGGTGGCGAGATCGGTGAGGTCGCGCATCAGCCCGGCCTGGACAAGCTCCTCCGCCTGGCGGCCGTGGTTGAACTGGGTGGCGCCCATCGGGTCGCCGCCGGTGATGCGGCTGATCATGATCGGCCGCGCCGTGCCGCCGGAGCCGGCGATGGCGCCGTCGACCCAGTGATTGCCG
The DNA here is from genome assembly GCF_033977345.1 of Mesorhizobium dulcispinae. Lineage (NCBI taxonomy): Bacteria > Pseudomonadati > Pseudomonadota > Alphaproteobacteria > Hyphomicrobiales > Phyllobacteriaceae > Mesorhizobium > Mesorhizobium dulcispinae. Next base: position 223,584 of record NZ_JAVIIY010000003.1, read on the forward strand.
GTCGCGTCGAATGCCTTGGCGAGTTCAGCCACCGCTGCCGCCTCGCCGCCCGAAGTCCACCAATGAGTGACTTCGAGGTCGGTCGCGCCCGCCGGTCCGGCGAAATTCAGCGCGACCGTCGCGGCGAACGCGGCAGTCAGGAATTTGTATCGCATTTCGGTTCCTCCCAGAATCTGAAACGTTACAGATTTTCGATACGGCAATTGGCAGACATAGGCAACCCCTCGAATGGAAACGGCATGATATTTTTTCGGAGCGCGAACAAAATCCTTCTCCGGGAGCAGCTCGACAGCCCCTGACGGGATCGTTTGATGCCGAAAGCCCCGAGAAATTGAGATTTCTTTGTGATTCCAGTGGCTTTCGGCCGCTCCCTTCGACGCTGATCGCCGCTATCGCGATCCGCCCACCGGTCGCGGGCGTTGGCAATCTGTAACGTTTCAGTATATTGAACCGTATCACGGGTTGAAGGCCGCGCAAAATGTCGAAGCGCACGATTGCCGGCCGGCCCCGCGGCTGCTATGCGCCTGATGGGCGGGACGAATGGACAGACGAGCAAGCGAGAAGGACGACGACACGTCGGCCAAGGAACGGCCGACGCTGAAGACGCTTGCCTTCATGACCGGGCTTGGCGTCACCACCGTCTCGCGCGCGCTGAAGGATGCGCCGGAGATCGGCGCCGAGACCAGGCGGCGCGTCCAGCTCGTGGCCAAGCAGATCGGCTACCGGCCGAACCGCGCCGGCGTGAGGCTCAGAACCGGCAAGACCAACGTCATCAGCCTGGTGCTCAACACCGAGCACGAGCTGATGAGCTTCGTCTCGGACATCATCTATGGCGTCACCGAGGTGATCGCCGACACGCCCTATCACCTGATCGTCACGCCCTACTCGCGCTCGCAGGATCCGCTGGATCCGGTGCGCTATCTGGTCGAGACGGGCTCGGCCGACGGCGTCATCATTTCCCGCGCACAGCCCAACGATCCCAGGGCCCGCTACATGCTGGAGCACGGCATTCCCTTTGCCACGCATGGCCGCACCGACATGGGCCTGGTGCATCCCTATCACGACTTCGACAACTACGCTTTTGCCAGCGAAGCGGTGCGGCATTTGGCCGGCATCGGCCGGCGTCGGCTCGCCTTGCTGACGCCACCCATCGGTCTGACCTATCGCGGCCACACCGTCGACGGTTTCACCGATGCGTTGAGCGAAGTCGGCGCCAGCGAAGTGCCGTTCAACACCGTTACGATCGACCATTCGATCGAGCAGATCAGGATGCGGACCGCGCAGTTGATGCGGCGCGAGGATCGGCCGGACGGCTTCGTCAGCAGCGCCGCGGCGGCGACGCTCGCCATCGTCGCCGGCATCGAGGATGCCGGCCTCAAGCTTGGCCGCGACGTCGACGTCGTGTCGAAACAGTCGTCGGAACTGCTGCATTTGTTCCGGCGCGAACTGTTCGTCGTAAACGAGAATTTTCGGCTCGCCGGCTCCGAGCTCGCCCGCGCGGTGCTGGGCTGGATCGGTGGTGCCGCGCCCGGTTCCCTGCAATCGCTCAGCAAGCCTGGCGAAGTCCTGCCCTATCGGCATTCAGGAGGCCAGTGACGCTGCGCTTTCTGCGACGGCAATCATCATGCAAAGACGTTCAGTTGCGGCTTCGCGGTCATCAAGGCGACAATGAGCGCAAAGAGCATGATCATGGTTAGGCGTCCGACCAGCGCCCGTTTGTCGCCAGCAAATGCTTTGATCTCTTTACCCGAGATGGCGCCGCGGAGCGCTGCCTGGGCCTGCGTCGCCCAGGGGCGTACGAGCTTGTGCTCGACCGCCATCAAGGCGGCGACAAGCGCAAGCGACACCACCAGCCAAGGCGTCAACAGGGACCAGCCGCCAAGAAAGACAAGGACAATGCCGGCAAGCACACCGGCGCCCACCAGGAGCCCTGCAAAACGACTGGCAAAGAAAGCCAATCTGGCCGGCCCTGGCTGCCCTCGTCGGGCAGGAATTAGCAGAAGTTCGTTTGCCACGAACAATAGCAAAGCGGCGCACATGGCGTACGCATGGATTCCTAAAACAGTTCCATAGAGCATCTGTCATCGTCCAGATCGTTGGGGGCGTTGCTAGACATAATGCGAGCGATAGCTCACAATTGTCTACTCGCATTGGGACCGACAGGAAGATGACACCTAAGCCGCTCACAAATCCAAGGAAGAACGCCTCTCAGGAGAGGTCGCGCGCGACGGTGGACGCGCTTGTTGACGCGACCGCTCGCATTTTGGTCCGCGACGGTTTCGACAGGGCCAGCACCAACCGGATCGCCGAAGAGGCCGGCGTGAGCATCGGCTCGCTTTACCAGTACTACCCGGGCAAGGAAGCGCTCGTTGCCGCCGTCATCGATCGTCACAACCAGCATATCATGCAGGTCGTGCGACGGGTGTTTGCGGAGGTCGCCTCGCAGCCGGTCGAGAGGGCAGTGCGCCGGCTTGTTGCTGTCGCGATCGAGGCGCATCGCATCGACCCCAAGCTGCATCGTGTCCTTGCCGAGCAGATTCCGCGCACGGGACGCCTCGAAAATGTGGAAGCGTTCAATCGTGAAGCCCATGCTCTCTTCAAGAGCTATCTCGAAAGCCGCAGCGACGAACTACGCGTGGCCGATCTTGGACTTGCAGCCTTCGTGTGCGTGACTTCGATCGAAGCGCTGGCCCATACTGCGGTGTTGCACAGATCTGAGAAGCTATCGAATAAAGCGGCCGAAACGCTCATCGACGAGGCCACTCGGCTCGTGATCGGATATCTGAAATAGACGTTCCGCGAGAGCGGCGGCGCGTCTCACCCGCTCGCCCCGCTGCCCCACGGGCCATGGAACGCCCCCTGCTCGCCGATGCGCTCGAAGCCATGCGCGCCGAAGAAATCACGCTGCGCCTGGATCAGGTTCGAGGTGCCGCGGCCCTGGCGGTAGCTGTCGAAATAGGCGAGCGCCGACGACAGCGCCGGCACCGGCGAGCCTGCCTCGGAGGCCTTGGCCACGATGCGCCTGAGCGACGGATGCGCCTCCTTCATCATGGCGATGAAGGCCGGCGCCATCAGGAGGTTGGTCGAAGCGCCACCTGACCCGAAAGCCTCGGCCATCGTGTCCAGCATCTGCGAGCGGATGATGCAGCCGGCGCGCCAGATCTTGGCGATGGTCGGCATCGGCAGATCCCAGTTGAACTCCTTCGAGGCGCCGCTCATCACCGCAAAACCTTGCGCATAGGCGGCGATCTTGCCGGCGAAGAGCGCCAGTTCGAGATACTTCAGCAAGGTCGCCTTGTCGCCGGCGATCTTTTCGACGCCTATACTGCCATAGGCCTTTTCCGCCGCCTGCCGTTCGTCCTTGATCGAGGACAGCACGCGCGCCGCCACCGCCGCCTCGATTGCCGTCGCCGGAATGCCGAGCTGTTGCGCCTCGATGACCGACCACTTGCCGGTACCCTTCTGGCCGGCGCGGTCGAGGATTATGTCGACCACCGGCTTGCCGGTCTTGGGATCGTCGGCGGCAAGAACCTTGGCGGTGATTTCGATCAGGTATGAGTTGAGCCGGCCCTTGTTCCAGTCTTCGAAGACCTTGCCGATCTCCTTCGGCCCCATGCCGAGACCGTCGCGCAGGATGCCGTAGATCTCGGCGATCATCTGCATGTCGGCATATTCGATGCCGTTATGGATCGTCTTGACGAAATGGCCGGCGCCGTCGGTGCCGAGCCAGGCGGCGCAGGGTTCGTCCTTGAACTTGGCGGAGATCGCCGTCAGCACCTTCTCGACAAGCTGCCAGGACTCCTCCGTGCCGCCGACCATGATCGACGGCCCGTGACGCGCGCCCTCCTCGCCGCCCGACACGCCCATGCCGATGAAGGTCAGGCCGGAGCCCGAAAGGTCTGAGAAGCGCCGCATCGTGTCGCGGAAATTGGCGTTGCCGGCATCGATGACGATGTCGTTGTCGGAGAGCACCCCGCGCAGTGCCGCGATCTGTTCGTCGACCGGCTTGCCGGCCAGAACCATGATGATGATCGGCCTGGGCGGCCGGATCGCCGCGGCAAGTTCTTCCAGGCTGTAGCAGGGGACGATCCTGTCCTTCAGCACCCCTGCGCCCTCGACAAAGGCATCGGTGCGCGATGGGGTGCGGTTGAAGACGGCGATGCGGTGTCCGTGCTCGGCGATGTTGAGCGCCAGATTGGAGCCCATCGTGCCAAGGCCGATCAGGCCGATTTCGGCTTTTTCCATCGTTTCTTCCCTGCTTTCGGATCGTTTGTTGAAGGCCGCGTTTTGCAAAGGATGATTGACGGGCCTTCGCGACGGCGTCAACCGCCTCGCCGAATTGTGTCGGTCGGGCCTAGTCGGACCGGATGTCGACCGGTGCCTCGATCTTCACCAGCTCGAAGTCTGAAACGAGAATATCGAGCCTGGCGTTCCAGCGACCAGACAGTGGAATGACGAGATTGTCGACGCGCCAGGTACCGTCGCCGGGTTTCGTCGCCGGCCGCTTGATCGGCTCAATGCCGGAATCCGGCTTCGACAGCACCAGCGTCACCGCCTTGGCATCGAGCGGCCCGAAATCGCCGGTCATGATGACCATCGAGGCGGCCACCTGCCCCGCATGGCCGGGTGTGATACTGAGATCGGCCATCGCCTTCAGCGTATGGATGTGGACCGACACCGGCTGTGCGGCGGCGATCGCCAGCGCGCGCGGCGGTGGCGTGAAGCGCCAGCCGGCGGCGACGCCGAAGATGGCGAGCACGATCAGCGTCTCGATGCCGATCGAGCGCACCAGCCGCCGCTGCACCTCCGTGTCGCCCGCTTCGGCCGGCGCGGTCAGCGTCCAGCGGTTCACCGAGGCGAGCGTGAGGAGGAATAGCAGCAGGGCCAGTTTCAACAACAGCAAACGGCCATAGGGGGTGTTGACCAATGCGGCCGGTGCCTGCACCTGGATAATTGCAAGCACGATGCCGCTTGCGGCGAGCACGGCAACGACGGGCAGAATGGCGCGCGAAAACCGGCGCAGGAAAACCTTCGCCTCGGCCGGCTGGTAGCGCAACGCGAGGCCTAGCGGTGCCAGCGCGCCGGTCCAGAAGGCGATCGCAGCGCCGTGCAGGAACACCAGCGGCCGCGTCAGCCACTGCGGCTCGGCGGCACTTGCATGGCCGCTTGCCGCAAGCGCTGCACCGACACCGATGAGTCCGGCGAGCGCAAGCAGCTTGCGAGGAGCGCGCGGTCCGACGAGCGACAGCATTGCAAGCCCAAGCGCGATCAGGGCGACAAGCACCGTCCAGCAGAAGCTCGTATCGAGCGCTGTCCGCCAGACGATCGGTGCGGCGAATCGGTCAAGCGGCGCGCCGAGCGCGTCCAGCCCCAGCAAGCCGAGCGAAGCCGGCGCGGCGGCCAATCCGCAGAGCAGAGCGCCGATGACGAAGCGCCGGCCGCATCGCCGGTCCTCGGCGAGCCAGGCGAGCGAGAAGGCGCCGCCGACGCCGAGAAAGAGGCCGGCATAGAGAAGGAGCTTGGCCGTCCAGATCGCTCCCCGCAGCGACCAGTCGACGGCTTCGCCCGCCTCTGGCGCCGCACTCGGCGCCCCGATTGAAAACAGCGCCGAGCCGCCGACCGGATGGCCATCCTCCGAGATCACCCGCCAGCTCAGCACATGCGTGCCGGATTTGAGCGTCTTGGGATTGTCGATCTCGAGGGTCTGGCCGTTGAGGCGGAAGGAGGTCAGCGCGAGCCGTGTGCCGTCCGGCCGCACCAGGGTGAGGACCAGTGGCGAGACCGGCTCGCTGAAGGTCAGCGAGAACCGGGCGGGGCTCTGCATCAGCACCGTGCCGTCGGCCGGATCGGTCGCCACCAGCGCTGCGTGCGCGAAGGCGCGACATGGCAGCACCAGCAGCGCCATCAGCACGAAAGCCGCAACCAGGCCGCTGGTGACTGGCCTGATGCGGATGCCGCTCGGGCTGGCTGGGAAGGTTGCTGCGTTCATGCGGTCTTTCGAGAAGCGATGGCGCGCCCGAACCGGACGCGCCATCAAGAGATCATTTCTTCGGCAGCAATTTGATGCCGGGCGCCGGATTTTCCAGTGCGTCCGCATCCTGGCCTGCCGACGGAATTTCGATCCAACGATCGGCGGCGTCGCCGCATTCCTGAACGACCGGGAAATAGAGCATCTGACCGGCCGGCAGATCCGCTGCCAGGGAAGCGCGGAACACGAACTCGTCATAGAAGTCGTCGGGCAGGTTGCCGCCGCTCCAGTCGATTTCCTTGACGCCGGTGGTCAGCGTCTCGCCATAGAGCTGATACGATTTCTCGTACCGGCCTTTCTTGGTCTGCAGCGTCCAGCCGGGTTTCGGCATCGGCTTCACCGAAATGACGCCTTCCGGGATCTGCACCCGCACCGCGGTCGTCGCCTTGCCCTCGCAGCCGTGCGGCACGCGCAGGACGGCCTTGTAGGTCGAGCCGACGGCCGCCTCCTGGGTTTCGAGCGTAATGTGGGCGAGCGCGGCGTTGGTCCCGAGCGCGAGAAGCGCGCCCACCGCCAAAAGATATGTCTTCATGAAAGTCCCTCTGAATTCGAAATGGTCACTCGGCGTGATCGTCCGTGCCGCCCATTTCGCCCATGCCTTCGACAGCGAACTCGACGCTGACGCTGCCGGCCTTCTCGAAGGTCAATGTTGCGGGGAATTTCTCGCCCAGCTTGGGCTGCCGCTTCAGGCCGACGAACATCAGGTGATAGCCGCCGGGCTTCAGCTCGACCTTGCCGCCCGCGGGAATTTCCAGCCCGCCATTGACGGGCCGCATGGTCATGACGCCGTCCTTGACGCCCATGTCATGCACCCCGGCCGTGTCCGAAATGTCAGATGAAATCGACAGCAGCCTGTCCGGCGAACTGCCCTTGTTGGTCACGGTGAAATAGCCGCCGGCCACCTTGGCGCCGGGCGGTGTCGCGCGCGACCACGGGTGCCCGATCTCCAGGTCGCCGACCTTGAATTCATGCGCCAGGGCGCCGGGAACGCATGCAAACAGGAGAAGGAGGCCGAGTAAGGCGAGACTGAAGTATTGGAAGCCGCGCGGAAGCGGGCCGCGATGAGCGTGCGCGCGCGTTGCAGGAAGAAGATTGGACATGGTTGCTCCATGGGTATGAGATCGCACCGTCATCCGGTCGCGAGCAGTCTGATCTTGGATGAATGGGCCCGCGAAAGGTTTCGCGGGTTTTCGTCAGACCGTTGCCGGTGGCGCGCGCGGATTGGCGGGCGAACGGTCTCGGGCGAAATCGAGATGCCGGAAAGCCAGGGGCGGGTAAGCAACTGCTTCGAAGGCAGAGAGCCCCGCAAGCGCGCCGCTGTCCGGCGGCGGCAGATGGGCGGGCGAAACCATGCTGCAGCCAAGCGAGCAGCAGGCCGGCATGTGCTGCTGATGCGGATCGCCGCCGGGAAACTTAACCGCCCCGTCATGCGTGCAGATGACGTTGCCGAACGCGTCGAGCTGCGAAGGCGCGCCGAAGGCGAAGGCGCCGAGCGCCGACTGGAACAACAGCAGCAGCGCCGCAACGAACGCGGCCGGCATGCTCCATCGTCTCAGCCGGATATCCAAAGACTTACCTCTTTCCAGCAATTCAACTGACCCTAGCATGGGGCGGGCAGCCGGAAAATCGGCAAAGCCAGGCTGCGGCAACGCGGCGCGATGCGCCTCATTAGAGCAATTCCAGGAAAAGTGTGAAACGGTTTTCCGTCCGGAATTGCGCCAAAACAAAGAGATAGAGCGGTTCGCCGTTTCCGTGAAACGGTGAAACGCTCTAGGCGGGCTGGACCGATCGCCCTTCGGGAATGGAGCTCAGCAGCGTCTGGCGTGCCGACTTCAGATGCTTGCGGCAGGCGGCGTCCACCTTGCCCGGATCGCGCGATTTCAACGCCGCGATATAGGCCAGATGCTCCTGGACCGCGACCTCGTTGCGCTGGCGCTCCTGCGCCTTGTTCCACTGGTAGTGGTAGTGGAAGATCATCGCGATCACATCGTAGAAATCGACGATGAAGCGGTTGTGCGAGGCGCGGTGGATCAGCCGGTGGAAGCGCTCGTCGAGCTCGGAGAATTCGTTGAATCGCGTGGCGATCTCGCTGGCAAGCTGGCGGTGCTCGACCTCGAGCCGGTCGAGATCGGCCCAGACCGCGCTCTCCTCCGGCAGTGCGGCGAAGGCGGCGGCCGAGCGCAGCTCGAACATCTCACGGATCTCGGTCAGCTCCAGCGCGAAGGCCCGCGTGAAGCCTTTCAGCACCCAGTGGCTGTTACGCCGCTTCTCGATCAGGCCGAAGCGCGAGAAGCGGATCAGGAATTCGCGCACGCTGGTGGTGCCGACGCCGATCTCGCGCGCCAGCTCGAGCTCGTTGATCTGCATGCCCGCTTCGGCGCCCTCGGCAAGCAGCCGGCGCATGAAGGAGCGCTCGATGATCTCGGCCAGCGAGTCGGTCTCTTCCTCGGGGAAGAAGTCTTCCGGTTTCGGCGCCCGCAGCACCGTCTTGTTGCGCTTGTTCCAGGTGATCAGTCCGGTCTCTTCCATGCGCGAAAGGATGCTGCGCACCGTCGTGCGGCTGACGCCGAGCAGCGTTCCAAGCTCGGGCTCCGACGGCAGGCTCCTGGTTTCGTCGAGCAGCCGCAGTCCGCGGTTGAAGGCGTCCTTGTAGACGTTGTTGCTCTTCGACATGCCCCGTATCCCCCAACGCTTGCGGCCACCGGCCGGAAGCGCGATATGATCGGTGTTCCTAGCGCAAGCCGCCGAAATGCGGAACGAATTTCGCCGGCTTTGCCAAACGGGCAGCCGTCCACCCAAAGGGTGCGCGGCGTGCGCGATGAAAAAACAATTGACGCAAAAATGTTTTTTCACGATAAAAGACATTATCCTCAAATGGGCGCATGTCAATCCGCCCGCACTCCCAGGTTTACCCAGGACAGCCGCCCGTGAACGCCGCAAACACCATCCTTCTTTCCCCCGCCGACAATGTCGCGGTCGCCAATGGCCGCATCGAGATCGGCGCGGCGCTGCCCGGAGGCGCGGTCGCGGCTGTCGCGATCGACCCTGGGCACAAGGTGGCGATCAAGCCGATCGCGGCCGGCGAGGCGGTGGTGAAATACGCGCAGGCGATCGGCGGCGCCACTCAAGCCATCGCGCCGGGCGAACACGTCCATTCGCACAATCTGGTCTTCGAGAGCGGACGCCTGCCGGTCGTACCGCCGAGCGAGGCCGAGCATGCCAACGAGGCCGACCGCAAGCGCACCTTCATGGGTTACCGACGCGCCGACGGTCGCGCGGGAACGCGCAACTTCATCGGCATCATCGCCAGCGTCAACTGCTCGTCCACCGTCTGCCATGCGATCGCCGACGAGGCCAATCGCACGCTTTTGCCGAAATATCCCGGCATCGACGGCTTCGTGCCGATCGTCCACGGCCAGGGCTGCGGCATGAGCGCCACCGGCGACGGCATGATGGTTCTGCACCGCACGCTCGCCGGCTATGCGCGCCACCCAAATTTCGGCGGCGTGCTGATGGTGGGGCTCGGCTGCGAGGTCAACCAGCTTACCCTCTACGGTCAGAAAGGCGTGGCCGCCGGAAAACGCCACTTCAACATCCAGGAGGCCGGCGGCTCGCGTAAATCGGTCAAGAAGGCGATGGGCGTGCTGGCCGAGATCGCTGAGGAAGTAGGCCGTCTGAAGCGCGAACCGATCCCGGTCAGCGAGATCGTCGTCGGCTTGCAATGCGGCGGCTCCGACGGCATGTCCGGCATCACCGCCAACCCGGCGCTTGGCGCGGCGGTCGATATTCTCGCCGGCTGCGGCGGCATCGGCATCCTGTCGGAGACCACCGAGATCTACGGCGCCGAGCACCTGCTTGCCTACCGCGCCGCCTCGCCCGAGATCGCCGCCAAGCTCGACAGCTACGTGAAATGGTGGGAGGACCATACCGCCAAGCACGGCGCCTCGATCGACAACAATCCCTCGCCCGGCAATAAGCGCGGCGGCCTGACCACCATCCTGGAAAAGTCGCTGGGTGCCGTCGCCAAGGGCGGCCAGACGCCGCTCAACGGCGTCTTCGGCTATGCCGAGAAGGTGAGCGGCAGCGGCCTGGTGTTCATGGACACGCCCGGCTACGACCCGGTCTCGGCCACCGGCCAGGTCGCCGGCGGCGCCAATGTCATCGTCTTCACCACCGGCCGCGGCTCCTGCTTCGGCTGCCGGCCGACGCCGTCGATCAAGGTCGCCACCAACTCGACCATGTATCACCAGATGGAAGAGGACATGGACGTCAATTGCGGCGTGATCGCTTCCGGCGAGAAGACGATCGCCGGCATGGGCCGCGAGATCTTCGAGCTGATCATCGAGACGGCGTCCGGCCGCAAGACCAAGAGCGAGGCGTTCGGCTACGGCGACAACGAGTTCGTGCCCTGGCACCTCGGCGCGACGCTCTGACTATTTCAAGACGACCGCCGGTCGGACGGCAAAGGGGAGGCTTTGATGAACAAACGCCGGATCGGCACGACTGCGCTCGAAGTGACCGAAATCAGCTTCGGCGGCGCCGCCATCGGCGGCCTTTATCGCGCCTGTCCGCGCGAGCCCGCAATGGAGACGCTGCAGACCGCCTGGGACAGCGGGCTGCGCTACTTCGACACCGCGCCCTTCTATGGCTTCGGCCTGTCGGAGCGGCGCACAGGCGACTTCCTGCGTGAGAAGCCGCGCTCGTCCTACGTGCTCTCGACCAAGGTCGGCCGCCTGTTCCGGCCGGTGCCGGAGGATCAGGTTCCCGATCACTCCTATGTCGATCCGCTGCCTTTCGCGCTCGACTACGACTATTCCTATGACGGCATCATGCGCTCGGTGGATTTTTCCTACGCGCGGCTCGGCCTCAACAAGATCGACATCCTGTTCGTCCACGACATCGGCGTCTACACGCATGGCGTCGAGAAGACGAAGCTGCATTTCCGCCAGCTGATGGATGGCGGGCTGAAGGCGCTGGAGGAGCTGAAATCGTCCGGCACGATCTCGGCCTACGGCCTCGGCGTCAATGAGGTCCAGATCTGCCTCGACGTGCTCCGCCGCGCGCCGCTCGACTGCATCCTGCTCGCCAGCCGTTATACGTTGTTCGACCGCAGCGCCGAGCCCGAACTGCTGCCGCTCTGCCGCGAAAGGCAGACATCGCTGATTATCGGTGGCGTCTTCAACTCCGGCATATTGGCGACGGGCCCGGTGCACGGCGCGCATTTCGATTATCTGCCGGCGAGCAAGGACATTCTCGACCGGGTCGGCGCGATGGAAAAGATTGCGGCGGAAGGCGGCTACCCGCTGGCCGCGGCGGCATTCCAGTTTCCGCTGCATGAACCGGTCGTCGCCTCGGTGCTGACCGGCACGGCCAAGCCGGCCAATCTGACACGCAACCTCGAACTGCTCGACATCGAGGTGCCAGCGACCGAATTCGCCAGATACGATCCTTACACCATCGTCCAGCAGCTCGGCTGAGAAGCCAGCGAGTTGGCCTGCAGCTATGGGGGCAGGATCGCGCAAGGGAATGAATATTCCATATTGACTCTTGTATGGAACTTATGTTCCATATCGGAAGAGGAGGAACGGAAGCATCCAATGCTGCCGGACAGGCAACCGGCGGAACCGACCATGCCTTACCCGGCATCACGCAAACGGCACCAAACACCGCTTGCATCGGCCCGGACGATGCACTATCAAAAAGCGGCAAATGTTTTTTATTGATAAAGTTCTGTTTGGCCCGCGCCTATCCAGATGGAGCTTCCGAACCTTCACCGGGCGACTTAGGGAGGAACCTAATGAAATTCGTGACCAGCCTTCTCAACCGCCGCGCTTTCGTGGCTCTCGCCGCCGCCTCGATGCTTGCCGGCGCGATGCATTCTGCACCCGCCTCGGCGGCCGACGTGACCATCCCGATCATCGTCAAGGATACCACCTCCTTCTATTGGCAGATCGTTCTGGCCGGCGCCCGCAAGGCCGGCAAGGACCTCGGCGTTAACGTGCCGGAGCTCGGCGCCCAGGCCGAAACCGACGTCAACGGCCAGATCTCGATCCTCGAAAACGCCGTTGCCGGCAATCCGGCCGCGGTCGTGATCGCGCCTACCGAGGCCAAGGCGCTCGGCAAGCCGATCGACGAGGCGGCGACCAAGGTCAAGGTCATCGGCATCGACTCCAGCGCCGAATCCAAGGCCTTCACCTCCTTCCTGACCACCGACAACGTCCAGGGTGGCCGCGTCGCGGCTGACGGTCTCGCCGCAGCGATCGCCGCCGCCAATGGCGGCAAGGTCGAAGGCAAGGTCGCGCTGATCACCGCGCTCCCCGGCGCCGGCTCGCTCGAGCAGCGCGCGCAAGGGTTCAAGGAACAGCTCAAGGCCAAATATCCCGGCCTCGAGCTCGTCGCCGACAAATATGCCGACGGCCAGGCCACGACCGGCCTCAACATCGCGACCGACCTGATCACCGCCAATCCCGACCTCAAGGGCATCTTCGCCTCGAACCTGATCATGGCGCAGGGCGTCGGCCAGGCGATCGCCGAGAATAACCTTGCCGGCAAGGTTGGGCTGATCGGCTTCGACAGCGACGAGAAGCTGATCAAGTTCTTGAACGACGGCGTCATCTCCGGCCTCGTCGTCCAGGATCCGTACCGGATGGGTTACGACGGCATCAAGACCGCTTTAGCCGCCTCGAAGGGCGAGAAGGTCGAGGCCAATGTCGACACCGGCGCCAATCTCGTCACCAAGGACAACATGAAGGATCCGAAGATCGACGCGCTGCTCAACCCGAAGCTGAACTGAGCGGCATCGCGCCAATCGTTTCCGGGGCCTCGACGCCCCGGAAACATTGCCGCGGACGGTTTGGAAATCCGCCGGCATGCCACGGAGCAATTCCAGGAAAAGTGCGAAGCGGTTTTCTGTCCGGAATTGCGTGAACAAACTCCTAAAGCGGGTCGGCATTTCATTAGAAGCTGAACCGCTTTAGGGTTCGTCTCCTAGGTGCGCGAAAGACGCATCGCTGCGTACCCAACGGTTGAGATCAATCTGGGAGGATTGTCATGACGTCGACAGCGCAGGAACTGCACCCCGCACCCACGCTGGAGCCCGGCAGGACGATCCTCGAACTCAACGGCCTCGAAAAGCGCTATCCCGGTACGTATGCGCTGAAGCCGGTCAACCTCGCCTTCAAGGCAGCCGAGATCCACGCCATCGTCGGCGAGAACGGCGCCGGCAAGTCGACGCTCATCAAGTTGCTCACCGGCGTCATGCCGCGCACCTCCGGCGAGGTCATCTGGGAAGGCAAGGCGGAAGCGCTCGCCACCCCGCATGAGGCGATGGCGCTCGGCATCAATGCCGTCCACCAGGAGGTGGTGCTATGCCGCCACCTCACCGTCGCCGCCAACATGTTCCTCGGCGAGGAGAATTCGCGCTTCGGCCTGTTGCAACAGCGCGCGATGGTCAAGGAAGCGCAGAAGATCATCGACGGCCTCGGCTTCGACCTGCCGGCGCATGTCATGCTCGGCGACCTCACCATCGGCCAGCAGCAGCTGATCGCCGCTGCGCGTGCCACCGTGCGCGGCACGAAATTCCTGATCTTCGACGAACCGACCGCCTATCTCACCCGCAAGGAAGCCGACCAGCTGTTCAAGCTGATCCGAAGGCTGAAGGGCGAGGGCGTCACCATCATCTATATCAGCCATCGAATGGAGGAAGTGTTCGAGCTCGCCGACCGCGTCTCGGTGCTGCGTGACGGCACGCTCGTCGGCACCCGCACCATCGCCGAGACAAACGAGCCCGAGTTGGTCAAGTTGATGATCAACCGCTCGATCGAGCAGATCTACCACAAGGAGCATTTCACGCCGGGAGCGACGATTGTCGAGACACGGAACCTCTCCGGCAAGGGATTCGAGAACGTCTCGGTGACCGTCCGCGCGGGCGAGATCGTCGGCCTCTACGGCCTGATCGGCGCCGGCCGCAGCGAGTTCGTGACCACGCTTTATGGCCGTCACAGGAAGTCGGCCGGACAGATCCTGTGGCAAGGCAAGGAGGTGCAAGTCCACTCCGAGCATGACGCGATCCGGCTCGGCATGGCATTGGCGCCGGAAAGCCGCCGCGACCAGGGGCTTTGCCTCAACCTGCCGGTCGGGCTTAACCTCAACCTGCCGATCTACAAGCGCATCTCGAGCAATATGCTGATCTCAGGCGCAAAGGAGAAGGCCGAGGCTGATCGCCAGATCGCCGACCTCAGGATCAAGACGCCGACTCGTAGCGCACTCGCCTCCAGCCTGTCGGGCGGCAACCAGCAGAAGATCGTCATCGGCAAGTGGCTGGCGCATGGCGCCAAGCTGTTCATCTTCGACGAACCGACGGTCGGCGTCGATGTCGGCACCAAGGCCGAGATCTACCGCCTGTTCTCGACGCTTCTGTCCAAGGGCGCCGGCATCATCCTGATCTCGTCCTATCTGCCTGAGGTCTATGAGCTCGCCGACACGTTGCATGTGTTCCGGCGCGGCAAGCTGGTGGCCACGCATGGCTTCCGGACCGCCGATCACGAGGACATTCTCTCTCAGGCGCTCGCCGAGAAACAAGACAAGCAGGGAGGACAGACATGAGCACCGAGGCCATTGCCGTCGAGAAACCGAAACGCAACTACAATGCCCTGTTCGGGCTGACGCTGCTGGCCCTGCTGGTTCTGTTGTGGGTCATCCTGTCGGTGGCGACGTCGAGCTTCGCCTCGGCCAACAACATCTCGAACCTGCTGCGTCAGGGCTCGATGATCGCCATCCTCGCGGTCGGCCAGACCTTCGTGATCATCACCGGCGGCATCGATCTCTCGGTCGGCGCTGTGGTCGGCTTCTCCACAGTTACCACGGCGATGCTGATCAATGCTGGAGTGCCCGTCTTTGCCGCCATCCTCATCACCTTGCTGGTTGGCGTCGCCATCGGCCTGTTCCATGGTTTTGGCATCGTCAAAATGGGCCTACCACCCTTCATCATCACGTTGGCGACGCTGACCTCGTTGCGCGGCATCGGCCTGTTGATGACCAACGGCAATTCGATCTCGATCAACAATGACGCCTTCCAGGAATTCTCGCGCAACTCCTTCGTCGGTGTCCCCAATCTGTTCTGGATGGTGATCCTGGTCGGCATTCCCGCCTATATCTTCCTGCATCACAGCCGCTGGGGCCGCTATCTGTTCTCGGTCGGCTCCAATGCTGAGGCCTCGCGCCTGTCCGGCGTCAACGTCCAGCGCACCATCTACATGGCCTATACGCTGTCCGGCCTCTGCGCGGCCTTCGTCGGCGTGCTGCTGGCCTCGCGCATCGGCATCGGCAATCCGACGCAGGCCGAAGGCTGGGAACTCCAGGCGATCGCCTCCTCGGTGATCGGCGGCACCTCGCTGTTCGGCGCCGTCGGCTCGGTGCATGGGCCGCTGCTTGGCGCCTTCATTCTGGCCACCATCAACAACGGCGCCAACCTGCTCAACGTCAACGCCTTCTGGCAGCGCATCATCACCGGCGTGCTGATCATCGTCATCGTCTATTTCGACGGCCTGCGCCGTCGCGGCAAATAATCGTCCCTGAAATGATGCGCCGGCCTGATCGACCGATGGGCCGGCGCTCCTTTGAATACTGGATCAGCACATGAAAGCCGTCGTCTGCCGCTCGCCCGGCGACCTTGTCCTCGAAGAACGCGCCGAGCCCGGCGCGCCGCCGCCCGGCTGGGCGCGGGTCGCCGTCAGCCATGTCGGTATCTGCGGCACCGACTACCACATCTTCGAGGGCAAGCACCCGTTCCTCGCCTACCCACGCATCATGGGGCATGAGGTGTCGGGCACGGTCGACGAGAAGGGTGAAGGCGTTGGACTCGCGATCGGTGAGGCAGTGATCATCAATCCTTATCTTGCCTGCGGCAAATGCATCGCCTGCCGGCACGGCAAGCCGAATTGCTGCGTCAGCATCGAAGTGCTGGGCGTGCATCGCGACGGCGCCATGTGCGACGAGATCCTGGTGCCGGCGCAAAACCTTTATCCGGCAAACGGCCTTTCGCTGGCCGATGCGGCCGCGGTCGAATTCCTGGCGATCGGCGCGCACGCCGTGCGGCGCTCGCTTGCCGCGCCCGGCCAGCGCACGCTGGTCATCGGCGCCGGCCCGATCGGCCTCGGCACGGCGCTGTTCGCCCGCATCGCCGGGCTCGACGTCAGCCTGCTCGACATGAGCACCGAACGGCTCGACTTCGCCGAGAGCGAGCTCGGATTTGCCGCGCTCGACGGCTCGAAAACGCCGGCGGCCGACCTGGTGCGGCAGGCGACCGGCGGCGAAGGCTTCGACATCGTGTTCGACGCCACCGGCAACACGAAGTCGGTGCAATCGGCCTTCGCCCATGTCGCGCATGGCGGCACGCTGGTTTTGGTCAGCGTCGTCAAGGACGACATCACTTTCTCCGACCCCGAGTTCCACAAGCGCGAGATGACGCTTGTCGGCAGCCGCAATGCGCTCCGTGCCGATTTCGACCACGTCGCCGCCTCGATCCGCAACGGCGCCGTGCCGCTGGCCAAGCTCGTCACCCATCGCACCTCGCTTGCCGGCACGCCGCGCGATCTGGCCAGATGGGCGCATGAGAAATCCGGCCTGATCAAGGCGGTTATCGAGGTCGGATGAACGCCGTCAGTCGTTTGCCGAGAGCCTGAGTTCCACCCGTTCCGCGGGAAAGCGCGACTCGGCGAATTGGATCGGCTGGCCGTCGAGCGTGACGTTGACGGCGACCGTGACCAGCACGATGGCGCCCGGCTGCAATTCGAGATCGGCGAGATCGTCGGCGTCGGCGTGGCGCGCGGACAGCACTGTCGATTGCCTCAGATAATCGTTGATGCCGAAGCGCTTGAGCGAGGCGGTGATCGATCCCGTCTCCGCCATCGCGACCTCGATACCGGCGAAACGTTTTGCATCGAACCATGTCGTCGCCCGCGACACCGGATGCCCGTCGGCCTCGCCGCGCGTTTCCAGACAGATCACGGCCGATCCCCTGGCAATGCCGAGCGCCTCGGCGATGCGGCGGTTGGCTGGCTCCGTCGATGACGACAGCAGCGCGATGTGGCGCTCGGTCGTCTGCCCTTGCAGCCCGGTCGAAAACCGCGTGCGCGCGCCGATCGGATAGGAGAGACGCTTGCGCGACAGCACGAAGGTGCCGCGCCCCTGCTCGGCCTTGAGTACGCCTTCCTGCACCAGGGCGGCAATGGCGCTGCGCACCGTATGGCGGTTGACGCCGTAGCGTTCCGCTAGCGCCATTTCCGGCGGCAGCGCCGCATTCTCGGCGAAATCGCCGCTCGCGATCCCCTGCAGGATCCTGTCGGCGATCTGCCGCCACAGCGACACGCCATTGCGTCTTTCGATGCTGCCCGCCAGTCCCGTCATTTCCCCGCCCCCAACGTCTTCCTCCTAGCTTTTGCGCCTCTTGTCATCCGCCCGTCATGGACTCCCGTTAGGTGATGAGTATAATTTGTATAGTTGTCTATATCAATAGACAAATTTCCAAGGAGCGATGCGATGCGAGGACAGGAAGCGCGCGAGCAAGCCGGGCGAAAGGCCTTGATGGCAACGCTGGCGCACGCGGCGCCCGAAGAGATCGCGCGTCTGTGGGACGGCTCCGGCCTGCCTTCCGAGGCGGAGCTTTTGCGCGGTCCGGAAACCGGATTGGTGACCGTGCGCGGGCGGATCGGCGGTGGCGGCGCGCCCTTCAATGTCGGCGAGGCGACCGTCACTCGCGCCACGGTGCGGCTGCCCTCCGGACAGGTCGGCCATTCCTATGCGCTCGGTCGCGACAAGAACAAGGCCAGACTCGCGGCAATCGCCGACGCGCTTTGGCAGGACCCGGCCCACCGCGAGGCGGTCGAGACCAAGCTCGTCGCGCCGTTGCGGACAGCGCTCGAAGAGGCGCGCGAGAAGCGGCGCGTCGAGACGGCGGCCACGAAAGTGGATTTCTTCACCATGGTGCGCGGAGAGGACTGATGGATATCGCCACGCAATCGATCGAAGGCGGCTTCGCCGAACCGGTTTTCAATGCGCAAACCGTGTTCCGCGCCATCATGGACGCCATGGCGCGTCCCGGCAGCGTCCAGGCCCTGCCGTCGCTCGCCCATCCGCCGGCGCCGCTGTCGGCGACCGCCGGCGCCGTGGCGCTGGCGCTCTGCGACAACGACACGCCGATCTGGCTCGACCCGCGGCTGCAGGCCGAAGCGCCCGTAAAGGCCTGGCTCGGTTTTCACACCGGCGCGCCCTTGGCCAACACGCCCGCCGACGCGCATTTCGCGATCGTCGCCAATCCAGCGGAGATGGCGGCGCTCGACGGTTTTGCGCAAGGCACGCAGGAATATCCCGACCGCTCGACGACGCTGATCCTTTTGGTCGACGATCTCGCCTCCGGTCCGTCGCTCCTGCTCGAAGGCCCTGGCATCGAGAAGACCGCGACGATCGCGCCGAGAGCCATGCCGCGCCATTTCGTCGAACAGTGGAAGCAGAACAACCATCGTTTCCCGCGCGGCGTCGACATCATCCTGGCGGCGTCCGGCAGCCTCGCCTGCCTGCCGCGCACCACCCGCATCAAGACGATGGAGGCATGACATGTATGTCGCGGTGAAAGGCGGCGAAGCCGCAATTGCCAACGCCCATCGCCTGCTTGCCGATCGCCGGCGCGGCGACCGCTCGGTACCGGTGCTGCGCCTCGACCAGATCGTCGAGCAGCTGGCGCTCGGCGTCGACCGCGTGATGAGCGAAGGCTCGCTCTACGACCGCGAGCTGGCCGCGCTTGCCGTCGTCCAGGCGCGCGGCGACATGATCGAGGCGATCTTCCTTGTGCGCGCCTACCGCACCACGCTGCCGCGCTTCGGCTATACCAATCCGGTCGACACCGGCGCCATGCAGGTCGAGCGGCGCGTGTCGGCCACCTACAAGGACCTGCCCGGCGGCCAGGTGCTAGGGCCGACTTTCGACTACACCCACCGGCTGCTCGATCCGGAGCTCGCCGCCGGCGCCGAGGTCGAAGCACCCGCTCAGCGTCCTGCCGAAGCCGAGGCCATGCCGCGCGTTTCTTCGATCCTTGCCCATGAAGGCCTGATCGAAGCCGACAGCGACATGCCGCTTGACCATATCCCCGGCGACATCACCCGCGAGCCGCTGCAGTTTCCGATGGCGCGCGACATCCGCCTGCAGGCGCTGTCGCGCGGCGACGAAGGGTTTCTGCTGGCGCTCGGCTATTCGACGCAGCGCGGCTATGCCCGCAACCATCCCTTCGTCGGCGAGGTCCGCATCGGCGAGGTCGAGCTGGAGTTCGACGTGCCGGAGCTGCCCTTCGCCGCGCCGCTCGGCTCCATCCGCGTCACCGAGTGCCAGATGGTCAACCAGTTCAAGGGCTCGGCCAAGGCACCGCCGCAATTCACCCGCGGCTATGGTCTGGTCTTCGGCCAGAGCGAGCGCAAGGCGATGGCCATGGCGCTGTGCGACCGGGCGCTGCGCGCTACCGAGCTTGGCGAGGATGTGATTGCCGTGGCGCAGGACGAGGAGTTCGTCATCTCGCATTCCGACAATGTGCAGGCCACCGGCTTCGTCGAGCACCTGAAGCTGCCGCACTATGTCGACTTTCAGGCCGAGATCGACCTGGTCCGCCGCATGCGCGCCGAATTCGAAGCACGCGAAAACGAAGACAAGGCCGAAGAAAAGAGGGAGGCCGCGGAATGAGCTTAGAAGCCACCCACATGACCACCGCCATCGGCGGAATGGCCACTACCCTCACCGCCACCCCACGTCATGCCGCCGCCCAAGGATTCGATAGACCCCTCCCTCGGTTTGGGCAGGACCATGCGGCGAAAAACAAAAACTGCTGCGCCCGCGAAGGCCAACAGCAGAATTCCAAGATGCACCCATCCGGTGGAGGTCATTTGGCCCTACTCCAGCGTCCTGGACGTCAAATCGATAGCACAAAGCGGATGTGATCGCCATGACCGACATCGCCACCTACAACTTCGCCTATCTCGATGAGCAGACAAAGCGGATGATCCGCGGCGCCATTCTGAAGGGCATCGCCATTCCCGGCTACCAGGTGCCCTTCGCCTCGCGCGAGATGCCGATGCCCTATGGCTGGGGCACCGGCGGCGTGCAGGTCACCGCTTCGATCATCGGTCCCGATGATGTGCTGAAAGTCATCGACCAGGGCGCCGACGACACCACCAACGCCGTCTCGATCCGCGCCTTCTTCAAAAAGGTCGCCAAGGTCGCCGTCACCACCGAGACGGCGGCGGCAACGATCATCCAGACCCGCCACCGTATCCCGGAGCATCCGCTCGACGCGGGACAGGTGTTGGTCTTCCAGGTGCCGATCCCCGATCCGCTGCGCTTCCTCGAGCCGCGCGAGACGGAAACGCGAAAAATGCATGCGCTGGAGGAATACGGCCTCATGCATGTGAAGCTCTACGAGGACATCGCCAGGCACGGCCGCATCGCCACCACCTACGCCTATCCGGTCAAGGTCGAGGGCCGCTATGTGATGGACCCCTCGCCGACGCCGAAATTCGACAATCCGAAGATGCATCGTTCGCCGGCATTGCAGCTTTTCGGCGCCGGCCGCGAGAAGCGCATCTATGCGGTCCCGCCCTTCACCGATGTCGTCAGCCTCGATTTCGAGGACCATCCGTTCGAGGTGCAGACCTTCGACCAGCCATGCGCGCTCTGCGCCGCCGAGAATGTCTATCTCGACGAGGTCATCCTCGACGACCATGGTGGCCACATGTTCGTCTGCTCCGACACCGACCATTGCGAGAAGCGGCGCGCGGATGGCCATCGCGGCCATCTTGCGCCTGAAACCCATCTTGCCCTGGAAAGAACGGAGCCGGCGCAATGACCGACCAACCGCTGCTGCGCGTCTCGGCGCTTTCCAAATTCTACGGCTCGCGCGTCGGCTGCGAGAATGTCACGTTCGACCTGTGGCCAGGCGAGGTGCTGGCGGTCGTCGGCGAATCCGGCTCCGGCAAGACGACGCTGCTGAACTGCCTGTCGACCAGGCTTCTGCCGTCCTCCGGCACCGCAAGCTACCGCATGCGCGACAGCCAGTGGCGCGAGCTCTACCGCATGAGCGAGGCCGAGCGCCGCTTCCTGATGCGCACCGACTGGGGCTTTGTCCACCAAAACCCGGCGGATGGCCTGCGCATGACGGTGTCGGCCGGCGCCAATGTCGGCGAGCGACTGATGGCGGTGGGCGACCGCCACTACGGCAAGATCCGCGCCACGGCGGTCGACTGGCTGTCGCGCGTCGAGATCGACGATGACCGCATCGACGACGAGCCGCGCGCCTTCTCCGGCGGCATGCGCCAGCGCCTGCAGATCGCCCGCAACCTGGTGACCGGGCCGCGGCTGGTGTTCATGGACGAGCCGACCGGCGGCCTCGACGTTTCGGTGCAGGCGCGCCTGCTGGACCTGTTGCGCGGCCTGGTCACCGATCTCGGCCTCGCCGCAATCGTCGTCACTCACGACCTCGCCGTGGCGCGGCTTTTGTCACAGCGCATGATGGTGATGAAGGACGGCCGCGTCGTCGAAAGCGGCCTCACCGACCGCGTGCTCGACGACCCGCGCGCGCCTTACACGCAACTTCTTGTGTCCTCCATCTTGCAGGTGTGAACATGGCTACGCCGCTTGTCGTTTCCGATGTCGCGAAAAGCTTCACCATGCATCTGCGCGACGGCGTCACGCTGCCGGTAGTGGCGGGCGTCTCCTTCTCGATCCGCGCCGGCGAATGCGCGGTGCTCGGCGGCCCGTCGGGCGCGGGAAAAAGCTCGATCCTGAAAATGCTCTACGGCAACTATGCCGTCGACCAAGGCCAGATCATCGTCCAGCATGGTGGCGGGCTGATCGACCTCGCTTCCGCCAGCCCGCGCACCGTGCTCTCCGTGCGCCGCCACACCATCGGCTATGTCAGCCAGTTCCTGCGCACTGTGCCGCGGGTTTCCGCGCTTGACGTCGTCGCAGAACCGCTGGTCGAGCGCGGCGAGGACAGAGAGGCCGCGCGGGAGAACGCACGCACCTTGCTTGCGCAGCTCAACCTGCCGGAAAAGCTCTGGGCCTTGCCGCCTGCAACCTTCTCCGGCGGCGAGCAGCAGCGCGTCAACATCGCGCGCGGCTTCATCACCGAGCATCCGATCCTTTTGCTCGACGAGCCGACCGCTTCGCTCGACGCCAGGAACCGCGACGTCGTGGTCGAGCTCATCGCCGCCAAGAAAGCAGCAGGCGTTGCTCTCCTCGGTATCTTCCACGACCAGGATGTACGCGACGCGGTGGCCGACCGCGTCATCGACGTCACCGCCTTCGCCGCAGGCAGGATCGCCGCATGACGAGGAAGCTTTCTGAGGCGCCGCTGGTTCATCCGACTGCACAGGTCGAGAATTCGACGCTCGGCCGCTGGACCGAGATCGCCGAACGCAGCCGCGTCTCGGAAAGCGAGCTCGGCGACTATTCCTACATGATGCAGGACTGCGCCGTCTGGTGCGCGACCATTCGCAAGTTCTCCAACATCGCGGCAAGCGTGCGCATCAACGCTACCAACCACCCGACCTGGCGGCCGACGCTGCACCACTTCACATATCGCGCCTCGGACTATTGGGACGATGCAGAGCATGAGAGCGAGTTCTTCGCCCAGCGCCGCGCCAGGCGCGTCACCATCGGCCACGATACCTGGCTCGGCCACGGCTCGACCATCCTGCCCGGCGTGACCGTCGGCGACGGCGCGGCGGTCGGCGCCGGTGCCGTGGTCTCCAAGGATGTCGCGCCCTATACGATCGTCGCGGGCGTCCCTGCGAAACCGATCCGCGAGCGCTTCGACCGCCGCACCGCCGAGCGCTACCAGGCGCTCGCCTGGTGGGACTGGGACCATGCAAGGCTGCGCGCCGCGCTCGACGATTTTCGCGAGCTCTCGGCCGAAGCTTTCCTGGAGAAATATGGCGGCTAGAGCAATTCCAGGAAAAGTGCGTAGCGGTTTTCCGTCCGGAATTGCGTGAAAACAAAGAGATAGAGCGGTTCGGCGTTTCCGTGAAACGGTGAACCGCTCTAGTCGGCCGGCGTGTTTTCGCATGTGTCAGGAACATGCGCATGTGCTAAAGTAAGAACATGGTTGAGGGGTTCATGCAGCCCTTGCGAAAAGACGTACCGGCCCCGCCGACAGCCGCCGTGGAGCCGGGAATTGTGACTGCTTTTGCAATTCTGGTCTTTCTCAGCAGTATCCTTGCCGCTATCCGGTTCTGATCCGCTTCAATCTCGCTCGAGAGCCCCGACCGTGCCGACCATTCGTCCAGCCACTCCGGCCGATGCAGATGCGATCTGGTCCATCCTTGAACCTGTCCTGCGCGCCGGCGAAACCTATGCGCTGCCCCGCGACTGGAACCGCGACCAGGCGCTGGGCTACTGGTTTTCCGTTGGGCACGACGTGTTCGTGGCGGAGGAGGCCGGCGATGTGATTGGGTGCTACTATCTCCACGCCAACCAGCGCGGCGGCGGCGCGCATGTCGCCAATTGCGGCTACGTCACGTCGGCGGCTTCGAGCGGTCGAGGAATCGCCACCGCGATGTGCGAGCATTCCTTGCAACGGGCCGCCGATCTTGGCTTTCGAGCCATGCAGTTCAACTTCGTCATCAGCAGCAACGAGCGGGCGGTGAAGCTGTGGCGTCGGCTGGGCTTCGACATCGTCGGCACCATTCCACAAGCATTCGACCATCCGCGGCTGGGCTATGTCGACGCTTTCGTGATGCACCGCATGCTGTAGAGGTGTGCAGGTTCATACCCTTGACACAGGACTCGGACAGGACGCGATCTCCGCCCGAAGCAATTCCAGGAAAAGTGCGTCATGGTTTTCCGTCCGGAATTGCGAACCAACAATTTGAGATCGCCCATGCTCGCCACAGTCAGACCCTCGCTCGCCTCCTTCTTCGAAGGCACCAATCCGGCGCCGCCGGTGCATCTCGGCACGCGCTACGAGACATCGGGCAACTTCCTCCTCGAGCCCGGCAACACGGTGGTCAGCCACCTCGTCCAGGGCTCGCCTTCCGAAGCCGCCGTCATCGAGGTGCGCGAGCGCATTCGCGCCATGCCCGATGCTGATCGCCTCGCTTTCACGCCGATCTCCAGCCTGCACATGACCCTGTTCCAGGGCATCATCGAATATCGCCGCAGGCTCCCCTACTGGCCGGCCGATGTACCGCTCGACACCAGCATCGACGACATGACCCGCCTCTATCTCGAGCGCCTGCAGAGCTTCGAAGGCAACGGCGCCTTCAGGATCAGGACCATCGGCATCACGCCGAACGGCCTGACAGTTGCCGGCGCCACGGACGAGGACCGGCTTGTCCTCAAAGCCTGGCGCGATGCGCTGTCGGTGCCGTTCGGCTACCGCCATCCTGACCACGACATGTATGTCTTCCATATCACTTTCGCCTACCAGATCCGCCGCCTCGCCGACGATCGCGCAGCCGCCTGGCAGGACCTGTTCGACGATTGCCTGTCGTTCCTTGATCGCGAGGCTCCGGTGATCGAATTGCGCCCGCCGGCCTTCTGCAGCTTCAAGGACATGAAGCATTTCGAGGAATTGCTTGTGCTGGGGTGACCCTATGCACGTCGCCCAAAAGCTTGCCGTCGGGCCTGACCTGCGGGTGCGCGCGGTTTTGGGACAACGACATGCATAAATAGGGACGGCCTGTGGGACGTAACAAAACTGACATCAATCCGACACCCCAGCTTCATGGGGCTGCGCTAGCGAAGGTTAACGGACCTTCGAAACCGCGACGTACCGGAGTCTTGCCATGTCAGCATCATCGGCCACGCTGGAAATCCGCGGCGTAACCCGACGATTTGGCAAGAACACCGCTGTCAGCGACATCAACATCTCGATTCCGCAGGGTCAGATGGTCGGCATCATCGGCCGCTCCGGCGCCGGCAAGTCGACGTTGCTGCGTATGATCAACCGTCTCATCGATCCCAGCCAGGGGTCGATTTTTTTTGACGGCGCCGAGGTTTCCCGCCTGCAGGGCTCGCCGCTGCGCCGCTGGCAGCGCGACTGCGCCATGATCTTCCAGCAGTTCAACCTGGTGCCGCGCCTCGACGTGCTGACCAACGTGCTGCTCGGCCGCCTCAACCACCGCTCCACGCTTTCCAACCTGCTCGGTATGTTCTCGCGCACCGAATGTGCCGAGGCGGTCGCCGCGCTCGAGCGCCTCGACATCGCCCGCACCGCGCTGCAGCCGGCCGGCACGCTGTCCGGCGGCCAGCAGCAGCGCGTGGCGATCGCGCGCGCCATGATGCAGCAGCCGAAAGTGCTTTTGGCCGACGAGCCGATCGCCTCGCTCGACCCGCTCAACGCCAAGGTGGTGATGGATTCGCTGCGCGACATCAATCTGCGCGAAGGCATCACCGTCGTCACCAACCTGCACACGCTGGACACCGCCCGCGCCTATTGCAACCGCATCATCGGCATGGCCGCCGGCAAGGTCGTCTTCGACGGCGCGCCCGAGGATCTCGACCGCGACGCCGTGCGCACCGTCTATGGCGCCGACGCCAACGGCGTCGAGATCTCCGAGGCCATCACGTCGACCAGCGTCAGCATCAAGCCGAAGCTCACCGCATCCGCCGGACCGCTCGAACCGGCCTTCCCTGGCTACTGAGTCCACCGCCCGGGCTGAAGCTGCTCCGGGCAAATCGTGGATTTCAGCAAAGAGCAACCCGGATCGCCCGCCCGCGTCAAAGGCAAGACTTAAAAATTCGAACGCCACCGGCGCGTAGCCGGAGCAACAGGAGAGAGATCAATGTTCAGGAAAATGGTTTTTGGCGCCGTATCGCTGCTCGCCATGGCGGCAAGTGCTGCTCACGCTGCCGACATCAAGGAATTCCGCGTCGGCATCCTCGGCGGCGAGAATGAAACCGACCGCCTGCGCAACTATCAGTGCCTTGCCGACCACCTGAAGGCCGAATTCGGCTTCGAGAAGGTGTCGCTGTTCCCGGCCGCCGACTATGACGGCGTCATCCAGGGCCTGCTCGGCGGCACGCTCGACTTCGCCGAGCTCGGCGCGTCCGGTTACGCCAGCGTCTATCTCAAGGACCCGAACGCCGTCACCCCGATCCTCACCACCAAGCAGACCGACGGCTCGACCGGCTACTATTCGATCGGCCTGGCGCTGAAGACTTCCGGCATCACCGACATCAAGTCGGCCAAGGGCAAGAAGCTCGGCTATGCCGACCCGGATTCGACCTCGGGCTATCTGATCCCGCTGACCCAGATTCCGAAGGACACCGGCGCCTCCAACGAGACCTACTTCGCCTCGACCCAGTTCAACGGCGGCCATGAGAACAACATCCTCGCCGTCCGCGATGGCAAGGTCGACGTGGCGGTGGACGATTCCTCCGGCATCGGCGATTTCAAGAACGGCTACACCTCCGGCACCTTCCACAAGGAAGTCGCCAAGGGCGCCGTCGACCCGAACGACTTCGTCGAAGTCTGGCGCTCCGGCCTGATCCCGAACGGCCCGCTGGTCGTCCGCACCGCGCTCGGCTCCGAGATGACCGCCAAGCTCACCGACTTCTTCACGGCGTTGCCGACCAAGGACAAGCCCTGCTTCGAAGGCGTCGAAGGCGGCGACTTCACCGGCTACGTCCCGGTGAAGCCGGACTTCTACAACGTCATCGTCGAAGCCCGCAAAGCCGCGATCGGCGGCTGACGGCATCAGGAAAAGAGGGCGGCGCTGCAAAACGCCGCCCTTTTTGCATTCACCGATCATGACCCTTTCGACGACGATCCATTCCGAAGCGACAAGGCAGCAGGCCGACGCCTGGCGGCGCCAGACCTCGCTTCGCCGCTTCTATACCGCGCTCGGGGTCGGCCTGCTGCTGGTCGCCATGGTCGCGACCATGTGGTTTGCCGACGAAGCCAATGCCGGCCATTTCTTCGAGCGGCTGCCGCATATCCTCGACTTCCTGAGCTGGCTTATCCCGAAGGACTGGAACGACGTCTGGCGGGCGCTGTTCGATATCGCCTCGCCGCATGACAAGGGCACGCAGGAATTCAACTTCCCGCTTGGCCGCGTTTACATCTGGGGCGGCTTCTACATCCCCGAATATTTCGAGCTGATGCTGACCACCGTCAACGTTGCGCTGGTCTCGACCTTCATCGGCTTCGTCTTTGCCGTTCCTTTCTCCTTCATCGCCGCGCGCAACCTGACGCCGAGCCCGATCCTGCGGCTCATCGTCAAGCGCTTCATGGAATTGCTGCGCGCCTTCCCCGAGATCGTGATTGCCGGCCTGTTTGCGGCAATCGTCTCGATCGGCCCGGTCGCGGCCATCATTGCGATTGGCCTGCATTCGATCGGCGCGCTGGGCAAGCTGTTCTACGAGATCAATGAGAACATCGATATGCGCCCCGAGGAAGGCCTGCGGGCGGTTGGCGCCAACTGGATCGAGCGCGTGCGCTTCGCCGACCTGCCGCAGGTGCTGCCCAACTTCATGTCCTATACGCTGCTCAGAATCGAGATCAACGTGCGCATCTCGACCATCATGGGCGCGGTCGGCGGCGGCGGCATCGGCGAGGAGCTGAAGCTGGCCATCTCACGCGGCTTCGGTGCCAAGACGCTGGCGCTGGTGCTGCTGCTCTTCGTCACCATCTTCCTCGTCGACCAGTTCTCCGCCTGGCTGCGCCGCAAGCTCGTCGGCGAGCAGGCCTTTCTGATGAGCGCTTAGACCATGATCCCGAAAAGTGGACGCCGGTTTTTGGAGAAGATCATGGTCCAAGGAAAAGAAAAGCCATGGCTATGACCGTCGACGAAATCAGCGCGATCGAGGACCGCCACCCGCAGATATTCAAGCGGCCGGCCTTCAAGCGCTTCTGGCCGCTGCTCCTGATCGCCGGCACGGCGCTCTATCTCGCCTACGCCCTGTGGTTCTTCAGCCTGCCGCAGGTGCTCAAGGAATCGCACTGGGAGCGCCTGCCGCTCTTCCTGTCGCAATGGATCAGCTACGACCTGCAGCCGGAATTCCGCCTCGACCAGCCTCAGATCACGCCGAAATATCCGCGCTTCTCAGCGCTCGGCGAAAACCCAAATCCGGACTGGGTGATCAGGAATCCCGACGGCACTTTCACCGTGCAGATCGACGGCGGGGCCAAATCCGTCACCTTCGACAAGACAAAGGCGACGATCTCAGCCAACGGCCAGATCGTGCCGGTCTCTCTGACCGGCGGCAAGCCCGAGGTGACGGGACCGGTGCCGGACTGGGTGACGGTGCATGACGACGAGGTCGTCGCCAAGATGGGCTTCGCCGGCGAAGTGCGGGTCACCGTCGATCGCGTCAAGGTGCGCAAGCGCTTCCTGGGCTGGGCGAATTTCGTCTTCGACACGCGCTCGCCGTTCTTCGGCAAGTCGGCAGGCGCGGTGTTCTCGCTGATCGTCTCCGGACCGGAGCTCAAGCCGGGCACGTCGAACCTTGCCTTGGCCGCCGACAACATCTGGAACAATGCCCAATGGCAGCATGGCGACGTCTGGACGAAACTGCTGCAGACCATCGTCATGGCGTTCCTCGGCACGCTGCTTGGCGGCATCGTCGCCTTCCCCCTCGCCTTCTTCGCCGCCCGCAACATCACGCCAAGCGGGCTGCTCAGCCAGGTGCTGAAGCGCTTCTTCGACTTCATGCGCTCGGTCGACATGCTGATCTGGGCGCTGTTTTTCACCCGCGCCTTCGGCCCCGGCCCGCTCGCCGGCAGCGCCGCGATTTTCTTCACCGAGATCGGCACGCTCGGCAAAACCTATTCCGAGGCGCTGGAGAACATCGACGACAAGCCGCGCGAAGGCGTGCTCTCGACCGGCGCCAACGGCCTGCTGGTGCAGCGCTACGGCGTGCTGCCGGAAGTGGTGCCGATCTTCATCAGCCAGACACTCTACCAGTGGGAATCGAACACCCGCGGCGCCACCATCATCGGCGCGGTCGGCGCCGGCGGCATCGGCCTGAAACTATGGGAAGCCATGCGCACCAACTCGAACTGGGCCAACGTCTTCTACATGGTGCTGCTGACGCTTTTCGTCGTCTTCGTCTTCGACAACATCTCGAACTTCCTGCGCCGCCGGCTCAGCCGCACGCTGCATGATTACAACCGGCTCCAGGCTGCGCAGGGTTAGGCCCTCATTGCAGAATCTCGGGAGAGGTCGGCGGGACAGCGCCCCCCTCTGCCCTGCCGGGCATCTCCCCCACTTGGGGGGAGATCAGCCATCACCAGGGCTTTCGCCAATCTCCTACGTTGCAGAATTGAGCGGAGCGCCGAAGCCGCCAATCTCCCCCCTCGTGGGGGAGATGTCCGGCAGGACAGAGGGGGGCGCGAAGGAACGCCGACGTAGATCTTTTCTGCATGAAGTTGTTGGCTAGCAATCGAACGCGCGATCGGTGACCTAAGCCACCTTCCTCCACCCATCCCTGATATGCCTATACCCCTCCCGATACACCGCCTCCGGGCTCTCGGCAAAGTCGCGCCACACCTTGGTCGCCGCCGCCAGATCCTTCAGCGAGCGGCCGAAGGACTCGATGGTCAGCCAGTCGTCGTAGCCGCTCTTGCGGATGGCGACAAAAGTCTCCTTCCACGGAATGTTGCCGCGCCCCGGCACGCCGCGGTCGTTCTCCGAAATGTGGATGTGGACGACATTTTTGCGGTTGCGCGTATAGGCGCCGATCGGGTCGGCCTCCTCGATATTGGCGTGGAAGGTGTCGTACATCGCTTTGATATGCTGCCGGTCGATCGCGTCGATATGCTCCGACAGGTCATCCATCGTGTTGACCAGATAGCATTCGAAGCGATTGAGCGCCTCGAGCCCGATGGTCACGCCCTTCCTGCCGGCATGGTCGCCGATGGCGCGCTGCGAGGCGACCGAGCGCTTCTTCTCGGCCGCCGTCGGCCCGCTGCCGGAGAAGGCGCCGAGCGTGGAATGCAGCGGCCCGCTCAGCCTGGTCGCACCGAGGGCCGCGCTGCAATCGATCGCCCATTTCATGTAGTCGATGCCGGCCTTGCGCGTCGCGGCATCGGGCGAGATCAGGTTCATCGCCGGATCGCCCATGGCCGAGACCGCGGTGCGTTCCAGCCCGATGCGGTCGAGCATTTCGCCGAGCTTTTTATAGTCGTCCGGCTCGCCCGCGAAGACCGGTATCTCCACGCCGTCGAAGCCGGTCGCCTTGATGTCCCCGAGCAGCGCCTCATGCTTCTTCGAGACGCTGGTCGTCCACAAGAACATGCACATGCCGATTTTCATCGACACCCCTCCCCCGCTCGACGGCCGGCCTATTGCTCCCTGCCGGCTCCGCCGGCTCCCCCCTCATCCGGCCGCTTCGCGGCCACCTTCTCCCCGAGGCGAGAAGAGGTTGGCGCCGGCGATCTCCTCTCCCCTCGGGGAGAGGTCGGATTGCCCCGAATTGCCCTTTGCAATTCGGCTGGCAATCCGGGTGAGGGGCGCCTCTAGCCGAGCACCCTAAAGCTTCGTCCACGCCCCATTCTTCTTCGACGACTTCACGCAGGCCTCGATGAAGGCCATGCCTTCGACGCCGTCCGCGATCGTCGGGAAAATCACATCCTTAGCCGGCTTGCCGCCCTTCTTGCGCGCCGCCCGGATCGCCCGCGCTGCCTCCTGGTAGATGTTGGCAAAGCCTTCGAGATAGCCTTCCGGATGGCCCGACGGCACGCGCGTCACACGCGCCGCGACCGCCATGGCGCCGGCGCCAGCGCGGGTGAGCAACTGCTTCGGCTGACCGAACGGTGTGTACCAAAGATAGTTCGGGTCGGCCTGCACCCATTCCAGCCCGCCCTTCGAGCCGTAGATGCGCAGCTTCAGCCCGTTCTCGTGGCCGGGCGCCACCTGGCTCGCCCAGATCATTCCCTTGGCCGGATGCTTGTTGCCGACCGGCTTGAAGCGCAGCATGACGTTGACATTGTCGTCGAGCTGGCGGCCCGGCACGAAGGCGTCGAGGTCGGCCGAAAGCGCATCGAGCTCCAGCCCCGAGACGAAGCGGGCGAGGTTGTAGGCATGCGTGCCGATGTCGCCCAGCGCGCCGCCGGCGCCGGCCTGCTTGGGGTCGGAGCGCCAGGAAGCCTGCTTCTGGCCGGTGGCGGCAAGGTCCTCGGTCAGCCAGTCCTGCGGATATTCCGACTGCACGATGCGGATGTCGCCGAGCTGGCCCTTGGCCACCATCTCGCGCGCCTGGCGGATCATCGGATAGGCGGTGTAGTTATGCGTCAGCACGAACACCTTGCCGGTCTTCTCGACCAGTGCGGCAAGCTTCTTCGCCTCGGCCAGCGAAGTCGCCAGCGGCTTGTCGCAGATGACGTGGATGCCCGCCTCCAGGAAGGCTTTTGCCGCAGGCACATGCACGTTGTTAGGGGTCACGATCGCCACCGCTTCGATGCCGTCCGGGCGCTTGGCTTCGGCCTTGGCCATCTCGGCATAGGAGCCGTAGCTGCGCGACGGATCGAGCCCGAGTTCTTCGGCCGAAGCCTTTGCCCGTTCTGGATTTGACGACAGCGCGCCGGCCACCAGAACGAAATCATTGTCCATGCGCGCCGCGATCCGGTGCACCGCGCCGATGAAGGCGCCCTGGCCGCCGCCGACCATGCCGTAGCGGATCGGGCCGCCTCCCGTTTCCGACTTCGATGCGCCGACCATGCTTTCGTTCTCCCTCGTGTTGGTTACCTCCCCTTTGAAGGGGGGTCGATCCGCGCAGCGGATCGGGTGGGGTCGCCGGGCGTGGAACCCGGCAGAACCGACCCCTTCGGCCCCCTCCCTCAAGGGAGAGGGAAAGTGCTAAATCCCCATCATCGCCCGCAGCAGCTTCTTGTCGCTGGTGCCGCCGGCGAAATCGTCGAAAGCCCTCTCCGTCACCCGGATGATGTGATGCTGGATAAAAGGCGCGCCTTCGGCGGCGCCGTCCTCTGGATGCTTGAGGCAGCATTCCCATTCCAGCACCGCCCAGGAATCGTAATTATACTGGGTCAGCTTGGAGAAGATGCCGCTGAAATCCACCTGACCGTCGCCGAGCGAGCGGAAGCGCCCGGCCCGGTTCACCCAGCCCTGATAGCCCGAATAGACGCCCTGCCGCCCCGTCGGGTTGAACTCCGCGTCCTTGACGTGAAACGCCTTGATCCGCTCGTGGTAGATGTCGATGAACTCGAGATAGTCGAGCTGCTGCAAGAGGAAGTGCGACGGGTCGTAGTTGATGTTGCAGCGCTTGTGGCCGCCGACCGCGTCGAGGAACATCTCGAAGGTCGCGCCGTCGAACACATCCTCGCCGGGATGGATCTCGTAGCCGACATCGACGCCGTTCTCGTCATAGACGTCGAGGATCGGCTTCCAGCGCTTGCCGAGCTCGGCGAAGGCCTCCTCGATCAGCCCCGGCGGCCGCTGCGGCCACGGATAGAGGTATGGGAAAGCGAGCGCGCCACTGAAGCTCACCGACGCCTTGAGCCCTAGATTCTTCGACGCCTTGGCACCGAACTCCATCTGCTCGACGGCCCATTTCTGCCTGGCTTTCGGATTGTTGTGCACCTCGGCTGGCGCGAAGCCGTCGAACTGCGCGTCATAGGCCGGATGCACTGCGACCAGCTGGCCTTGCAGATGCGTCGACAGCTCGGTGATCTCGACGCCCGCGTCGGCGCAGATGCCCTTCACCTCGTCGCAATAGGCCTTCGACGACGCCGCCTTTTTGAGGTCGAACAGGCGGCCGTCCCAGGTCGGGATCTGGACGCCTTTGTAGCCGAGGCCGGCCGCCCATTTGGTGATCGAGGCCAGCGAATTGAATGGCGCGGCGTCGCCCGCGAACTGCGCCAGAAACAGGCCGGGACCCTTCATCGTCGTCGGCATCGGCATCCTCCCTCTCTGATTTCCGCGACCAAGCATAGCGCCGATTGAAGTGAGGGCCAGCCCGTTCGGTCATTTGATATCGACGCCGGAGCGTGGCGCCATTCTGGTATTACCAAATGCAGCCGTTTGGTCAAGCGCAACGATGCGGAGCGAGCGCATTTAATTTCAGCGATAAAGTGTATGTTTATGCAGCTAAATCAAACAAATAGGTGATTGACGGCGTCCACCGCCGGCGCTCCTTGCCGTTCTGTTGAATTTGCTGTAGAGGTCGTATCAGACCCAATTGGTCGAACCAGTTTCGAGAAAAACCGCTGGAACGCCGTAGGGAGGAGATCATGCGACGGGGCTCACTGGAGAACGCCGCGAGCAAACGTGACAGGCGAATTCTGGGAAGGATAGACCATGCATCTTTCGACGCACAACTGGATGCGGGCGGAACCGCTGGAGGTGACGCTCAAGCGCATCAAGAAACTCGGCTATGAGTCGATCGAGATTTCCGGCGAGCCCGAGCAGTACAAGACCAAGGAAACGCGCGCGCTCTTGAAGGAGCACGGCATTCGCTGCTGGGGTTCGGTGACGCTGATGCTGGGCGAACGCAACCTTGCCGCCAAGAACCAGGGCCAGCGCGAACGCTCGGTGCAATACGTCAAGGACGTGCTGACCATGGTGAGCGAGCTTGACGGCGAGATCATCACGCTGGTTCCCGCCACCGTCGGCAAGGTGGTGCCCGACGGCACCGAAGCGGAAGAGTGGGGCTGGGTGGTCGACGCCACGCGCGAATGCTTCGCCCATGCCAAGAAGGTCGGCGTCAAGATCGCCGTCGAACCGCTCAACCGCTTCGAGACTTACCTGTTCAACCGTGGCGCCCAGGCGCTCGCGCTTGCGGACGCGGTAAGCCCGGAATGCGGCGTCTGCCTCGACGCCTATCACATCCACATGGAGGAATTTAACGTCTACGACGCCATCCGCCAGGTGGGGAAACGCCTTTACGATTTCCATGTCGCCGACAACAACCGCTTCGCCGCCGGCCTCGGCCAGATCGATTGGCCGAAGATTGTCGGCACGCTGAAGGAGATCGGCTATGACGGTGCGCTGACCAACGAGTTCGTCGCGCCCGTCGACCGCACGCCGGCAGCGCCCTATCCGGAGATGGTGGAGCGCAACCCGGTCGACATCTCGCCCGAGCAGCTCAAATTCATCCAGGACCACGGCTCCAGCCTGCTCACCGAGAAGTTCTACACCGACCAGATGCGCATCACCGCTGAAACGCTGCTGCCTCTGATCAAGTAGTTCGATCGAAGCTTAGCCCTTCCGCCCTCGCCGGGCGGCGGGGCCGGGGATGAAGATGCGTATTAAAAGCGTCCAGGCCTGGTGGGTCCGCATACCGATCGAAGTCGCGAAGCAGCATCGCAGCGACTTCGGTCAGGTGACGACGTTCGACGCCGCCATTCTGCGCATCGAAACAGACGACGGCCTGGTCGGCTGGGGCGAGGGCAAGAATGCCGCCGGCAGCGCCGGCAGTTACGGCGCGCTGGTCCACATGCTGAACCACGAGATCGCGCCGCAGCTCATCGGCCGCGATCCGGCCGATATCGGCATCATCTGGGAGATGCTCTACAACGGCGTGCGCCACCACACGGCAGCCCATGCCGGCCATGCCATGCCGCAGCTGGCGCGGCGCGGCATGAGCGTGGCGGCGATCAGCGCCGTCGACATCGCGCTCTGGGACATTCTCGGCAAGTCGCTGGGGCAGCCGGTCTGGCGGCTGCTCGGCGGGCGCAAGGTCGAGCGCATGCAGGCCTATGCCTCGGGCGGCTGGGCCGCGGCCGATACCATCGGCGAACAGCTCAAGTCCTACATCGCCAGGGGCGGCTTCAAGGCGCTGAAGATGCGCGTCGGCGCCATGGACGGCGCGCCGCATATCTCGGCCGCGCGCGTGCGCGTCGCGAGAGAAGCGATCGGCCCCGACGTCGATCTGATGGTCGACGCGCACGGCACCTACACCGTGGCAGAGGCAAAGCGCTTCATCAGCCTCACCGCCGATCTCGATCTCGCCTGGTTCGAGGAACCGGTGATCGCCGACGACAAGCCCGGCATGGCCGAGGTGCGCGCTTCGGG
The DNA here is from genome assembly GCF_033977345.1 of Mesorhizobium dulcispinae. Taxonomy (NCBI): domain Bacteria; kingdom Pseudomonadati; phylum Pseudomonadota; class Alphaproteobacteria; order Hyphomicrobiales; family Phyllobacteriaceae; genus Mesorhizobium; species Mesorhizobium dulcispinae. The sequence goes on from NZ_JAVIIY010000003.1 coordinate 258,624, forward strand.
CTCCACACCAATCGCCACCGGCGAGAGCGAGGCGACGCGCTATGCCTTCCGCGATCTCGCGGTATTGAAATCAGCCGACATCTTCCAGCCCGATCCCGCCTTCTGCGGCGGCATCAGCGAGGCGGTGAGGATCGGCACCATCGCCAGCGCCTTCAACCTGCGCTTCGCGCCGCATCTGTGGGCCGGCGCGCCCTGCTTCTTCGCCGGCTTGCATGTCTGCGCGGCCTCGCCCTCGAGCTTCATCGTCGAATATTCGCTGGGCGCCAATCCGATGATCCACGATCTCGTCGAGGAGACTGTCGAAGCAAAGGACGGTATGATAGCGATCCCTGAAAAGCCCGGATTGGGATTCACCGTTTCGGAGCGATTCCTGGAGGCGCACGCGCTACGCATTTGACGATGAAAGAAAAGAACCTTCTCGCGGAACTCGCCGCCTATCTGTTCTCCAACTCGGACAAGGAGTCGGGCCGCACGCCGTCGGAGCGCGAGCTGGCGGAGCATTTCGGCGTCAGCCGCGGCCAGATCCGCGAGGCGCTGGCGATCCTGGAAGCCATGCGCATCGTCGAGCGCCGCGCCAAATCCGGCATCTACATCGACACCAAGCAGGCGAGCGTAGAAGCGCTGGCGCTTTTCGCCCGCGCGGGCCTGCCGCTCGATCCGGTGCAGATCTATGAGACGGTCGAGCTGCGCAAGATCCACGAGATCAAGGCGGCCGAGCTTGCCTGCTCGCGCGCAACGGAAGAGAATTTCGAGCGGCTGCGCGAGATCCTGAAGGCCTCCGAGGAGCGCATTGCCGCCGGTGAAGGCCTCGCCAAGGAAGACCGCGAGTTCCACCTCGAGATCGTGCGGGCGACCAAGAACGGCGTCTTCCATAACATCTGCAGCGTCTACTACCTGATGGGCGAGCAGCGCCTGCCGATCTATTTCAACGATCTGGAGCGCAGCAAGCGTTCGCACGCCGAACACATCCAGATCTACGAGGCGCTGCTGCGCCGCGACGGCAATCTCGCCCAGGCGCTGATGAGCGCCCACCTGCAAGGTGCCGAAAGCTACTGGAAGGGCCTGATCGAAGGCCGGGGGACGGAGCCGGAGAGCGCGGCGCTCGAAAAGGCCTGAGCTTTATGCGCAAGATCCTGTCGACGCACCCGCTGCACCCACGCGCCACGGCCATGCTGGCGGGCGCCGGGAGGCTCGCAATCGCGCCCGCCCTCGATGCCAGGACGCTGATCACTGAGGCCAGGGATGCCGACATCGTCATCGTCCGAGCGCCCCTGCCGCCTGAACTTTTCGATGGCGCCAACAATTTGCGCGCTGCGATCCGCCATGGCGCAGGATTGGACATGATCCCGGTCGAGGCGGCCACCGCCGCCGGCGTGCTGGTGGCGAACGTGCCGGCGGTCAATGCCCGCTCGGTCGCCGAGCATGTGATGTTCGTGGCGCTGGCGCTTTTGCGGCGCTTTCGTGTGATGGATCGTGACCTGCGCGCCAAAGGCTGGCTTGCCGGGCGCGAGCACGCCAATTCCACCAGCGAGCTTGCCGGCAAGACGATCGGCATTGTCGGTCTCGGCGCAGTCGGCCAGGCCGTCGGCCATATCGCTGCGCACGGTTTCGACCTCAATGTCGTGGCGACCACGCGCAGCTTGCGCCCGGCACCCGAGCGCGTCGGCTTCCTGTCGATCGACGCGCTGGTCGAGCAGAGCGACATCATCGTGCTCTGCTGCCCGCTGACCGAGGAGACGCGCGGCCTGATCAGCCGCGAGCGCATCGCCTGCATGAAACCCAATGCGCTTTTGATCAACGTCTCGCGCGGGCCGGTGGTCGACGACGAGGCGCTGATCGAAGCCCTGCGGAAGGGCCGCATCGGCGGCGCGGCGCTCGACGTCTTCGCGACCCAGCCGCTGCCGCCGAACCACCCCTATTTCGGCTTCGACAACGTCATCGTCACCCCACATATGGCCGGCATCACCGAGGAATCCATGATGCGCATGGGTGTGGGCGCCGCCGGCGAGGCCTTGCTGGTGCTTGCCGACAAGCTGCCGGTCAATTTGCGCAACCCTGAAGTGATCGAGCGCTACCGCCGGCGTTTTCCGGCGGACTGACGCTCGCCGCCCGCCTCAATTTTCCCGGATTTGACGACGACCTTCCTGCGATGACCAAAAGCGTCGCGCAAGCCCTTCTGATCGCGGGCTTCTGCCTGGCTGGGGCTGTGGCCCGCGCCGGCGGACAGGGCAGCTACGTGCCCTGCGACAACGGCCTGCGCTGCGTGATGGCCCCCTGCCCTTCGAACAGCGCGCTTGACCTCGCCTCCGGCAAAATCATCAAGGGCGTCTCGGTCGACATCGATGGCCTGCCGCAGCAGGACAAGGCGCTCGATCTCGCGGACAAGCTCTATGCCGGCAAGATCGTCGTAACCGGCACGATCGAGAACCGGCCGCATACATTCAACGGCAAGCAATACAGCCTGCCGACACTGGTCGCGACGAGCATCGAGAGGGCAGCAAAGGACAGCGAGCGAGGCCACTGCTCGGCGCGCTAAGCCCTCAACCTTTCAGCAAAGCCTCCACCGCTGCGGCAATCCCGAAAAGACGCCGGTCGTAGCCGTTGCGCGCCACCAGCATCAACCCGGTCGGCAGCCTCGTGCCGGGCATCGGCAGCGAGATCGCGCAGAGATCGAACTGGTTGGCGACTTGCGTGTTGCGTAAGAGCAGGCCCTCCGTTCGATCCCGAAGCGCTTCATCGCCGGCCACGGCGGCAATCGATGGCGCGACCATCGGTACGGTCGGCACCGCAAGCACGTCGACCGCTTGCAGTCGTTCCTCCATGGCCGCGACCAGTTCGGTCCGGCGGCGGATGGTTCTGATGTAGGCGGAAGCGGTGACGGCGAGCGCGCGCGACAACGGCCTGCTGACATGCGGATCGACCGGCACCGACGCGCCGGTCGCCAGCCAGTCGGCATGCACCTCCGCTCCTTCCATCGACGCGATCGAGGCGCGCCTGGTCGCCGCGCGCATCTCGGTAATCAGGTCGTCGATCGATAAATCGACGACGCCCGCGCCTGCCCGCTCCATTCCCCGAATACTTCGGTCGAAAGCATCGGACACCTCAGGCTGCGTCTCACCGAAGAGCACGCCGCGCGGAATGCCGATGCGCAGCCCGGCGAGCGAGATCGGCTGGAGAGCAACCGGCTCCTCGCCGGCCATGATCGCGTCGGTCACCGCGCAGTCGGCAACGCTGCGGGCGAGCGGCCCGATCGAATCCAGCGTCGCCGATAAGGGAAAGGCACCGGCCAAAGGCACGCGCCACGCCGTCGGCTTGAAGCCGACGACGCCGTTGAGCGATGCCGGAATGCGCACCGAGCCGCCGGTGTCCGAGCCGATCGAGATCTCGCTTGTGCCCTCTCCCACCGCGACGCCGGCACCGGACGACGAGCCGCCCGGGATCAGGCTTGCATCGGCGGCATTGCCCGGCGTGCCGTAATGCAGATTGTCGCCGATCGCGGTAAAGGCGAATTCGGTCATGTTGGTCTTGCCGAGGATGACGGCGCCTGCCTGGCGCAGCCGGCGCACGATCGCCGCGTCCTGCGCGGCAGGCTGAGCACCGGCGAGCATCAGCGAGCCCGCTTTGGTCGGCTCGCCGGCGACATCGAACAGATCCTTGACCGAGACGATCGTGCCGTCGAGAGGCCCAAGGCTCACGCCGGTCTTCCGGCGGGCGTCGGCCACATCCGCCGCCGCGCGTGCCGCTTCCTGATAGAGCTTGGTGAAGACCTTCTCGTCGGCGGCGCGACTGGCAAGACGTAACAGGATGATTTCGAGACGGTCGCGGACGGATTGCATGTCGATGTCGGACTCCGCAAGCTTGCAACGTCTTTAAAGCAATTCCAGGAAAAGTGCGTAGCGGTTTTCCGTCCGGAATTGCGCAGGACAAAGGCATCGGCCGATTGGGCCTGCGAAAGGGATAACCCGGCAAGCGTACCTTTGCAGCCTGCCAGCGATAGGAAGAGACTAATGCTGTATAAAGGCGGCTGCCACTGCGGCAAGGTGGCCTTCGAGGTCGAAGGCGAGCTCGGCGGCGCGGTGCGCTGCAATTGCTCGATCTGCGCGCGCAAGGGCGCGCTGCTGTGGGCCGTGCCGCATGGCAGTATGCGGCTGGTCGCCTGGGGCGACGACCTCGGCAAATACACCTTCGGCAAGGGCTCGATCGCGCATCGCTTCTGCCGGACCTGCGGCATCCATCCCTTCGCCGAGGACGTCAGCCAGGGCGGCGAGCGCAGCGCCTATATCAACATCAATTGCCTGGAAGACGTCGACCTCGCCGCCGTCCAGGTCTTCGAGTTCGACGGTCGCTCGGCCTAGACCAGAACCGCATCCCTTTCGCCAACAAGCCGGCCACATCGGCCGGCTTGTTGATATCCAAGGTTATTCAGGCTGCTTCGGTCCCATCGCGAAGGTCACCAGCGCGGCGAGCAGTGTTGCCGCGGCGCCGTAGGCGAAGGCGCTCGCCACGCCGGCATGGTCGACCAGCAGGCCGCCGAAGACCGCGCCCAGCGCGATCGCCACCTGGAAGGTCGCGACCATCAGGCCGCCGGCGCTCTCGGCCTGGTCGGGCGCGGCGCGCACCAGCCAGGTCTGCAGCCCGACCGGCACCGCGCCGAAGGCAAAGCCCCAGGCCGCGACCGCGATGGCCGCAATCACCGGCGAGGCGCCGAGCGTGAGCATAGCGAGCGCCGACAAGGCGATCAGCAGCGGCGCCAGTCCCACCGCAAGCTTCAGGTTGCGCTCGGCGAGGAAGGCGCCGGCGAAATTGCCGAAGAAGCCGCCGATGCCGTAGGCGAGCAGCACCAGCGAAATGGTCTCGATCGGCATCACCGGCACCGTCTCCAGGAACGGCCGCACATAGGTGAAGCCGGCGAACTGCCCCGAGGCGACGAGCAGCACGACCAGCAGGGCGATGCGGATCGTTCGCCGCTTCAGCACCTCGATCAAAGTGCGGAAGCTCGCCACGGCCGTCGGCGGCAGGCTGGGAATGGTGGCAAGCTGCACAAGCAGTGTCAGCGCGCCGACGACCGCCGCGATCATGAAGGCCGTGCGCCAGCCCCAGATGTCGCCGACATAGGCGCCGACAGGAGCTGCCGTCACGGTCGCCACCGAGACGCCGGTCAAGATGATCGACATGGCGCGCGGCATCAATCGCATCGGCACCAGACGCATCGCCATGGCGGCCGACATCGACCAGAAGCCGCCGAGGGCGACGCCCAGAACCACGCGGGCCAGAAGCAGCATCGTGAGCGAGGAGGCAAAGGCGGCGAGCAGGTTGGAGACGATCAGAAGCACAGTGAGCAGCCACATGACCAGCCTGCGGTCCAACCGCTTGGTGACGATGGCCATGGTGGGTGCGGCGATCGCGCCGACAACGGCCGTCGCCGTCACCGCCTGGCCGGCGGCGCCTTCGCTGACCCCGAGGTCCTGCGCCAGCCGCGTCAGCAGGCTGGCGGGCAGGAATTCGGCCGTCACCAGGCCGAAAACGCCGAGTGCCAGCGAGACCACCGCGCCCCACACGGGCTCGGTTCGTTCCTCGGGTTCGATCCGGTCAAGAACGGCGTCGTCGATGACGCCCGTGGCGGGTTCGGTCATGGGAAATCTCCGGAAAGGTTGCGCCGCAACATTTGGCTGCAGTGCAACATAGGGAGTGACGGCCTGGAGTTTCCATGCTAAAAACGCCGAAATGAATTACAATTCGTCCAAAACCACATTGCCCGCGTCCGGCGACCCGCTGACCGATATGCTGCGTGGACTGCGGCTCGACGGCGTGGACTACGGCCGCTGCGTGCTGGGCGAGCCCTGGGCCGTTTCCTTTCCCGCGCAGAAGGCGGCGCGCTTCCATTTCATCGGCCAGCAAGGCTGCTGGCTATTCTCGCCGGCCAAGGAATGGATCGAGCTCTCGGTCGGCGACGCGCTCTTGATCCCGCACGGCGACGAGCATGTGCTGGCGAGCGCGCCGGGCGTGCCTCCGGTGCCGATCGGCCGCTACACCATCGAGCCGGTCTGCGAGAATATCTACGACGTCTCGAACGGCTGCGACGGCTGCAAGACCCTGCTGTTTTGCGGCAGCATGCATTTCAACCTCGACGGCTCGCATCCACTGCTCGACATGATGCCCGACCTGATGCAGGCGCATAAGCTGATGGCGAACGCGCCGGGCATCCAACACCTGCTCGACGCCATGGCCGGCGAGGTGACGATGGACCGGGTCGGCTCCGGCGGGATTCTGGCCCGCCTTGCCGACGTGCTCGCCGCCACGATCATCCGCTCCTGGGTGGAGAATGGCTGCGGCGACGCCACCGGATGGATTGCCGCGGTCCGCAACCCGGACGTCGGCAAGGTGCTCGCCGCCATTCACCTGCAGCCCGATCGCGACTGGACGGTGGAGGCGCTCGCGAAGATGATGGGAGCGTCGCGCTCCGCCTTCGCGCAGCGCTTCGCCACAGTAGTCGGCGAGACGCCGGCCAAATATGTGCTGCGCGTGCGCATGCATCAGGCGCGGCAGTGGCTCGCCCGCGACGGCATGCGGGTATCGGTGGCGGCGTCGAAACTGGGCTACGATTCGGAAGCTTCGTTCAGCCGCGCCTTCAAGCGGGTGATGGGCATCGCGCCGAGCCATCTGCGCAACAACGGCGACGATCATCCCTGACATCGCGGCCACGCCGCCACCAGGCTGGAGGAATTGCCAAGTCTTTTGGACGAAGGGCCATTCCTCGCCCACCGAGACGGCATAAGCTCTTGGCGGAGGAAACCGCCATGGCCAATCATTTTGCGCCGCTTGCGTTCGCCGCGCTGGCCGTCCTTCCGGGACGGGCATTCGCGCTCGAAGACAGCTACCTGCCGGCCGACAAGATCCCTTATGTCGTCGAGGCGCCGGACCAGCCGCAGCGCCTCGGCCCGCTATGGGGCTCGAGGGCCAAGGGTCCGGCCGGCACGTTGCTGAAAGTTCCCGGCAATTGGCGCGCGCCGGTCCATGCCCACACCGCCGACTATCGCGCCGTCGTCATCAAGGGGCTCTGGGCGCATTGGCAGATGCAAGGCGGCGAAGCGACCAAGGTCGAACTGCCTCCGGGCTCCTATTGGACCCAGAAAGCTGACGAGATGCATGACGATGCCTGCCTGTCCGACACCGAATGCGTGATCCTGTTGATCAACGATACGCCCTATGAGACCTATCTGCCGAAGTAGCCGAGCGGCGGGCAGGCGGGATCTCCGCGGGCGAAAGGCAGGCTCGTCAGCCAAAGGAACGCCGGGCTGCTCTGATCATCGGCGCTTCATCACCTCCCGCGAGGTGCGCATGCTTGCCACGCCCCGCCGGCGGCAACCGAAGATCAGGCGCCACGACCGACAGCGATCGACGGCCATCCGCCATCCCTGCACACCTCACTTGCCAGACGCCGCCGATCCATGGTCTTTACCTTCAGCCTGATGATGCCCCCCACCTTCGGAGGCTTCGGTGATCTTCTCGTATTCGGATAGCGACATCTGCGGCAGACGGCGAACAAAGGCCACCATCGCCCATAGCTCTTCCTGGTTATGCGTTGGACCAAACGCAGGCATCCCGGTCATCTTTATGCCGTTTTGGAGGACCCAATACAGCTCGGCATCATTTAAGGTGGTTGCTGCTCTTTTAAGATCCGGCGGCTGGGGTTGCATGTTCATGGCGAACTCCGCCCGGGAAATTCCCGGGCCACCGTGACAGGCGACACAGCCTTCCTCCTTGTAGTGATGGCCACCTGTGCGGATCATTTCCGGATCGTCAAGCAATCGACCCGGGCTGACATTGTGGCCAGCATGGCGTTCAATGGAATTGTTCCGGATTGTCTCCAGCAACCAACGGATGACGTTCACGTCCTGCTCGCTGGCAGCAACATTGTAGAATCCGGCATAGGTGTAGCCTGCCAATCCGACGATGATTGCTAGCAGGACAACAGCGGTCGCAGCCAAGGTTCGCACGGTTAGCCCCGTGGTGGCAGGCGTCATCGCATATGCCCGCCGTCTACCATTCCGAACGCCTGGAGCCGCCAAATTATTCCACGGCTTGTCATCACGACATCGCGAGCCGTACCAACGCAGTGGTAGTCCGGCTGGTGTGTTAATCAGCATCAAATCGGCTTATGTCGAGTTCATCATAAGTCAAAAACCGTTCTGATTTTCGGGGCCATGCCCTATCCGGAGTGCCGCAGGCTCACCCCGCTGCCTTTGTCGAACATCACCACCTTGTCCGGATTCCAGGCGAAGCGCACAGCCTGCTCGATCTCGACGGCGGTCCTGGCGGGCACGGTGGCCCTCAGCATCGCGTCGCCGACCCTCAGCGTCACGATCTTCTCCACGCCGTGGTTCTCGACGTCGTGGACCTGCGCCTCGACCGGCGCGCCGCTCTCCAGGTAGACGTCCTCCGGACGGATGCCGAAGACGAGCGGGCGACCGTCGGTCGCGCCGCCCGTCTTGGCTCCCCCAGTAACCGGCAATTCGAAATTCATCGGCGCCATCACCGCGCGGTTTTCGACCAGCCTGCCGTCGATAAGGTTCATCGGCGGCGAGCCGACGAAGCTCGCGACATAGGTGTCGCGCGGATTGTTGTAGATCTCCTGCGGCGTGCCGGTCTGGACGATTCGGCCGTGGTTGAGCACGCCGACCTTGTCGCCCATCGACATCGCCTCGATCTGGTCGTGGGTGACGAACAGGAAGGTGGCGCCGAGCTGCATCTGCAGGTTCTTCAACTCCGTGCGCAGCGCCTCGCGTAGCTTCGCGTCGAGCGCCGACAGCGGCTCGTCCATCAGGAACACGCGCGGCTTGCGCACGATCGCCCGGCCGATCGAGACGCGCTGCATCTCGCCGCCCGAAAGCCGGTCGGTCTTGCGGTCGAGCAGGTGCTCGATCCTGAGTGTGCGGGCGGCGCGCGCGACGCGATCCTTGATCTCGGCATCGGGCAGGCGCCGGATCTTCGGCTTCAGAGGAAACTCGAGGTTCTGCCGCACGGTGTAACGCGGGTAGAGCGAATACTGCTGCAGCACCAGCGCCACGTCGCGCTCGGCCGCACCCCATCCGGCGACATCGACGCCGTCGATGAAGACCTGGCCCTCGGTCGGCTTGTCGAGACCGGCGATCAGCCGCAGCGTCGTCGTCTTACCGGCGCCGGTCTCGCCCAACAGCACGAAGAATTCGCCATCGGCGATGTCCAGGTTCAGGCCCGTCAGCGCGGTGTGGCCGCCGAACTTCTTGGTGATGTTCTTGAGCTCGATATGGGCCATGTCTACTGTCTCATTTCTATTTCGAGGGCGGTCAGCCCTCCGCTATGGCTCCGGGCGTTCGATTGTTCGAAAGGCCAAATCGTTGGCCTTTCGTGTCCTTCGGCCATCACAATCTCACCCCAAGCGACTTGCCGCTTGCCGTGTCGAAGAAATGCGCCTGCTCAGGATCGATACGGGCATGGACCTTCTCGCCAGGACCAGAGACGTAGCCGGCCTTGGTGCGGGCCCGCAGCATCTTGGAGCCGACCTTGAGGTCGACTATATCGAAGGAACCGAGCGGCTCGATGATCTGCGCCTCCACCGGCATGTAACCGAGCGCGGCATCGTGCCGGACCAGCACGCCCTCCGGACGGATGCCGAGCGTCAAGCCGCCGTTGGAATGCCCGTTGAGCTTGGACAGCAGCTCGCGCGGGAACTCGAAACCCGCCTGCGCCTGCCCAATCGTGACGCGCGCGGCGCCGGCCTCCTCGGAGACGCCGGCCTCCGCGACGTTCATCACCGGACTGCCCACGAACTGGGCAACGAAAAGGTTGGCCGGATGCGAATAGACGTCGTCCGGCGTGCCGACCTGCTGGATGAAGCCTTCATGCATGATGACGATGCGGTCGGCCAAACTCATCGCCTCGATCTGGTCGTGGGTGACGTAGATCGTGGTCGAGCCCTGCTTGATGTGCAGCCGCTTGATCTCTGCCCGCATCTCCTCGCGCAGCTTGGCGTCCAGCGCCCCGATCGGTTCGTCCATCAGCATCGCCTTGGGGCGACGCACCAGCGCGCGGCCGATCGCCACGCGCTGCATGTCACCGCCGGAGAGCGCCGACGGCTTCTTGTCGAGCAGATCGGTGATGCGCAGGATCCGGGCGATCTCGCGTACCGCCTTGTCGACCTCACCGCTGCTCATGCGCGTTGCGCGCAACGGAAAGGCGATGTTCTCGAACACCGTCATGTGCGGGTAGAGCGAGAAGGACTGGAACACCATCGCGATATCGCGGTCGGCGGCCTTGAGGTGCTGCACAGCCTTGCCATCGATCAGGATGTCGCCCTGGTCGATCGTCTCGAGCCCGGCTATGGCGCGCAGCGTCGTCGTCTTGCCGCAGCCCGACTGGCCAAGCAGCACGATGAACTCGTTGTCGGCGATGGCGAGGTTGAGATTGTGAATGACCTGGACGGCACCGAAGAATTTTTCGATGCCGCGAAGTTCGATCTGCGTCACTGCCCAGTCCCCCCATGCGTCGCGGCGCCGGTTTCCTCGCTGCGCTCCGGCGCAATCTTGGAGGTGATGTTGAAGCCGATCAGTCCGATCAGGATGATCGTCACGCCATAGGAATGCAGGCTGAGGCTCCATGGCTGGCAGAGCGCGACGATGCCCAGCACCATGAGGATCTGCGAGGCCGGCAAAAGGTACTTCTCGTTGACGGCTCGGAAACTCATTTGCGGATCGCTCCGAAGGTCACGCCGCGAAGCAGGTGATTGCGCAGCAGGAAGGTGAAGATCGCGACCGGCAGCAGGAACAGGAAGGTGCCTGCCGCGATCGTGGTCCAGTCCGGCAGGCCGGAACCGATCTGGCTGGGAATGAAGGGCGGCGCCGTCTGCGCGCGGCGGTTCGTCATGATCAGCGCGAAGGCGTACTCGTTCCAGGCGGTGATGAAGCAGAACACCGCGGTGGCTGCGATGCCGGTCGCCGCTTCCGGCAGCACGATCTTGAAGAAGGCCTGCATGCGCGTGTAGCCGTCGACCAGCGCCGCCTCCTCATATTCCTTCGGTATCTCGTCCATGAAGCCCTTCATCAGCCAGACCGAGAAGGACAGGTTGAAGGCGACGTAGAGGATGATCAGCCCAATATGCGAGTCGTTGAGGCCGACCGCCCGGTACATCAGGAACATCGGGATAGCCACCACCACCGGCGGCAGCATGCGCGTCGACAGGATGAAGAAGAGAAGGTCCGCCTCGCCCGCGATCTTGAAGCGCGAGAAGCCGTAGGCTGTGAAGGTCCCCATGCCCACCGCAAGCACCGTGCTGATGACCGCTACGATAAGGCTGTTCATGAACCGGTCGGGATACTGCGAAAGCTGCACGTCCTTGCCGACCTTCAGGACCCGCTCGCCCCCGTCATAGATGCGCTTTTCCCACCAGGGCGCGGCCTCATAAACTTGCGGGTCGACGGTTTTTTGCATCTGCACGCGTTTGGTGAACAGACGGACGAACGGCGTGACCTCCGGCTGGAACAGCACAGTGGGCGGCACGCTGACCGCCAATTCCTTCGGCTTGAACGCGGTGGACGCGATCCAGTAGATCGGCGCCAGGAAGACGAGTGTCGCGATCAGCACCGCGACGATGGCGGCGCGGTTGAGGGCGATCTCGGAAGAAGTGCGGACGGCGGCCATCTGTCAGCGCTCCTTCACCTTGTTGAGATATTTCACGTAGAGGTTGGTTATGGCCAGCACCATGATCAGCACGATGTAAGCCAGCGCGCACGACTTGCCGGTGTCCCACTGCTGGAACGCTTGCTTGTACAGGCGGATCGCAATCAGTTCGGCGGTCGGCTGTGTCGTCATCGTGTAGGCGATGTCGAAGGTCTTGAAGGCTTCCATGGTGCGGAAGATCAGCGCGATCAGAAGGATCGGCGAGACCAGCGGCAGGGTGATGCGGGTAAATGTGTACCACCAGCTGGCGCGGTCGATTGCGGCAGCCTCGTAAAGATGCTGCGGCACCGCCGACAGGCCGGCGAGCGAAAGCAGCATGACGAAGGGCGACCACATCCAGATGTCGGTGATCGCGACGGCGTAAAGCGCGCTGTCGGGATTGGAAAGCCAGGCGAAATCGCCCAGGCCGAAGACGTAGTTGATCGGGCCCCAGGACGGGCTGTAGAGCAGCTGCCAGAACAGGCCGACGACAGCCGCCGACATCATCATCGGCAACAGCAAAAGCGTGGTGATCAGCCCCTTCATCGGAAAACTGCGGTTGAGCAGGAGCGCGAGGCCGAAGCCCACGATCATCTGACCGGCGACGGATACGATGACGTATTTCGCCGTGATGACGAAATTCGACCAGATGTGGTCGTCGCTGAGTAGCTCACGATAGTTCTGCAAGCCGACGAACTGCCAGGGTTCGCTCCGGTTCGCCGCGAAATTCGTGAAGGAATAGCCAAGCGAATAAATCAGCGGGAAGATGTTGAAGACGATCAGGAAAACCAGCGTCGGGATGATGAACATGTTGCGGATGGTCAGATCCGACCAGCCGCGCGCGGCGGCTCTGGAGGCAGGATCAAGATTGGTAAGGGCTACCGAAGCCAAAGATCGTCTCCCTGAAAACAGGAATGCCGGAGGGGAAACCCTCCTCCGGCATTCTGACTGTGATGCTTACTTGTAGCGATTGTACTTGGTGAACGTCGCCTTCCAGTCGGCGGCGGTCTTGTCGAGCGCTTCCTGGGCGGTGCCCTTCCCGCCGACCACGAACGGATAGATGTTCTGGTTCAGCTGATCGAGCACCTCGGCGTATTCAGGCGTTGCCCAGAAGTCCTTGACCATGAACATCGTGTCGTAGAACGCTTTGTTGTAGGGCGTGGCGTTCTGGAAGGCTTCCGACTTCAGCACGGCCTGGCTGCAGGTGTAGCCACCGAGCTCGGCCCACTTCTTCTGAGTCTCGTCCTTGATGAACCATTCCAGGAACTTCATCGCCTCGTCCTTGTTCTTTGAGTACGAGACGACGGAGATGCCCTGGCCGCCGAGAGCGGCGAAGCGCTTGCCGTCCGGACCGGCCGGATTGGCGAAGAAGCCGGTGACGTCGGCATAAGGGTTGGTGGCCTTGTTCACCAGCGGCGGGAAGAAGGCGAAGAAGTTCATGCTCATCGCCGAGAGGCCGCCGGTGATCGCCTGGTTGTCCTCCACGAAGAAGGTCTTGCCCCAGCCGGGAGGCGTAAACTTGTAGAGCGCCTTGTACATGTCGAGGCCGGCGGCGGCTTCCTTGGAATTGGTGATGCCGTCGACCTTGTAGGTTGCGTAGTCGCCGAGATCGCCGCCGTAGCTGAAGATGGCGCTTTCGACGCCCATCGCCATCGCGTCATAGGAATTGTCGGTGTAGATGGCGACGCCGTAGCGCTTCTGGTCCGGACGGTGGAAGAACTCGGCTATATCGCGCAGCTGCGCATAGGTCTTTGGCACGTCGAGGTCGTAGTTGTACTTCGCCTTGAAGGCTTCCTTCTCCTTCGGGTCCTCGAACCAGTCCTTGCGGTACGACCATCCGATCGCATCGCCTTCCAGCGGGATCGCCCAGTATTTGCCGGAACCGCCGGGGTATTCGGCGTAATACTTGATGGTGGCCGGAGCCATCACATCGCCCAGCTTGTGCTGATTGAAGAAGTCGGTGAGGTCGACATAGTGGCCCTGCGTCGAACCGGCGCCGAGCCATTGCGAGTCACCGACGACCATGTCGTAGGCGTCGCCATGCGCGTTGAATTCAGTGAAGGCCTTGGTCTGGAAGTCGGGCCACGGCGTGGTCTGCACCGTGACCTTCACGCCGGTCTCGGCCGTGTAGTCGTTGACGAGTTCCTGCAGGTAGTTGGCGGGATCCCATTCCGCCCAGAAGATGGTGAGCTCCTTGTCCTGCGCGTGGACGGACGTCCCGCAGGCAAGCGCCAGGCCGACACCAGCAAGCACGCTGGTCACTATCTTGCGCATAGTTTTCCTCCCTTGTGCGCATTCTACCGTGTCATTGAGAGCCGGCAGCTTGGTCGGCCCTGGTAGTTCCTCCCGTGACGGCACTTTCCGGTTTCGAGCCTCCTCGCCCTGCCGGAAAAATGGATCGCAGCCCTCACTTTCGATCCGCTTTATGCTTCCTGATCTGGTATTACCAATTCAAGAGGGACGTCAAGCTCTTTCTTGTACAGTCAAAAGCCGTTCGGCAAGCCGATCATAGCGATATCCCTCTGTTTTCCCTTATTTTTCCTACTCCTTGATATGCGGAGGCCTTGTCTCCGGCGATGCATCACGATTATTACTGGTGGCTGGCTCCTCAATCTGGTCGAACCAGATTTACGGCATCCTCATCTTGGGCGATGCTGAAACGCCACGCGCTTTCGCCTCTGATTCCGCTATCGCCGCGCGCACCAGCGCGCCCGCCGCCCAGTCGGCGACCGCCATCATGTCACGGCTGTCCAGCCCCCATATGTCCTTCAGCACGATCAGCACCTCGACACCGAATATCAACGACAGAGCCTGGGCAAGACGCTTGAACTGACGCGGCTTGAGCTGACCCTTGAGCGGCGCGATCGCGTCTTTCAAAAGATCGACGCGATGGCCGCGCGTGAAGGCCGGCTCGGTGCCCAGCGTGCCCGCCTGCCGCCGCGCCCATTGGTCGAGCGAAAGCTTGAGCGCCGCCTTGAATGTCGCCTCGAAAGCCTCGATGCGCGGCATGGAAGACGCGAACAGCTCAGCCACCCGCCGCTCCGGATCGTTCGAAGCAGATTTCCACGTCAGGATCGGGCCAAGCCCCTCGTCGACGACCGCCTGCACCAGCGCCGCCTGGCTTGGGAAGTAGCGATAGGCGGTCGCGCGGGAGACTTCCGCCGCCTCTGCGACCTCGCTGACCGAAGGCGTCACGCCCGACTGCATCAGCCGCGTCGCCGTCTCCAGCATCAGGCGTCTGGTCCGCGCGCGCGGCCCCTTTTCGGCTGGCGGCGCCTGCTCGGCGTCGTCCTTGGAGGCAGCTTGTTGACGTGAGACATTCATATCAATACGATACGCGCGTCTCAAAAAATTGCAATGGCCCGAACCTCGACAAGGCCAGGCAAGAAGCGATAACGGCAATGCCGGGCGCGCAAGACAACGATAGAGACGACGGGGAAACTCGGATGAAGCGCATCTACGTGGTCGGCACCGCCGACACCAAGGGTGAGGAGCTCGCCTTCCTGGCCGATGCCGTGGCCGCTGCCGGTGGCGTGGTCGCCCGTGTCGATATCGGCACGCGCGGCGCGACCGTCCCGGTCGATGTCGCGGCAAGCGAGATCGCCGCGCACCATCCTGACGGAGCCGGCGTGGTGCTCGGCACGAATGATCGCGGCACAGCCGTCGCCGCCATGGGCATCGCGTTCACCCGCTTCATCCAGTCGCGCGACGACGTCGCCGGCGTGATCGGCATCGGCGGCGGCGGCGGCACCTCGATCGTTACCGCCGGCATGCGCGCCCTGCCGCTCGGCCTGCCGAAGATCATGGTCTCCACGCTCGCCTCCGGCGACACCGCGCCCTACGTCGACGTCTCCGACATCATCATGATGCCGTCGGTGACCGACATGGCCGGCCTCAACCGGTTGTCGCGCGTCGTGCTGCACAACGCCGCCCAGGCGATATCAGGCATGGCAGCAAGGCCGGCGCCCTCCGCTGTCGGCGAGGCGGCGCTGGGCTTGACCATGTTCGGCGTCACCACGCCATGTGTCACGACCATCGTCGACCGGCTGCGCACCGACTATGACTGCATGGTCTTCCACGCCACCGGCACCGGCGGCCGCTCGATGGAGAAGCTCGTCGACTCAGGCCTGCTCGCCGGCGTCATCGATATCACCACGACCGAGGTCTGCGATCTTTTGTTCGGCGGTGTGCTGCCGGCGACGGAGGATCGCTTCCGCGCCATTGCCCGCACTAAGCTGCCCTATGTGGGCTCGGTCGGCGCGCTCGACATGGTGAACTTCTGGGCGCCGCCGACCATCCCCGAGCGCTATCGCGGCCGCCTCTTCTACGAGCACAATCCAAACGTCACGCTGATGCGCACCACTGCCGATGAATGCCGCAGAATAGGCGAATGGATCGGCGGCCGCCTCGCCGCTTGCGAAGGCCCGATCCGCTTTCTGATTCCGGAAAAGGGCGCCTCCGCCCTCGATATCGAAGGCGGCGCCTTCTTCGACGCGGAAGCCGACGCGGCGCTGTTCGAGGCCATCGAGCGCGCGATCAAGCCGACGAAGAACCGCACCGTGACGCGCCTGCCGCTGCAC
This sequence comes from Mesorhizobium dulcispinae, assembly GCF_033977345.1. NCBI lineage: Bacteria > Pseudomonadati > Pseudomonadota > Alphaproteobacteria > Hyphomicrobiales > Phyllobacteriaceae > Mesorhizobium > Mesorhizobium dulcispinae. Next base: position 274,898 of record NZ_JAVIIY010000003.1, read on the forward strand.
ATCAACGATCCCGCATTCGCCAAGGCCGCGGCCGAGGCTTTCCTCGACATCGCCAAGACGTGAGACCCGACAAGCATGGCCGCCATTCCGCGCAAACAGATCCTTGAAAAATTCCGCAAGATGATCGCCGAGGGTGTACCGATCGTCGGCGGCGGCGCCGGCACCGGTCTGTCGGCCAACGCCGAGGAAGCCGGCGGCATCGACCTCATCATCATCTACAATTCCGGACGCTACCGCATGGCCGGGCGCGGTTCGGCCGCCGGCCTGCTCGCCTATGGCAACGCCAATGAGATCGTCAAGGAAATGGCCTATGAGGTGCTGCCGGTGGTGAAGAAGACGCCGGTGCTGGCCGGCGTCAACGGCACCGATCCGTTCGTCATCATGCCGCTGCTGCTCGCCGAGCTGAAGACGATGGGCTTTTCCGGCGTGCAGAACTTTCCGACCGTCGGCCTGTTCGACGGCACCATGCGGCAAAGCTTCGAAGAGACCGGCATGGGCTTTGGCCTCGAGGTCGACATGATCGCCGAGGCGAACAAGCTGGATCTCTTGACCACGCCTTACGTCTTCAACCCCGACGAAGCGCGCGCCATGACATGGGCCGGCGCCGACATCGTCGTCGCTCACATGGGCGTCACCACAGGCGGCTCGATCGGCGCCACCTCGGCGAAGTCGCTCGATGCCTGCGTGACGGAGATCGACGCCATTGCCGACGCCGCGCGCTCAGTGCGCAAGGATGTCATCCTGCTTTGCCATGGCGGGCCGATCTCGATGCCCGACGACGCCCGCTACATTCTCGAGCGCTGCGAGGGGCTGCACGGATTCTACGGCGCAAGCTCTATGGAGCGGCTGCCGGCGGAAGCGGCGATCGCCAGGCAGACGGCGGATTTCAAGGCGGTCGCGATCACGAACAAGAAGGGATGAGGCAATGGCCGACAGGAGCAAGGTGTTCGTCTACCCGAAGGATGTCAGCGCCTTCGGCTTCGACTGGGGCAGACTGGCCCTCACCGTCGCCCCGGAAGTGAATGGCGCCGAGCGCTTTTCCGGTGGCGTCGTCGACCTGCCGCCCGGCCAGGGGCACACCCGCCACAATCACCCGGGCGCCGAGGAGATCATCTTCGTCATCTCCGGCAATGGCGAGCAGATGGTCGAGGACGAGAAGGGCAATCCGGTGGTCGCGAAAGTCGGACCCGGCTGCACCATCTATGTGCCGGAGAGCCGTTTCCACTCGACGCTCAACACTGGCGATCAGCCGATGCAGCTCTTCGTCGTCTATTCGCCGGCCGGACCGGAACTGGCGCTGCGCGGCCTGCCGGATTTCAGGCTGCTGCCGGCGGGCGGGAAATGATCTTTGCCGGCGTTGCGGCCCCTCATCCGGCCGCTTCGCGGCCACCTTCTCCCCGGCGGGGAGAAGAGATGGGCGCCAGCGCTGGCGCCCTCGTCTCCCCTCGGGGAGAGGTCGGATTGCCCCGAATTGCCCTTGCAATTCGGCTGGCAATCCGGGTGAGGGGAGCGTCGTCGAGGCTAAGCTGTCGCCCCGCCCCGGTTCCACCCCCGCCCGCGATCCCCGAACATCACATAGCCTGTGTCGGTCACTGCGACCGTATCCTCCAGTTTGATGAAGCCGCGCGTCGGATGAAGCATGGTCGTCTCGACCGATAGCACCATGTTCTTTTCCAGCGGCTTGGCCGCACAGGTGCCTTCATAGGTGACCGGATGGTTGGTCATCAGGAACGGCGCCTCATGCGTGATCAGCCCCATGCCGTGGGCGAAGAAATCTGTATAGGCGGCAACCTTGGAAGCCCTCAGCACGCTCTCGGCGTGCGCAATCATGTCGCCGCCGAGCGTGCCTGCCTTGACCTTGGAGAAGGCCGCCTGCTGCACAGCTTCGACTTCGGCCAAAAGATCCTCCAGCTCGGCATCCGGATCGCCGAGCACACCCATGCGGCAGAGGTCGCCGATATAGCCGTGATAATTCCCGCCGGAATCGATCGACAGCACCTCGCCCTTCTTCCACGCCTGGCTTGACGCGGCACGGTTGTGGCTGGAGCCCAGCGTCAGCAGGCAATATTCGAAATGCGCGCCGCGATTGGTCTCCTCGCGCCGGAGCTGCTCGATGATGTCGGTCTTGGTCGTACCCTCGTGCGCCCAGGCAATAGTCGCCATCATGGAATCGGTGATCAGCTCGGAAGCAATGCGCAGTTTCTCGAGCTCGGCCGCGGTCTTGATGGCGCGCATGTTCTCCAGCATGCCGGTCGCGTCGATCAGCTTCGCGTCGGGCAGCGCCTTGCGGATCAGCGTGTAGGCATCCGACGGCAGGAAGCCCGGCTCGACGCCGATGCGGGCGGCTCCCTTGCCAATCTTTTGCAAATGTTCGACGGCAAGATTGGCGGCGTCGAGCGTGCCCCAGCAGGCGGCATGCAATGTCGGCGTCCAGAACGGATGGTTCTGATGCTCGCCGCCTTCCATGCGGTTGCCGATATAGGCGGCGTGCTCCGGCCCGCCCTTCTCGTAGAGGACGATAGGCAGGTAGCGGCTGTGGCCGATCGCATCCATGGCGGCGAAGAAGATGAACTTGTAGCCGCCGAGCAGATATTGCGTGTTGTGCTTGGAAGTGGCGAGGAGCACGTCGATACCGGCCTCCTCCATCAGCCGGTCCACCCGCGCCTGGTCGAACGGAATGCTGCTGACCTCGGCCTTGCCCGGAGCGATGTTCATCTGTCTCTCCCTGATTTCCTCGGCTGCTCAAGCGGCCAGTCTTCTTGAACTTTTGGCTGTCGGCCAATCTGCATCAGTTTGACCACTCTGGTCCAGCCAGAATCGATGGCTTCGGTCCGCCATAGCTTCCTAAGCGGCGTCGAATAGCGCGTACACCTCATATCTGGTCTTACCAGATAGTGGCAATTGCAGCCCGAATAAAACTGGTCCAGCGGACGAAAATTTCAAAGCCAAGCCAGCATGCGCCAAATCCGTCTCTGGCGAAACCTTTGCCGAAGGCCATAATCCCGTTCATTTCGAGACTGCTCGCGCCTGTCGCGGGTGAAGAGGGGAGTTTGAGCGATGTCCGAATTCGCAATCTCGCGCCGCGGCCTGCTTGCCGGCTCGGCACTGCTTCTGGCCTCGACCGCGCTGCCGACCATCGGCTTGGCGCAGACGCCGAAGAAGGGCGGGCGGCTGATCGTTGCGGCCGACTCCGAGCCCCGCAACCTCAACCCGGCGATCGTCGCCTCCAACGGCGTCTTCTTCATCTCCAGCAAGATCGTCGAGACCCTGGCCGAGGCCTCCTTCGACGGCAATGACGGGCTTGAGCCACGCCTCGCGCTCTCCTGGGAAGGTGCCGCCGACGGATTGTCGGTGACCTTCAAGCTGCGCGACGGCGTCAAATGGCATGACGGCAAGCCCTTCACCTCCGCCGATGTCGCCTTCTCGGCGCTGCAGATCTGGAAGCCGCTGCAGAATCTCGGCCGCACGGTGTTCAAGGACCTTGCCGCGGTCGACACGCCGGACGATCTCACCGCCGTCTTCAAATTCGCCAAGCCGACGCCGTTCCAGCTGATCCGCAATGCGCTCCCCGCACTGTCGAGCGTCGTGCCGAAGCATGTCTATGAGGTGGGCAAGATCGAGGACAACCCGGCCAACAACGCGCCGGTCGGCACCGGTCCGTTCAAGTTCGCCGAATACAAGGCCGGCCAGTACTATCGGCTGGCGAGAAACGACGACTATTGGGGCAAGGACGAGCCCTATCTCGATGAGATCGTCTATCAGGTTCTGCCCGACCGCACCTCGGCCGCTGCCGCGCTCGAGGCGGAAGAGATCCAGCTCGCCGCCTTCTCCGCCGTGCCGCTCGCCGACCTCGACCGCATCTCCAAGGTGCCGGGCATGAAGGTGATCACCAAGGGCTATGAGGGGCTGACCTACCAGCTCGTCGTCGAGATCAACCATCGCCGCAAGGAACTGGCCGATTTGAAAGTGCGCCAGGCGATCGCGCATGCCATCGACAAGGACTTCGTCGTCAAGACGATCTTCCTCGGCTACGCCGCGACCGCGACCGGCCCGGTGCCGAAGAACGATCCGCAATTCTACACCGCCGATGTCCCGACCTATCCGTTCGACGTCGCCAAGGCCAACGACCTGCTGGACGAGGCCGGCTACAAGCGGGCCGACGACGGCAAGCGCTTCGCGCTGAAACTCCTGCCGGCCCCTTACTTCAGCGAAACAAAACAATTCGGCGACTATCTGCGCCAGGCGCTGGCCGTGATCGGCATCGACGCCGAGATCGTCAACAACGACTCGGCCGCGCATATCAAAGCGGTCTACACCGACCATGCCTTCGACCTCGCCGTCGGCCCGCCGGTGTTCCGCGGCGATCCGGCGATCTCGACCACCATTCTGGTGCAGAGCGGCATTCCGGACGGCGTGCCCTTCTCCAACCAGGGCGGCTACAAGAACGCCGACCTCGACGCGCTGATCGCCAAGGCATCGGAGACGCTCGACACCACCGCCCGCACCGAGCTGTACAAGGAGTTCCAGAAAAAGGTCGCCGCCGACCTGCCGCTGATCAACGTCGCCGAATGGAGCTTCATCAGCGTCGCGCGCGACACGGTTGGCAACATCGCCAACAATCCGCGCTGGGCGGTGTCGAACTGGGCGGACACTTATTTGGCGGGTTGATCTCGCGCTTGCCGATCGACTGTTGGGGTGCTCAGCTTTGAGAATGAGAGTTCCTTCGCGCCCCCCTCTGTCCTGCCGGACATCTCCCCCACAAGGGGGGAGATTGGCAGTTTCCGCGCTCCGCACTTTCCTACCACGTCGGAGATTGGCGAAAGCCGCTATGGCAGCTGATCTCCCCCCAAGTGGGGGAGATGGCCGGCAGGCCAGAGGGGGGCGCCGTAGAGCGCGACGTCCAAGGCTTGGCCTCAGCACCGCTTCGCCATGACCCGCGCCCTCACCCTGCTGCGCCGCCGTCTCGTCGGCAGCGTCTTCGTTCTCCTGATCGTCGTCATCGGCAGCTTCCTCCTGCTCGAAGCCGCCCCCGGTGACGCGGTCGATGCCTATATCGTCTCGACCGGCGGCGATGCCGGTATGATCGAGCTGCTGCGCCACCGCTGGGGTCTCGATCAGTCGGAGCTTACTCGCCTCGCCAACTACCTCTGGGCGCTCTGTCATCTCGACCTCGGCCGGTCGGTCACCTTCTCGCGGCCGATCCGCGACGTCATCCTCGAACGCCTGCCGACCACGCTGATCCTGATGGGCAGCGCCACCGCGCTCTCCTTCAGCCTCGGCTCGGCCCTCGGCATCTATGCCGGCGCGCGACCCGGCAGTTTTCGCGATCGCTTGCTGTCGATCGGCTCGCTGGCGCTCTATGCCGTGCCCGGCTTCTGGCTCGGCCTGGTGCTCATCGTCGTCTTTGCCGTCGACCTGCGCTGGCTGCCGATCGGCGGCATCGAGACCATCGCTTCCGGCAAGACAGGGCTGGCGCGGGCCGGCGACATCGCCACTCATCTCGTGCTGCCGGTCTCGGCGCTCGGCTTCATCTATCTGGCACTTTACCTGCGCATGATGCGCGCCGGCATGGCCGAGGCCTGGCGGCAGGATTTTATCCTCGCCGCCCGCGCCAGGGGCCTGGCGCGCCGGCGCGTCGTGCTCGCCCACGTCGCCCGCAACGCGCTGCTGCCTCTGGTCACCTTGCTTGGCCTGCAATCGGCGCAGATGCTCGGCGGCAGCGTCGTCATCGAAAGCGTCTTTGCCGTCCCCGGCCTCGGCCGCCTGGCGCAGGAAGCGGTCACCGGGCGCGACACGCCGCTGCTGCTCGGCATCATTCTGGTCAGCGCGGTTCTCGTCGTCGTCATCAACCTTCTGGTCGACGTCGCCTATGCCTTTCTCGACCCGCGCGTCGGCGCCAGCGAGGCTGGCGTATGAACCGGCTGCGCGGGTTTTTCCACACGTCGGAGGCAATTGCCGGCGTGCTCATCCTGGCTTTGCTGGTGGCAATGGCGCTGGCGGCACCGTTGCTTTTTCCCGGCGATCCGCAAGCGATCGCCGGCCCGGCGTTGCTGCCGCCGTTCCAGGACTGGTCGCTGCCGCTCGGCACCGACCGGCTCGGCCGCGGCGTGCTTGCCGAACTGTTCCATGGCGCCCGCACCTCGCTGGCGGTCGGTCTGGCGGCGGCGGGCGCGGCACTCGTCATCGGCGCGGTTGTCGGCACGCTGGCCGGCTTCGCAGGGGGCCTGATCGACGAGGTGCTGATGCGCATCACCGACGCCTTCCAGACCGTGCCGAGCTTTCTTCTGGCGCTGGCCTTCGTCAGCATCGTCGGGCCATCGCTCGGCGTCGTCGTCGGGGCAATAGCGCTCGGCGCCTGGACAGGCCCAGCGCGCGTTGCACGGGCGGAAGTGCTGTCGATCCGCGAGCGCGGGTATGTCGCCGGCGCCCTCGTCATCGGCATGCATCCGCTGGAAATTGCCTTCCGCGAGGTGCTGCCCAATGCCCTGCCGCCGGTGCTGGCGCTGTCCTCGGTGATCGTCGCGGCGGCCATCCTTACCGAGGCCGCGCTTTGCTTCCTCGGTCTCGGCGACCCCAACCGCGTCACCTGGGGCGGCATGATTGCCGAGGGCCGTGCCGTTTTGCGCACCGCGCCGTATCTGTCGATCGTTCCCGGCATCGCGCTGGTGCTGACCGTGCTCGGCGTCTATCTCGCCGGCGAAGGCGTGGTGGAAAGTACCGCGGTGCGCAGGAGCCTGTCGTGACCGCGCTGCTCTCGATCCGCGATCTTTCCGTGCGGTATCGCCGTGACGGCGTTGAGGTGGCGGCGCTGAAGGGTGTCAGCCTGGAGATTACCGCCGGCGAGCGGCTGGCGATCATCGGCGAAAGCGGCTCGGGGAAAAGCACGCTGGCGCTGGCGGTGGCGGGGTTGTTGGTGGGCTCGGCTAAGATCGACGGAACAGTCGAGTGGAAGATACCGAAATCGCAAACGCCTCATTCCTTCGCGCCCCCCTCTGTCCTGCCGGACATCTCCCCCACAAGGGGGGAGATCAGCAGTCTCGCTGCCGGCTCTCCCCCTGCAACGTTGGAGGTTGCCGAAAGCGGTGATGGGAGAGCAATCTCCCCCCTAGAGGGGGAGATGTCCGGCAGGACAGAGGGGGGCGCGACAGAACGCCGATCATCGGCGATTGGCAAAACCCAACAACAGCCCCTCCTCGGCCGCGACATCGGCTTCGTCTTCCAGGACCCCTCCTCCAGCCTCGACCCGGTAATGCCGATCGGCAAGCAGATCGCCGAAGTCACCCGTACGCATCTCGGCCTGACCTGGCGCGAAGCCTATGCCAAAGCCCAAACCCTCCTCGACCGTGTCCGCCTGCCCAACCCGGAAGCCGCGCTTCACGCCTATCCGCACCAGCTTTCCGGCGGCCAGAAGCAGCGCGTGGCGATCGCCGCGGCCATCGCCGCCGCGCCCAGGCTCTTGATCGCCGACGAAGCCACCAGCGCGGCCGATACCATCGTCCAGGCCGAGATCGTCGCCCTGATCCGCCGGCTGGTGGCTGAGGACGGCATGACGCTCCTCTTCATCAGCCACGACATCGCGCTCGCCGCCACGCTTGCCGAGCGCATCGCGGTGCTGCGCCGTGGAGAGCTGGTCGAGATCGGCGAGACCCGACAAATCATCGACGCGCCGCGCCATGCCTATACGCGCGCCCTGCTCGATGCCCATCTCGGCCTCGACGCTGCGCCGTTGCTCGCCCGCCAAGGCGCTTCGGCATGAGCCTGCTCGCCGTCTCCAACCTCGCCAAGCGCTATCACCGCGGCAGCAAGCCTTTTCCCGCTGTCGACGATGTCTCATTCGAGATCGGCCCGGCCGAGACGCTGGCGCTCGCCGGCCCGTCGGGCAGCGGCAAATCGACGATCGCGCGGCTGGTGCTGCGACTGATCGAACCCGACGCCGGCCGCATCGAATTCGAAGGCGCAGACTTGCTTGCGCTGTCAGGCGCCGCGCTGCGTGCGCGCCGTGCTCGCCTGCAGATGGTGTTCCAGGACCCGCTCGCCGCCTTCAATCCCCGCGCCACAGTGGCGCGCGTGCTGGACGACCCCTTGCGCATCCATGGCATCGCCTCGCGCGCCGAGCGCCCGCGCCGCATCGCGGCCCTCCTGGAGCGCGTCGGCCTCGATACCGGCCTTGCCGGGCGCGCGATCCACGAGATTTCCGGCGGCCAGCGCCAGCGCGTGGCGATCGCCCGCGCCATCGCCACGCGATCGTCGCTGATCGTGCTCGACGAAGCCGTCTCGGCGCTCGATGTTTCGGTGCGGGGGCAAATCCTGGAATTGCTGCTCGACCTGCAAAGACAGGAACGGATCGCCTATCTCTTCATTTCACATGACCTCGGCGTCATCCGCGCCGTCGCCCATCGCGTCGTCATCCTCGACGCCGGCCGGATCGCCGAAAGCGGCGATGCCCGCGCCGTCATCGCCAATCCGCAATCGGCGATCGGCAAGGCGCTCGTGGCGGCAACGCCGAAATTGAGCAGGAACCGACCATGATCCCGCAAAGCGGGATCCGGTTTGCGGACAAGATCATGGTCGAACAATAAATCAGGACACACCATGACCGACCCCATAGCCAGAGCCGAAAAACTGTCGCGCGAGCTCGATTCCGCCTTCCGCAACAGGGCCGACCTCTACCGTCTCTTCCTCGATGAACTGACCGCCGAGCTTGGCGCGGAGAGGGCCGAGGCGGTCATGATCCGCACCATCGAAAAGCGCGGCCGCGAGGTCGCGGCGACGGCCTTTGCCGATTTGGGCCCCAACGACGCGCCGGCAATCGGCGAGGCGTTCCTCGCCGTCAGCCCTGATGATGGTCGCATGTACCCGACCCATGTCGAGCGGGGACCGGACCACATCGCCTTCAAGGTGAAGCGCTGCCCGCTGAAGGATGCCTGGGTCGAGGCCGGCGTCGGCGAGGAAAAGCTTGCCACGCTCTGCCGCATCGCCGGCGCCTTCGACCGCGGTCTGTTCGAGGCGACCGGCGTGCGCTTCGCCAACGTCACCTGGACGCCGGGCCACGGTAACGGCTGCTGCCACATCGCGCTGACCAACAGGGACGCTTAGAGCAGTTCATCGTTTCACGGAAACGCTGAACTGCTCTAACTATTTGTTTTTACGCAATTCCGGACGGAAAACCGTTACACACTTTTCCTGGAATTGCTCTAGCAGGCCGACGATTCAGCTTTCGGCGAAGACGTGCAACTCCGCGCCCGCTTCGTCGATCGCGGCGCGGAGCTCAGCCGCCGGCTCGCTGTCGGTGACGATGTCAGAAATCTCGCTCAGCGCGCAGACGCGTTCGAGACTGTTGCGGCCGAACTTGTCATTGGTGACGACAAGCATCGTCGACAGCGATCGCGCCATCATCGCGCGCTTCACCGCAGCCGCGCCCGAGACCATGTCGCTCGGCCCCTCGCCGTTAAGAGCCGATGCGCCGATGATGGCGACATCGGCATTGTAGCGGCGCACGAATTCGACCGTGTCCTCGCCGAGCACGGCGGCCTCGCGGCTGTCATAGGTGCCAGGGCAAAGGATAACGCGAAAACTCGGATTGGCGCCGGCGACCGAGGCGACGCCGATTGAATTGGTGATGACGGTCAGATCCCGTCTGATCTGGGCAATGCTGCGCGCAACCTCGTAGGTCGTCGATCCGCCGTCGATCATCACGATGCGGCCGTTCACGACCAGGCCCGCCGCGCCCCGCCCGATGCGGGCGCGCTCCTCGACCAGCGTCAGGCCGCGCTCCGCGATAACCGGTTCTGACGTCATCAGCGAGATCGTCGCGCCGCCATAGGTGCGGTTGATGAGGCCTGCCTCGCCAAGTTCGATCAGATCGCGACGGATGGTCTCGCCGGCGACGCCGATGCGCCGGGCGAGCTTCGAGATGCGGATCGACGCCGAGCGCCGGACCTCCGACAGGATCAGCTCGTGTCGCTCCTTCTTCGTCAGCCGGCCGGGCTCGATATTCATTGCTCTTCCTTCCCGGGATTTCGTCCCCGGCGTCAGGACATTAGCCACGCCGGAAACGGGAAAGCCAGTCTAGGGTCTGTCGGAAGCGCAGGAAGCCGCCATTTGCAGGCCGGCCTCACCTGAATCTCATCAGACCCTAATGCCTGAGCCGGTCGCGCATCGCGTACCAAAGCATGCCGAGCACATAGAGCGGGCCGCGCAGCGTCGTGCCGCCAGGGAACGGCAGCGGCGTCAGCGTCGAGAACAGATCGAGCCGCGAGGCATCGCCGGTAATCGCTTCCGCCAGCAGCTTGCCCGACAGCGTCGACAGGATGACGCCCTTGCCGGAATAGCCATGCGCGAAATAGACCTCGCCATAATGCCCGACATGCGGCAGGCGCGACGTCGTCACGGACACCAGCCCGCCCCAGGCATGGTCGATCCGGCAGCCGCGCAATTGCGGAAAGGTCTTTTCCATATGCGGGCGCACGAAGCCGGCTATGTCGGCCGGCGGCGAAGGCGTGTAGCGCTCGCCGCCGCCGAACAGCAGGCGGCCGTCCGCCGACATGCGATAGTAGTTGACGACGAAGAGCGTGTCCGAAACCGCGACATTGGACGGGATGACGTTCCGCTCGCCCAAAGACTCGGTGGCGACGATGTAGTTGCCGATCGGCATGATGCGGCTGTTGACGCGCGGCTCCAGCCCTTCCAGCAGCGCATCGCCGGCCAGCACCACATGCCGGGCGCGGACCGAGCCCTTATCGGTGAACACCCGAATGGACGGCTCGCGCTCGAGGCGCACCGCGACCGAGTTCTCGTGGATAATGACGCCGGCGCTGACTGCGGCGCGGGCGAGCCCCAGCGTGTAGTTCAACGGATGCATGTGGCCGCCGAGCCTCTCGAAGGCCGCGCCTTGATAAGGCGTGTCCACCATCCGCCGCGCTTCCGCCGCCGAGAGGATCTCGACATCGGTAAAATTCATTACCTTGGCGAGGCACTCGGCCTCCTCCTCGAAGTCGCGCATGTCGGAGCCGTTGACGGCGCCGACCAGATGACCGGTCAGCCGCAGGTCGCATTCGATGCCGTGGCGCTCGATGATGTCGAGCACCAGTCCGCGTGCCTCGAAGGCGAGGTCGAACAGCGCCTTCGCCCGTTCCGGACCGAACGCCTTGACCAGCCCCTTGGCGCCCTTGCGCAGGCCGGGAATCATCTGGCCGCCATTGCGCCCGGAGGCGCCCCAGCCGATCTTGCCGCCTTCGAGCAGCACCACCTTCAGGCCGCGTTCGGCCGCATGAAGCGCCGCCGAAAGCCCGGTGCAGCCGCCGCCCACGACCACCAGGTCGGCCTCGACATCGCCGACAAGCGCCGGATGGTTCGGCGCCGGGTTGGCGGTGGCGACATAGTAGGATTTGCCGATATCGAGACCGGAATTGAAACCTGTTGAACGAACCATGGTCACACCTTGAGCAGCAGATGGTCGCGTTCCCACGACGTGACGACGCTCTGGAACAGGTCGAGCTCGACGCTCTTCACGCGCAGATAGGTCTGGGCGAAATCCTCGCCCAGCAGCGCCCGAACCGGCTCGCAGGCGGCGAAGCGGTCGAGCGCTTCCTCCATGGTTTTCGGCAGCGTGCTCTGGCTGCGATAGGCATTGCCGAAGGTTTCCGGCGAGCGGGCCAGCCTCTCCTCGATGCCGAGATAGCCGGCGATCAGCGAGCCGGCCATAGCGAGGTAGGGATTGGCGTCGGCGCCGGGCAGCCGGTTCTCCACCCGCCGCGCGGCGCGCCCGCCCATCGGCACGCGCAGGCCGCAGGAACGGTTGTCGTGCGACCATTCGATATTGGCCGGCGCGCTGTGGCCCGGCCGGATGCGGCGATACGAATTCACGTTGGGCGCGAACAGCGGCATCATTTCGGGCACGTATTTCTGCAGGCCGCCGACGAAGTGGGAGAACATTTCTGTGTCGTTGCCGTCCTTGCCGGCAAACATGGGCTCGCCGCTTTCGTCGGTGATCGACATGTGCAGATGCATCGAACTGCCGGCCTGCGCCGCGATCGGCTTTGCCATGAAGGTGGCGTGCATGCCGCTCGCCAGCGCCGCCTGCCGCGCCATGCGTTTGAACAGCAGCGCCTTGTCGGCCAGCGCCAGCGGATCGCCATGCAGGAAGTTAATCTCCAGCTGCGCCGTGCCGGACTCATGGATCAGCGTGTCGAGCGGCAACCCGGCGGCCGCCGAGAGCGCGTAGATGCGCTGGATAACTGGCTCGAACTCCTCCAGCGCCTGCATGTCGTAAGGATGCTGCACGCTTTCCGGACGGCCATTACGCCCGACCGGCGCGGTCAGCGGCCGGTCCGGATCGGGATTTGGCGCCGTAAGATAGAATTCCAGCTCCGGCGCCATCACGGCGCGCCAACCGCGCCGGCGGTAGAGGTCGAGGACGGCCCTCAGCACATGGCGCGGCGACGCCATCCACGGCCGGTCGTCCATATGGAACGTGTCGGCAAAGACATAGGCCTTGCCGGCACCGCCGCCGGGCGCAAGGCACAGCGTCGAAAGGTCAGGCACCATGCGCATGTCGGGGTCTTGATAGGCGAACCCCTCATCGATGGAACCGGAATAGCGGCCGTCGATGGCGACGAGGAAGGCGCTGCTCGGCAAATAGAGCGCCCGGTCTTCGAGCGATTTCAGGAATTTGGCCGCCGGCAAGGCCTTGCCGCGCAGCACGCCGTTGACGTCGGGTACGAGGCACTCGACCTGTTTTATTCCATGCGTCGTCAGCCAGCTTTGCGTATCTGCGCTGGAGGTTGAAAAGTCTTGTTTGTCAGGCATCGGTCATGTCCGTACGAAGGAGAAATCGCTTCGGCGGGCACGTCCGTTTCGGTTTGAGCGTTGAGTAAGCTAAATCATCTGAATGACGGACGCCCGCCTGATGGCCGGCCCACAGGCCGGATCGAGCGCACCGCATACCCCTTCGGTCCAGCCGTCACGAACGACGTGCGAGCCGACCTTGGTCTCCTCCGCACGCTGCAGGTTCTCGTGACGGCAGCAGCGCATGGTCACTCCGCACACGCAAAAGAAATACCGCAGGCAAAAATCGAATGCCTTGCGCGGTATCGCTGTTTTGCTGCTTGCATGACGGATCTCATCAGGTGGAGCTTATGGTTTGACCGATCATCGCCGCCGACGCAAGTCCACTTTGCTGGACCAGATCAGCCGATGCTCTCGCCGCCATCGACGACCAGCGCCTGGCCGGTCATGAAGGAGGAGCGGTCGGAGACGAGGAACAGGATGGCTTCGGCGATCTCCTCCGCGCTCGCCCAGCGCCCCATCGGGATCTTGGTCCGCACATAGTTTTCGATCGCATCGCGCCCTCCTATTTGGGCGATGAACGGCTCGTTGAACGGCGTGTCGACCCAGCCGGGGCAGAGCGCGTTGATGCGCACATTGTGCCTGGCGTAGTCGAGCGACATCTGCCTGGTCATCGCCACAACCGCATGCTTCGACGTGGCGTAGGCGATCATCTCGCGATCGTAGAAGACGCCGGAATTGGACGCGGTGTTGAGGATGACGCCGCCGCCCTGCGCGATCATCGAAGGCATGACGGTCTTCGCCGCCAGGAACTGGGCCCGCACATTGATCCGCCACGAGGCATCCATGCCGTCGGTGCTCACTTCGGTCAGCGTGCCGCCGACCTGGATGCCGGCGTGGCTGTGCAGGATGTCGATCCGGCCGTGCTTGCCGAGCGTCCCCGTGATCAAGCCCTCGACCGCCATATCGTCGCCGACATCGGTGGCGACCGCTTCGGCGCGCCCGCCGGCTTCGCGGATGGCGGACGCCGTGGCCTCGCCTGCCGCCGGGTCGCGGTCAGCGATCACCACGACGGCCCCTTCCCGCGCCATGATCATGGCGCCGGCGCGCCCGATGCCCGACCCCGCGCCCGTCACCACGGCGATGCGATCTTTCAAAATCATGGGCTTGTCTTTCAAGGCGATGGTTTTCGTCGGCCGAGCTGCCATTGCGCGAGCAGGACGAGCAGCACCGAGGCGGCGAGCACAATCGTCGCGATGGCGTTGATTTCCGGCGTGACGCCGCGCCGGATGGAGGCAAAGACGTAGATCGGCAGCGTCGTCTGCGCGCCGGCGACGAAGAAGGCGATGATGAAGTCGTCGAAGGAGAAGGTGAAGGCGAGAAGGAAGCCCGCGATCACCGCCGGCATGATCTGTGGCAGCACGATCGAGCGGAACGTCGTCAGCGGCGTGGCATAGAGATCGCTCGATGCCTCGACCAGGTTGCGGTCGAGGCTGCCGAGGCGGGTGCCGACGATCATCGTCACCAGCGCCATCGAGAACAGGCCGTGCGCGGCGATGATCGAGCCGTAGCCGAGCGCAAAACGCGGCGGCTGGTCGGTCGGCCACAGCGAGGCGAGGAACGGATTGACGACGGCAAAGAGCTGCACCAGCGCGACCAGCGTCGAGATGCCGATGACGACGCCCGGGACGACGATGGCGGCGCCCAGCAGCGCATCGAAAAGCGCTCGCGTCCGCGCGCCGACGCGCTGCAGACCGAGCGCGGCGGCCGTGCCGCAGAAGGCTGCGAGCAAGGCGCTGGTGGTGGCGATGAACAGGCTGTTCTTCAGCGCCTCGACCAGGAACGGGTTCGACAGCGCCTTGCCGTACCATTGCGCCGAGAAGCCGGTGAACTCGCTGGCATGATGGCCGGCATTGAAGGAGAACAGCACGACCAGCGCGATCGGCAGATAGAGGAAGGCGAAGACGGCGACGACGAAGGCGCGCATCAGATCAGGTCCACTCGGCGGGCGCCCGAGAGTCGGGTCGAGATGCGGTTGGCGACGACCAGCACCACCACCGAGACCAGCACCAGCGTGATGGCGATGGCCGATCCGAACGGCCAGTTGCGCGATTGCAGGAAGAGGTCGACTAGCGCGTTGCCGATGAAGAACACCTTGCCGCCGCCAAGCAGCGTCGGGATCAGATATTCGCCGAGCAGAAGGATCATCACCAGCGAGAAGCCAGTCATGACGCCGGGCAGCGACAGCCGGAGCGTCACACCGAGGAAGGTCGACAAAGGCGTCGCGCCGAGATCTGCGGACGCTTCCAGCAGCCGGCGGTCGAGCCGTTCGAGGCTGACATAGATCGGCAGGATCATCAGCGGCAGGTAGCCGTAGACGATGCCGAGCAGCACCGCGCCCGGCGTGTTGATCAACCTGAGATCCTCGATGCCGACATAGGCGAGCAAGGCCGGGATGCCGCGCCCGCCAAGGATGTACATCCAGGCATAGGTGCGCATCAGAAGGCTGGTCCAGAACGGGATGACGATCAGCGCGAGCAGGATCAGCCGCCAGCGCTGCGGCGCGCGCAGCGCCAGATAGTAGGCGACCGGGTAGGCGACGAGCAGGCAGGCGAGCGCGCCCACCGGAGCCAGTAGCATCGTGTTCCAGAACGCGGTCGCCCGCGCCGGCAGGTTGGCGTATTGCGTGAAGGTGAGCGCGGCCTGGTAGCCTCCCTCCGGCGCCCGCTCGCCGACGCTGAATATGGCGATCGCAATGAACGGCAGCACCAGGAACACCACCAGCCACAGCGTCGCCGGAGCGAGCAGCAGCGCGGTCAGGAAGGTTTTGCGAAAGAGATTGCCGCGCATCGAAAACGCCGGTTCGAGCACCGGCGGGAGTTCCCCGCCGGTCGAGTTGTCTGGATCGTGTTTGTGGCCGGTGTCGTTCAAGCCGACTTGAAGCGCGCCATCAGTTCGGCGCGACCCGGATCGGTCAGCGTCGCGGCGGCGCCGAACTCGAGCGGCTTCAACAGGTCGGCGGCCGGGTAGAGGATCGGATTATCCAGCACCTCTTTCGGCAGCAGCGCGTTGACGCGGGCGTCGGTCGAGGGCGCGCCGTTGGCCAGATGCTCCTTCACCGCCACCTTCGGGTTCATCAGATAGTTGAGCAGCGCGTAGCCGGCCGGCTTGTTCGGCGCATCCTTGGGGATGGCGTAGAAGTCGGTCCAGATCTCGCCGCCTTCCTTGCCGAGCACATAGGCGATCTCGGGAATGTCGCGGTGGAGCTGCGCGCCGTCATTGGTCCAGCACATCGTCATCCAGGCATCGCCCGCGCGCATTCCCGGCTGGTAATCGCTCGACACCGCGAACAGATGCGGCTTGACCTTGAGCAGCAGCTCCTCGGCCTTGGCGAGTTCGTCCTGCTTCAGCGAGTTGAAGGAATAGCCGTAATATTTCAGCGCGTTGCCAATGGTCGTCAGCTGGTAGTCATGCACCATGGTGCGGCCGTCGCCTTCCGCCATGGCCGTATCCCAGAACTCCTTCCAGCTCGTCATCGGCTTGGAAAGCTTCTTGGTGTTGACGGCAAAGCCGGTCGTGCCCCAGTTCTTCGGCACGGCGTAGATCGTCCCGTCGATCGTGCCTTCGGCGGTGAAGCGCGCATCTTCCTTGCTGCCGTCGAAATTGCCGAGCTTGGCCATGTCGAGCGCTTCGATGATGCCGAGCTTCTTGTAGGTCGAGATCGTGTAGTTGGTCGGCACGAACAGGCTCCAGCCCGAACCGCCGGCCTGCAGCTTGGCCAGCATCTCCTCGTTCGATCCGAAGACGTTGACCTCGACGGCGACGCCGGTCTCGGCCTTGAAGTTCTCGAAGGTTTGCGGATCGTGGTAGTTCGGCCAGGTGGCGATCGACATGCGGTCGCCGAGGTTCTCGGCGGCAAAGGCCGGCGTCGGCATGATGCCGAGCTCGCGCGCCATGACAGCGGTTGCGACACCAAGGCCAGTGATGCCGAGGAAATCGCGCCGGCTGATCGAGCCGCGCTTCAGGCGCATCAGCTGGTCGACGAATTTTTCGGGGCTTATCGGCAGTCCGTCACGATAGGATTTCGACATGGTGGTCTTCCCTCTGGTTGGTCCCGTTGTTCTTGGAGGTCGGAAACGCCAGCGGCGCTCCGGCAGCAAAGCCGATGGCGACGGGTTCGCCCGGCTTGAAGAGATTGCCCTGGCCGATCACGTGATCAGCCTTGGCGAGCAGTGATCCGATGCCCTGGACCTCGATCGCGTATTCCGCGGTCGAGCCCAGGAAGATGCGGTTGCGGACAATGCCCTTCAGGCTGCCGCCGCCGGGTGCGGAGAGGCTGAGCGACTCCGGCCGCAGGCTGACGGATACCGCGTCGCCCCGGCTGAGCGGCACCCTTTTGCGCGCCGAAATCACCGTGCCGTCGGCAAGCGCGATATCGACGCGGTCGCCGGACAGGCCGGCCACCTTGCCGCTCAAGAGATTGGTCTTGCCGACGAAATCGGCGACGAACAGGTCCGCTGGTTCGTCATAGATCTCGCTCGGCTGTCCGAGCTGGACGACGCGGCCGCCATTCATGACGCAGACGAAGTCGCTCATCGACAGCGCTTCCTCCTGGTCGTGGGTGACCAGCACGAAGGTGATGCCGATCTCGCGCTGCAGGTTCTGCAGCTCGATCTGCATGTCGGTGCGCAGCTTCTTGTCGAGCGCCGCCAGGGGCTCGTCGAGAAGCAGCACAGCCGGCTTGTTGACCAGCGCCCGGGCGAGCGCGACGCGCTGCTGCTGCCCGCCGGAAAGCTCGTGGATCTTGCGGCGTCCGTAGCCGGCGAGCTGCACCATGGAAAGCGCCTCGCCCGCCTTCAGGCTGATCTCGCGCGACGACAGACGCGGCCTCGCCTGGCGCAGCCCGTAGGAGATGTTCTCCTCGACGTCGAGATGCGGAAACAGCGCATATTGCTGGAACACCATGTTGACCGGCCGCCGGTAGGGCGGCGTGCCGGCCATGTCGCGGCCGCGGATCAGCACCTGGCCCTCGCTCGGCTGCTCGAAGCCGCCGATCATGCGCAGGCATGTCGTCTTGCCGCAGCCGGACGGTCCGAGCAGCGCGACGAAGGCCGAAGGCGGGATGGCAAGATCGATGCCGCTGACCGCCGTGACGGCGCCATAGCGCTTGGTGACCGCGCGAAACTCGATATCGGGCACTGCAGTCAAGCCACGGGCTCCAGCGACAGCGTGAGGCAATGTCGTGACGCTAGCAGAGCCAATGGCGCCTAGTATATACCTCGCGGGTGGTATATTTAGCTGATTTTATCGTTTAGAGGGGTATGAATTGGCCGCCTCCCGCAGTGACGACTACGCCGCTTTAGCCGCCGTGATTGCCGCGACGCGCGAGACCGGCGGCGACCATTTCGGCAAGTCGATCGTCGCCTGGCTGCGCGGACATGTCCGCTTCGATCACTGCGTGATCTTCGGCTATCGAGGTGCCGCGCGGCCGCCTCTGCTGTTCGAGACCTTCTCGCCGGCGGAGAGCCACATCTTCGTCGCGCTCTACCAGGAAGGCCCCTACCTGCTCGACCCCTTTCATCACGCCGCGGTCGAGCGCAAGGAAGGTTTCTGGCGCATGCGCGAGCTGGCGCCCGACCGCTTCTATGCCAGCGAATACTACCGTTCCTATTACAGCCAGACCCGGCTTGCCGAGGAGGTCGGCTTCTTCGTCCCGCTCGCCGGCAAGGATGCGCTCGTGCTGTCGCTGATGCGGCTGCGCGCCTCGGGGCCTTTTGGAACGGCGGACGCCAGGCTGCTGCGCGACATGGCCCCCGCGGTGGTCGGCTTCTGCAGGCTGCGCTGGCCGGCTTTGCCCGCCGAAGAGGTTGCGGTCCCGCCCCCGGGCGAGACCGTCGCAACGGCCAACGAGCTGGATCGCGCGCATATCTGGAAGAGCTTGTCGCTGACCTCGCGCGAGAAGCAGGTCGTCGACCTCGTGCTTCAGGGTCACTCGACGGAGTCGATCGCCAGGGCGCTCCGGATCGTGCCCGGGACCGTGAAAGTCCACCGTCGCAACATTTACCGCAAGCTCAAGATCAAGTCGCAGGCCGGCCTTTTCGCGCGCTTCGTCGAGATCATCGACGCGCGGATCGGCTAAGCACGGGGGGCATCGGGTCGACGGTCGCGAACACAGCGCTGGCCTCGCTGACGATCGAGACATGATCCCTGGCGGCCTTGCCCGCCCCCGCCGCATCGCCGCGCATGATTGCGGTGACTATCACATCATGCTCCTGCCAGGACTTGGCCAGCCGGCCCGGCAGCATGAACTGTGCGCGCCGGAACGGCGCAAGCCGGCTGCGGGTCGTCACGGTCAAATCATGGATATGCGTGTTGTGGGCGCCGCGATAAAGCCTGCTGTGAAATTCGGTGTTGAAATACTCATAATCCTCCTCGGCGCCGAGTTGCACCATGCGCGCCGAGGCCTGATGCTCCATCTCCAGCGAGCGGCGCTCCGCGCCGGTCATGCGCTCGGCCGAGAAGCGCGCGCAGATCGCTTCCAGCTCGGCCATGCTCTCGAACATCGAGGCGAGATGTTCCTGCGTGATCACGGCGACGATGGCGCCCCGATTGGGCCGCCTTTCGACCAGCCCCATGGCGCTCAGATGGCCGAGCGCCTCCCGGACGGGTGTACGCGAGACGTCGAAACGGGCGGCGAGCGAGCCCTCGTCGAGCCTTTCGCCGGGGCGCAGATAGCCGGTGACGATGCGGTCCGCGATCGCCCTCACCATCTGATCCACGGTCGTGCCCGACCTGACCAAGCGCTTTCCCGACACGTCTCCTCCCGTCCAGTTTTATTGCGGTCAGGCCCGCGACCTGGACGGCTCGCGGGCTGATTTCGACTCAGGCTGCACCTTTGTATGCCTAGATTTTGATCTCCATGTCAAATTGGTCATTTTTCAGGCATAAAGTGCATGCACTTGCCTTGCGCTTATGCAGATCTGCTAAAGTCATCTGTTGATTTTATTACAGAAAACATCGTCGTGGAACTGGCATAACGATTGCATGCACTTTCTTGACAAGAGATCAACCGACCCGTGCCGGGTCCAAGAAAGGGGAGCATTCGATATGACCGAAAGATTCATGCTTAGCCGCCGCGACCTGCTCAAGACCTCCGCCGCCGGAGCGGCGCTCGGTCTCGCCTCAGCGGCCTTTCCGATCCGTGCAGCGCGCGCCGCCTCCGCGACCGTCGGCTTCATCTATGTCGGCCCGAAGGACGACTATGGCTACAACCAGGCGCATGCTGAAGGGGCTGCGTCGCTGAAGGGCATCGAGGGCATTTCCATCGTCGAGGAAGAGAACGTCCCCGAGACGGTCGACGTCCAGAAGACGATGGAATCGATGATCAATCTCGACGGCGCCTCGTTGATCTTCCCGACCTCGTTCGGCTATTTCGATCCGCATATGCTGGCCATGTGCGCCAAGTTCCCCGATGTGCAGTTCCGCCATTGCGGCGGCATGTGGAACAAGGACAAGCATCCGATGAACGCCGGTTCTTATTTCGGCTATATCGGAATGGGCCAGTACCTCAACGGCGTCGTCGCCGGACACACCACCAAATCGAAGAAGCTCGGCTTCGTCGCCGCCAAGCCGATCCCGCAGGTGCTGCTCAACATCAACTCCTTCCTGCTCGGCGCACGCTCGGTCGATCCGGCGATCACCTGCCAGGTGATCTTCACCGGCGAATGGTCGCTGGCGGTGAAGGAGGCCGAGGCCACCAACGCGCTGGTCGACCAGGGCGCCGACGTCATCACCTGCCATGTCGACAGCCCCAAGGTGGTGGTCGAGACGGCCGCCGGCCGCGGCGCCTTCGTCTGCGGCTATCACGCCAACCAGAGTCCGCTGGCGCCGGAAAAATATCTCACCGGCGCGGAGTGGAATTGGGCCAAGGTCTACAAGATGTTCGTCGACGATCTCGTCGCCGGCAAGGCTCTGCCGAACTTCACGCGTGGCGGCCTAGCCGACGGTTTCGTCAAGATGAGCCCGCTCGGCCCCGCCGTCGGCGAAGCCGCGCGCAAGCAGTTCGACACCACGTTGGCCGAAATGATGAAGGGCGGCTTCTCCGTCATCAAGGGACCGTTGAAGAGCAACAAGGGCGCGGTCGTCGCGACCGAAGGCCAAGCTTTCGTCGAGACCGCCATCGAGCTCGAAAGCATGGACTATCTCGTCGAGGGCGTCGTCGGCTCGACGGCCTGAGCGGGCCAAGGGAGACGAGCGATGACGGAAGCGGTGAGCGGCCCGGACGTGCGGACCATCCTCGATGCCAGGGGATATCGGGCGGCGCTCGAATGGATCGCCAGGCGGGCGGAAGCCTTCGTCATTCCGCTCGTGGCGCTGGTCGTCGGCATGGTGCTGTTCAGCTTGTTCATCCTGGCTGTCGGCAAGTCGCCGGTCCAGCTCTACGAGACGATGTGGCGGGGCGGCTTCGGGTCCTGGTTCTCGATCCAGAACTCACTGTCACGCGGCGCGCCGCTCTTGCTGGCGGCACTCTGCGTGGCGCTGCCGGCGCGCCTCGGCCTGGTCGTCATCGGCGGCGAGGGCGCGATCGTGCTCGGCGGCGTCACCGCTGCCGCGATCGGCGTCGCCCTGAACGGCGCGCCGTCTTTTCTCGTCATCCTTCTCATGGGCGTGGGGGGCGTGGCCGCCGGCGGCATTTGGATCGGTGCCGTCGGCGCGCTGCGCCATTACCGGGCCGTCAACGAAACCATCTCCAGTCTGCTGATGGCCTACATCGCTATTGCCCTTATGAACCATCTGGTGGAGGGGCCGCTGCGCGACCCGGCCTCGCTGAACAAACCCTCGACCCAGCCGCTGGCCGACATCTATCGCGTCGGCAACATTCCGGGCATGGAAGTTCATTGGGGCCTCGTCGTCGGCATCCTCGCCTGCGTGCTCTCCTGGCTGCTGATCGAGAAGACCCGCTGGGGCTTCGCCGCCCGCATCGCCGGCGGCAATGTCAGGGCGGCGCAGGTGCAGGGGCTCGCCGTCGGTCCGCTGATCGTCGGCTTTACCGCGCTGGCCGGCGGCTTCGCCGGCCTTGCCGGCATGCTGGAGGTCGCGGCCGTGCAAGGCAGCGCCAACGCCTCGCTTGCCGCCGGCTACGGCTACACCGGCATCCTCGTCGCCTTCCTCGCCCGCCACAACCCGCTTGCCATCATCCCAGTCGCCATCCTGCTCGGCGGCATCGACGCATCCGGCGGCTTGATCCAACGCCGCATGGACCTGCCCGACGCGACCGTGCTGGTGCTGCAGGGCATGCTCTTCATCGTCATCCTGTTCAGCGAGACCTTCTACGGCCGCTTCAAGCTCTTCAACCCCGACCTCTGGCAGAGGCCCGATTTCTTGAAGGGGACTGTCTGATGGAAGCGACCGACATCGGTCTCTGGGGTGTGCCGCTCGCCATGCTGGGCGGCGCCATCCGCGTATCCACCCCCTTCATCTTCGTCTCAATCGGCGAAGCCATCACCGAGCGCTCCGGCCGCATCAATCTCGGCCTCGAGGGCACGCTGGTATTCGGCGCCATGAGCGCCTACGCGGTGGCGGTGATGACCGGCTCGCCGTGGCTCGGCCTTTTGGCCGCGGCGCTCGCCGGCCTCTGCTTCGGCCTCTTCCACGGCTGGATCTGCAAATTCCCGAAGGTCAACGACATCGCCATCGGCATCGCCCTGATGCTGTTCGGCACCGGCCTCGCCTTCTTCTTCGGCAAGCCCTTCATCCAGCCTTCAGCGCCCGACCTGCCGGCGATCCCCTTCGGCGCCTGGTCCGACATCCCGCAGGTGCAGGCGGCGCTCAACGTCAACGTGCTGTTCCTGATCGGCGCCGCGCTCGCCGTCTTCCTCTGGTGGGCGTTCCGCAACACCCGTGTCGGCCTGATTGTGCGCGTGGTCGGCGACAGTGCCGATGCCGCGCGCGCCATGGGCCTCGACCCTAACGCGGTGCGCCTGCTGGCCACCGGCGTCGGCGGTGCGCTAGCCGGTATCGGCGGCGCCTATCTGTCGCTCTACTATCCCGGCAGCTGGACCGAGCGCATTTCCTCCGGCCAAGGATTGATGGCGGTGGCGCTGGTCATCTTCGCCCGCTGGAATCCGCTCGGCTGTTTTGCCGCCGCGCTTTTGTTCGGCGGCGCCGGCGCGCTCGGCCCGGCGCTGCAGTCGGTGGGCGTCACCCAAGGCTACTACCTCTTCTACGCCGCGCCTTACATCCTCACCCTCATCATCATGATCGCCACCTCGTCGCCGAGCCGCACGCTCGCCGGCGCGCCCGGCGAACTGTCGATCACCAAATGACCGCGCACCACGTGCCGCTCGCCAGACCGGAGTTTTTGCTATGAACGCCAGAGCCGAGATCACCGAGCGCTACATCGACGCCGATCCCTATCCCTGGCCCTACAATGGCGATCTGCGGCCGGACAACACGGCGCTTATCATCATCGACATGCAGACCGATTTCTGCGGGCCGGGCGGCTACGTCGACCATATGGGCTATGACCTGTCGCTGGTCAGGGCGCCGATCGAGCCGATCAAGGCGGTGCTTTCCGCCATGCGGGCGAAGGGCTACACCATCATCCACACGCGCGAGGGCCACCGGCCCGACTTGGCCGACCTGCCCGCCAACAAACGCTGGCGCTCGCGCCGCATCAATGCCGGCATCGGCGACCCCGGCCCTTGCGGGCGCATCCTGGTGCGAGGTGAACCTGGCTGGGACATCATCCCCGACCTTTACCCGGCCGGGGGCGAGCCGATCATCGACAAGCCCGGCAAGGGCTCGTTCTGCGCCACCGATCTCGAACTGATCCTCAACCACCGCGGCATCGAAAACATCGTACTCACCGGCATCACCACCGATGTCTGCGTGCACACCACCATGCGCGAGGCCAACGATCGCGGCTTCGAATGCGTGATGCTGGAGGATTGCTGCGGGGCGACCGACTACGGCAACCATCTGGCGGCAATCAAGATGATCAAGATGCAGGGCGGTGTTTTCGGCGCGGTGTCGAATTCCGCCGCGCTCGTCGCCCAGCTGCCGTGAGGAACCGGCGATGAGCGGAACGCACAGAAAGGCGATCGGCGTCGAGACCATCGGCATGACCATGCGCTTCGGCGCTTTTACCGCGCTCGACGACGTCTCCATCAAGGTGCCGGCAGGCTCTTTCCATGCCTTGCTCGGTGAGAACGGCGCTGGCAAATCGACGCTGGTCAAATGCATGATGGGTTTCTACCACCCGACGTCAGGCGACATGCTGGTCGACGGCCGCGAGGTGACGATCGCCAGCCCCAGGACGGCCTCGGCGCTCGGCCTCGGCATGGTCTATCAGCATTTCACGCTCGTGCCTTCGCTGACGGGCGCCGAGAACCTGGTCATCGCGCGCGAGAAGGTGCCCGGCATCATCGATTGGCGCAAGGAGCGCGGCGCGCTTGCCGCCTTCATGAGCGGCATGCCGTTCAAAGTGTCGCTCGACGTCAAGGTGGCCGAGCTCGCCGCCGGTGAGAAGCAAAAGCTGGAGATCATCAAGCAGCTTTATCTCGGCCGCAATTTCCTGGTGCTGGATGAGCCGACATCCGTGCTCACCCCGGGCGAGGCGCAGGAAGTGCTTGGCCTGGTGCGCGGCATGACGAAGGCGGGCGATCTCACCGTGCTGATGATCTCCCACAAATTCCACGAGGTCACAGCCTTCGCCGACGACATCACGGTGCTGCGCAAGGGCCGACTCACTGGGAGAGGCAAGGTCTCCGATCTTTCGCGCAGGGAAATGGCTGCGATGATGATCGGCGACCAGCCCATCGCCGCGCTCGACAGCCGCGCCGAGCCGAAGCCAGATGCCGAGATCGTGCTCAAGGTGAAGGCGCTGAAGGCGCCGGACCGAACCGGCCTCAAATCGATCAACATCGCCGATCTCGGCGTGCGCTCCGGCGAGATCGTTGGTATCGCCGGCATCTCGGGCAACGGTCAGAAGGAGTTCCTGGAAGTGCTGGCCGGACAGCGCGCCCGCGATCAAGGGGAAGTCATGGTTCGCGGCACGGCCTATGCGGCGACACGCGCCGAGGCGCGTGCGCTCAACGTCCGTCTCATCCCGGAGGAGCCGCTGAAGAATGCTTGCGCGCCGAGAATGACGGTCGCCGAGAACATCGCCTTCCGCACCTTCGACGTCGATGGCAACGGCAGGCCGGTGAGCTGGATCAGCGCCGGCGCCATCAAATCCTTCAGCGCCCGCCTGGTCGAGCAGTTCAAGGTCAAGACGGCTTCGCTCTCCTCACCCATCGCCTCGCTGTCCGGCGGCAATGTGCAACGCGCGGTGCTCGCCCGCGAGCTCACCGGCGATGTCGACCTGCTGATCGTCTCCAACCCTTGCTTCGGCCTCGATTTCTCCGCCGTCGCCGAAATCCGCGCCCGCATCATGAAGGCGCGCAATGTCGGGGCAGCGGTGCTCCTGATGTCCGAAGACCTCGACGAGCTCCTGGAGCTCTCCGACCGCATCCTCGTCATGTCCGACGGCACGCTCGTATACGAGACGCCGATCGCCCAGGCGAGCGTGCAGACGATCGGCGAGCACATGGCAGGGCACCACTGATGGCGGAAATCGAAGCGCAGCCCTTCGTCTTTGCTTTCAGGCCCGAGACGACGGCGCTTATTGTCATCGACATGCAGCGCGACTTCGCCGAGCCCGGCGGTTTCGGTGCCAGTCTGGGCAACGACGTCAGCCGGGTGACGGCGATCGTACCGACAGTGAAAAAGCTGATCGAAGGCTTTCGCGCCGCCGGCCTGCCGGTGATCCACACCATGGAGTGCCACAGGCCAGACCTTTCGGACCTGCCGCCAGCCAAGCGAAACCGCGGCAACCCGTCGATCCGCATCGGCGATGTCGGCCCGATGGGCCGCGTGCTGATCGCCGGCGAGCCAGGCACGGCGATCCTCGATGAGCTCGCGCCTTTGCCAGGTGAGATCGTCATCGAGAAGCCCGGCAAGGGCGCGTTCTACGCGACCGGCCTCGGCGATGACCTGAAGCGGATCGGCGCCCGGCAACTGGTCTTTGCCGGAGTGACGACAGAAGTCTGCGTGCAGACAACCATGCGCGAGGCCAACGACCGCGGCTATGAGTGTCTGGTCGCCGAAGACGCGACCGAGAGCTACTTTCCCGAATTCAAGGCCGCCGCGCTCGCCATGATCAGGGCGCAGGGCGCGATCGTCGGCTGGACGGCAACCACCGACCAGGTGCTCGAGGGAATTGCGAATGCCTAATCTTGCCTTTGCCGGCCTCGTCGACGGTGGCTGGCGTGATCTGGCGTTCGAGCCTTTCCGCAACGGCGTGACGGTGCATTGGCTTCTCAAGGGCGGGCCGGTCGAACCGTCCGTAGCGATCCTTAAATACCAGCCGGGCGCTGGTGTTCCGCGCCACCGTCATGCCGGGCTGGAAACCATCGTCGTGCTGGACGGCACCCAGAACGACGAGAACGGTGGTTATCCGGCGGGCAGCGTGGTCCTCAATCCGGTCGGCACCGAGCATTCGGTTTGGACGAAGGACGGCTGCGTCGTGCTGATCCAGTGGGACCTGCCGGTGATCATTCTGGGGGAGACGAAATGAGCGACATCCGCTTCGACATCGGCAGCCTGCACGCCGCCTACCAGGCTGGCGCCGACATAGCCGAGGTGATCGATACGGTGCTGGCCCGCATCGAGGCGGCCGGCGATCCAGGCATCTTCATCCACCTTGCGACTCGAACCGCAATGCAGGCCGAGGCCGAAGCGCTCGGCTCGTTCGACCCCGTGGCCAAGCCGCTCTGGGGCATCCCCTTCGCCGTCAAGGACAACATCGATGTCGCCGGCATGCCGACCACGGCCGCCTGCGCCGAATATGCCTACACGCCGGACAAGGATGCGGCGGTCGTGGCGAAGCTCAAGGCGGCGGGCGCCCTGGTCGTCGGCAAGACCAATCTCGACCAGTTCGCCACCGGCCTCGTCGGCGTGCGCACGCCCTGGCCGATCCCAAGAAATGCAATCGATCCTAAACTCGTGCCCGGCGGCTCCTCCTCCGGCTCCGCGGTGGCGACGGCGCTGGGCATCGTCTCCTTCGCGCTCGGCACCGATACCGCCGGCTCGGGGCGCATCCCAGCCGGCCTCAACAACATCGTCGGGCTGAAGCCAACCGTCGGCGCGCTGTCGACGGCGGGCGTGGTGCCGGCCTGCCGGACGCTCGACTGCGTCTCGGTCTTCGCGCTGACAGTCGACGACGCCTATGCGGTGTTCTCGGCCGCCGCGGCGCACGATGCTGCCGATCCCTATTCGCGCGACATCGCCGTCCAGCCGCTCGCCGTCCGTCCGCCAGTGCTGAAGGTCGGCATCCCGGCAAAGGCCGACCTGAAGTTCTTCGGCGACGCATCGATGCAGGCCGGCTTCGATGCCGCTCTCGCTGCTCTGGAGGCGCACGGCGCCAGGCTTGTCGAGATCCCGTTCGGCGACTTCTACGCAACGGCCGACCTTCTCTACGAAGGCGCCTGGGTGGCGGAGCGCTATGCGGCGATCCGCGATTTCTTCGAGGCGAATGAAACAGCGCTCCATCCGGTGACGCGCAAGATCATCGGCGGCGCCAGAAGCCTGTCGGCCGCCGACGCCTTCCGCGGGCTCTATGCCTTGCAGGCCTACAAGGCGCGGCTTGCCCCGGTCATCGCCTTCGTCGATCTCTTCTGTGTGCCGACCGCGCCGACCCACTACACGGTCGACGCCGTGCTGGCCGATCCGATCGCCACCAACAGCCGGCTCGGCACCTACACCAATTTCGTCAACCTGCTCGACATGTGCGGCATCGCCGTGCCGACCGGCACGCGCGACGACGGCCTGCCGATGAGCGTTACCCTCCTCGCCGCCGCCGGCCGGGACGGCCTCGTCGCGGCGGCCGCACGCGACCTGCATTTGGCGGGCGGCCTCGCCCTCGGCGCGACTGGGTGGCGGCAGTCGAGCGCGCGACCAGCCAGCGTATCGGCCGAAGACGGCACGATCGAAATGGTTGTGGTCGGTGCGCATCTGTCGGGGATGCCGCTCAATGGCCAGCTCAAGGAAGCCGGCGCGCGTTTCTGCCGGGCGACGACGACGACGCCTTCCTACAAGCTCTATGAGCTCGCCGGCCAGACCACGCCAAAGCCGGGGCTGATCCGCGTCGGAGGCGGCGGCACCGCGATTGAGGTCGAGGTCTGGCGGCTTTCTGCCGAGGCATTCGGCCGCTTCGTCGCCGCCATCCCACCACCGCTCGGCATTGGCACCATCGAGCTGGACGATGGAACGTCGGCGAAGGGTTTTCTGGCCGAGACCGCCGGTTTGTCGGCGGCGACGGATATCTCCGCCTATGGCGGCTGGCGTAGTTTCCTCGCCAGGACCCACGAAGCGCAACGACAGCTGGGAAGCCTTCCTTCCAGCTGAACGACGGAGACCTCGTCGGCTTGGAGGTCGAGGCGCGCCTTGCCGGCAGACCTTCGAGGTCCGCGTCTGGTCAACTGGAGTCGCTCCGCCGCGCACGCACGACGCCGCGCAATGATTGCGGCAGGGCCTTGTACCGGCCACGGCTCCGTTGGGTCAGCCGGGATGCTACCCTGGCCGGCCTTGCGGCGGCGCGCGCTAACCGTCTATCGTGCGGCTCGAAAACCGCCAGCCAAGTATCCCGGCGGCAGATTGCTTGACGAAACGGATTTCAGGGACGGACGAAGTAGCGCATAGCCAATGGCCGACAAAACACAATTCGGACTGACTGCCCTCGACACGGTACCCCTGCATGAGAAAGTCTATCTGGAACTGGTGCGGGCGCTGATGTCGGGTCAGCTCCAGCCGGGCCAGAAGCTGACCTCGCGCAAGCTCGCCAAGGAGCTCGGCACCAGCGACATGCCGGTGCGCAGCGCCTTCATGCGGCTGCAGGCGCTGAGAGCGCTGAGCCCGATGCCGAACGGCAGCGTCGAGGTGCCAATGATCTCGGCCGATCGTTTCCAGCAGCTGACCGACGTACGGACCGTCCTGGAAGGCACAGCCACCGAGCTCGCTACAAAACTCATCAACGGCAACAACCTGCGCGCCATCCGCCGTCATTGCGCCGAGCTCACCCAGGCCGCCCGCAGCGGCGACATCGACGACTATCTGCGCAAGAACCACGACTTCAAGTTCTCGATCTACCGCCACTGCGGCAACGAGCAGATGATCTTCCTGATCGAGACGGTGTGGATGCAGGTCGGACCTTTTCTGCGCAACCTGCGCATCGGCTTCGAGGACGACCTCGCCGGCATCCTCGGCATCGACTACCACGAGGAGGTCGTCGCGGCGATTGAGGCCGGCGACAGCAAGCGGGCCCGCGCAGCCATCGTGCGCGACATCCACGAGGGTGCGACACACATCCTCAAGCAGGTCAGGTTCCCAGAACTGCGGCATTAGCATTCGTTGGCGATCCTTCGCGCCTGCATCTCGAGGATTCTACCTTTAGCTATCCGGTAATTGGCCGCTCAAATTCCCTTGGCTTTCCCTCGCTTGCCGGCTATGTTGCGATCGCAGATCGCACAATAGGAACCCGAAATGCCGCCCGATATCCCAGCTAGTGAATTGAAAAAATGAAGGAAACCGGCCCGGGAACCTCCGAGGCGGTCTTCACAAACTCACAAGCTGATAAATGGATGTCGTAGCCTAAATGGCTACTGAAAGAACTAGGGGCTGGAAATTGGGCGATGCAATTGCGGACGTTTTGAACTGGCTTGAAAGCAGGAGCGACATCCAGAGCCTGCGGGCCGCGGTGTGCGACCTGAATGGCATCATGCGCGGCAAGCGCATCCCGGTCGAGCAGGCGCGCAAGGCGCTGGAAGGCAAGCTGCGCATGCCCTATTCGGCTATCGGGCTCGACATCTGGGGCGAGGACATCGAAGGCAACGCGCAGGTGTTCTCGACCGGCGATGCCGACGGGCTTTGCCAGTGGACGGGACGCGGCATATTGCCCGTCGAGTGGACGGCGCATCCGACGGCGCTTTTGCCGCTCTGGCTGGCGGATGATGCCGGCGCGCCCTATCTCGGCGACCCGCGCCGCGCGCTGGCCCGCATCCTCGACCGTTATGCAGCACTTGGCCTGACGCCTGTTACCGCCACCGAGCTCGAATTCTACCTCGTCGACCCGACGTCGCATCGGCCCGTCGGCCCTGTCTCGCCGATCACCGGCCGGCGCCTCGATTCCGACGCGGCGCTGTCGATCGACGAGATCGACGATTTCGAGGCCTTCATCCATGACGTCTACGAAGCCTGCCGCATGCAGGGCATTCCCGTCGACACCGCGATCGCCGAGAACGGCGTCGGCCAGTTCGAGATCAACCTCAATCACGTTCCCGATGCCTTGCGCGCCGCGGACGACGCCGTGCTCTTCAAGCGCACCGTCAAGGGCATCGCCCGCAAGCACGGCTTCGCCGCCTGCTTCATGGCCAAGCCCTATGGCGAGCGCGCCGGCAACGGTTTCCATGTCCATTTCAGCGTCCTCGACAAGGAAGGCCGCAACATCTTCGACGACGGCAGCGACCAGGGTTCCGACGCCATGCGCCACGCGGTCGGCGGCCTGCTCGCCGCCATGGCCGAGAGCACGCTGGTGTTCGCGCCGCATTTCAATTCCTACCGCCGGCTGCGGCCGCGCTCCTACGCGCCGACGGCCGTCGCCTGGGGCTACGAGAACCGCATGGTGGCGATCCGCATTCCGGGCGGCCCGGCAGCCGCGCGCCGCATCGAGCATCGCGTCTCCGGCGCCGACGCCAACCCCTATCTGGTGCTGGCGGCGATCCTGGGCGCGGCGCTGATGGGCATCGAAAAAGAACTATCGCCCGGCGAGCCGACCGGCGGCGAGGGACAGGGGCTGACGCTTGCCAAGCTGCCGCCGGACTGGGCCTCGGCGATCGCCGCTTTCGAGGCCGGCAAGCGCGTCGCCGAAATCTTCCCGGCCGTCCTGCGCGACGCCTTCATCGCCTGTAAGCGCCAGGAACTGAACACCTTCGCGCTGAACGTCAGCGATTTCGAGATCGAGACCTATCTCGAAAGCGTCTAACCCGGCACGGGCTATTCTCCGGACCGCGCCCGCTGGCGCTCCTGCACGATGACCGCCAGGATCAGCAGCGCGCCCTTGGCCAGCAGCTGGTAGAAGGTTGGCACGCTGGTCAGGATCATGCCGTTGTTGAGGACGCCGATGATCAGCACGCCCAGCATGGCGCCGATGATGGTGCCCTTGCCGCCCTGCAGCGCGCAGCCGCCGAGGATCGCGGCAGTGATCGCCTCGAGTTCCAGCCCCTGGCTGCCGGACGCAGGCTGCCCCGACATGGTGCGGCTGGCGAGCACCAGACCGGCGACCGCCGCGGCGAAGCCGCTCATCGCGTAGATCGAGATCTGGTAGCGGCGGATCGGGATGCCGGCGAGCCGCGCCACGGTCGGATTGCCGCCAAGCGCGTAGATGTTGCGGCCGACGACGGTCTCACGGGTGAAGACGATGAACGCCGCCATCGCGGCGATCAGCAGCCAGATGGCGAAAGGCAGGCCGAATAGCGTGCCGATGCCGAGCGCGCGCAGGCTGTCGCCGGTGATCGGGATCGAGTTGCCGTTGTTCATCAGATAGGCGAGGCCGCGGAAGGCCGACATCGTTCCCAGCGTCGCGATCACCGCATTGACCGGACCGTAGACGATGATCAGCCCGTTGACCGCGCCCGCCACAAGGCCGGCGAGCAGACCGGCAAGGATGCCCGCCGGGATCGATCCGGTTTCCTGGGCGGCGACCGCCAGCACCATGGTGCTCAGGCCCACGATCGACCCGACCGAGATATCGAGCCCGCCCGACACGATGACGACGGTCTGCGCCATCGCCAAAATGCCGAGGATGGTGACCGCGAGCCCGATATTGATGAGGTTGCGCGGTGTGAAGAAGACATCGGGCCTGAGCGCGCCGAAGATAGCCACCAGCACGGCCAGCGCGATCAGCAGGCTGATGTTCTGCGCGCCGATGCGGCCGAACAGGCTTGCCGGCGCGCGCTCGCGGCGGGCGGTCGCGGTATCGGTCACGATACCCTCCTTTCGATGATTGTCTCTTTGCCCGAACGCATCGCCAGCGCCAGCACGGCCTCTTCGCTCGCCTCTTGCCACGGCAGCTCGCCGCTGATGCGGCCGCTCTGCATCACCAGCACGCGATCCGCGAGGCCAAGCAGCTCCGGCATTTCCGAGGAGATGAGCAGGATGGCGAGGCCTTGGTCGGCCAGGCTTTCGATGAGCCGGTAGATCTCCGCCTTGCCGCCGACATCGATGCCGCGCGTCGGCTCGTCGAGGATGAGCACGGCCGGCCCGCACGCCTGCCAGCGTGCGAAGACCACCTTCTGCTGGTTGCCGCCGGAAAGCTTTCCGACGGCCTGTTCGATCGACGGCGTCTTGACCCTGAGCTCGGCGACGTGGCGGGCGACCAGCGCGCGCTCGCGCCTGCGACTGAAGAAGCCGTAGCGCGACACCTTGTCGGGCACCACGAGGCTGACATTGTCGCGCACCGCCTGCATCAAAAGCAGCGCTTCCTGTTTGCGGTCCTCCGGCACCAGCCCTATTCCGGCCGCGACGGCATCGGCCGGTTCGCACGGCTTGTAAGGCCGGCCGCCGACCGTCATCTGTCCCGACAGCAGCGGATCGAGGCCGACGATGGCGCGCGCGACTTCCGTCCGTCCCGCGCCGACCAGTCCGCCCAGCCCGACGATCTCGCCCGCACGCACCGCGAAGCTGATCCCCTCGACCCGGCGTGTCGTGACGCCTTCCAATGCCAGCCGGACCGGTCCCAGCGCGCGCTCCCTTCGATTGAACAGGTCGCTCACCGGCCTGCCGACCATCAGCCGCACCATGCGCTGCTCGTCGAGCGCGGCGATCGGCTCGTCGGCGACGTGGCTGCCGTCGCGCATCACCACGCAGCGGTCGGCAAGCTCGATGATCTCGCGCAGGCGGTGCGAGATGTAGATCACCGCGACGCCGTCGGCCTTGAGCCGGCGGATGACGCGGAACAGGCGCTGCGCCTCGTCCTCCGTCAAGGACGAGGTCGGCTCGTCGAAGGCGAGCAGCCGCGCGCCCGGCCGCAGCGCGCGCATGATCTCGATGAGCTGCCTCAGCGCCGGGCTGAGCCCATGGCAGCGCTGCCCGGGAGAAAGCACGTCGACGACGCCGAAAGTGCCGAGCAGCTCGAGGCTGCGGCGCTCCAGATCCGCGCGGTCGAGGAACAGCCCGGCTCGCGCCTTGATGTCGCCGATGAAGATGTTCTCCGCCACCGTCAGTTCCGGAATGATCTCCGGCTCCTGATGGATGACCCGGATGCCCGCGCCATGTGCAGCGCGCGGCGAACTGAGCTGCACCGGCTGCCCGTCGACCAGCAACCGGCCGGCATCGGGCCGATGCTCGCCCTCCAGCACGCGCATCAGCGTCGACTTGCCGGCGCCGTTCTCGCCGATCAGCGCGGTGATCTCACCGGCATTGAAGGCCGCCGACACGTCGCGCAGCGCCTGCACGGCGCCGAAGCGCTTGCTGACGTTTTCGATGGAAACGACGGGCGCGGTCATTGGCGGGCGGCTCCCTTTGAAGCCGCCCGCCCAATGGCCACCTGCCTCGAGGCCGAAAGGAAGCCTAGGACTTGCAACCGAGCGTGTCCTTGAACTTGGCGAAGTTCTCGCCACTGATCAGCGTGGCGTCCTGGAAATAGTCCTTCTGCATCTCCTTGCCGGTGGCCTGATCGTAGAGCGCCTGGATCGCCGCCGCGCCGTGCTTGGCGCTGTCCAGCCACATCGTGCCGCGGAAGCCCGTCGGCTTGCCGGAGCCGAAGGCCTCGCAGGAGCGCGAGCCGTCGATGCCGATGCCGATGACGTTCTCCGGCTTCATGCCGGCATTCTCCGTGGCGCGCACGCCGCCGAGCACGCCGTCGTCGTTGCAGGAGTAGAAGATCCACTTCTCGGCGTCGGGATTGGCGGTCAGCGTCGTCGACACCACGTCGATCGAGTTGACCATGGTGTTGTCGTAGGGGATCGAGACGATGCGCGACTTGATCTCCGGGATCGCCGCGACCAGCGCTTCCTCGGCGCCCTTGTTGCGGCGCATGCAGGTGTCGGCCTTCTGGTCCTCGATCGAGCCGACGCGCACCTTGGAGAGGTCCTTGTCCCATCCCTCGGCCTTGACGATGCGGGCGATCTCGCCGCCGACCTGCTTGCCGATGTTGAGCGCGTTCATGCCGACATAGGCGACAGGCGAGCCGTCGGCGAAGGCGATATCGTCGTCGACCGCGATCAGGCCGATCTTGGCGGCCTTGGCCTTGTCGGCGACGACCGGGCCGAGCGAGCGGTCCGGCACCACCACGGCGATACCCTTGACGCCGTCGCCGACATAGGTGTCGAAGGTGGTGACGGCGAGGTTGGCGTCGAACTGGACGTCCTGGACAAGCAGGTCGACGCCGAGTTCAGCGGCCTTGTCCTTGGCGCCCTTCACCTCGCGCACGAACCAGGGATGGTCGCCCATCTTGTTGATGTAGCCGAACTTCATCTTGTCCTGCGCGCCGGCGCCGTGGACCGTCAGCGCGACGGCGGCGGTCGCCGCAACCGCAAGGCACACCTTGATCATGCTTTTCATTGGCTTCCTCCCAATCGACCCCGGCCGGCGGGATCCGATCTGCTTGAAAACATCTGCCGGCGACCGGCCGCCGGCGCGAAACCTCATTCGTGGTAAAGAACCGAGCGCCCGCCATCGATGACGATGCAGGCCGCGTTGATGAACGGCGCCTCGTCGGAGCCGAGGAAGACGGCGGTCATCGCCACCTCCTCCGGCCTGCCGATGCGGCGCGGCGGGTGCAGGTCGTAGGTGCGCTGACGTTCCGCCTGTGGGTCGGGAAATGTGTTCCAGTAGTCGACCGCGATCTGCGTCTCGATATAACCAGGCGCGATCGCGTTCACGCGGATGCCTTCGGCCGCGTACTGGATGCCGAGCGAGCGCACCAGGCCGAGCAGCCCGTGCTTGGCGACCGGATAGGGAAAGGTCGACGGGATGATCGCGAAGGAGTGGCAGGACGCGATGGCGACGACCGACCCGTGCTTCTGAGCCCGCATCGCCGGCAACACGGCGCGCGCCGAATACCACACGCCATCGAGATCGACGGCAAAGCAGCGCCGCCATTCTTCTTCCGTGGTTTCCAGCGGCTCATGGAACACGTTGATGCCGGCATTGGCGACCAGCACGTCGATGCGGCCGAAGGCGCGGAGTGCCTGTTCGGCCATCGCTTCGCAGGATCCACTGTCCGCGACGTCGGTCTCCACGAACAGCGACCGTCCGCCGCCTTCGGCGAGTGACGCGGCAACGCTTGTTCCGCTGGCCGCATCCTTTTCCGCCACGACGATCGCGGCGCCTTCCGCCGCCATCGCGCGCGCCGTCGCTTCGCCGATGCCGCGCCCGGCGCCGGTGACTACGACGACCTTGTCCTTGAGACGCCCGGCCATTGTCACCAGTCCACGATGGTGCCGTCGGCGAGCACGGCGTTGGTGGTGTGCATGACTTCAGGCTTGTAGGGATGCCGCTCCGCGACCGCCTCGTCGACCTCGACGCCGAGCCCGGGCGCGTCCGGAACCTGCCAGCAGCCGTCGACCATCCGGATCGGCCCCTTCACCACCTCGAAATACCAGGGCACGGCGCCGACCATCTCTTCCTGAATCAAATGGTTGGGCGTGGAGACGGCGAAATGCAGCGCCGCGGCGCCCGCTATCGGGCCGAGCGGATTGTGCGGCGCGACGCCGACCGAGACCGCCTCGGCCATGGCGGCGATCTTCTTCGCCTCGAGCAGACCGCCGCAGTGGCAGATGTCGGGCTGCACGATGTCCACCGCCCTCGCCCGGAACAGGTCGTCGAATTCGGGACGGTCGATCAGTCGCTCGCCGGTGGCGATCGGCACGCGCGACTTGGCGGCGAGCTGCGCCAGCGCGCCGGTCTCGCCGGGCGGCAGCGGCTCCTCGATGAACATCGGTCGGTAGGGCGCAAGCACGTCGATATAGGCGAGCGCGGTCGAAGCCGAGGCAGGGCGGCCATGGAAGTCGACCATGATCTCGACTTCCGGCCCGACCGTCTTGCGCAGCGCCTCCATGAGCCGGCCGACCTTGTCGACCTCGATGAGCGGCGCGTGGTAGTGGCTGTAGGGAATGAAGACGGCCTTCAGCGCGCGATAGCCCCTCGCCACCACCTCGGAGGCGCGCTGCACCAGCGGCTCGGTGTCGAGTGTCTCGTAGACGGCGTGCATGTCGCCGAGGCCGAGATGGGTATAGACCTTGACCCGTTCGCGCACCTTGCCGCCGAGCAATCGCCAGACCGGCTGATCGAGCCATTTGCCAAAAATGTCCCAGAGCGCCAGCTCGATGCCGGAAACAGCCGACATGCCGATGACGCCGAGCCGCCAGAACGAGTGCTTCTTTAGGATGCGCACCGCCTGCTCGATGTCGCGCGGATCGCGGCCGATCAGAAGCGGCGCCAGGTCGTTGACGGCGCCGACGACGGCCTGGGTCTTCCACTCCAGCGTCGCCTCGCCCCAGCCGTAAAGGCCCGGCTGATCGGTCTCGACGCGCACGAACACCCAGTTGCGCATATCCGCGTTCACGACGCGCGTGGTGATGGCCACGATCCTCAAAGCGCAACTCCTCCCAGGCGGCATTTAGATCATATGAAATGCGAATATCATACGATCAAAAATGGCGTCAAGGCGGAAACGTCAACCTTTGGCGTGAAGATCGTCGGCGGCGATATCGAGCAGCCTGTTCATGGCGGCGCGGGCGCCGGCGGTATCGCGGATGCGGATCGCTTCCAGCACCGCGACATGCGCGGAAAGCGCGCGCGACTGCGCCTCCATCAGCGGATTGGTGACGAGGAATGTGGCGCGCAGTGCCGCCTCCAGCATGCCCACCAGCCCCTTGAGCACAACGTTGTGGCTGGCGGCGATGACGCCCTTGTGGAAGGCAAGATCCGCCTGGCAGACGGCGTTGAGGTCACCCGGGATGTTGTCGCGCATGCCGACCACCGCGCGTTCGATCTCGGCGAGGTCGGCGGCGCTGGCGCGCCTGGCCGCAAGTTCGGCCGCCGCGGGTTCGAAGATTCGGCGCGCCTCGAGCAGGCCGGAAACCAGCTCCTCGTCATCCTGGATGGACGGATGCCAGCCGAGCACCACCGGGTCGAGCAGCCGCCAGTTGTCGCGCGGCAGCACACGCACGCCGGCGCGCCGCCTGGGCTCGACAAGGCCTTTCGCCGACAGCACCTTGACGGCTTCCCGGACCGAGGTGCGACTGACGCCCAGCATGGCGCAGAGCTCGTCCTCGCGCGGCAGGGCGGCGCCGGGAGCATAATCGCCGCGCAGGATGCGGCTGCCCAGCACGCTGACGACGGCGTTGTGCACGCTTGCCCCGCCCTGGTCGACCGAAGGCATCCAGCCGGTTGCGTCCGAAGGAACGATGGTCTCCACGCAATCCTCTCCCGATAGAGCACGTTGCTATCGGCTGTTGTATGAAAGGCTAGGTCTTATGTAAATCTCTCATTCATATGACGTAACGAGATTGTCGATGGACACGCTGCGGGCCTCCGACGTTGGACTGTCGCTCACGGCGAGCCCTTGCGGGCGGCCGATCTGCCGTTTCGGCTGTCGCGTATCGGATGGCTTGGTCCTCCGCTTTCACCGAAGCGGCAAGCGCATCGGCGCGGCGATCGACCTGAGGCGACGAGATCAGCGCGCCGCCCAGACCAAGCCGCGGCGCAGGATCGTGCGCATCTGCGGCACCTCGAATTCCTTGGCCGCATGGCCGAGCGAGGAATAAAACACCCGTCCCTTGCCATGCCGGCGCTTCCAGACCACCGGCATCACCACGCCGTCGATCCACGGCGCGTGTTCGCCCGAGAAGGTGGTGGTCGCCAGCACTTCGTTCGACGGATCGACATGCATGTAATACTGCTCGGAGCGGTAGGCGAAGTCGCCGATGCCATTCACGATCGGGTCGTCGCGCCGCACGATGTTCACCCGGTAGTCGATGATGTTGCCGGGATGGGCGACCCACTGCCCGCCGCACATGAACTGGTAGTCCGTCGATTCGCGAAAGGCATCGCCCATCCCGCCGTGATAGCCGCCGAGGCCGACGCCGTTTTCGACCGCTTTGGTGAGGTTGGCCTCTTCGGCCTTGGCGAGCTTGGACATGGTGTAGATCGGCACGATCAGGCTGAGCTCGGCGATCGCCGGATCTGCGAACGCCGCGGTCGTGTTCTCCACCCGCACGGCAAAGCCTTCCTCCTCGAGCATCGCCTTGACGACGCGCGCCCCGGCCTCGGGTTCGTGCCCTTCCCAGCCGCCCCATACGATCAGCGCCTGCCGCATTTTTCTCTCCTTATGCCTTACGCCGGCACCCGGATCAGCGGCAGCGCGGCGTCGAGCGACCATCGCTGCTAAGTCTTGCAGAGTCGAGCTGGAAAAAACCCTGTGGCGGCGCAACAATTTTGGGCCCGCAACAGCAAACGGCCCGCGCGAGGCGGGCCGTTTTTGTTTGGTTGCGGGGACAGGATTTGAACCTGTGACCTTCAGGTTATGAGCCTGACGAGCTACCGGGCTGCTCCACCCCGCGTCAACCATAGAGGTAAGTTTGCGCTTACCGAGTTCAAGAGGCTGCCAAATGAAAGGGCCGCTTGCGCGGCCCATGATCCCGTTTGGCGGGCCTTATGCATGTCGGCCAAAAGTGCCCGGCGGTTTTTGGGGCAACGACATGCATCAAAAACCGTAAGGAGAAGATTTGTCTCCATCCGGATCCTTTTGATCCGGATGAGATGAACGTGCGCTTTGCAGACCTGGCAGCGACCTACTCTCCCGCGTCTTGAGACGAAGTACCATCAGCGCTGGAGCGTTTCACGGCCGAGTTCGGAATGGGATCGGGTGCAGCCGCTCCGCCATAACCACCAGGTCGGCAAAACGCACGTTCAAATCGAGAAGCTGTTCAAGCGCGATCCAAGGATCGTCGCGTTTGTGCCAAGGCGACGTCTGCGTTTTGCATACGGGCGAAGCCCGCAAGCGCGACTGCGCGTCGCCGGTCGTCCGGCACCCTCGCTTAAGCTTTGGCCCGTAAGGGCCGCTCATGCGTGAGCGCTGGCAAGACCATCGTGTTTCACGATGGATATTAGGAATGAGAACGATCAAGCCGATCGAACTATTAGTACCGGTAAGCTTCAAGCGTTGCCGCTCTTCCACACCCGGCCTATCAACGTGGTCGTCTTCCACGGTTCTCAGGGAATACTCGTTTCAAGGTGGGTTTCCCGCTTAGATGCCTTCAGCGGTTATCCCGTCCGGATATAGCTACCCTGCAATGCGGCTGGCGCCACAACAGGTCCACCAGAGATCCGTCCATCCCGGTCCTCTCGTACTAGGGACAGATCCTTTCAATATTCCTACACCCACGGCAGATAGGGACCGAACTGTCTCACGACGTTCTGAACCCAACTCACGTACCGCTTTAAATGGCGAACAGCCATACCCTTGGGACCTGCTCCAGCCCCAGGATGCGATGAGTCGACATCGAGGTGCCAAACAACCCCGTCGATATGGACTCTTGGGGGTCATCAGCCTGTTATCCCCGGCGTACCTTTTATCCGTTGAGCGATGGCCCTTCCACGCGGGACCACCGGATCACTATGACCGACTTTCGTCTCTGCTCGACTTGTCAGTCTCGCAGTCAGGCAGGCTTATGCCATTGCACTCAGCGAACGATTTCCGACCGTTCTGAGCCCACCATCGCGCGCCTCCGTTACTCTTTAGGAGGCGACCGCCCCAGTCAAACTACCCACCATACATTGTCCCGGACCCGGATAACGGGCCGCGGTTAGACATCCATAGTAATAAGGGTGGTATTTCAAGGGTGGCTCCACCTGAGCTGGCGCCCAGGCTTCAAAGCCTACCACCTATCCTACACATGCCACTACGAATGCCAATGTAAAGCTATAGTAAAGGTGCACGGGGTCTTTCCGTCTAACCGCAGGAACCCCGCATCTTCACGGGGAATTCAATTTCACTGAGTCTATGCTGGAGACAGCGGGGAAGTCGTTACGCCATTCGTGCAGGTCGGAACTTACCCGACAAGGAATTTCGCTACCTTAGGACCGTTATAGTTACGGCCGCCGTTTACTGGGGCTTCGATTCAGAGCTTGCACCCCTCCTCTTAACCTTCCAGCACCGGGCAGGCGTCAGACCCTATACGTCGCCTTGCGGCTTCGCAGAGCCCTGTGTTTTTGAT